>NZ_SSDJ01000108.1 GCF_004794465.1 Microbacterium sp. K24 | reverse complement strand
CGGCCTGGGCGCTGCCGAACGCACCGAGCAGCGCATCATCCTCACCGGCATGGGGTCGTCGCACTTCGCCGGCATCCCCACCTGGCGCCGTCTCGTCGCCGCCGGCCGTCCGGCCTGGAACGTCGATGCTGGCCAGCTGCTCGATGCGCCGGGTCTTCTCCGCGCCGGCAGCACCCTCGTCGCGACGTCGCAGTCGGGCGCGAGCGGCGAGGTCGCGGAACTCCTCGAGCGTCGCAGCGCCGGAACGCTGAGCTTCGACTGGGCGATCGGCATCGCGGATGCTCCCGACAGCATCCTCGCGCAGGAGTCGGACACGTTCCTCCCGCTGTTGAGCGGCACCGAGGCGACGGTCAGCACGAAGAGCTACCTCAACACCCTCGGCGTGCACCGCCTGTTCTCGGCATCCGTCCTCGGGGAGGACACCCTCTCGATCCGCGCCGAGCTGCTCGCGGCAGCCGACCTCGTCGAGCAGGCGATCACCCGCGTCGACACCGCCGCGCTCGCCGCATCCGTCGCGGGGCACCCGCAGCGGCGCCTCGCCTTCGTCGGTCGCGGCGACCACGCGGCCACGGCCCTCTACTCCGCGCTGATCACGAAGGAGTCGTCGAAGGTGGCGGCGGAGGGGTACATCGGCGGCCAGTTCCGTCACGGCCCGTTCGAGCTCGCCGGCGATGGCCTGACCGTCGTGCTGTTCGGCTCGCGCGCCGCGGATCCCGATCCGAGTCTGCGCCGGTTGGCAGAGGACCTCGTCGCCAGCGGATCACGCGTCGTCTTCGTCGGGGACGACTCCGTTCCGGGTGCGCTGACCATCGACGTGGAACGGGGGAGCGGCCTCGCGGAGCTCCTCGTCGACTCCGTCGTCGCACAGCTCCTCGCGGTCGAACTGGCGAAGGCGAACGGCGTCGTGCCGGGCGAGTTCCTGTTCGGCAGCAAGATCACGACGGTGGTGTGACGATGGCCCCCCTCTCGCTGCCGACCAGCGTCGACACCCTCGTGATCGGCGGCGGCACCGGCGGCACCGCCTTCACCGGGGTCCTCGCCGCGCACTCCGACGAGTCGATCCTCCTCGTCGAGGCCGGACCGGACTACGGGTCCTTCGCCGATCGGCAGTGGCCGGCCGACATGCTCGACGCCCTGAACATCCCGCTGTCCCACGATTACGACCTCGCGACCTCCGCGAACGACATCACCCCCGGCGTGGACCTACCGCGGGCGCGCATCATCGGCGGCTGCTCATCGCACAACGGATGCACCGCCTCGATCGGCGCCGCCCACGAGTACGACGAATGGGCCACGGCCGCGGATGATGCGCGCTGGGCGTCCGACGAGGTCGTGCCGCTGCTGGAGTGGGCGCGCGAACGGTTCCGCGTGAGCCACACCACCATGGAGGAGCTCACTCCGCCGCAGCGCGCGTTCGTCGATGCCGGCATTGCCGCGGGGATGCCGCTCGACTTCGACCTCGACGAGATCGCCGCGGGCGAGGGCATCGGGCCGATGCCGGTCAACATCGTCGACGGGGTGCGCTGGAACGGCGCCTTCGCCTTCCTCGATGCGGTCCGCTCGCGACCGAACCTGCGGATCGCGGGTGGCGTGCAGGCCGAGCAGATCGTCGTCGACGACGGTGCGGTCACGGGCGCCTGGCTTCTCGTCGACGGCGAGCGGATGCTGGTCGCCGCGAAGCGCGTCGTCATCGCGGCGGGCGCCTATCACTCCCCGGCCCTGCTCCTGCGCTCGGGCATCGGCCCGCGCGACGAGCTCGCCGCCCTCGGCATCGAGACCATCGTCGACCTGCCGGGCGTCGGCAAGCACCTGCTCGATCACTCCTGCGTGCAGCTGAACTTCGCCGGTCGCCCGGGGTTGGTCGACGAACTCCGCGCGCTGCCGTTCCACCCCGACGAACAGACCGTCGGGCGCTTCCGCTCGACCGTCTGCGACGACGGCCCCTACGACATCCACGTCTTCATGGTCGCCGGCGAGAACAGCGGCCACCCCGGGCTCCCGCCCATCTCGCTCTATGGCGGGGCGATGCGCGCCCGATCCGAGGGCGAGGTCACCCTCGGGTCGGATCTCGATGTCGTCGTACCCGTCATCGATCACCGCTACGGGACGGATGCCGAGGGTCACGACCGTCAGGTGCTCGCCGAGGCGCTGCAGCTGCTGCGCAGGATGGCCGCGCACGAGGGCCTCGCCGACGTGCTCGGCGACGAGGTCACCGACGGCACGGATCCGCTCGACCGGATCGTCAACTACTGCCACCCGGCGGGCAGCTGCAAGATGGGCGCGGCATCCGATCCGAAGGCCGTCGTCGACGGCGCCGGTCAGGTGCACGGGGTGCGAGGGCTGCTCGTCGCCGACGCCTCCATCATGCCGACCATCACCCGGGGCAACATCAACCTGCCCACCGCGATGATCGGCGCCCGCGTCGCCGCGAGCGCGCTGGGCATCTCTCCCGTCGTGATCGCCCGAGCCGACTGAATCACTCCGTCCCGAACACCTCCGCGCCTGAGACACCCCGCCCGACCCCTCCGCACTGACCCGAACAAGGAGCTACTCATGTACCCACGCAACAGACGACGTGCAGTGCAGGCCGTCGCAGCGCTCACCGGACTCGCCCTCGCCGCCACCGGCTGCAGCGCGGGGATGGGCGGCGGTTCCGGATCCGACGACGTCGCCGACGCCTCCGGCGCGTTCGACTGGAAGCGCTACGACGGCCAGGAGATCTCGGTGATGCTCAACGAGCACCCCTGGACGACCGGCATCAAGGAGTACCTGCCCGAGTTCGAAGAGCTCACCGGCATCGATGTCTCCCTCAACACCTATTCCGAGGACCTCTACACGGCGAAGGTCGAGCAGGCGGTGCGCTCGGGTTCGGCGCCCGGCGTGTACATGCTGCCGATGGACGACTTCGCCGCCACGCAGTTCGACGCCGACCTGATCGAGCCGCTGTCGCCCTATCTCGAGAACGCGTCCCTGACGAGCGACGACTACGATTTCGACGACTTCCCGGCAGGTCTCGTCGACCCGGGTCGTTTCCCTGCGGGCGAGGCGGATGCCGCCGTCTACGAGATCCCGATCGCCACCGAGTCGTACATCCTCTTCTACAACAAGCAGATCGTCGACGAGTACCTCGGCGGGGTGGTGCCCGAGACGATGGAAGAGCTCATCGCGGCGGCCGAGAAGGTCACGGCCGAGGGGAACGGCGACGTCTTCGGCTCGGTCGTCCGCGGCGTGCGATCCGACGGCCTCCGCGACACCATCACCGGCATGGTGCTGAACCAGTGGCCGCAGGACCGTGAGATCGAGTCCCCGTACAACGTGTGGTTCGACGGTTCGTGGGATGCGCCGCGACTCACCGATCCGTCGATCGTGAAGGGCCTCTCCGACTATGCCGCGCTGATCGCGGCCGGTCCGAGCAACCGCTTCAACATCGACTGGCCCGATGCGACGAGTCTCTTCGCGCAGGGGAAGGCGGCGTTCTTCATCGATGCGAGCGTCTTCGGGCCCGGGTTCGAAGACCCCGAGACCTCGACGATCAGCGGAGAGGTCGGCTACGCCGCCATCCCCGCCGGAGACGTCGACGGCAGCGCGGGCGTCTGGTCGTGGGGACTCGCGATGGCGAAGAACGCGCAGAACAAGGGCGCGAGCTGGTTGTTCCTGCAATGGGCGACCAGCAAGGAGATGACCGCGAAGCTCGGCACGTACACGGGCGGAGCGCCGCGTCAGTCCTCGGCATCCGACACCGCGTACCTCGAGTCACTGAACCCCGAGTTCGTCGAAGTGACGACGGATGCCGCCGCCACCGCCCGCACGACCGCGGTGCTGCGGGCCAACTGGAAGCCGGGAGTGCTGGTGATCGTCGACGGGATCCTGGCGGTCGCGAACGGCGACGATCCCGAAGAGGTCTTCGCCCGGGCGAACGAGCAGATGAAGTCGGCGCTCGAATGACCGCCACCGAGCTCCTCGTCACGACGGACGGCACCCGGGGCGGCCATCGCCCCGGGGTCGTCCCCGGGAAGGGACCGGCTCCCCGGCGCGCGGCATCCGGCGGGGGAGCGACGCTCTATCTCGTCCCGATGATCGTGCTGCTCGGCCTGACGTCGGTCGTGCCGATCGTCTACTCGCTGTCGCTCAGCCTGTTCAACTGGAACTGGGGATCGCGGTTCGACTTCGTGGGACTCGAGAACTACGCCGCACTCCTCGGCGACGGGGAGTTCTGGGCCTCTCTGCTCCGCACTGCGCTGTTCACGGTGCTCGCTGTCGCGTTCGAGATCGTCCTCGGTCTCGCGATCGCCATGGCCGTGCAGTCGATGACCCGAGGTCTCGGGTGGTTGCGCACGATCTTCATCCTGCCGCTCATGGTGTCGGGGATGGTCGTCGCGTTGGTGTGGAAGGTGATGCTCGACCCGACGCTCGGCGTCATCCCCTTCCTGCTCGGGAAGATCGGGTTGTCGGGCGTCGACCTGCTCGGCTCGGCGAACACCGCCCTGTCGGCGCTCGCCGGCATCGACACCTGGTGGCAGACCGGCTTCGTCTTCATCATCCTCAGCGCCGGTCTCGCCGGCCTCCCGAAGGAGCCGTTCGAGGCCTCGCACGTCGACGGCGCGAACGCGCTGCAGCGCTTCCGGTTCCTCACGCTGCCGATGATGGTGCCGATTCTGCTGACGGTCGCGGCGATCCGCACGGTCGACTGCCTCAAAGTCTTCGCGCTGGCCTTCGGAACGACCAACGGCGGACCCGCCCAGTCCACCGACTTCACCCAGATGCTCGCGTACCGCACCGCGTTCCGCGAGTTCAAGATGAGCGAGAGCATGACGATGATGATCACCTATACGCTGCTGATCGTCGTGGTGCTCGCCGTCGTCGGTCTCGTCCGGAAAGCAGGACGTCGTGCGCTCTAGCATCTCCGGCAGGATCGGCCGCGGCGTGTTCGTCGCGCTGGCCGTGCTCGCCACGATCTTCCCGTTCGTGTGGACCCTGAACCTCGCCACGCAGAACACCGCGGCGGGGAACGGCCCGACCTTCTTCTCGGCGCCGTCGTTCGAGGCGTTCGCCGCGGTCTGGGAGAACAGCGACTTCGTCGGCTCGATGATCATGAGCGTCATCGTGGTCGCCTTCACGGTCGTGCTCTCGCTGCTCGTCACCGTGCCGGCCGCCTACGCTCTCGTGCGCTTCCGAGTGCGCGGCAAGTCAGGTGTCGTGGTCTGGCTGCTGCTCGCCTACCTGCTGCCCGACTTCCTCATCGCGATCCCGATGTTCGCTCTGCTGCAGAACGTCGGTCTCTACGACACCCCGCTCGGGTTGGCGTTCGCGTATCAGGTGTTCATGGTGCCGCTCGCGATGTGGCTGCTGCTGCGGTTCTTCGAAGAGGTTCCGGCCGAGCTCGCGGAGGCGGCCAGCATCGACGGCGCCTCACGGTTCGCGACCCTCGTCCGCGTGTACCTGCCGATCGTGCGTCCCGGCATCGCGACCACGGCGGTTCTCATCGCCGTGACGGTCTGGAACGAGGTCACGCTCGCTCTCTCGCTCACCCTCAACAACCCCACCGTGCCGATCGCGATCGCCGCATACAAGGGCTACGCTTCGATCCAATGGGATCAGCTGGCGGCGGCATCGCTGCTGGCCATGGCGCCGGTGATCATCTTCGCGATCTTCGCGCAGCGGCACATCGTCAGCGGACTGACGGCGGGGACGGGCAAGTGAAGGTGATCGGCGTCGACATCGGCGGGACGAACATCCGTGCCGCGCTGTTCGACGACGGCGCGGAGATTCGCACGGTGGTGCGTGCTGCGACTTTGGGGGCGGATGAGCGGCCGGCCGGGACGATGCTCACACTCATCCGTGAGGTGGGCGGTGAGGACCCGGTCGCCGCTGTCGGGATGGCGATCACGGGCCCGGTCGATGTGCGGACGCGGATCGTGCACAACCCGCACACCCTCCCCGACTGGTCGGGATCCGCGTGGGTCGACGAGGTGGAGGCGGCGCTCGGTGTGCCGATCGTCGTCGAGAACGACGCGATGGGCGCGGCGTTCGGAGAGTTCGCGCGCGGTGCCGGACGCGAGGCCGAGGTCATGGCCATGGTCACGCTCGGCACCGGGATCGGCGTCGCCGTCGTGTCGCGAGCGACCGGCGCGCTCCGCGGGGCCGCGGCGTTCCACCCCGAAGCCGGACATCTGCTGATCGGCAGCGGCGCGCTCGACCGCGTCGACCGCTGCTACTGCGGTCAGGTCGGATGCTGGGAGGAGCTGTGCAGCGGCAGCAGCATCCCGAAGTACTGGACGACCGGCGGCCGCATCCGCTGGGACGACTACGGGCAGATGCTCGCCCGCGGCATCCGCAACGTCACTCGGGCGTACGCACCCGACACGGTCGTGTTCGGCGGGGGCGTCAGCGCGAACTTCGACGACTTCGCTCCGGCACTGCGGGAGGCATCCGCGGAACCGGATCCCATGGGCGCGCCGGTGGTCTTCGTGCGGGCGGAGCTGGACGAGCCCGGGTGCGTCGGCGCCGCTCACCTCGCGGCGGCGCTCGCCGGCTGACCCCCGCACCGCGGACCGCCCGCCGATATTCTGGAGGCATGACTCAGCCCCAGGGTGCCCTCCTCGTGGGCAGCGTGAACTACGACGACGCCGAGACCACGATGCGCACGGCCGCGGAGATGCTCGGCTCGCACCTGCGGCGCCTCCCCGACGGCGAGGTCGGCAAGCGGTTCCACTGGATCATGTTCCAGCCCGACGTGATCGGCCAGGCCGATGGCATCGAGCGCATCGGCGACGAACCGATCCCGTTCCCGGCCGGCATCGACGCGCGCGGCCTGCGCATCGCCGACGGGGCGGATGCTGCCGCCATCGAGCTCCCGCCCCTCGGCTACGCTGCGGCGGCGCTGGAGTCGTACGCCGTGTTCACGCGCCTCCGTGCAGAAGGAGCCGTGCCCACCGGCATCCGCTTCCAGGTCTCGCTGCCGACGCCGCTCGCCGTGATCTCGTCGTTCTTCCACGGCGACGACCGGGCGGCGATCGAACCCGTCTACGCGGCGGCGATCCTGCGCGAGCTCGACGAGATCCTCGCCGCCATCCCGCATGACGACCTCGCCGTGCAGTGGGATGTCGCGAGCGAGATGGGCATCATCGAGCACGCCGCCGGCTACGGGGCGGTCATGGAGGGATGGTGGCCGGGCGACCCGTTCGACGGTCTCGTCTCGCGCCTCGCCGCCCTGGTCGACGCCGTGCCGGAGGACGTCGAGGTGGGCGTGCACCTCTGCTACGGCGACGCGGGGGAGACCCACTTCTTCGAGCCGACGGATGCCGGGAACCTCGTGCGCTACGCGAACGCCGTGGTCGCGGCATCCGCTCGATCGATCACGTGGCTGCACCTGCCGGTCCCGATCGCGCACGACGACGAGGAGTACTTCGCGCCTCTCGCGTCGTTGGTTCCGGTCTCGGAGCTGTATCTCGGGCTCGTGCACCGCGAGGACGGCGCCGAAGGAGCGGAGCGACGGATCGCGGCCGCGGCACCGTACGCGCCCGCTTTCGGCGTAGCGACGGAATGCGGCATCGGACGGGCGCCGGCCGGATCGACCGAGGGCATCCTGCGGACGCACGCCGAGGTCGCCTCGGCGTGGTGAGAATCCCGGCGGCTCGCGGATTCGCGTGCCGGGCCGGTCTCGCGTAAGCTATTCCGCGGTGACGTGTCCGAGCGGCCGAAGGTGCAACTCTCGAAAAGTTGTGTAGGGTAACCCCCTACCGTGGGTTCAAATCCCACCGTCACCGCCACTCAAGAAGCCCGTTCTCCCTGAAGACCACTGGGGAGGGCGGGCTTTCTTCATGCCCGATGACAACGGCGTAGCAACGCCGGTAGAGAAGAGCGGACCGTGACCGCGCGGGCGCCGTCCACAACGCCACGACTTGAGACACGAGGTTTAGCATCTGCCGGCTGCAGCTGGCAAGGGGCATGGTTCACGGCCCGATCGAGCGTAGGAAGTCACCATGCGGATCATCATCTACGCAGGGGAGACGTATCTGACGGGTGACGACATCGCCGACGCGCTGCTCGAATACAGCCGTGCACTCGGTGATGAGGATCGGGCTGAGATCATCGAGGTCCCTGTCCGCAACGAGCTCGGTGAACTCGTCTCGGCGAAGTTCTTGATTGGGCCGGCCAGTCAGATCGTCACGGAGGCCGTCGACGTACCGGGACCTGAAGTGGTCGACACCGAACTGGTGACCCGGCTGCGCCGACTGACCGGCGCAGCGGAGCGGCCCATGAGCGTGCCTCTCGCCGCCGAGGACGTCTCGGATTTCGACGCCGGGTGACGGCAGCGACCGCCTCGAGCGCGGTGCTGCGAGGTCTGCCCGCAGCCCCTGGCGCACCCGACGTTCCCCGTCTATTCTTCGCGGTATGGGTTTCATCACCTATGACAGCACGAGCGTGCTGCACATCGAAGACCGCGCGTTGGCGCATCTGAAGGTCGTGATCGCGACGAAGCTCCGGCGCAATGAATCCTTCACGGTGTCCTGGATGCACGGCGACGGCGAGAGCGGCGGCCGGTCGACGATCTGGCTGCATCCGGCGATACCGTTGCGCTTCACCTTCGACAGTCGTGAGGCTCCGAAGCTGAACGCCAAATGGATCGATGACCTCATGCATTCGGCCAACTCGACCGGGGGCATCATGCTGATCGACGAGGTCGTCGACGCCGACGACACGTCATCGGTCACCTGAAAGCGGGGTCGATGCGTCGGCCGTAGCTTCCTGAGCATTGCCTGTCAAGGTTCTTTCAGGCTGCGTCCAGCGAGATTGATACTGCCTTCGAATGGAGGGTGAGATGTCTGGACTTCCTGATCCCCGATTCGAGCTCCGCAAGGTGGCAGAGCGCGAATGGATGATCCTCGATCACCGATACGGTGCGGACGATCCACGCAAGACCGTCGGCTGCGTCTACCAGGTAGACGAGTACGAGGTCGAAGTGATGTGGATGCGTGAGCTGGCGGCGGCATCACGCTTCATGTCCGCTCTCGAGGCCCTGGATGAGGTGCAGCGGCTGCACGAACGGAGCCGGGCAACCCGTCCGATCAGCATTCCGCACCTGCCTCCGCTTCTTCCGACCTAGAGAGAACACACCCTGCCCGAGGATCGGGTCGAGGCATCGGCCTTCACCGCGAGCTCACCCAGCGGCCTCTCCCTCGTCCCAGCGTCGGATGACGACCGGGAACCCCCTCGTCTACTTCAACCGTCCGAAGGTCGCATCGATGTCGGCCATCTCCATGGCGGCGGTCGCCTCGATGAGCGCACGCAATTCGTCGTCCGCTCCGGGCGAGAACTCCTCGAGACGCTCGGGCGAGATCGTCATCGGAGCGCCGACCGGAGCCTGCTCGCTCGCGTCGAGTTCGGTGCCGTCGTTCGATGGCGAGGCGCCCTGGAAGATCTTGCCCGCTTCGGACTGCGCGGTCAGGTCGAACGAATACTGCTTGCTCTGCAGTCCCAGATCGAGGAGCTTCTTGACCTCGGGGAACTGCTCGGCGTTCGTCTTCGGGATCGGCAGTGACGTGCGCCAGTTCACCCCGAGGGTCTCGAGCGCCTTGGCGTAGGCGTTCTCGTGCGCCTGGTCCCGCACGATGAGGTACGAGATCGTGCCGCGCGCCATCTTGTTGTCGGTCATCTCGTAGAGCCGGCATTTCTGCAGGCGCCCGGTGGACTCCAGCATGAGGTTGTAGAGCAGGTCGAGCACCAGGTTTCCGGAGTTGTAGACATAGCTGCCGGACCAGGGGTTGCCCACCGCGTCGACCGGCAGAGCGCCCTGAGCGCCCACGAGGTAGTGGTGGATGTTGCTCGTGTCGACGGCGATGCTGAGAGGAGTCGCGCCGCCGGCTCCGGGCTGGTCCACGGGATCGGTGGGCTTGCCCTGATACTGCGGCGAGCCATCGAGCAGCCGCGAGATGGTCGTGCCGATCAGCTCGACGTGGCTGATCTCCTCGGTACCGATGCCCTGGATGAGGTCCTTGTACGGCTTGCCGTCCGGGCCGCGGAAGTTGATGCTCTGGAACAGATACTGCATCATCGTGCGCATCTCGCCGAACTGTCCGCCCAGACCCTCCTGCAGGGCATTCGCCGCAGCGGGATCCGGCTCGTCCTGTGCGATCTCGTTGATGAACTCTTGAACGTGGAAGTACATGGGGCTCCTTCGCCTGAATCGGATGTGTGACCATCGTGCGCCTGGCGCGGGGGATCCTGTGGCCCCCTCGACGGGTCGGCGAAAGCCTCGTAGTATGTCTTCGCTTACGGTGTAAGCCGCCGGGTCCGGGAACGGACGGCAAGCAATGGTCGCCAAGACGGATGGAGCCGATGGATGCCGTGCACGGTCGCCTCATGATCGGTGTCGTCGGCCTCGGGCGAATGGGATCCCCGATCACGGAGGCGCTCTGCACAGCGTTCTCCGTCGGGGTCTTCGATGCGGAGCCTGAGCGGAAGGGCGCGGTCACCGGCACGAGGTGGTACCCCACGCTTCCCGCGCTCGCCTCAGCGGTCGACGTCCTGATCACCGTCCCGCCGGGACCCCGCGAGCTGAGCGCGTGCATGGCCGAGGCACTGCCGGCACTCGCGCCAGGTGGTCGATCCCTCGTGCCCGCGCTCGGCTAGCCGAGTCGGTTGCGGTCGAGGGACGCCCGAAGTTCGGCGTTCTCGTCCTGAAGGTTCATCACCTTGCCGACTCCGGTCAGGTTGACGCCGTCCGTCTGGAGGTCAGCGATCCGCCGCATCCGATCGATGTCGTCCTCGCTGTAGCGGCGCGTTCCTCCGTCGGTGCGTGCGGGGCTGACGAGGCCCTTGCGCTCGTACAGCCGCAGCGTGGCCGGCGGCAGGTCGAGCAGTTCCGCGGCGATACCCATGGTGTAGACCGGCCGCGCGCCAGAAGACGAATCCATGTCATGAATTCTCGTCTGAGACCTTGCATCGCGTCAACCAAAAGGTGTATAAAATATGCATCAAGTGATCCACATCTTTCGGGGTCGCTCTGCCGGATCATCGGCACGGGCGGCCGGTAGTGACGACAGATCGGAGGTGATCTTCTGTGGCAGTCATCAGCTCGACCGATGACGCGAAGGCGAGCATCGTCGACATCATCTGCGCCGACGCGGAGTGGGTCCGCGCGGAATTCGAACAGATCGTGTCGGGCCTTGCAGCCGTGACGACGGCGACCATCCCGCCGCATCGCCCCGCTGGTCGCATCTGGCGGTTCATCCACCTGCCCGCCTCGGTCGGTGACCCCTGGACCCAGGCTCTCCCAGAGAGGGTCCGCGCGCCTCCGCCCGATCCGGCCGGTTCCGGCCGCCGCTGCTGACCGTCATCTGTCGGGCGGCATGTCACGCCGCCGCTTTTTGAGAGGAGATTTTCTCGCCATGTCGATGTCATTCGATCCTTTCAGCCAGCTGGACCGCCTCGCGCAGAGCGTCTTCGACACCAGCAGGCAGCCGCGCCTCATGCCCGTGGACCTGTTCCGCGAAGGCGACCGATACGTCCTGAACGCCGACCTCCCCGGCGTCGACCCCGGGTCGGTCGACGTGGACGTCGACGGCCACCTGCTCACCATCCGCGCCGAGCGGACGGAGGCCAACCGTGACAACTCTCGTTGGCTGGCGCAGGAACGCCCGTTCGGGTCGTACGTGCGCCGCTTCACCATCGGTGACGACGTGGACGCACAGAGCATCCACGCCACGTACAACAACGGCGTGCTCAGCGTGATGATCCCCATCGCCGAGCGCGCCAAGCCGCGCAAGATCCAGATCGAGTCGATGGCGTCTCACGACGCCAAAGCCGTGACCGCCTGATCCGATCCGGGCCCTTGCGGCGCCGGAGCGCGGGTGGTCGAAGCCACACCTCCCCGACCACCCGCGCTCCCTGATCTCCTCGAGCTGATCGCAGGACTCCCGGGATGCCCGATCTTCGCGGCATTCGACGAGTTCGGCAGAGGACCGACGGGATGTGCGACGCCCGTCGCCGACGCTACGAGTCCGGGCCGACGGGCAGAGCGGACATGGCCGTGTCGAGGTAGCTCCCGAACGGTTCGCTGCGATCCGAGGCGAACCACGCCTGCCGTGCTGCCTGCATGCAGGCGAACGCGGCCCCGACGATGGCAGCCGGCCGCGGGTCGGTGCCGACGCGGTCATGCGAAGTGAGCCGGACGGCGACGCGGCCGATGAGCAGCTCCTGGACGCGCTGCATCTTCTCCAGGTAACGCGCGTGGAGCTGGGGCGTGCTCCGCACGATCTCCTCCATCGCGTCGTTGCGCGCTCGCTGGTGGTCATCCTGGACGTAGTCGAGGGTGAGGTCGAACACCCGGCGCAGCGACTCCCAGATCGGCTCGTCGGGGGGCCGCTCGTCGAGCGCCTCCGCCATCCGGTCTGCGAAGAGGTCGTACTTGCCGATGACGAGGTCGTCCTTCGACGGGAAGTACCGGAAGAAGGTGCGCTTCGACATTCCCGCGGCGGCCGCGATCTGATCGACGGTGGTCTGGTCGTATCCCTGAGCGACGAACAGGTCCTGCGCCACCGATGTCAGCTCCGTCTGGGCAAGCCGACGAGTGCGCTCTCTGATCGGAACGGCCGGTGTCTCGGACATGCACCGATCATATCCCCAAGATGCGAAGTTGACACCAGGTGTCACAAAAGGCATATAGTCTCCCTATGGCGCCAGACAGGCGCCCAGGCACGAAGGAGCAACATGAGCAAGGTGTGGTTCGTCACCGGGTCGTCGAAGGGATTCGGCCGCCAATTCGTTCTCGCCGCGCTGGAGCGGGGAGACAAGGTCGCCGCGACCGCCCGCGACGTCGACACCCTGAGCGACCTGGTCGAGAGCTACGGTGACGCCGTTCTCCCGCTGCAGCTCGACGTCACGGACCGCGAGCAGGTGTTCGCGGCAGTGAACAAGGCACACGAAAACTTCGGGCGACTGGACGTCGTGATCAACAACGCGGGTTACGGCCTCTTCGGCACGGTCGAGGAGATCACCGAGCAGCAGTTGCGCGACCAGCTCGAGACCAACCTGTTCGGCGTCTTCCATGTCACGCAGGCCGTGCTGCCGATCCTCCGTGATCAGGGATCGGGCCACATCATCCAGATCTCCACCATCGGCGGTGTCGCCGCTTTCCCGACGCTCGGCGGATACCACGCCTCCAAATGGGCCCTCGAAGGGCTCACCGAGGCCCTTGCTCAGGAGGTCGCCGGCTTCGGTATCAAGGTCACCCTGGTGGAGCCCGGTGGGTTCGCCACCGACTGGAACGGCGCATCCGCCGTCGTCGCCGACGCCCTGCCCGCGTATCAGCCCGCCCACGACGCCATGGCATCGGCGGCCGGTCGTCCTCAGCCGAAACCGGTCGGCTTCGGGTCCGCGATCCTCAAGGTCGTCGACGCAGAGAAGGCGCCGTTGCGGGTGTTCTTCGGAGAGCAGCCCACTCAGATCGCGCCGCACATCTACGAGCAGCGTCTGGCCGAATGGGCCGAGTGGGCGCCGGTTTCCCGCGAGGCCGAGGGCAAGTAGCGCCGACGCGTTCTCGGCAGTCGACTCAGTCGAAGACGGGACTCAGGAAGCGGCGCTCGTAGCGGCGGATGCACTGCGTCCGCCGCGCCAGGTCGAACGCCTCGATGCACTCGGGATCCGTCTTCGAAGCCGTCCGGTAGACCTCGTACTCGGCGAGCGAGGGGAACGAGAACAGGGCGAACGCCTCATCGCTGTCGCCCTCGCTCGGCAGGAAGTAGCCGTGGTGGGTTCCACCGTGCTTCGCCACCAGTCGGATCCAGGTGCGGCCGTATTCGGTGAAGTCGTCGAGCTTGTCGGGGTCGATCTCATAGCGGAGGTGAACGGTGATCATCCGATCATCCTGTCAGCTCGACCGACCGCGTCAGCCCTCCGCCGCGTCGATGAGTTCGAGCAGCTTCCGCAGCTCATCACGGATCTCGGTGTGGTCGTACTGTCCTGCGCGGCTCTCCGCCGAGATGACACCCGAGCGGTGCACCGTGCGGAAGTCGCCGATGGGGAAGCTGTAGGCCTGCTTCGTCTCCGGGTTCTCGCTCTTGTCGATGCCGAGATGCCAGTGCGAGTACTCCGTCCATCCGTTCTTCTCGATGAAGCGGTTCTCCTGTTCGGTACTCGGCGCAGCCTCCGACCAGGCGTCGCGCTCGTCTCGGACGACCTTGCCGTCGCGAACGAGGGAGCGCGCCTGCTTCAGGGCGGGCCGGTTCAGTTCGATAGCCATGCCGACACGGTAGAACGGACGAGAACGTCGCCGAAACCCCTTGACGCCGTCTCCCGCCATGGCTGCGGCGCTGCTAGTCACTCGACCGAGGGATGCGGACGCCTCCCTCGCGCAGCCGGGCTTCGACGAGCGCGAGAAGCCGCTCGGCGGCAGTTCCCTCGTCGGACCCGAAGTCTCGCACGAGCTGGTATCGCGCGATGGTATCGGTGCGTGCCTGCATCCCGGTGACGATGCGAAGGTGCTCCGGATTCGCGAGGTAGTGGTCCGCCATGGCGGTGGCGACCTCCGCGATCCGTGGATCATCCGGAGCCCATGTGGCCGATTCCGCACCCAGTCTGCTCAGGGCGACGAACTCCGGGTCCAGGAGCGCCTGCTCGATCGCGGCGAGATGGTCGTCGAAACGCTCGGGCACGAGGGCTCTCGCGAGGACGAGCCCTTCCCGTGACGATTCGATCTCCTCGTGGCTGAAGCCGTGCGCCGGCATCCGATCGAGAAGAGCCACCGCACGTTCCGGGAGGAGCGCGCGGTTCCCGTCGGCGAGGCGGCGCAGCGTGCCGCGCCGCTCGATCAGCTCCTCGATCTTCGCCGTGAGCTCCCGCTCGACCCCCTCGATGGCCCCGGCGAAGGCCGCATCGTCGGCATCGAGCAGTGGAGCGATCTCTGCCAGCGGCACTCCGGCAGCCGCCAGCGTCCGCACCCGCACGAGGCGCAGGAGGTCGTCGGCGTCGTATCGGCGATACCCGGAGGTATCGCGGTGCGGCTCCGGGACCAGACCGAGCTTGTGATAGTGACGCACCGTCTTGATCGTCACTCCGACGTACGCGGCGGCCTGGCTGATCGTGACTCCCGTGCTCATCCCTCCAGCTTCCCGGCACGAGGCCCTGGACGGTCGCATCCACGCCGTCCAGGGCCGCCCCACTCGGCCGCTCAGGCGGCCGGAGTCGCCGACCGGCCGCCGCGGAACACCTCGTCGACGAGACGCTGCGTACCCTGCTGGAAGGGAATCGCGAGAGAAAGCGTCGCGTCGTCGACGTAGTTGAGCGTCGCCGTCATCGTCGTGCGCCCATCAGGTGTGGCGTACATGAGCGCCGCGTGTCCGCCCGCGCCGCCGTTGTGCGTGAGCACGGTCCCGCGCTCGCCGAGGTCCTGCACGAAGAGGCCCAGGCCGTAGCCCATGCCGGGAATCGGCGTCTCGCGGGTCGTGCACATCTCGTCCCGCAGCTCAGCGGGCAGGAGCGTGTCCGTCGCGATCGCCGAGATGAAGGTCTGCAGATCCTTCGACGTCGAGACCATGTCGCCGCCGCTGGAGATCCACGACGGGTTGACCTCGGTGACGTCGACGGTCTGCTCCTCGGCACCCTCGCCGAAGCGGTAGTACGCGTGCGCGTGCGGCTCGGGGATGGCGGTCTGGTACGTCGGCTGCAGCGTGCCGCTCAACCCCAGCGGCGCGATGATCAGGCGGGTCATCTCCTCGTCGATCGAGCGTCCGGTGACGGCCTCGATGATGAGACGCACGATCGTGAAGTTGGTGTTCGAGTAGCTCCAGTCCGCACCCGGCTCGAAGCGGGCCGGCTTCGAGAGCGCCAGGCGCACGAGGTCCTCGGGAGCGTGCGAGGCGAAGCGCTCGCGCACCCATTCCTCGCCCGACGTGGTCGAGACGCTGCCCGCGACCACAGTTCCGTCGGGGTAGTACTCGCCCGTGAAGTTGAAGATTCCGCTCGTGTGCTGCAGCAGCATCCGCACAGTCACGCGAGGATCGATGTCGAACTCGGGCAGGTATTTGGCTGCGGATGTGTCGAGGGCGAGGCGTCCCTCGGCGACGAGGAGCAGCGCGAGTGCGGCCGTGAACGTCTTCGTGTTGCTGCCGATGCGGACGTGCCCGTCGATCGGCGGGGCGGCGTCGCCGCCGATCTCACTGCGACCGGCAGAACCGGTCCACTCTCCGTGTTCGTCACGGACGCGGAGGGTGATCCCGGTGATGCCCGACTCGATGATCCCCTCGAGGATCTGCTGGAGCTCGGGGCGGTCCTGCATGATGGCGGCGCGGTCGGTCGGGGGGAGGGGACGGTCATGGCATTGCTCCTGTGGATCTCGTGCGAGCGACCCGTTCTCGGTGCCGCTGCCGCGAGCTTCGACCTTGACCCAAGGTCAAGGTCAAGAGTTCTTCTCCGAATCGCCGAACGGACCCCGTATCACTGCCGTCGGCGGTCGTCCAGGGGGCGCGCACCGCGGCGATCCTCCCTAGGCTCGGGAACCATGGACTACACACAGCTGGGTCGCACGGGCACGTCGGTCTCACGGATCGTGCTGGGCACGATGAACTTCGGTGAACGCACCTCCGAGGAAGACGCGTTCGCGATCATGGACCGCGCCCTCGAGCTGGGCGTGAACTTCTTCGACACGGCGAACGCCTATGGCGGCTCGGCGGGGCGAGGTGCGACCGAGGAGATCATCGGCCGGTGGTTCGCTGCTCGCCCGGGCGCGCGCGACGGCATCGTGCTGGCGACCAAGGTGCATTCTCCGATGGTCGCTCCGACCGCGGACGGCGACGTGGTCAACTCGCGCGGTGCGTCTGCCTGGCAGGTGCGTCGGGAGGCCATCGCATCGCTGCGGCGACTGCAGACCGACCGGATCGACCTGTACCAGTTCCACCACATCGACCGCCATATCTCCTGGCCGGAGCTGTGGCAGGCGATGGAGGTGCTCGTGAATCGCGGCGAGGTGATCTACACGGGCAGCTCGAACTTCGCCGCCTGGAACATCGCTCAGGCGAATGAGATCGCCCAGCAGCGAAACTTCCTCGGCCTCGTGAGCGAGCAGTCCCTCTACAACCTCGCCCAGCGTTCGATCGAACTCGAGGTCATCCCCGCGGCGCAGAACTACGGTCTCGGCATCCTGCCGTGGTCGCCGCTGTCGGGCGGGCTGCTGAGCGGCGGATCGTCGGATGCTAAGGCGAGGTCGAACACCGAGCGGGTGGCGGCGCAGCGCGCCGAGCGTCAGGACCAGGTCGACGCGTACGAGCTGTTCGCGAAGGAGCGCGGCTGGGCCCCGTCCGCGCTGGGACTCGCCTGGCTGCTGCACCAGCCCGGCGTCACCGGGCCCATCATCGGACCTCGCACGGTCGCGCAGCTCGAGTCGGCTGTGTCGGCGCTGGACATCACGCTCAGCGAAGACGATCTCCGCGGACTCGACGAGATCTTCCCCGGTCCCGGCGGGCAGGCTCCGGAGGCCTACGCCTGGTAGGACGCGCGCAGCGCCGAGCCGTCGCGATCGCGCCCGGCGCCGGCATCCGACAGGACGAGTGGAAGATCGCGCATCACGACGACACTGTCGAACACGGCGGACCCGGGCGGGAGTGCATCGAAGAACGATGACCGGAGGTGGTGCAGCCGAGCGGTCTCGACCTTCCACCGATCCGTCGCGAGGGTGACCGGTTCGACGGTGCTCCGGTCGTGCGCCAGCGACCACCCGACCCGGCCCGCGCGATAGAACTCCGATGCCTCGTCGACCGACGCGAACACTCCGCTCGACCACTCGCCGCCCACTTCGACGTCGGCATCGAGACTGTGGCTGCCGGCCGACATCGCGACGGCGTAGCGATCTCCCGCCTCATCGATGCGGAATCGCGCCCTGCGATGCACGCCCGGGAACAGCCGCCCTCCGAACAGCACCGGATGCCACGCCGAAGAGTGTCGTTCGAACACGAAGACTCCGCGGGCGGGCCCGTCAGGGCCGTCCCACTCGACCGCCATGCGATGGGCGGCGTTCTCGGAGCGGAGGCCCCACGGCCGCCGAGACCAAGGGGGCCGGATCGATTCCAGGCCGAGGATGCAGATGCCCGCGATCGCGGATCCATCGATGAGCTGAGGGCGGAAGCCGGTCGGGAGAAGCGAAGCGGCGAGTGAGGGTTCCAGGCGATAGCTGAGGAGGAGCCGCCTTCGGAGCTGTGCTCGAACGCTGCGGATGATCGTCATGGTTTGAAATTAGCACTGTAGCTAAATGACGACAAGGGCCGTCGCGCGCCGACGTGTTCGTTCGCCGGCAGGGGCGGCTATCGTCTTCTCATGGGAACCATCATGTACGGCGGTGCGACCTCGCCGATTCACATCGAGGACCGCGCGCTCGCGCACCTGAAGGTCGTCATCGCCACGAAACTGCGGCGGAACGAGGCGTTCACCCTCTCCTGGCGGCATCCCGAGGATGAGCCCGACGGACGATCCACGATCTGGCTGCACCCGTCGATCCCGCTGCGCTTCACCTTCGAAGAGCCCGAGACTCCGCCGCTGAATGCGAAGTGGATCGAAGAGCTCATGCAATCGGCGAACTCGACCGGCGGCATCTCGCTCGTCGACGAGGTGCTGGACACGCCCGAGCCCGAGTGATCAGGTCCGCACGCGGGAGCTCGTAGCACGTCTGCCGCTGTCCGCAAGGCCCTGGTCCCGCCCGCGCCGCCTTTCCTAGCGTGGAGGAATGAACGCTCGCCATCGTGCCCGTCTCATCGTTCCCGCTGCCATCGCGCTCGCCTGCTTCGTCACCGGATGCACGGCGACGAACGCGCCCGAACCCACCGAGGCCGACGCGCCTTCCCCTTCGGCATCCGCCGGACCGACACCGACACCGACGGCCGCAGCCTTCACCATCCCCGACACGACCGATCCCGTACAGGTCGCGATCACGCTCAAGTACGACGGAGACGACCCGTCGGGCGAGATCGTCGCCGGGCCCGCCGTGCTCGTCGCCGACCGGCCGTTCTCGATCGAGGGGCAGTGTCAGGGCGACGGCGTCGGCTTCGAGGTGATGACCGCCGACGGTGAGAAGCGCGTGATCGCCGACGGCGACTTCGACTGCGACGACCCTCCCGCCGGAGAGTTCACCTACCAGCTGCCGTATGCCGGACCGGTCCAGGTGAACCTCACCGACGCCGACGACGTCGACCAGGCGTGGGTGCGCGTCGTGCAGCCCTGACAAAGGCTGGGTTGCGGGCTTGACCGTGTTCCGACGATCCGCTGCAGCAGTGGCTGCTCGCCGAGACCGCCGCTCAGGCTCGACGCGCCCCGTCGGGACTCGGACGTATTGGCCGACACCTGCCGCGGCGCGGCTGTCGGCGTGACCAGCGGGTCAGTCGAGTGCCGCGATGGCCTCGATCTCGACGAGCAGATCCGGTCGCCACAGGGTCTGCACGCCGATGACGGTGACCGGGGGCAGGGGAGAGGGGAAGCCGTCGGATGCCTGCGCGCGAGCAGTCCCCTCCCAGAGGGCATCCGCCAGGTCGGCCTGCCAGCCGGCGACGTAGAAGGTCAGTCGCGCGATGTCCTCGACCTTCCCTCCGGCTCCGGTCACGGCCGTCGCGACGTTGCGGAGCGCGGCGTGCACTTGCCCTGCGAGGTCGGCGTCGGTCCTCTCGCCCGCGGGTGTCACCGCGAGCTGGCCCGCGAGTAGAAGCAGTCGGGAACCGCTCGTCGCGGCGACGGGGGCGTAGTCGGTCTGCTGGAGCAGGCCGTCGGGGCGGCTGAGAGAGGCGGTCATCGGGTTTCTCCTTCGGAGGTGGAACGGGTGGCGGAGGGGGCGACGGTCAGAGCGTGCACGACAGCTCTCCCTCGGGCAGCTCGAGGTCGATGAGATAGGCCGCGGCGATCTCGTCGACGCAGGGGCTCGCCCCGGACGAGACGACGGTGTGGCCCTCGCCCTCGACGGTCAGCAGGGTGCTGCCGAGCGACTCGGCGAGACGGATGCCGCCGGCGTGGGGTGTGGTCGGATCGCCCGTGATCGACACCACGAGCGTCGCCGGGAGCCCCTCGACGTCCGTCGCGTATGGCACGCCCAGCTCGCCGGTCCGCGGCCAGTCGGCGCACTTGTCGCGGGCCGCCTCCGTCACGTCGGTGCCGGGATCCATGAACGGGGCACGCGCGTAGGTGTCGGCCCGCAGCTGCGCGAGGTCATCCGGGGAGAGCACGTTCTCGTCGACGCAGTTGATGGACATGAGAGCCTCAGCGGTACCGTCGGACGCGTCGCCGTCGACCTCCAGCCCGCCGATGCCGTACGCGAGTTCGAGCAGCTCGTCGCCGCGGCCCGCCTGCACCTCGTGAAGTCCGGCGATGATGCGCGGCCAGGCATCGGGGGAGTACAGGCCGCCCATGACTCCGCTGAGCGCGACCTCGAAGGTCAGCTCCTCGCCCCGCGCCGGCACCGGCTCGTCGGCGAGCGGACGGATGATGTCGTGGAACGCCGAGGTCCAGGAGGCGGGGTCGGCGCCCAGCGGGCAATCGGGCTGTGTCGCGCACGACGCCGCCATCGTGTCGAACGTCGCCTGGAACCCGGCGTAGGACGAGATGAGCCGGTCCTGCTGCTCGAGCGTGGGATCGAAGGCGCCGTCCAGGATCATCGCCCGCACGTTCTCAGGGAACTGCTCGGCGTAGACGGACCCGAGCCGTGAGCCGTAGCTCTGGCCGAGGAAGTTGAGCTGCTCCTCGCCGAGCACCGCGCGGAGCACGTCCATGTCGTTCGCCGTCGTGCGGGTGCCGACGTTCGCCAGCGCGTTCATGCCGCCCGAGCCGTCGGCGCACCGCTCGACGAGCGCCCGCGTGTCGGCCGCGGTAAGTGCGGGGGCGATCGTGCCGAGGCGTTCGAACACCGCGTCACCCGCGGTCGTGCCGTCGTCGGAGTAGCAGTCGATCGCGGGCTCGGACGCGCCGACTCCGCGCGGGTCGAATCCGATCAGGTCGAATCGCTCGGTGATCTGGCTCTCGGCCAACGTCACGGATGCCGCCATAGTCGTGAGGAGTCCGGGGCCGCCCGGGCCGCCCGGGTTGTAGAGCAGCGAGCCCATCGATTCGCCGCGGGCGGCGATCCGCACGACGGCGACGGATGCCGTGTCACCCTCGGGCTCGGAGTAGTCCAGCGGCACCTCGAGCCGTGCGCACTCGGCGTCGGGCGCGAGGGGGAAGTACTGCTCGTCCAGCGAGGTCACGGCATAGTCGGCGCAGTCCTCCCAGGTGAGGTCCTGCGCGTGGAACCGGTCGAGCGATACCGCAGCCGAAGGCTCTCCCGCCGAGGGAGTCGGCGGGGTGCACGCGGCCAGCACCGCCACGAGCGCGGCCGAAATCGCGAGGGCCGCGGCGCGGCGCAGATGCGAGCGACGCGAGAGGGGCGGTGCTGCCGGTCCGGATGCGGGGAGACGTCTCATGCAGACGAGTGCACACCGTGTTCCCGGCACAGGGTCAAGTCAGGGGATCGAGATCGCTCCCCCCGCGGCGTCGCTCAGGTCGGGACGTCGATGCGCCCGGCGGGATTCTGCTCGGCGGGCTCCGGCACGAGATACAGACCGCTCGGCGAATTCGCGGTGAAGGCGAGGGCTTCGACCCATTCGCGGTTGATCGCGGGCTGACGGCTGCCGCTGTACTTGAACACGAGCGAGCTCCGCGCCTGCACCCAGACGGTCGTGCGTCCTCCGCCGACGCTGAGGTCTTCGCGCCAGGTGAACGGGAACGGCTCTCCGCGGCGGAGTTTCGCCGTGATGACGAGCTGAAGGTGGGTCAGCGCTCGGTCCTCGATATCGGTCTTGACGTTGCCCTCGTAGATGAATCGCCCCATCGTGCGTGTTGACTCCCGCTCCCAGACTTACACCGTAAACAACTTACAGTGTAAGGCTAGCGCGAGAGTTCTGCACCGAGACGATCGAGCAGGCTCTCGAGCGAGGCCTCGAACTCCTCGTCGCTGCGATCCTCACTCAGCAGGGGACGGAGCCGGACGATCTGGGAATCGTCATCGATCTCTGTCTCGCCGTCGCCTTCCGGCACTCCTGCGCCGCCCTCGTCGAGCGGCTCTTCGAGGGGGCTGATCTCCGCACCGCGCACAGCCGACTCGAGGAGCAGCTGTCCGAGGAGGAAGCTGCTGAAGGACCGGTAGGTGTCGACAGCCTGCCGATCGGAGAACCCGTGGCCGATGAGAGTGTCGAGGAACAGCTCGACGACCTCCACGCTGCGCAGCGGCGGGCGCAGCCACGGTGCCGCCGGGTGTCGAGTCGCGACGAGCGGGAAGGCGCGAGGGTGATCGATCGCGATCTGCCGCACCCGGTGCGCGACCGTCTGCAGGAAACCTTGCCAGTGCTCGGTCAGGACGTCGTCGAAGCTGGCCGTCAGGTCGCTCATCAGCTGGTCGACGACGGCTTCGAGGAGGTCCTCCCGGCCGTGGACGTAGCGGTACAGCGACATCGCCTCCACGCCGAGCTCCTGCGCCAGGGAACGCATCGACAGGCTCTGGGCGCCGATGGTGTCGATCTGGCCGAGGGCCGTCTCGACGATCAGCTCGCGGCTGAGGTTTCCGGCCGCCGAGCCCCGTTGCTTCTCCCGCGAACGATCCGGCATGCGCCCACGCTACTCGCATGCGGGCCGCCGGTGCGGCTAGCAGGAGAGAGAAGTCCGGGCAAGGGGCGCGGTGATCCGGCGCCGATGGCATAGAACAGGATCATGCAGAAGATCTTGTACGGCGGCGAAGAGTTCCTCACAGGCGACGAGATCGCCGATGCGCTGCTGGCGTACGGCCGGGCGCTCGGCGATGACGAGCGCGCGGAGATCGTCGAGATCCCGGTCGTGGAAGACGACGGCTCGATCGTCGAGGCGAAGTTCCTGATCGGCCCGGCGAGCCAGATCGTCGCGAAGCAGGTGAAGCATTCGGGGGAGGAGCTCATGGACGATGACCTCGTCATACGCCTGAAGGACCTCACCCGCGCCGTCGAGTCGCCGACCGCCGGACCCCTGGAGATCTCGCCCAGCGACGTGCCCGAGATCGACTGATCCTCTCGGTCGGAGTGTCACCGCCCGTCTCCGCCTCGCGCTACATCCTCCGATCGAGGCTGCTTCGCGGGGCTTTCCTCAGCCTCGTGATCTCGGGCATCGGGATCTCGATCACGATGCCGCAGATCACCCTGTTCCTCGTCGGCGAACTGCATCTCACCGACGCGCAAGCCGGTCTCTACTTCCTCACCAACCTGACGGCCCCGATCGTCGGGTACGTGGTGGGATCGCTGTCGGATCGCGCCGGCTCCCGCCTGCTCGTCTTCCGCCTCTCCGCGATCGCGGGGTTCACCGGCTGGGTGCTGATGGCCGTCGCCATGCAGGCCTGGATGCCGTTCGCCATCAACGCGATCCTCCTGAGCGCCGCCGGCGCCGGCGCCGCGCAGCTGCAGGCCGCGGTGCGTGACGAGCTGAACCGGTCGCCCACCCCGGCAGACAACGAGGTCGTCGCGATCATCAGGATGGCCATGGCGTTCGGGTGGATCGTCGGGCCCGTCCTGGGTGCGGTCCTCGGCGCCCTGATCGGACTGCGTCCCCTTCTGCTCGTGACGGGGTTCAGCGTGCTGTTCTCCCTCGTACCGCTGATCGGGGTGAGAGCGGATGCCGTCGTGCGCGACGTGACGCCGACGCGCTCGCCGCAGACGACGGCCCCCGCACGGGCCGCCCACCCGCGGACGATGCTGCCGCTGCTCGTCTTCACCGGGATCTACGTGCTCATCATGTGCGGCGAGACCGTGAAGCTCGCGTATCTGCCCCTCTACATGGACGGAGAGCTCCGCGTCGACGCCGGAGTGCGGGGCGCCGTCATCGGGCTGCAGCCGCTCGTCGAACTGCTGCTGATGCCGATCGCCGCGAAGCTGGCCAGCCGATACGGGTTCGCCCGCGTGCTCGTCGTCGGCGCGGTGATGGCCGTCGCGGCCCATGTGTCGTACGCGTCGGCGGGCTTCGTCGCGCCGCCCCTCGTCCCGCTGGTGATCGGCCAACTGTTGATGGCCGGGGTGATCGCGACCTTCGGCGTGCTGGGCATCACGGTGGCCCAGCGTCTGGTCCCGACGCGGGTCGGAATGGCGTCCAGCGTGTTCCTCAGCGCCTACGCGATCAACGCGGCCGTCGGAGGCTTCGCCGGCAGCGTCGGGTCGAGCTGGCTGGGCATCCCGCAGCTGTTCTGGATCCCCGCGGTGATCGCCTCCCTGGGAGCTGTCGCACTCGTCGTGCTGAACACGCGAGTGCCCCTCGATCAGCGCCCTCAGCCTCGATAGGGTCGGGGCATGCCAGAGCCAGAAGACCACTACGCCGACCACTACGACGTCGCCGTGATCGGCGCGGGGCCGGCCGGCACGGCTGCCGCCCTCCGCGCATCAGAACTGGGGGCGAAGGTGGTCGTGCTCGAAGCCGGACGCACCGGCGGGACGTGCGTCAACACCGGATGCGTGCCGACGCGCGTGCTGGCGAAGACCGCTCGACTGCTGCGCGAGTCCCGTCACGCCGACGACTACGGCGTGCGCGTCGGAGCGCCGTCGATCGACTGGGCGACCACCGTCGAGCGGGTGCACGAGCGCGTCGAGCGGGTGCGTTCCATCAAGCGGGAGGCCGAGCGCTTCGCGGAGGCGGGCATCGATCTGATCCACGAGGGGCGGGCGCGCTTCGCCGACGATCGCACGCTGGTGCTCGACAGCGGGCGGCGCCTCACAGCCGACACGATCCTGATCTGCGTCGGCGGGCACTCGAGACGGCTGCCGGTCCCCGGCGCAGAGCTCGCCACGGTGCCGGAGGACGTGCTCTCTCTCACGACCCTCCCTCGCCGCGTCGCGGTGATCGGGGCAGGGAACACGGGTGCTCAGCTGGTCACCGTCTTCTCGTCCTTCGGATCGGAGGTCACGCTCCTCGATGTCGCTCCCCGCGTGCTGATGGCCTCGGACTCCTCGATCGCGGCGACCGTCGGGGCGGCCTTCTCGGCGCAGGGGATCGATGTGCGCACCGGCATCGAGACCGTCGCGAGCCTCGAGCAGGCCGACGACGGCGGCATCCGCCTCACCTGGCGAGAGTCCGGAGAGTCGCAGGCGTCGACGTTCGACGTGGTCATCATGGCCACCGGCTGGCCGGCCGACGTCGAAGACCTCGGCCTCGACAACGCGGGAATCGAGATCGAACGCTCCGCGATCCCCGCCGACCGCTATTTCCGGACCGTCGTACCCCACATCTTCGCCGTCGGCGACGCGAACGGGCGGGACATGCTGGTGCAGGCCGCGCAGTTCGAGGGCGAGGCGGCGGCCGAGAACGCCGTGCTCGGCGCGAACCGACGCACGCCGCATCATCTGCTTCCCGCCGGAGGGTTCACCGATCCCGACTACGCCGGCGTCGGACTCACCGAGGAGCAGGCCCGCGAGCGCGACGCCCAATGCGTCGTCGTCTCGGTTCCCTATGCGAGCCTCGAGCGCGCGGTGATCGACGACCGCGAGATCGGCTTCCTGAAGCTCATCGCCGATCGTCGGCGCGAGCTCATCCTCGGCGCCCATGCGGTCGGGGAGAACGCGATCGAGGTGATCCAGTCGGTCACGACCGCGATGGCCGCCGGGGTGGACGTCTCGACGCTCGCCGGAGTCCGGTTCGCCTACCCCACCTACAGCGCGATTATCGGCCTCGCCGCCCGTGCCGTCCTCGCGGAGCCGGCGGACACCGCCTCCGCGGAGCCGGCCTGATGGCGCCGGCATCCGAGCCCATCGACATCGACGTCGAGCACGTCACGACGAACGGCGCGACCACGCGCGTGGTGCGCATCGATTCGACAGCGCCGGAGAACCGCAGGCCCTTCGTGCTCGTGGCGGGGGTCGGCGTCGCGGCGAGCTACTTCGAGTTCCTGGCGCCGACCCTGGCCGAGCGCGGTGACGTCTACGCCCTCGATCTGCCCGGGTTCGCGGGGATGGCGCGTGCGGACGGCCGGCAGCCGACGATCTCCTTCTTCGCCGACCAGGTCGAGGCCGTCCTCGACCGCTACGACCTGCGCGATCCGGTGCTGATCGGACACTCCATGGGCACGCAGGTCGTCACCGAGGTGCTGACCCGGCGCCCCGACCTCACGCATGCCGTGCTCGTGAGCCCGGTCGTGGACGAGCAGGAGGCGACGGTGTTCCGGCAGGCGCTCCGATTCGTCCGATCGGCGACCAGGGAGTCCCTTCACCTCGCGGTCATCGCGGTCTCGGCGTACCTGCTGTGCGGCCCCGTCTACTTCCTGCGCGTGCTGCCGCATATGCTGCGCTATCGGATCACCGAACGCGTGGGTGCGGTCGAGAGCTCGCTCCTGTTCATCCGCGGAGAGTTCGATGCCACCTCGACCCGCCGCTTCCACTCGCGACTGGTCTCCGCGGCGAAGAACGCGTCGCGCTGGGAGATCGAGGGAGCGTCGCACTCGATCATCAACGGGCACGCGGTCGGCGTCGCGAAGCTGACCCTGCAGCACATCGCCGGCGAGCTGGCGGCGAAGGGTCGTCTCGCCGACGAAGATGCGGTGACGCCACCCCCTGCCCGCGTCGACGCCGCACTCGTGCGCGCCGCGGTCGCGGCGAGGGTGGACGAGTGGGTGAGCGCCCTCCGCCGGGATGAGCGGGGGGTGGAGCGAGCGAAGGAGCGGCACGCGCACGTCCTGTGGCTCGCCTACCGTCGCACGGCGTGAGGCCCGGCACGCGCTGCGGACGTCATTCGTGCTCCGGCAGCAGCGGCGTCGACCAGCCCGGATCGCGACCGAGCTGCGTCGCCCGCGCGACCGAGGTCGACCCATAGCGGTCGCGCACGGCGTCGAGCACCGAGTCGAGGCGCTCTCCGTCGTCCCAGTCGAGCGGAAGCTCCGGCTGCACGCGGTCGGCGCGGTCGAGCTGCGACAGCGAGATGCCGATGAGCGTGATCCCGCGCGCCGTGATCTCCGTCTGGGCGGCGGAGAGCAGCATCCGCGCCACGGAGAGGATGCGAGTCGTGCGATCGGTCGGGGCGCCGAGGGAGCGTGACCTGGTCGCCTTCGTGAAGTCGCCGAAGCGCAGCCGCAGCACCACGGTGCGGCACACGCGGTCGCCGTCGCGCAGACGGCGGCCGAGCCGATCGACGATCTGCGTGAGGATGAGGTCGAGCTCCTCGGCCGACCGCGGGCGGGTGCCCAGCGCGCGTTGCGAGCCGATGGACCCGCGG
>NZ_SSDJ01000107.1 GCF_004794465.1 Microbacterium sp. K24 | reverse complement strand
CGGTCGCGCTGGGAGCGCCTGGCGCCGGGGGCCGAGACCTCCGACGGGCGCCGACGCGCGGCATCCGTCGAGGGGGAGACCCCGCGATGGCTGACGGTGCCGAGCGCCAGGACCGTGGGGCGTGTCGCGAACATCCTCCTCGCGGCGACCTTCGTGGCGCTCGCCGCGTTCATGCTCTCGGTCTTCCTGCGTCAGCAGTGCCGCACCTGCGACCCGGTCACCTGGAACCAGCCCGTCGAGACGGGGATCGACGTGCTGAGCCTCTCCAGCGGCATCGCGATCGCCGCCTGTGCCGCCGCCGGAGTCATCGCCTGGCTGAGCGGGGTCGCGCTGCAGTTCGGGCGCGAGATCGCTCTGGCCCGCTGGGCGGCTCAGGGAGCGCGACGTGTTCCGCCGACCGTCGTCCTCCCGCTCCTCACCGGCAACCGCGCGGTGGTTCGGCTGCAGTTCGGCTTGTCCACCCTCGGTGCTGCGCTGCTCATCCTGGGCACGGGGGTGACCTGGGCGGAGTCCGGGCTGCTGGACGCCGACGGCGTGCTGTGGGCCGGCGGCATCCTGATCGTGTCGGGGTTCGTTCTCGGGTGGACGGATGCCGCACGCAGCCGTCGAGAGAGGCAGACCGTCCGCGACGCGACCTTCCCGGGCGACGGGTATCACGATCCGCTGAGCCCTCGGGAATCGCGCCGATCCGCTGCGGGGCGCCGTCGCTGACCCGCATCAGTATGCTGAACCCACGCACGTTCTTCACGGAGCGACAGGGGCAATGTGACGGATCAGTTCGGCGCTCGGGCGGGCGCTTTCGCAGGGGCCCTGCGCGCGGCCATCTCCGAGCGCGGCATCACCCTGTCGAGGTTGCAGAAGGGTCTGGCCGACGACGGGAACGTCGTGTCCATGGCGACCCTCAGCTACTGGCGGTCGGGTGACCGCCAGCCCGAGGGCGCCCAGTCCCTCAGCGTCGTCGACGGGATCGAGGACCGCCTCGGACTCACCCGCGGACACCTGAGCTCCCTGCTCCGGCCGTCCACCAGGCTCGGCCCGATGGCCCCGCCGCGTCTGCCGTTCGACGAGGAGCGCGAGAATCGGGAGACCGAGGAGACGCTGAGCGCGCTGCGGTCCATCCCGCAGGATGCCCTGCGCGATCTCTCCACGCAGCTGACCGTTCGCGTCGGAGCGGACGGCGCGGTCGAGAGCATCGTGATGCGCTCGCTCGTCCAGGCGACGCACGGTGTGATCGCCGAACTGCCGCTGATCGACGTGGCGCCGGAGGAGACCGACGTCATGTCGGTGATCTCCGACGTCGTCGGCGGGCGCGTCGACCGCGAATACCTGCATCCCGGCCGCCTGCTCTCCGGTGTGGTGATCGCGCTCGACGAGCCGATCACGACCGGGGGAACGACGCTCTTCGAATTCACCGAGTCGTTCCCTCCGGGGTATCCGCCGCGCCAGTCCGCCTGGCATGCGACGTCGCGGTCGGCCAGGGAGACCCTGATCTGGGTGCATTTCCATCCGGACGCGCCGCCCAGCTGGTGCGAGGAGTACCTCGAGACCGAAGACGAGTACGTCTCGTCGATGCGCTCGGTGCGCAGCGGATCGGTGCACGTCGCGCGCCATGGATTCGGTCCGGGAGTCCTCGGGATCCGCTGGGGATATGACGAGTGATCCACGCTCGCACGCGGTCATGGCGGTAGCGTTGGCGGGGTCATGAAGGTCATCTCCTACAACCTCAACAAGCACAAGGCGGCGGGCGAGCTCACCGAACTCGTGAACGCGCACGATCCCGACATCCTGTGCCTGCAGGAATGCGACGTGCCCGAGCTCCCCGAGCAGATCGGCGGTCTCGTGCTGGCGGACGCCACCCAGAGCAACCGGCTCGGGCTCGCGCTGTTCTACCGGGCGAGCACCTTCCATCTGCAGGGGATCCGGATGCTGGGACTGAAGAAGTCGCTGCACGACCGCATCGCGAAGCCGGCGCACGAGCGCGTGCTCGCGGCGCGGGTGCGCGACATCGATCACGGCCGGGACTTCATCGTCGCATCGTTCCACGCCGCGCCCCTGACGGCCCTGAACTCGCTGCGGCGTCATCAGATCCGCGCGGCGCTCGACGAAGTCGCCCTGCTCGGCGAGGGGCTTCCCCAGCTGATGGTCGGCGACTACAACTACCCGCTGTTCAAGGAGAGCCTCGGGCAGACCGTGCGGGACCACGGCTACTCGCTGTCGTTGAGCGATGATCACACGTACACGCGGTACCGGGTGTTCCGCGGTCACTTCGACTTCGCGACCTCCAAGGGCTTCGAGATCCAGCGCATCACGACCCTGCCGCAGAGATCGAGCGACCACATGCCGATCCTGGTGACCGTCAGGCCGGACTGAGGCGGAACCCGCCGCTCACGCGGCTCCGGTGCGGAACGCCGCACGATGCGCGGCGGGGCTCACCCCGAGTCGCTGACGGAAGTGCAGGCGCAGCGAGACGGCGCTGCCGAACCCGGCGAGCTCCGCCACCCGGTCGATCGTGTCGTCGCCGCTCTCGAGAAGCGTGCGCGCGAATTCGACGCGCTGGTCGAGCAGCCACTGCTGCGGGCTGGTGGCGGTGCGGTCCCGGAAACGGCGGGTGAAGGTGCGGCGGGACATGTGCGTCGCGGCCGACCAGGAGTCCACGTCGATGGGGGAGTCGAGGCGCTCCCGCGCCCACAGCATCGCCCGACCGATCGGGTCGTCGGCGGACACGGCGACGACCGGGGCCGGGATGTACTGCGCCTGGGACCCGGTGCGGTGCGGGGCGAGGACCAGAGAGCGGGCGAGGGCCGACGCCGCGACGCTCCCGTGGTCCGATCGGACGATGTGCAGGCAGCAGTCGAGGGCGGCGGCGGCGCCGGCCGAGGTGATGACGTCGCCGAGATCGCTCCAGAGCACGTCGTCACGCACGCGTATCCGGGGTTCAGCCGCCGACAGCCGGTCGGCGGCGGCCCAGTGCGTCGACACCTCGCGGCCGTCCGCGATGCCCGATGCCGAGACGACGATGGTGCCGAGGCAGAGTCCGACGATGCGCGCACCGCGGCGATGCGCACGCCGTATCGCCTCGAGCAGGTCCGTCGACGGTTCCGTCCCCTCGCGCCAGCTGGGGATGACCACGAGATCGGCGTCGTCCATCGCCTCGAGCCCGGCGTCGACCTGGATGCCGTAGCCCGCTCCGGTCGGCATCGAGCCCGGATTCTCGGCGCAGACCTCGACATCGTAGAGGCCCTCCACGCCGTCGAGCCCCGCACCGCCGAACACGAGAGTCGGCACCGACAGGTGGAAGGGGCTGATGTGCGGGAACGCGAGGACCGCCACACGTGAGCGGAGGGCGGGGGAAGCCATGGCCTGATCCTATCGGAAGTGTGCATTCAGGCCACTGGGCGCGGAGGAGCGGATGCCGGAGACTCGACCCATGACACAGATCTCAGCTCTCCTCGTCGGCGGTCCGACGCTTCACTTCACCTACGCCGGTCTGGGCTTCCTGACCGATCCCACCTTCGACGAGCCCGGCTCGTACGACGGGCCCGTCGTCCTGCGCAAGCTCACGGGTCCCGCCGTTCCGGCATCCGCTCTCGGGGCGATCGACGCCGTGCTGCTCTCGCACGACCAGCATGAGGACAACCTCGACAACGCCGGGCGCGCGCTGCTCGGCGAGGTGCCCCTGGTGCTCGGCACCGAGGAGTCGGCCGCGCGCATCGCCGGCATCACCGGCCTCGCACCCTGGCAGGAGCACCGGGTCGGCGACGTCGTCGTCACCGCGGTCCCCGCGCTGCACGGGCCCGAGGGCGCCGAAGCGCTCGCGGGAGTCGTCACCGGGTTCGTGCTCGAGGCCGAGGGGCACCCGACCGTGTACGTGTCGGGCGACAACGCCTCGGTCGACCTGGTGCGCGAGATCGCCGCACGGTTCCCCTCGATCGCGATCGCGGTGCTCTTCGCCGGTGCCGCGAACGTCGGGCGCTTCGGAGACATCGACCTGACGCTGAACGCCCGCACGGCTCTGGAGGCGGCCGAGGTCCTCGTGGACGCCGTCATCGTGCCCGTGCACGCCGAAGGCTGGTTCCACTTCTCCGAGACCCGGGAACGGCTCGTCGCCATGTTCGGATACGCCGGCGAGGGCGATCGCCTGCAGGTGCTCCCGGCAGGGGAGCGGGTCGCCATCGGATGACGCGGTTTGGGGGAAGGGTGTCCGGTGGCGTATGCTGTCTCTTTGGTGCCCTTCCCTTCTGCGGGGAAGATGCACTATCCGAACGTGAGCCCTCCACTGGCGTGTTCCTCCCCCTGGGGAAGAACCACCCCGGAGTGGGATTCACGAACTTCTCCGTTCGACATAAGAAAGCAGCACTATCGTGACGCGCACTTACACCCCGAAGGCCGGCGAGGTCCAGCGTGACTGGGTCGTCATCGACGCCACCGACGTCGTTCTCGGCCGCCTGGCCTCGCACGCCGCTACGCTCCTGCGTGGCAAGCACAAGCCCACCTTCGCCAACCACATCGACTCGGGTGACTTCGTCATCATCGTGAACGCCGACAAGGTCGCGCTCACCGGTCAGAAGCTCCAGAAGAAGCTGGCCTACCGCCACTCGGGCTACCCGGGCGGCCTGAAGTCGGTCACCTACGCCGAGCTTCTCGAGAAGAACCCCATCCGCGCTGTGGAGAAGGCCATCCGTGGCATGCTCCCGAAGAACAGCCTGGGCCGTCAGCAGCTGTCGAAGCTCAAGGTGTACGTCGGTGCCGAGCACCCGCACGCCGCGCAGCAGCCCCAGCCGTACACCCTCAACCAGGTCGCCCAGTAAGCGCCGTAAAGACTTAAGGACATACTCGTGGCTGACATCCAGGACACCACCGAAACCCCGCAGAACTTCTCGACGTCGACTCCCGAGACCGAAGCAGTCGAGGCGGCTCCCCGCCCCGTGCTGAGCGTCCCGGGCGCCGCTGTCGGCCGTCGCAAGCAGGCCATCGCCCGCGTGCGCATCGTCCCCGGCTCGGGCACGATCACGGTCAACGGCCGCACGATCGAGGACTACTTCCCGAACAAGCTGCACCAGCAGCTGATCAACGACCCGTTCACGGTGCTCAACCTCACCGGCGCATACGACGTCATCGCCCGCATCTCCGGTGGTGGCCCCTCGGGCCAGGCCGGCGCGCTGCGTCTCGGCATCGCCCGTTCGCTGAACGGCATCGACGAGGAGAACAACCGTCCGACCCTGAAGAAGGCCGGCTTCCTCTCGCGCGACGCTCGCGTCAAGGAGCGCAAGAAGGCTGGTCTCAAGAAGGCCCGTAAGGCGCCTCAGTACTCGAAGCGCTAAGGTCCACTGCTCCGATGCCGATCTTTGGCACGGACGGCGTGCGAGGACTTGCCAATGGCATCCTCACCGCCGACCTGGCGCTCACCCTGGCCCAGGCGACTGCTGTCGTCCTGGGCCAGGGCCGTACTGCGGAGTCTCGCAAAGCCGAAGGCAAGCGACTCACCGCAGTTGTCGCCCGCGACCCCCGGGTCTCAGGGCACTTCCTCACGGCCGCGGTCTCTGCCGGCCTCGCCTCCTCGGGCGTCGACGTGCTCGAGGCGGGCGTCATCCCGACGCCGGCGCTCGCGTTCCTCGTCGCCGACCGTGACGCCGACTTCGGCGTGATGATCTCGGCGTCGCACAACGCCGCGCCCGACAACGGCATCAAGATCTTCGCCCGCGGCGGGCGCAAGCTCCCCGACGTCGTCGAGCAGCGCATCGAGGAGGCCATGGCGGGCGAGAAGCTTCGTCCGACCGGTGCCGGCGTCGGCCGCATCGAGCGGTTCTCCGACGCGGAGGATCGCTACGTCCTCCACCTCCTCGGCTCGCTGCCGAACCGTCTCGACGGCATCCACGTCGTGCTGGACTGCGCCCACGGCGCTGCCTCCGGCGTCTCCCCGGAGACGTTCCGCGACGCGGGCGCCGAGGTGACCGTCATCGGCGCCGATCCCGACGGCTGGAACATCAACGACGGCGTCGGCTCGACCCACCTCGACAACCTCGCGGACGCCGTCGTGCGTCTGGGCGCCGACATCGGCATCGCCCACGACGGCGACGCGGACCGCTGCCTCGCGGTCGACGCGCAGGGCAACCACATCGACGGCGATCAGATCATGGCGATCATCGCGGTGTCGATGAAGGAGCGCGGCCACCTCACCGACGACACCCTCGTCGCGACGGTGATGAGCAACCTCGGTCTGCACGTCGCCATGCGCGAGCACGGCATCACCGTGCGGCAGACCGCGGTCGGCGACCGCTACGTGCTCGAGGACATGAACCAGGGCGGTTACGCCCTGGGCGGCGAGCAGTCGGGTCACGTCATCATGAGCGAGTACGCCACCACCGGCGACGGGCTGCTCACCGGCCTCCACCTGGTGGCCGAGATGGCACGACAGAAGAAGACCATCGCCGAGCTCGCCTCGGTGATGACCGTCTACCCGCAGGTGCTCATCAACGTGCGCGACGTCGACAAGGATCGCGTGGCCGACGATGAGCATGTGCAGCGTGCCGTCCGCGAGGTCGAGGCCGAGCTGGGCGACACCGGGCGCGTGCTGCTGCGCAAGTCGGGTACCGAGCCGCTCGTGCGCGTGATGGTCGAAGCGGCGGACGCCGAGTCGGTGCGCGAGTACGCGGATCGCCTGGCCGGAGTGGTCCAGGAGCGTCTGGCGCTCTGACGATCACTCGCCTCTGAACGAGATCGAACGCCCCGCCGGAGTGCGGGGCGTTCGTCGTCTCCGGCCCTGTGACACCGGCGCCGCGCTACGGCGCCGCGCAGATCCGGAAATAGCCGCTGTCGACGAGGGTCTCGGTCGCGCAGACGCCGCCGGTCAGCCGGGGCACTCCCTGCATCGCCTCGGCGTCGAACAGGCCCACGTGTGCGCCCGAGAGGACGATCGGAGCGACGGCCGCACCCCACGGGTCTGCGGCCAGCCACTCGACGTCGTTGTCGGCGACCCAGGCCGCGAGGGGGGCGATACCGGCGCGCTGCTGCTCCAGCGTGATCAGGGTCGGTGGCGCGAACTGGGCGGCGACGTGCACGACGCCGCCGGCGGCGACCACGAGCGCGACGACGGATGCTGCGACGAACCCCGCTGTGCGCATGGCCCGGGCGCGCGGCATCCGCACCACGGCCCAGACCGCCACGGCCGCGATGATCGGGAAGAACGCGAGGATGCCCGGCGCCGGATGCCGCACCCAGAGCGGCAGCCGCGACGCGGTCGCCCACCAGCCCACGAAGGCGAGAGCGCCGACGAAGGCCGCGAGTGCGTAGGCGATGACGATGCGCTCCTCGGGGGTCGCCGAGCGCCAGCGGAGCACGATGCCCGTGACCGCGAGCGCGATGGCGATGACGGCGCCGACGGCGGCGATCACTCCCGGCAGCGACCACGATTCCGCGAGCGTGCCCAGCTTCTGCACGACCGACGTGGCAGCATCGCCCTGTCCGCCGCTGCGGACGAAGCCCACGAGGCTCCGCAGATGGTCGACGAACCCGGAGAGTCCGAGGGACATCAGGGCGGCGAGTTCGAACAGCAGGGTGGGCACCGCGACCATCACCAGGGGGAGCCACGCGCGTCCCAGGAGGTCGCGCACGCGCGCCCAGCCCCTGCCGTCCGACAGCACCCAGAGGGCGATGGCGAAGGCGGGGAGTGCGAGCAGCACGATGAGCTTCGCCTGGATGGCGAGGCCGACGAGGAGGCCGGCGAGCCACGCGCGGCGCGGCAGCACGATGAGAGCCCAGACGAGGAGCGCAGCGGCCGGGATCTCGCCGAGCAGGTCGGCGGGCCCCTGGATCGGTGAGACGCTGGCGTTCGCCGTGAAGGCGAGAGGCACGGCCACCGCGAGCAGGGCCGCCCAGCGACCCCCGATCCGTCGTCCGATGACGGCGAGCCCGGCGAGCAGCAGCACCCAGTAGGCCAGGGGGACAAGGCGCGCCGCCAGCACGGGGTCGATGCCCGTGGCGAGCAGCACCGTCACGGGGAGCAGCACGACGGGACCGGTCGAGATGCGCGGGTCGAACGGGGTGATGGTCGAGCCGGAGAGGGCGCCGTCGCTCGAGTATCCGAGTCCGGCGAGGAGGTTCTGCGGAACGGTGAGGTTGAACGCCTCGTCCTCCCAGAAGCGCCAGACGACGAGGCTGTGCCAGGCGACGATCACGTGTCCCACCAGCAGTGCGACCGCGGCCGCCCAGAACAGGATCGTGCGCGTGCGGGTCATCGCGAGACGGGCTCCGGCCGACGGATGCCGCGCAGCGGGGCCGACGGGCGCAGCGACAGGGTCCATGCCTCCACGAGGGCGGAGCGCACGAACGCGCGCAGACGCTTCGGCGGCAGGCTGACGCCGTTGCCGCGCCCCCACATGGTGCCGGTGGTCGACGCGCCGCGACGAGGGATGCTGGCGACCCGCAGGTACCGGACGGTATAGCCGGCACGGGCTTCGGCGAGGGAGAAGTGCACGTGCGGCACCGAGGCGTCGGCGGGGATCGCGTCGATCAGGGTGCGCAGAGCGTCGGGGCGGTAGGCGCGCAGGGGCGTGTTGACGTCGGGGATCCGGCGCCCGGCGGCGAGGGCGATCAGCAGACCGACCGCCGAGGTGAGGACTTTCCGGTACCACGGGTCGGTACGTCCGTCGCGGACGCCGTGCACGACATCCGCATCCGCCTGGTCCAGCGCGGCGAGGAGGCGGGGGAAGTCTCTCCCGTAGAACTGCCCGTCGCCGTCGACGTGCACCAGCGCGGTCGGATTCGCGGCCAGACCGGCCCGGTAGGCCGCCAGCGCCGTCGGACCATGCCCGCGGTTGACCGGCTGCACCTCGACCGTCACGTCGGCGACGTCATCGAAGACCGATGCCGTGGCATCCGTCGATCGGTCGTCGGCGACGTGGAACGTGACCCGGTCGGCCAAGGGCGACACGGCATCCCTGATCTCGTCGATGAAGCCCCGGATGCCCTCGGCCTCGTTGAAGGCGGGCATGACGATGGCGAGATGGCTGAGAGTCACAGGGGTCCTAGAGGTGGCCGGGCGCAGGGCATTCTGCAAGTAGCCTAGTTGAGCCATGAATCCTCCCTCCCGACTGCGCCGCTTCATCGGCGTCGGCAGCCGCTTCCTCGTCGTCGGGGGTCTGAGCACCCTCATCGAGATCGGCGTCTTCAACCTGCTCGTCTACGTGTGGGGCTGGGATGTCGTCGCGGCCAAGATCGTCGCGTCGCTCGTCGCACTCGTGAACGCGTACATCGGCAACCGCGAGTGGACGTTCCGCCACCGCGACCGCCGCGGCCGCGTCGCCGAGGTCGCGCTGTTCCTCGGCACCAATGCCGTGTGCACCGCGATCGGCGCCGGGCTCGTCTGGGCCGGCGTCGAACTGGTGGCCGCGTCACTGGGTCGCACTCCGGGGGCGGTCGCGGTGAACGCCGTGAACCTCGTGAGCATCGTGATCGTGGTGCTCCTGCGCTTCGTGCTCTACCACTGGGTCGTCTTCCGGGTCGCCCCGAAGTCCTGACGGCCGGAGAAGAGTCAGGCGGAGACCTTGGCGCGCTTGCGCTTCTTCGGCTTCGGGGCAGGGTCGTCGGTGTGGGTGGAGCCGTACGTGTAGGCGCCGTAGCCGTAGCTGTCGGGGCCCTTGGTCGGCAGCATCGTGACGACCACGCCGAGGAGATTCACGCCGGCCGTTTCGAGCGTGCGCACCGCGCCGGCGAGCTCCTGCTTCTTCGTCTTGCCGGATGCCGCCGTGATGATGACGCCTCGCGTCTTGCTGCCCACGACCGCGGCATCCGTCACGAGCAGGAGCGGCGGTGCGTCGATGAGCACGTAGTCGAAGTACTCTCCGAGCGGTGCCAGCACCTGATCCATGGCGGCTGAGCCCAGCAGCTCGCTCGGGTTCGGCGGCACCTGTCCGCTGGGGAGCACGTACAGGTCGTTCGTGCCCCACTTCTGCAGGGCATCGGCCACGTCGATGCGGCCGATGAGCACGTCGGTCAGGCCCACGCTGCCCTCGATGTCCATGTAGTCGGCGACGCGGGGCAGACGCAGGTCGCCGTCGACGAGCGCGACGCGGGCGCCGGTCTCGGCCAGCGCGATCGCCAGGTTCGCGGTCGTCGTCGACTTCCCCTCGCCGGGGCCGGCGCTGGACACCACGAAGATCCGCGGGCCGGCGTCGACGTTCAGGAACTGCAGGTTGGTGCGAAGGCTGCGGAACGACTCGGAGCGCGGGCTGCGCGGGTCGGCATGCACGATCAGCGGCCGCTTCGTCGCCTCGGGGTCGAAGGCGATGCCACCCAGAACCGGGCGGTCGGTCAGCGACTCGATGTCCTGCAGGGTGTGGATGCGGTTGTCGAGCACCGTCCGCAACGTCGCGATCGCGATGCCCACGGCCAGGCCGATGATGCCGCCGAGGATGATGAGCATCCGCACGTCCGGGCTCGTCGGCGCGGTCGGGGCGACAGCGGGCTCGGTGACATTGATCCGCACCGGGCTGACGGCGCCTTCGACAGCGGGCTGCTCGAGCGTGTCCTGCACTGCATCCTGGAAGCTCGCGGCGACCGCGTTGGCGATGTCGGCCGCCTTGTCTGCTTCGCGGTCGGTCACGGTGATGTCGATCAGGACCGTGTTGAGCGGGGCCGTGGCGACCACGCGGCTGCTGAGTCCGCCGACGCTCTCGTCGAGGCCGAGCTCGTCGATGACGGGCTCGAGCACGAGCGCCGTGCCGACGACGTCGACGTAGCTGGTCACCATCTGGCGGGCGAAGGTCGTGCCCTGCACGAGGTCGCCGGTGGCAGCGCCCTCGGTGCGCACCGAGACGTACAGCTGCGTGGAGGCGACGTACTTCGGCTGCTGGAGTGCCGCGTATCCGCCGCCGGCGGCGAGGCCGAGGATCAGCAGGACGAGGATCAGGATCCAGTTCCGATGCAGGATGCGCACATAGTCGCGAAGTTCCACGCGGCAGATTCCCCCTGTTGTTCGCAGTCTCCATCCGTCAGGACGAGCCGCATGATGATTCCGGCTATTGTCCCATGGGGCGCTTCGACCCTGTGCACCACCGCCGGTGGGTCAGGCTCCCGAGCGTGCGGCGTGCGCGTCGTACGGGTTCTTCTCGGCGCCGGCGGCCCGGACCTTCGTGAGGACCGTTCCGAGCACGCGCGCGTCGACCGCTTCGATGCCCTTGCCCGCATCGGCGAGGTGGGCGGCGTGCGTCGAACCCGACGCGGCGACGAGGATCGCCCCGGTCGCAACGCGGGCGATCACCGCGGCATCCGTCACCAGCAGCAGGGGCGGCGCGTCGATGATCACGACGTCGAACGCGGCCGTCAGCGCCTCGACGAGCTGCGCCATCGTGCGTGAGCCGAGCAGCTCGGCCGGGTTCGGCGGCACCGTTCCCGCCGGCAGGATGAACAGCGCGCTGCGTCCCCATCGCTCGATGACGTCGTTCAGCTCCACGCGCCCGGCGAGCACATCGCTGAGGCCGATTCCGCCTTCGATGCCGAAGTACTCGGCGATGCGCGGAAGACGCAGGTCGCCGTCGACGAGCGCGACGCGATGACCGGCGTCCGCGAACGCGAGAGCGAGGTTGCCGGCGGTGGTGGACTTGCCCTCGCCCGGGCCCGAGCTGGTGATGACGAAGACGCCCTGGCCTTTAGAGAAGAGGAAGCGCACGTTGGTGCGCAGGGCGCGGAACGCCTCGGCTCGCTGCCCCTGCGGCGCCGAGCTCACCGCGAGCGGATGCTCCGCAGCATCGGCGTCGAGCGGGATCTGACCGAGGACGGGGACGGCGACGGACGCCTCCACATCGGAGGCCGTGCGCACCCGCTGGTCGAGTGTCGCCCGCAGCAGCGCGACCCCGATGCCGACCGCGAGCCCGATGAGCGCGCCGACCACGAGCGACAACGGCAGGTTCGGCGCGACCGGGACCGTCGGCACCTGCGCCGACTGGAGGGTGACGAGGCGGACGGAGTACGCCGTCTCCTGCTCGCGCTTCTCCAGCGTCTCGGTGACGACCGTGGTGAAGCTCTCGGTGACCGCGTTCGCGATGCGCGCGGCCTGCCCGGGGTTGCGGTTCTCGACGCTGATCGAGATGATCGCGCTGTTCACGGCGGCATCGGTGCTTATGCGGCCGGCGAGGCGCTCCGGGCTGGTGGACAGGTTCAGGTCCTCGATCACCGGGCTGAGCACGAGCGAGCTGGTGAGGACCGTCCGGTACGTCCCGACCGCCTGCATGGCGTAGCTCGTGGCGAGTGCCCGATCGGAGGACGTGGCCGTGTCGCTGACCTGCACGGTCACCATGACATCGGCGGAGGCCTCGTACCTCGGCGGGGTGAGCATCGCGACCAGAGCGCCCGTCGAGAGCCCGATGAGGAGACCTGCCACGACGAGGACCAGCTGGCGCCGCAGCACCCGGAGGTAGTCGTGGAACTCCATGGCTCTCCCGGTGGGCGGCGCGGATCGGCGGTATCGTCTCCTGAGACTACCGATATATCGATGAAGGCAGCATGGCACCCCTGAGCGATCTCTTTCCGGACGGTCCGCGCGCGGACCTGTCCGCCGGCGCGCCTCGGGACGACCATCACACCGTCTGGCGTCTGCGCGAGATGATCGGCGAGCCGAGGGACCAGCGCGGCCCCGCCCGCCCCGTGGCTGAGACCGACGCGCTCATCCGCCGCGTCGAAGCCGCGGCGAGGACCGCCGTGCCGATCACGATCAGCGTCGACGATGTCGTCTCGCCGCCGAAGCGTTCACGTCGGACGGTCGATCCGCTCACGACGGGGGCCGCGGCGCTGGCTGTGCTCGCGGTCATCGCGGCCGCCGCCGTCGGCGGCGTGCAGATGGCGACGGCGAGCCCGGCGGCGAGCTCGGTCACGGCGCTGGAAGCCGACGAGGCCGCCCTCCAGAACGGACACCAGTCCCTGATCACGACCCGCGACCGGATCATCGCTGACATCGCATCCCAGACAGCGGACGCGGCGCTCCTGCGGGGCGCGCTGCTGAACACGAGCACCGTGCCGGACCCGGCATCCGACCGCGACTCCGTCATCGAGGTGACGGACCCCGCAGCGCTGTCGACGGCTCTCGCGGCTGTCGACGCCTACGCCGCGGGTCTCGCGACCATCGTCGTGCCGGAGGCGCCCGCCGAGTACGAGCGGGGCGACATCGACGAGGAATCGCTGGCAGAGGTCGGGAGCGCGATCGATTCCGCGCAGGAGCAGATCCTGGCGCTCGACGCGGCGACGACCGAGATGCGATCGATCCGCACGCAGCTGGACGCGCTCCGACCGCCGGCGGACGCGGCGGTGACCGCGTATGCGGCGACGTTCGCAGGGAACGCGGAGGCCGCGGCGTCCCGGTACCCGGACGCCGACGAGGCATTGCAGACCGCGCTGGTCGAGGCTGCGGCCCAGGTCGGGTCGACGAGTCTCTGGGGAGCGGCGGGCGTCACGACCCTCGAGGTGTACCGCGACGCGTTCGCGGCCGTGGCGGCCGATCAGCTGCGGGTCGAGATCGAGCGCCAGCAGGGCACGCGTCGGTCGAGCCCGCGCACCGATGCGGAGGAGACCCCGCCGCCTGCGGATACGACGGACCCCGGCTCGGAGACGCCGGATCCCGGGACGTCGGACGGTGAGGGAACGCCGTAACTCGCGTACTCAGACGCGAACCTGCGCAATACCTGTGAGAACATATCTCCAGGGGAGTGAGTAAGTCTGAGGGGGCTTCCAGTCTTGAGTGCCAAACAGGAGTTCGTCAGTACGTCGACGAGCAATATTCCGATATTCTCGGGTGGTTCCATCACCCAGAGACGCCGTCGGATGTTCGCGGCGATCGTCGACGGACTCTCCTGGAGCTTCGGCGTCGTGCTCGCGATCGCCCTGCGGTTCGAATTCATGATGGACGCGCAGGGCTGGATCGCGACCAGCCTGCTCGCGCTCACTGCCGGTGCGATCCAGATCGTCGTCGGCTACGCGACGTCGCTCTATCGTGGCCGGTTCGCCTACGGATCCTTCGATGAGGTGCGCGCCGTGGGCATCATCGTCGTGATCGAGGCGATCGCGCTCTCGCTGCTGGTCATCCCCCTGGGCCCGATCATCGGAGTGCCCCGCGGCACCCTGCTGCTCGCGTTCCCGTTCGTCCTCCTCCTGATGTTCGGCGTGCGCTATCTGGCGCGCCTGCTCATCGAGCGCGCCCGCAAGCCCGGCGCGGACGCCACGCCCGCTCTGATCATCGGCGCGGGTTTCATCGCCGACAAGCTGCTCGCCAACGTGACGATCGACCCGGCTTCGCCCATTCGGCCCGTCGGGCTTCTCGATGACGACCCGGACAAGCGCAACCTCCGGCTGCGCGGCGTCTCGGTGGTCGGCACCACCCATGACGTCGCGGAAGCCGCGCAGCGCACGGGCGCCGAGCTCGCCATCATCGCGATCGGCCGCGCCGACAGCGCGCTCCTGCGCGAGCTGAGCGACCGTGCCGAGGCCGCGGGTCTCCGCGTCGCGGTCACGCCGTCGCTCCATTCCCTGAACTCGGGGGAGGGATCGATCAGCGACGTCCGCGACATCAGCATCGAAGACCTCATCGGTCGGCATCCCGTCGACACCAACGTCGAGCTGATCGCCGGATATGTGACCGGTCGGCGCGTGCTGGTGACGGGCGCCGGGGGATCGATCGGCTCGGAGCTCTGTCGACAGCTCGCCAAGTACGGTCCGCGCGAGCTGATCATGCTCGACCGCGACGAGACCGGACTCCAGGACGCCCAGCTCGGCACGGCGGGGCACGGTCTGCTCGACACGAACGACGTGGTGCTCGCCGACATCCGCGACGTCGACCTCGTCGACCGCATCTTCGACGAGCGGCAGCCCGAGGTCGTCTTCCACGCGGCGGCGCTCAAGCACCTGCCGATGCTCGAGCAGTACCCCGACGAGGCCTGGAAGACGAACGTCATCGGATCGCTCAACGTGCTCAATGCCGCGCGCCGGGTGGGCGTGTCGACCTTCGTCAACATCTCGACCGACAAGGCGGCCAATCCGACGAGCGTGCTCGGGCACTCGAAGCGCGTCGCCGAGAAGCTGACGGCGTGGGCCGGCCAGGAGACCGGGATGCGCTACCTCTCGGTGCGCTTCGGCAACGTGATCGGCAGCCGCGGATCGATGCTGCCCACCTTCCAGCGGCTCATCGCGGACGGGCGTCCGATCACCGTCACGCACCCCGACGCCACGCGGTACTTCATGACGATTCCCGAGGCATGCCAGCTGGTCGTGCAGGCGGGGGCCATCGGCCGCGCCGGTGAGGTGCTCATCCTCGACATGGGTGAGCCGGTGTCGATCCTCGAGGTCGCCAAGCGCATGGTCGCGATGTCGGGCAAGAACATCGAGATCGTGTTCACGGGCCTGCGCCCCGGGGAGAAGCTGCACGAGGAGCTGGTGGGTTCACGTGAGAACCTCGAGCGTCCCTTCCACCCGAAGGTCTCGCACACCCGCGCCGACGTGATCACGCCGGAGCGACTGGACAAGACGGGATGGATGGCACGGATGTTCGCGAGCCCGCGGGACAACGACACGGTCGTCATCGAGCCGATCCGTCTCGCCAAGGCGGCCGACGCGTGAGCGAACGGATCTACATGTCGTCGCCCGACGTGGGCGAGGCGGAGGAGCAGGCGGTCGTGGCCGCGATGCGCTCCGGCTGGATCGCCCCGCTCGGCCCCGACGTCGACGCGTTCGAGCGCGAACTCGCCGATCGCCTCGGCGTCGCACACGCCGTGGCGTTGAGCTCGGGAACCGCGGCGCTGCACCTCGGCCTCCTCACCCTCGGCGTGGAGCCCGGCGATGTCGTCCTGACGTCGTCGATGACCTTCGCGGCGACCGCGAATGCGATCGTCTACACGGGTGCCGAACCGTACTTCATCGATGCGGACCCCGCGACGGGGAACATGGACGTCGCTCTGCTCCGCGAGGCGCTCACCGAGCTCCGCGACGCGGGAGAGAGGGTGTCGGCGATCGTGCCGGTCGACCTGCTCGGCAAGGCGGTGGACTACACCGCGATCCTCGCGCTGGCCGACGAGTTCGGCGTGCCCGTGCTGTCGGATGCCGCGGAGTCGCTCGGCGCCACGCATGCGGGGCGTGCGGCCGGCAGCTTCGGCCGCGCATCCGTCGTCTCCTTCAACGGCAACAAGATCATGACCACGTCGGGCGGCGGCATGCTGCTCACCGACGACGCCGAGGTCGCGCAGCACGTGCGATACCTGGCCACGCAGGCGCGGCAGCCGGTAGTGCACTACGAGCACACGGACATCGGCTACAACTACCGGATGAGCAACCTGCTCGCCGCACTCGGGCGTGCGCAGCTCACGCGCCTCGACGCGATGATCGCGCGTCGCCGTGAGATGCGCGAGCTCTACAAGGCGCTGTTCGCCGACGTCGACGGCGTCGAGGTCTTCGGGGCGGACGGCGATGAAGCCGACAACGTCTGGCTGACCTCGATCCTGGTGGATGCCGAGACGACCGGGTGGGAGCCCTCGGCGCTCGCCGCTGCCCTCGCGGAGGACAGCATCGAGAGCCGTCCGCTGTGGAAGCCGATGCACGCGCAGCCCGTCTTCGCCGGTGCCCGCAGCAAGACGAGCGGTGCGTCGGAGTCTCTCTTCGCGCGCGGCCTGACGCTGCCGAGCGGCTCTGCACTGACGCCCTCTCAGCGCGAGCGCGTGCTCGCGGCGATCCGCGGCTTCCTGACGCGATGAGTGCACGGATCCGCCCCTACGATATCGTCAAGCGTGCGCTCGACGTGGTCGCGTCGGCCGTCGCCCTCGTGCTGCTGTCGCCCGTGATCGTCGCGACCGCCGTGCTCGTCGCTATCAAGCTCGGACGGCCCGTCGTGTTCGCGCAGGAGCGTCCGGGCCGGGACGGCCGGATCTTCACGCTGTACAAGTTCCGCTCCATGCGCTCGATCGACGAGTCGCGCGGGTGGGTGACGGATGCCGATCGGCTCACCCCGTTCGGCGTGCGGCTGCGGGCGACCAGCCTCGACGAGCTGCCGAGCCTGTGGAACGTGCTGCGCGGCGACATGAGCGTCGTCGGCCCCCGCCCGCTGCTGGTCGAGTATCTCGAGCGGTACTCGCCGGAGCAGGCGCGTCGGCACGAGGTGCGTCCCGGCATCACCGGCCTGGCGCAGGTGACCGGTCGCAACGCGATCTCCTGGGAGAGCAAGTTCGCCCAGGACGTGCGGTACGTCGACCGGCGCAGCGTCGGACTCGACCTCCGGATCGTCATCGCGACGGTAGCCTCGGTCGTGAAACGCGAGGGCATCTCGGCAGAAGGGCACGCGACCATGACGAAGTTCGGTGAGGCCCATGGCTGAGCGGATCGTGATCATGGGCGCGGGCGGCTTCGGCCGTGAGACCCTCGACGTCGTCGAGGCGCTGATCGCCGCGGGGGAGCCGCTGCAGCTCCTCGGCGTCGTCGACACCGGGCCCCGTCAGGTCGACCTCGGCCGCCTGGCCGAGCGCGGCATCGCGTACCTCGGCACCGAAGAGGAATGGCTGCCGACGGCGGCCGGTGATGAGCGGTTCGTCGTCGCCATCGGCTCGCCGACCGTCCGCGAGGCCGTCGCGCAGCGACTGTCGAATGCCGGCCTGCGGGCGACGACTCTCATCCACCCGCGTGCCGTCATCGGCTCGCGTGCACGGATCGGAGACGGCGTCGTGATCACCTCCGGCGTGCAGGTCTCCACCAACGTCAGCATCGGCGACCACGTGCACCTCAACCCTGCCAGCATCATCGGTCACGATGCGACCCTCGCCGACTTCGTCTCGGTGAATCCCGGGGCGATCGTCTCGGGGAACGTCGTCGTCGAGAGCGGAACCCTTCTCGGCGCGGGCTCCGTCGTGCTTCAGGGGCTCACGGTCGGTGCCGGTGCGACCGTGGGAGCCGCGGCGTGCGCCACGAAGGACGTCGCAGCGGGAGCGACGGTGAAAGGAGTGCCGGCTCGATGACCGTTCGAGAATGTACGCGCTGCATCATGAACTCCGCGGTCGACCCGGACATCGTCCTTACCGACGGCGTGTGCAACCACTGCCGCAGATACGACGCGCTCCTCGAGTCACGCGTTGTTCCTGTCGAGCAGCGCCCTGCCAAGCTCGCACAGGTCGTGGAAGCAATCGCACGCGCAGGAAAAGGCAAGGAGTACGACTGCATTATCGGGGTCAGCGGCGGGGTGGACAGTTCGTACGTCGCATTGCAGGTGAAGCGCCTGGGTCTGCGGCCGCTGGCCGTCCACGTCGACAATGGGTGGAACTCCGCGCTGGCCGTTCTGAACATCGAACGTCTCCTGAGGGTTCTCGACATCGACCTGCACACCGAGGTTCTGCGGCTCGATGAGTTTTACGATCTGCAGCGTTCATTCCTGTGGGCGTCGACCCCGGATGCTGACATCCCGAGTGATCACGCGATCCAGGCCACGCTGTGGAAGGTCGCTCGCGAACACGGAGTGCGGTTCATCATCTCGGGCATGAACTTCGCCACGGAGTCGATCAGCGTTCCGTCGTGGTCGTACGGTCATTCGGATTGGCGCTATCTGAACGACGTGCATCGTCGATTCGGGCGCGTGGCTCTGCGAACCTATCCTCATTTCGGTTTCGTCACTCTCGCGTGGACGACCTTCGTTCGCCGCGTGAGAATCGTGTCGATCCTCAACTATCTCGAGTACGACAAGTCGAAGGCGATGGGGGAGCTGGTCGAGCAGCTCGGCTGGGTCCCTTACGAAGGCAAGCACTACGAGTCGATCTTCACGCGCTGGGTGCAAGGGTTCTACCTTCCGCGGAAGTTCGGAATCGACAAGCGTCGAGGTCACTACTCCGATTTGATCAACTCGGGCCAGATCAGCAGAGCCGATGCGCTGGCCGCCGTCGCGGACAGCGACTACAGCGACCGATTGAGATTGGAAGACGAGATCCTGCTGCTCAAGAAGCTCTCCCTCACCCCGGCGCAGCTCACGGAGATCGTGGAACGACCTGCGTCGAGCTATCGCGACTATCGGAACTCCTACGGCTTCGTCCAGTTTCTCCGCGGGATGGTCAACCGCCTTCGCAGGCTGGGACTTTATCCGCGATGAATGACAGCGTGAATCTCCACATCTATCCAGCCCCGATCGTCAATGAGAGCCGTATCTTCCGTCAGACGAAAGCCGCCGCCGAGACGGGGCTGTTCGAGCGCGTGGTGGTCCTTGGACAGAGAGCGGGCGGCCTTCCCGACACCGAGAGACTGGACGGAAACCGATCGATCGAACGAGTCGGTGCGGCGGTCGATGCGCGCCCGCGCTCTCTGATCGGACGCGTGCGCGAACAGATCTCATGGTCGGTCGCAGCGTATCGCGCTTGGAAGAAGCGGGCTGTGCGCGTCGTCAACGCGCATTCCGTGGCCGTGCTGCCCGTCAGCTACGCGATCGCCCGCCGCCATAAGGCGGCCTTGATCTACGACACTCACGAACTCGAGACGGAGACCTCGACGTCGGGGGGCCTCCAGGGCAAGGTGTTCCGGATGATCGAGCGTCGCTACATTCGTCGATGCGCCGCCGTCTTCGTCGTCAACGAGTCGATAGCGGCTTGGTATCGCTCGGCGTATCCGGGCGTCCGTGTGACGAGCGTGCGCAACGCGCCTTCCCGGATGAGTCATCCGACACCGGTCGACCTTCGCCACCTGTTCGGCATCCCGGCCGAGAGCAGGATCTACGTCCACGTCGGGAACGTGGTCGCTCACCGTCATGTGCCTGAGATCCTCGAGGCCTTCGTGGCTCGGGAGTCGTCGGGAGACCATGTCGTGTTCATCGGAGGCGGAACGCTCGCCGACCTCGTCCGGACGGCGGCGAGCACGCACGTCAACATCCATCACCTCGAGGCCGTAGCCCCTGATGCGGTCGTCGACACGGTTGCGGGAGGCGACGTCGGGCTCTGCATGATCGAGGCGACCTGCCTCTCCTATGCGCTGTCCTTGCCGAACAAGGCGCTGGAGTATTCCATGGCGGGGATCCCCTTCTTCTACACGGACCTCGTGGAGGTCGATCATCTGCTCGGTTCCGAGGGCGGCGACTGGAAGATCGAAGGAAGCTCGGACGCCCTCGTCGGCGCCATGGCGAGCATGGACGATGACCGTCTGGCAGAGGGGCGCGCAGCGATCGAACACGTCGATCTTCCGACGTGGCCTGTTGAATCCGCTCGCATGATCGATGAGTACCGACGGGTGCTGGGCGCCGTATGAAGACCGTCTGGATCGTCAACCATTATGCGACCGACCCGAACGAGACGGCTTCCGGCTCCCGTCATTTCTCGCTCGCACGGGGACTCGCCCAGCGAGGCTGGACGGTGATCCTGCTCGGCGCGAGCACCGAACACCCTTCAGGACGGCGTCGGAGGGATGTCTCGGATCGTCGATTCACCGACCGTGTGCGAGATGGCGTGACCTTCCGATTCCTCAGAAGCCCCGAGTATCGAGGAGGCGTCGGTCGCCTGCGGAACATGCTCGTCTTCACTGCCGCGCTGCTGAGGCAGGCAAGCGTCCGAGACCTCTCGCGCCCGGACGTTGTGGTCGGCAGCACCGTCCACCCCCTGGCCGCCTGGGCCGCGTCGGTCCTCGCGAGACGCGCCGGCGTTCCCTTCATCTTCGAGATCCGTGATCTGTGGCCGCAGACATTGATCGACATGGGAAAGCTTTCCCCTCGAGGGCCGCTGACCTGGATGCTGCGGCGGCTCGAGCGCACGCTCTGCTCCCGCGCTGCCGCCGTCATCACGTTGCTGCCGTTCGCGTCCGAATACCTGGTCTCTCAAGGCGTTCCTCTGGAGAAGGTGGTGTGGATCTCGAACGGCACCGACGCGCATGACTTCGACGGCACCCCACCGGTGGACGGCGACGAGTTCGTTTTCATGTACCTCGGCTCGGTGGGAAGGGCGAACGGCGTGCGGGCCATCGTGGACGGATTCCTATCCGCCGCAGCCGCCGAACCGCGGATGCGTCTGGTGATCGTCGGTGATGGCGCAGAACGCCGGGCGATCCAGAGGAGGGCGGAGGAGTCGGAACACAGCGCTCGCGTCGTCTTCGAGCCTCCGGTGCCGAAGGATCAGGTTCCGTCTTTGGTCGGAGGTGCGGACGCAATGGTCATCAACATCCTGGATCTGGACGTGTATCGCTACGGCGTGAGCATGAACAAGATCTTCGACTACGCCGCCGCCGCTCGACCGATCCTGGTGGCGAGCAGCGCTCGGAACAATGTGGTCTCCGAAGCTGACGCCGGGATCGTCGTTCCCGCCGACGATGCGGATGCTCTTGCCACGGCGATGGTGAGCATGGCGTCGACGGCCGCCGCCGATGATCGTCGTCGGTGGGCCGACAACGCCCGCGCCCACGTGATCGCCAATTACGACTACCGCGCGCTGGCGGGGAGGCTCGACGAAGTGCTCGTCCGCTGCACCGAGTCCGCCAGAGGGAGGAAGAGATGATCACGATCGTCGATTACGGGGTCGGGAACATCGGTTCGCTGATCAACATGTTCCGGCGCATCGGCCAGGAGGCCGAACTCTCTTCAGACCCCGGGCGGATCGCCCGCGCGGACCGCCTGCTCCTGCCCGGCGTCGGCGCCTTCGACGCCGCGACGGCGAAACTCCGCGCCGGGGGATTCGACGCGGCGATCCATGAGCAAGCGCGCACCGGTCGTCCAGTGCTCGGTATCTGCCTCGGGATGCAGCTGCTGCTCGATTCGAGCGAGGAGGGGGTGTCGGCTGGGCTGGGACTGATTCCCGGGAGCAGTGTGCGTTTCGACGACTCGCAGGGGATGCGGGTGCCCCACATGGGCTGGAATCAGTTGGAGATACGCAAGCCCGCCGCCCTCGTCGACGCGCTCCCGGCGGGGCACCGGTTCTACTTCGTGCACAGCTACCGCGTGGTCGTGTCTGATGAGCGGGATGAGCTGGCGCGCAGCGACTACGGAGGCGAGTTCACGTCGATGGTGCAGCGGGAGAACGTCACCGGGGCCCAGTTCCACCCGGAGAAGAGCCATGCGTTCGGCATGCAGATGCTCGATCAGTGGAGCCGTTCATGATCGGGCCGCGGGTGATACCCGTTCTCCAGATCGATGAAGGCGGCTGGCTGGTCAAGACGCGGCAGTACCGCAGCCCTCGGTATCTGGGGGACCCCATCAATGCTGTCAAGATCTTCAACGAGAAGCAGGTCGATGAGCTGGTCGTCGTCGACATCGCGGCCAGTCGATCGCTCAGTGATCCGGCGTACGACATCCTCGCCGACATCGCGTCGGAGGCATTCATGCCGGTGGCCTACGGCGGGGGGCTTCGCACGGTCGATCAGGCGCGTCGTGTCGTCGGTCTCGGAATCGAAAAGGTGATCGTCAATTCCGCGCTCTTCGCCGCACCGGCCTCCGTCGAGTCGATGGCGGCCGAACTCGGATCCCAAAGCGTCGTCGCGAGCATCGATTTCCGACGCCGACACGACGGCACGCTGGTCGCGGTAGCCGCTTCGGGGGGCCGTGACGAGAACGAGCAGGTGGATGACCTCGCCCGGCGAGCGGTCGAGCTCGGGGTAGGCGAGATCATCGTCTCAGCGATCGACCGGGAAGGCGTTCGGAACGGGTACGACCTCGAGGCTCTCCGCCTCGTCGCCGGCTCGGTCCGGGTCCCGGTGATCGCCCTCGGCGGAGCGTCAGATGTCGACGACTTCGTCGCAGCGCTCGGAGCAGGGGCGAGTGCGGTTGCCGCAGGAAGCCAGTTCGTCTTCTACGGCAGACGTGACGCCGTGCTGATCACATACCCGCAGCCCGAGGTCATCGTGTCGTTGGGGAGTATTGACAAGCACTGAACGTACGAACGACCGAGGTGCCCCGCCTCGGCGACATTTAATGGGTAGGCTCGTGCCCTGTGGAACGGAAAGACAGCATGACCTCATCGGAGAGTTCGTTGCGCAGTGCTGTCAAATTCCCCGGCCGTGAGTTCGTGCTTGTCCCGCTGGGCGTCATCGTTTTCGCCTTCCTGTTGCACTGGGTATACGCCGACCTCATCGCGCCGCCTTTCGGCTACCTCGGATACCGATATCGCGAGCCGCATACTGAAGCCGTCATCATCTCCCTGATCACTGCGATCGTCGCGGCGCTTGCGCTCCCTCGTCGTATCGAGCGGGCGTCGAGCGTTGTGCTCTGGGTGCTCTACGTCGTGACCGTCGCTCCGACGATCCTGATGGCCTCGTACACGCCGTATCGTGAGGACAACGAGGCCATCCTCCTGGGCGTCGTCGTCTCAGCGGTCTTCGTCGGCATCTGCCTCGGCGTACGCGGAACCGTCCGGCCTCTGAACTTCGCAGTATCGCCGACATCGATCTGGCTCGCCCTCATCATCATCTCCGTCGTGACGTACGCGCTGCTCGCGTTCACACAGGGGATCAGCCTCAGATTCCTCGACCTACTCGACGTCTACGACGTGCGCGAGGAGTATGCGAACAACCTCGAGGGCATCGGCATCCTCAGTTATCTGGTCTTCATCCAGGCGAACGTAGTAAATCCGATGATGGTCGCTCGAGGTCTGTTCCTGCGTCGCCAGCTCTGGACCGCATGGGGGATCATCGGGCAACTGATCCTCTATTCCACGACAGGTTTCAAGAGCATGCTGTTCGCGATCCCTGCGTGGCTGATCATCGCTTTCTTCCTGCGTCGACGTCGGCGCACCGCTGACGGGCTTGCCCTCATCTGGGGCGCCTCCGGGATGATCCTGTTGTCGGCGATCGTCGACCACCTGACGAACTCGATTCTTCTCACCTCCCTGCTCTCGCGCCGCTTCCTCGTCACACCCGGCGTCTTCACCTCGGTGTACGCCGAGTTCTTCTCCGAGAACCCTCAGGTTCACTTGGGCCATTCGATTCTCAGAGGGTTCGTCGAATATCCCTACAATCGCACGCCCCCCTACGTGATCGGAGAGTGGATGGCGGGGCTGCCCACCATGGCAGCAAACGCGAACATGTTCGCCGATGGTTTCGCCAACTTCGGCTGGGCGGGTTTGGTCGGTGCCGGTGTCGTGCTCTTGTTGTACCTCAAGGTGTTGGACCGGGTTTCCGCGGGAATTCCTGTGGGCGTGGTCGGGGTGATCATGACGATGCCCACCGTCGCGCTCTCGAATACGTCGGTACTCACCGCGATGCTGTCGCATGGCCTGGTGGCCGCGCTGGTACTGCTGGCCATCATGCCTCGCGACTACGACATCCGTGACGCGGGGCGCGGTGTTCTGCCCGGTTTGATCCCTGAACGCTCTTTCGCTTCGCAGAGACGTTGAGCAGTGACGACTGCCGGGCGACGCGCTCAGAGTCGTCTGAACGGACGGCGGCGGCTCCACACCAGTCGTCGGGCGACGACGATATCGGTGGTCTCCTGGCGTGCGGCGAAACCGGCGCGCACGATGCCTCGCTGCGACGAGATGTTGTCTCTACCGGTATCGACGAGCACGCGGCCGGCTCCCGAGTCGAGAGCCCATGCCGTCAGCTCGTGCAGCATTTCTCGATAGATGCCGCGCCCGCGGTGTCGCGGATCGACGAAGCAGTAATGGATGAGGCATTCTCCTGCCTCCAACCGTGCGTAGGAGTTCACCACGGCAGCTCGGTCGATGGGAGCTGTGATCCACGCGTGTCCGGCGGGGACTCCATCGACCAGGGCGAAGACGCCATGCCGACCTTCGTCGGAGAAGCGCACGAATACGCGGGCAAGCGAATCCTCGCGGATCGCCCTCACGAGGTGCGCGTTCTCCGCGTCGATGTCTTTCATCGCCAGCGAACGGGCGGGGACAGCTTCATCGTCGGGCCACTCATAGCTCAGATTGCGGTAGATCTTGATCGGGCGCCGCATGCGATACCTTCCTCGAGACAATTCGTAGGCCGTACAGCCAGGTGGCGATGTAGTTCAGGACCTGAGCGCCGTACATCATCCAGACCATGTCAATGACATCGAGCCCCAGAGCCAGCGCGATGGCGCCTGCGGCGAGGATCAAAGCCACCCGCGAGGCATCGATGGCGAGGGACGCGACGGACTGGTGAACGGTGTACACCTGGCTCAACGGTGAGACGACGAGGCTCACACTCGCCGAGATCGCCATCCCTTGGGCGAGGTATCCGCTCGCCTCCCAATCGCTGCCCAGAATCCACGGCAGCGCCCAGGGGGCGACGGCCAGAATGATGATGCACATCGGAGCGGCGATCGCCGTGATGCGCCACGTCGCCCGGAGGTACAGCGCCCGCGAGGAGCCGGCACCGTCCCTGAGCCGTTGGGCGATCTCCGCACCGAAGACCTGCGCGAGAGCTGCGCCGATGAGCGCGGCGGGGAGGAAGACCAAGCGCTGCGCCATCCCCAGCTGGCCCGCTGCGCCGGAACCGAACCAGGCGGAGAGCAAGATGAGCGGCAACTGACTCCCGAGGGAGTTGAGCAGAGACGAAGGCGCCAGGATCGCCGGGCTGCGCCAGTAGGTGCGAGCGAGATCACGCATGGAGGCACCGCCCCGTGCCGCTCGCAGGGGTTTCAAGGATCGCGTCAGAGCTCCGAAACCGAGCAGGCGTCCGAGGAGCGCACCGCCCAGCAACCCGGTCGGAGAGGGGCTGAGGAGTCCGAACGCCAGTTGTGCGGCTGTAGTGCCTATCGATTGGATCGCCGAGCGCCAGCCGACCAGGCCGTAGCTCTTCGACCGCAGCGCGGCTTGAACAAGACTCGTGAACAACCCCGTGGTCAGGATGAGCGCCGCGATCCAGAGGGCGGCGAAAGGGATGGCATCCATCATCGAGGGGAGCGCCAGCGGCCCGACAAGGGCGACGACGACGCCCGAGAGAACGGCGACGACCGTGGTCGAGAGGATGGCGAGGATGAGCAGATTCCGCGCATCCGCATCCTTCGGGGGCAGCAGGATCGCGGAGTCGAACTTCAGGGCTGTCGCCGGGCCTACAGCGCTGGCGATGGCGAGCGCGGTCGAGAAGGCGCCGAAGGCCTCCGGCGGATAAATCCGAGAAAGGAACGGGGTGGCGACGGCCACGATGATCTGGCCAACAAGCGTTCCCGACGTGATCGCCAGAACTCCACGCGACGCCGAACCCAACCGAAGTCGCCTGAATTGCATGATCTCATTCTGGCCCACAGCACGATAAGGCGAGAGACCATCGCGACGATAGGATCGTGACGATGTCAACTCTCCCTGCTGGAACGGTGCGGGCGGCCGCCGTCTCGCGGCGCATCTCGCCGGGCGATCAGGTGCCGCTGGGGGCTTCCGACTCCGGCTCCCTTCCATGGCAGGGGATCGTCTCGGATCTTGAAGTGAACGTCCTCGCGCTGTGGATGGAATCGGATGAGCCGGCGATGCTCATCGTGACTCTCGACCTGCTCTACCCCGGCTCAAAGGTGCGGGAAGCCGTCGAAGCGGCGGCGGCGCCCCTGCCGGCCGACCGGATCGTGGTAGCGGCGAGCCACACTCATCGCGCACCCATGACCGACGCCAGCAAACCTGTTCTCGGTCGGCCCGATCCCGCCTACATGAGCTGGGTTGCCGACGAGGTCCGCCTGGGTGTCGAGCAGGCCCTGAGCGCCGTCCCACAGCCGGTCACGCTGGCCGTGGGGGAGACGATCGCCGAGCACAGCATCAACCGGCGGCTTCGCAAGAAGCTGGTCGTGGCCCGACGCCCACGGATCAATGACGTGGTCAACGCTCCGAATCCGGAGGGGCAGACAGACGAGCAGTTGACGGCCGTCGTGGTGAAAGACTCTTCCGACCGCCCGCTGGCGATCCTCTGGAATTACGCGTGTCACCCGGTCGGCGGGCCGGTCCGCAATGGGGTCGACAGTCACTTCCCCGGCTACGTGCGTCGGGAGCTGCGCGCGGCGCTCGCCGACGATGCGATGCCGATCCTCTTTTTGCAGGGCTTCTCCGGTGACGTTCGTCCGAACGCGAGCGCGAAGGTGCACAGTACTCGCAGACGACTCCGCCAACTCGCAACAGGCAGGCTCTTCGAGGACATGACCTGGCCGACGTATGAGGCCTGGTGTGGCAGCCTCGCGAGTCTTGTTGTCAAGGCGGTGGGGTCGGCGGTACCGATCCGTCCGATCGAGGTCCATGGATCGCGCGTGACAGTGGAAGCGGATCGATTCGTCGTGGGCCCGGGAGCGGCTGACGTGAGCTTCGGTCGTCTGGCCATCGGCGATTCGCTTGTCCTGTACACCGTGAGTGGCGAGGTCGTCGTCGCCTACGCTCAGCGGCTGCGTGACCGAGACACGTCTCGTCACGTGATGTGCGTCGGCTGCGCAGACCAGGTGATCGGATACCTCCCGACAAAGGACGTCCTCGACGAGGGTGGGTACGAAGCGGGCGGGTACTGCGCCTCATTCGGGCTCGACCGAGTCGCGGAAGACGTCGACGGCGCGATGATGGCCTCGTTCGAGGCAGTGGGGCTGCCGGTGATGCGGAATCAGCCACCCGCCCGGATCACGACCGGCGGAGCGAGTGCGGAGACGCGGAACAGGAAGACGGAGAAGGTGCAGGAGACTGATCGCGATCTCGCCGCCGGCGTGGGCCACTACTCCATCTTCCAGCAGCCATGGTGGCTCGACGCGACGGCGCCGGGCCGATGGGACGCTGTCGAGATCGAAGAGGGCGGTCGTGTCGTCGCCCGGCTTCCGTTCGTCGCGACGAAGAAGCTGGGACTTCGTGTCCTGAGTCAACCGTCGCTGACGCAGGCGCTCGGCCCGTGGATCGAGCGGATCCCGGAGTCGTCTTCGAAACGCCTGGCTCGGGAGAAGGATTTGTATTCGCGGCTGATCGCCGGCCTGCCCACGCACGATGTCTTCCGCCAGAACTTCCATTCCGAGGTGACCAACTGGTTGCCGTTCTATTGGAGCGGTTTCTCGCAGACAACGCGATACAGCTACGTGCTCGACGGGATTCAGGACCAGGCGCAGTTGTTGGCCGGTTTCAGCAAGACCACCCGGAACCTAGTCAAGCAGGCTGAGCGAATCCTCGAGGTCACCGAGAGCGATGATGTCGAAGATGTGCTCGATCTCGCTGAGATGACGTTTGCGCGGCAGGGGAAGTCTCTTCCCTACTCGCGGGATCTTCTCCGGAGAATCGATGCGAGCGCGCATCGTCACGCGCATCGTCGTGCTCTGATCGCGCGCGATGCGGGCGGGCGTGCGCACGCTGCTGCCTACATCGTCGGGGATCAGGCGAAGGCGTACCTGCTCGTCACCGGCGCGGATCCAGAACTCCGAAAGAACGGGGCGGGCAACCTCGTGCACTGGCGGGCGATTCAAGCCGCTGGCGAGTTCACTGACGCTTTCGACTTCGAAGGATCCATGCTCGAGCCGATCGAGGAGTTCTACCGCAAGTTCGGTGCCACGCAGTCACCGTATTCATTCGTCTCGAGGAGCTCCCGCTTGGGGGCATTGGCGTTCGAAGCACGTCGGCTGATGAGCCGCTAGATCGACGTGAATCCCTCGAGACCTCGTCCTGACGTTCCCGCGGCTCTCGCGGGCTCCGGGACCGAACCCGTGTAATCATGGACCAGATGCCCGATTCTCAGACACCGTCCCCTTCTCGCCGGCAAGTGCGGGAAGGCGCACGAGAGCCCGTCCCCGCACGGAGGCGCCGCATCCGGCCCTGGGTGTGGGCCGCGGTCTCGGTCGTGCTTCTGCTTCTCATCGCCGCAGTTATCTGGGCCGGTCAGCGCGTCTACGCGCAGGCGCAGGATGCGCGCACACATCTCACTGCGGCGATGCCGCACGCGGAAGAGATGCAGGCCGCGCTTCTGGCCTCCGACAGTGCTTCCGCCGCCGCGGCGGCGGAGGCATTCATGGCGGAGGCCGCGCAGGCGGAGGCAGCGACCAGCGGAAGACTGTGGGGCTTCGCCTCCTCGCTTCCGATCCCTCTCACGGAGAATCTTCGCGCCGTCCGACTCGTCACTCAGATCGCGTCTTCTCTAGGGGAAGACGTCCTCTCTCCGGCGAGCGCCCTCGATCTGAATGTCCTCAAGCCTGCGCAGGGCCGGGTCGATGTGGCCGCTCTCCAGACTCTGTCGTCGACCGTGACGGATATGGAAGAGTCGATCGGATCTTCTCTGACATCGCTTGAGGGAATCGATCGTGGCGCGCTCATCGACCAGGTCGACGGAGGCGTCGCTGACGTCGATTCGACGCTCAAGCGGTTGCAGAGCGTGCTGGAACCCGCGCAGAGCATCCTCTCGGTGCTCCCCAACGCCCTTGGCGCCGCCGGGCCGCGCAACTATCTGGTGATGTTCCAGGGGAACGCGGAGGCGCGCGCGAGCGGCGGGGGACCAGGATCGTTCATCCTCATCCAGGTCGCTGACGGCGCGCTGACGATCGTCAAGGAGGCGGCGGCGACAGAGTTCGACATCGCCCTCCCGGAGCCGATCATGCCGCTGGATGCCGAGACCGCGGCGGTGTATTCGGACACGATCGGACGCTGGATCGCGAATCTCACGGCGACTCCGGATTTCCCGACGAGTGCGGCGCTCGCCAAGGCATGGTGGGTCGATCGCTTCGGGGATCAGATCGATGGGGTGATCTCTGTCGACCCCGTCGCCCTGAGCTACCTCCTAGTCGCGACCGGGCCCCTGCCGCTTCCGACGGGTGAGACCCTCAGCAGTGAGAACGCCGTCTCTCTTCTTCTCAACGGTGCGTATTTCGCCTATCCCACGGGTGTGGAGTCGAACATCTTCTTCGCCGGCGCGACCTCGTCGGTGTTCGCCGCAATGACCCAGGGAGCGGCCGATCCCGTCGCCTTCGTCAACGCGATCACCCGCTCGGCCGACGAAGGGCGCATCAAGGTGTGGACCGCGGACCCGGCTGCGCAGGCGCTCCTCGGGACCTCCCCTGCGGCCGGGATACTGCCGGTCGAGAACGACGAGGAGACCACCGTCGGCGTGTACTTCAACGACACGACCGGCTCCAAGATGGACTACTACGTCGATGCGGCCGTCTCCGTCGCCACAGATCAGTGCTCGGCGACGGCGGAACCCACATGGACGACGACCGCGACGCTTCAGAACTCCACAACGCGTGAGAATGCCGAGAAACTCCCTCTCTACATCACGGGGCCGTACTACACACCCGGAGACATCGCGACGGACTTCGTCGTCTACGCGCCGGTCGGCGCGACGATCGAGAGCTGGACGCTGGACGGGAACGAGTACGCGGCGACATCCCATACGATGCATCTCGGTAGGGACGTGCTGCGAATCGCTGTCGTCACCCCGCCCTCCAGCACCTCGACGCTCGCGGTGTCCATGAAGGGCGCGCCCGGTGTGGATGCAGAGGCCTACGGCCCGGTCAGCGTGCGCAACTCACCCATGGTACGGGCGACTCCGGTGACGATCGATGCCCCGGGGTGCGAATAGTGCCGAGTCGTGCCGCAGTCGCATTCGGAGCGTTGGACCTTCGAGGGACTGATCTCGAGGACGAGGGCTTCGAGCTCGTCGTCGTCCCGGTCGAGCCCGGCGTGCCGACATTCCTCATGGGGCGGGGTGCCGAGGTGTGGAGGGCGATGGTCTCCGGCGACCCCTCGAACCTCGATGGTGAGGACGACACCGAAGGGGTCCAGAGCACGCTCGAGGACATGGGTATCGCGTCGACGGATCCGAACCACCCTGCACGGCTGACCGAGCTCGCGCCGTCGTGGCTCGTCTCGCCTTTCCACGAGTTGGTCTACGCGCTGATCGCCCATGTGTGCGCGGCGCAGGGCATCCAGGTCGTCTTCATCAAGGGGCCGACCCTCCATGCGCAGCAGCTGAGAGCACGTCAGCACTCCGGTGACGTCGACTGCTGGGTGCGCCCCGGTGACGACATCAGGCTCGCTGAGGCGATGCGGGTGTGGGGCTGGACACCGTTGCTGTCGCCGTTCACGGGAACGGGCGTCACCCATTCACTCACGCTCGAAGCAGGCGAGTGGGGGTGCGCGATCGATGTGCACACCCGATACCCCGGGATCGACATCGATCCCTCCGCGGCCTTCGAGATCGCGCTCGCCGAGTCCGAGCCACGCGTCTTCGCCGGTGTGACCTGTGCGACGCCCCGCACGCCCTTCCATGCGATCGTCTGGGCACTCCACAGTGTCCGACCTTTCGTGGGCGCTCCGGCGGGGGAATCCGGCATTCAGGAGGCCGCCGAGGCGCTGGGGGCCGCCGGATCCGAGACGGTGGAACTCGCGGAACGTCTGAACGCGGTGTACGCCCTGCAGATCCCGCTGCAGCGAGCGTTCCCGGCTGCTGCGCGTACGTACCCCGACGCGCGGCCTCCGGCTGACTGGGCATGGCGGCTCACGGCATCCGCCCCACGACGTCATCTCCGTGCACTGGGAACAGTCCCCTTGCGACAGCGCCCGGCCGTGCTCGGCCGACTGCTCTGGCCGAGTGCGGACGTGCTCGTCGCGGCGGGCGAGGATCCGGGATCCTCGTGGGCGAGCCGTTCGCTCTTTCGAGTTCGTCGCGTGGTCAAAGCAGCGTCCGCCCTCGTCCGTCGACGCTGATCCGCCGCGCCTACGGCCCGCCCCAGCGCGACACCGGCCACAGGATGGGTCCGGCCTTACCGAACACGGAGTCGCGCTGCATCCAGCGCCAGCATCCGTCGTCCGGCTCGGCGGTGCCGCGGCAGAGGAAGACGGAATCGGCCGAGTTCGCCCGGTTGTCGCCGAGAACCATGTACGCGTCTTCGGGCACCGTCACCTCGGGGAAGCACCGTGTCGACATCGGCGTGGAGTCGCAGTCGAGCTCCCCGTTGACGAAGGGGAGGTCCTTCACGACGTACGGCTCGTGCAGGGGTTCGCCGTCGACGAGCACCTGCCCGTCGGCGGAGCAGCATTCCACCGTCTGCCCTTCCCCGGCGATCACTCGCTTCACCAGGACATACGGGCGGATGCCGGTGGTCTCGCCCGCCCACTGCAGGACGCCGGTGAACCAGTTGCCGGCCGCGGGCTTCTCACCCCAGCTCTCATCGGGACGGAACACGACGATGTCCCCGGGAGCGGGGTCGGATCCGACGAATGCGAGTCGGTTGACGATGATCCGATCACCGGGTTCCAACGTCGGGGACATCGATCCGGACGACGGCTGACCGAGGAACGCGACGACGATCGCGGTGAGTGCGAGGGCGAGTGCGACGTTGATCCACACGCTGCCGAGCCGACGACGCCGCGGAGCGGGAGCGTCGGCAGTGGTCATGTCGTCTCCAGGTCGCGCGCGCGGGGGTCCACCCAATAATGTCAGGGAATGGACCAATATTCTGCGAGCACGGCGACGCGTGCGCCGGAGGCCCGACTGCGTCAGAGGGCCGCATCCGGCCGCCTTCTGGTTCCGGACGTCCTACGCGGATTCGCGATCATCGCGATGCTCATCGCTCATGCGGCGTCCTTCGTTCCGAACGCCCCCTGGGCCGTGCACTTCCTCACCGCGAACTTCAGCGACGTCGCCTCACCGCTCTTCGCGCTGGTGATGGGCATGTCGGCGGAACTCGTCTGGCGACGCGGTGGACGCGTGGGGACGACCCTCCTGCAGCAGACTCTCCGCGGCCTGTTCCTCATCGTCCTGGGCGTCTGGATGGCGTCCTGGGGGTCATGGGTCGCCGTGGTGCTCTCCTACCTCGGCCTGCTCATCATCATCGGTGCGCCGATCCTGCTCGCGCGCACTCCCGTGGTCATCGCCGTGACCGTGCTGATCCTCGTCGTGAGCCAGCCGCTCCTCGCACTCGCCCGCACCTGGGTCTGGGTCTACACCGCGCCGCTGCCGGTGCGGGAGCTCATGACATGGATGTTCCTCGGCCCGCAGTACCGCGTCGTGAACCTGTTGCCGATGTTCCTCATCGGAGCGCTCCTCATCCGCCACGGCCTGAAACGGGACCGGCTGCTCTGGGTGCTCGCCGCTGCGGCGCCTCTCGCATACCTGGCCTGGGGAGTGGGACAGAGGCTCGGCACGGTGCTCTCCGGCGACTACCTCGACACCCTCAAAGACCTCGGACTCGTGTTCGCGGTCTATGTCTGCGCGGTCCTCGCGGCGACCGTCCGCCGCGAACGCGCCGAGCGCGTCTGGGGAGCGATCTTCGTTCCCCTGCGGGCCTGCGGCCAGGTCGCGCTGTCGCTGTATCTGCTGCACGTGGGGCTCATCGCGCTCTGGAATAACGCCTATGGCCGCCCCGAGGCGAACGTCTATCCCGGCTGGTTGGTCATCGTCCCCGGCATGATCCTCGTCGGATGGCTGTGGTGGCGCTTCGTCGGCACAGGTCCCGTGGAATGGGTCATGGGCTGGATCACCGGCCGCCCGAAGCCCCTGCGTCGCGCCGCTCAGCGCTGAGGCTGCTCAGGCCGGCGGAGCCGCGGCGAGAGAGCGGATGCTGTCGATGAGCAGCACCGCCTCCTCGCTGCCGATCGCGAGCGGTCCTGCCTGGACGCCGTCCGTGCCGATGAGCGCGGCCACCGGAGTCGCGGGGCCGGTGTCGAGGCTCGCGCCGAGCGACCCGCCGACGTCGAGGACGAAGCGCGCGTTCACAGGCAGCTCGTGGGCGGAGCGCGCGTCTGCGGAGCCGGAGGAGGCTCTCTGGACGACGTAGACGTCCACGAGGCCGCCGAGGTCGTCCTGGGCTGTCCTGAGCGGCGCCAGGGCTGTGTCGCAGGCATGACATCCCGCAGACACGAAGATCAGAAGACGAGCGCGTGCGCCGGGGGCCAGGAGATCGACGATCTCCGACGTCTCGGGAAGGAGCACGGCGCCGACTCCCCGAGCAGCAGGGGACCGAGCGGCCGCACCGGGCGTCGTGGCGCGGACCATCGCCCACGTGGCGGCGGCGACGAGCGCGGACGCCGCCAGAGCGCCGGCGGTGCTCGCTGAGCTGGCAGGGGAGGACAGGGCGAGCGGCAGTCCGAAGGGCTCATCGGAGAGAGCCAGGATGCCCGCGGACGACACCAGCACCCCGAGGGCAGCGACCGTCAGCATCACATTGCGCGTGATCAGCCGCGGACCGATCGCGGCCGGGAGCCAATCCCCGAAGCATCCGCAGTCGTCGGTCGCGCCGCGTCGATGCGCGCGCACCACCACGATCAGCAGACCGGCGGTGAGGACGAGCGCCGCAGCGGCGAAGAGCAGGAAGACCCATCCCCAGGTCGCGACGAGTCCGAGCGCGACCAGCGACTCGGCGACGATCAGCGCGGTCGCCGCGGCATCCGGATGCCGGACCGGGATCTGCAGGGCGTCGAACGATGCGCGACCACGGTCGGGGGAGCGGAGCTTCCCGATGGCGCTCACCGCGAAGACGACCGCGACGAAGACGGTCAGCGGGATGATGAACGCGTTCATGCCCTCATCCTCCTGGATCGGCAGAACGGCCGGACCCCGAAGGATCCGGCCGCTCTGATGTCTGACTGCTCAGATCTGCTGCGATCCGATCAGGCGGCCGAGCAGAGGACGAGCGTCGAGGTCACCGAGCCGGCCGACTTCGCGCCCGTCGCGGTGTAACCGGCCGGCAGCGTCGCCGCGGCGTTCAGGGTGAACGCGACAGTGATCGACAGCGTGGTGCGAGCCGCGAGGGTCGCACCGGCCGGAAGGTCCGCGGTGAGCGTGATCTGACGGCTGGTCGCCGACAGGACCGCGACGTTCGCCGTTCCGCCGGAGATGCTGAAGACGCCGATGTTCGCGACGCCGCTGCCGGTGATGGTGATGGTGGTCCCAGCGGGCAGCGGAGCCGTCGGGCCCGCGGTGATCGTGAAGCCGGGGCCGAGGACGCCGAGCACGCCACAGGATCCGTTGAGTGCGAACGCGCCCACGTCGACGGTCGATGCCGCTGCGAGCGGCGTGGCCACTGCGGCCGCGATGACCGGAACGGACCATGCGGCGCCCTTGACGACGGTACGGCGCGAGAAGCCGCTGTTCTTCTGGATTTCTTCGGTCACGTGAGTGCCCTCCCTCATAGATGCAGATACGGTTCCCCGTTGTGTCGCAAAGAGGCGACACGTTGTCTGCATCCCCCAGGAGCCTCTTCGTAGGCATCAAGTTAGGGGCGCGATGAAGGGCGAAAACATCGAATGGATGAAGTCAGCGCATTGTGCGCTGAACCTGCGCGATCTGAGCGAAAACGCGGGTTCTGAGGCTATGCGCGACGCTGTGCGCGGAGCACTCGAGGCGTCGTCCGGTAGGCCTCGTCGAGGGCACGGCGCAGGCTCATCGGCGACTGGAAGCCGGCGCGCTGCGCGATCTGCTCGATGCTCAGCACGTCATACCGGCTGTCCACCAGGAGCGATCGGGCGAGCCGCGCACGCTGGCGGCGGATCTCGCCGGCGACGCTGTTGTCGGCCTCGGCGAAGACGAGCTGCAGCTGGCGCAGCGACGACTGCACCTCGCGGGCGACCTGGGTGGGCGTCAGCCCGGGATCGCCGCACTGCTGGGAGATCACGGCGATCGCGCGATCGCGCAGCACGGCTCGCGGAGAGCCGTGGCCCGACACGGCGCCGACGCGGTCGAGGAGGATGGCGCCGCCCATCTCCACGATCAGCTGCTCGACGGCGTACCGCTCGATCGCGGTCGCCCGCTCGTCGGCATCCAGCAGTCCTTCGACGAAATCCTGCATCGCTCGGTCGAGCAGGCGGCGCTCGGTGAACAGCTGTGCGTCTTCGGGGAGGGCGGAGACGAATGACGCCATCGCCGCACGCGGCACGAGCGCCAGCGTGGCGCTCCAGCGCCCTTGGCACCGCAGGCCGCGGGCGATTCCGGGTGCCGCGATCACCAATCCGGCTTCGATCTGCAGCCAGGGCTCGTCCGGAGCTCGCGACCAGAGCGCCTCCGCCTCGATGAACGCGAAGACGGCGTGCTCCGGATGGGCCCTCATCGTGTCGATCGCGACCTCGCTCGACGCACCGCGGAGGGTCAGCAGCGTGATCGAACCCGGAGTCCGCTCGCGAGCGCGCAGCGAGACCCGGTCTCCGACGGGGCGGATGCCGTGACTGATCAGCTCCTGCGGACCGATCTCCCTCACGATGCCGAGATCCACGAACCACCCTTCCGTGCCGCCGAATGAGCGCGCGCCAGAGCGGCTCGAGCTCGTCGACCCCCTCAGATCGACCTGCACTGCTGGCTTCGCGTGGTCGATACGCTACCGTCTCGAAGACCGTCGCGGGGACCGTGAACCAGCATTTCTTCTGGAGTCAGAGGATTTCCCTCGCGAGCAATTCCCTGACGCCGAATATCGTCACGCTAGGGCGATCCGGAGAGTTCGAACATCGAAATGACGAACTGCGCGCATTTTGCGCCAAACGTGCGCGCATTGTGCTTTCGCATCGATTCGGCGGGTCGCCCGGTCCGATCGATAGGCTGATCCCATGCCTGATCGCTTTCTCGTCAGCGCGGTCGGTGCCGTCATCGAAGTGGATGTCTCAGACCGGGATCCGGCGTTCCGGGCCCGCGCCGACGACGCCTGGGCAGACGCGCGGTATCACGGGGATCGGGCGGCCGATGCCGTGACGGCGGCTCGTGCTCATCTCGACGACGCGGCCGCGCTGTCGATGCTCTCGACCGACGTGACCACGACCGCCCTCGCCCACCGCCGAGGGGATCCGGTCTGGATGCTGCACGCCGCAGGCATCGCCGACGAGGAGGGTCGCGTGGTCGTCCTCAGCGCCCCCTCCGGGACGGGCAAGACCACGGCCGCCCGGCACCTGTCGCAGCGATACGCCTACGTCAGCGACGAGACCATCGCGATCGGCGCGGACGGCGCTGTGGACCCCTACCGCAAGCCCCTGTCGATCATCGAGCCGGGATCCGAGCACAAGGCGCAGCTGGCGCTCTCGAGCATCGACGGAGGACGCTCGCTCCCCGCCTCCCTGCGCGCGGTGAAGATCGTCGTGCTCGATCGCTCACCCGACGCCCCCGAGCAGCCGCTGCTCGAGGACCTCGATGTCGCGGAAGCCCTCCAGCTGCTCGGGCCCCAGACCAGCTACCTGTGCGACGGCGTCGCTCCGCTGCAGCGCATCGATGCCCTCCTCAGGGCGACGGGCGGAGCGGTGAGACTGCGCTACCGCGAGGTCGCCGGCATCGACGCGATCATCGACGGCCTGATGCGCACGGAGATCCGCCCGGTGCCCGCCATCCGGCCGCGTTCGCCCGCACCGGTGGCTGCGTCATCGCGCCCCGGCGCCTACCAGCGCTCCGAGATCGTGGAGGAGCTGGCTCTCGGCACCCGCACGGCCGTGCTGCGGCGGATGCCGACGGGTGGGCAGGTGCACGTGCTCGACGGCATCGGTCCCACCCTCTGGGAGGCCGCGCACGCCCACACGCTGGAGGAGATCGTCGCCGCCGTCATCGCGGAGCACGGCGAACCCGGAACCGGAGACGCTCGCGAGATCGTGCGCGCTGCCCTGCAGGAGCTCGTCGACGACGGGCTCCTGCAGGAGAGCCCTGCTCAGACCTGAGCGGCGCCCCGGCGGCGTACGCCCGGGGCCTCATCCTGCGCGTCGGACTCGTCCTTGTTCTGCGCGTACCGCTCGTAGGCGCCGTAGTACTCGCGGCCGTAGTACGCCGACTCCGCTCCCTTGCGGGGCACGCGGTTGAGCACGACGCCGAGCACGCGCCCGGTGGTGCGGGTGATGTTGTCGATCGCGCGCTGCAGCATGTCGAAGGTCGTCTTGCCGGACGAGACGACGATCAGCACCCCGTCGGCGCCGGCTGCCAGCACCGCGGCATCCGTCACCGGCAGCACGGGAGGCGAGTCGAGGATCACGATGGCGGACTTGCTGATCTCGGCCAGGAAGTCGCGCATGCGGTGCGAGCCCAGCAGCTCGCTCGGGTTCGGCGGGATGCGACCCGCGCCGACGACGGCCAGGGGAACGTCGCGCGACGGCCGGTGCGCCACATCCTGCAGATCGGCACGTCCGGCGAGCACGTCGGTGAGGCCGACATCATGCGACATGCCGAAGATGTCGGCGATGACCGGACGCCGGAGGTCGCAGTCGATGAGGATGGCCCACTGTCCGGCCGCCGCGAGGCTGGACGCCAGGTTGACCGACACGGTGGACTTGCCGTCGCCGGGCACAGAGCTCGTCACGACGATGACGCGAGGCGGGTTGTCCACGTCGATGAACTGGAGGTTCGTGCGCAGCTCGCGCATCGCCTCGATCGTGTGGTGAGAGACGCCGTGCTGCGACTCGAGCGAGAAGTCGATCACCTGACGCTCGTCGGCCATCGACTTCTCGAGGGGGAGCGTGCCGATCACCGAGACACCGGTCTCGCGCTCGATGTCGCGCGGGTGGCGCACGCGGCGGTCGACGGTGTGACGGACGAAGGCGTAGACGAGACCCAGCGCGAGACCGACGAGGGCGCCGATGATGATGTTGAGCCGCGTGTTCGGCGAGGACGGATCGGTGGGCAGTCGCGCCGAGTCTCCCACCATGAGCGAGATCGCCGCCGGCGTCGTCGACGTTCCCCCCTCGAGCTTCTCGATCTCGATCGCCATGCCGTCGAGCCACGCCTGCGCGAGGTCCTGCGCCGACTCGGGCGTCGAGCCCGTCGCGGTGACCTTCAGCGCGGTGGTGTCGACCGGGTTCGTGACCGTGACGTGGTTGACGAGCACATCCGGGGAGGTGTCGAGGTCGAGCTCGTCGATCGCGTGCTCGGCGACCGCGCGCCAGGAGCCGAGATTGAGATACGACTTCACGCGGCTCTGCGCGAGCTGGTTGCCGACCAGCGCGCTGCCGCTCGTGCCGTCGCCGCCCACCGCGGTGACGATGCCGGTGGTGTCGGCGGAGTACACCCGGGGCTGCAGGGCGCTCCAGCCGAAGGCGGCTCCGGCTCCGACGATCGTGGCGACGATGATCACGATCCAGTGCGCACGCAGAATGCGCACGTAGTCTCTCAGTTCCAACTCTTCATCCCCTCATGCATCCCGTGGGGAACTCGGGATGCAGACACGACAATGAGCATACGGTGAACGCCCGCCAGCCGTGGGCAGGCTCGGCTCAGCCGATCGCGACGCGCACGATCCGCTCGACCTCGTCGAGCGGGGGCACGAGCTGCGAGGCGGAGCGCTCGTAGGTCTCGCGAGAACGGCGATAGGGGTCGATCACATCGTCGTCGTCCGCCGTCGACGCCGTCAGGCCGCGCTGGTCGACGACGCCCCGCAGCACGGCGGCCAGCCTCTCGTGCGGCGAGCCCCCGGCGGCATCCGCAGCGGCGCGTGCGTCTTCCGTGGTGAGCGTCGAGGCGAGCCGGGCGAACTCGCGGATCGTGAACGTGCGGCGCAGACGATTCGGCATCATCTTCACCACGTGCGACCGGTGCTCGCGCGCCATCGTGAGGATGAGGTCGGCATCGGCCAGGAGCGGCTCGACCAGGTAGCGGGCGTGATGCGCGGCGGCGGCCTCAGGATCGGCTCCGGCCTGAACGGCGAGCTCGAGCGCCGGCTCGGGCATGCCGTGACCGACCAGGGCGTGGGTGCCCGCGCTGTGCACGCGCACGCCGAGCGGCTCCAGTCGTGTGCGCAGCAGCACCTCGGCGAGCGGCGAACGGCAGATGTTGCCCGTGCACACAGTGAGGATCGTCAGAGCCGATCGCGGTTGCTCCGCGGTGACGGGCCCCCCGAGGAAATCGGGCAGCGCCGCGGGTTCTTCCGGTGCCGCGTCCTGCTGCTCACGCCACTCTCTGCGGCTCATGCCGGAGGGTGGTCCGTCCTGATGGTGCGCGTTCACGCCGCCAGCCTACGCGTCGTCGCCGGCCGGCCGACTCCGGCGAGAGAGAGGATGATCGCCACGATCAGCGCGCCGATGAGAGTGCCGGTCGTGTTCGCGATCACATCCGAGAGCGTCGGGAACCGCGAGGGCATCACCCCTTGCACCGTCTCGATGAGGACGCTCATCAATGCGCCGATCAGCACGGCCTGCCACACCCGCAGACGTGGCCACGCCAGAACCAGGAGAAGGCCGATGGGCACGAAGAGCGCCACGTTCGCGAGGATCTCCAACACGAAGGCGCTCCGTGCGTACGACGCGATGCCCGCATCCGCGACCCAGCGGGCGATGATGCCGACGAGGCCGGTGACCTTCGCCGAGACGGCCGCCGGCAGCCACACCGTGAAACCCACGAAGAGCAGGTAGCCGACCAGCATCACCCGCGCCACCACGGCGCCGGTGCGTGCGCGGGTGATCGGGGGAGCGGACATGCCGCAATGGTAGCCAGCGCACCCGACCGCGGCTCTCAGTTTCGGGTGCCGCTCCAGTTCAGCTGCTCGATGTACCGCAGCAGCACTCCTTCGCGCAGCGCCCACGGCGACACCTCGAGCTCCTCGAGGTCGAGCACCGTCATCGCCGCGTGCAGCGACACTGCGGCCGCCACGATCTGGAACGTTCTGTCCGGCGTGATGCCGGGCAGCTCCTGACGAGCGGATGCCGGGAGCCGTGCGAGGCGCGGGATCCACGACCCGAGCGAGTCCCGGGGAAGAAGCATCCGGTCGCTGCCGGACCAGCCGGGCGCCGGGTATCCGACGAGGCGGGCGAGTGAGCGGATCGCCTTCGACGACCCGACGACGTGATCCGGTCGCGGCAGGGCGATGAACTGCGGCAGCACGGCCGCGAGCGTCTTCTTCGCATGGGCTCGCAGCCGTTCGACGTCGTCTTCGCCCGGCGGATCGTTCGGCAGGAACTGCACGGTCATGCGCCCCGCGCCCAGGGGGACGGATGCCGCGGCATCCGGCATCTCCTCCGCACCCGCCGCGATCTCCAGCGAGCCGCCTCCGATGTCGAGGAGCAGCAGCTGCCCGGCCGACCAGCCGAACCACCGGCGCACCGCGAGGAAGGTCAGCTCGGCCTCGGTCTCGCCGTCGAGCACCTGCAGGGGCTGGCCCAGCGCGGCCTCGATGCGGGCGATGACCTCGACGCCGTTGCGCGCGTCACGTACCGCGCTCGTCGCCGTCGCCAGCAGCTCGTCGACCTTCTCGGTCTCCGCGACGCGACGGGCCTGGGCGACCGCGGCCTCGAGCGCGACCACGCCCTCCTCCGAGATCGCGCCGTCCGATGTGAGATAGCGCATGAGGCGCAGCACCGTCCGGTCGCTCGTCTTCGCCAGCGGGCGACCGCCGGGGCGGACGTCGGCGGCGAGCATGTGGACGGTGTTGGAACCGATGTCGAGGACTCCCAGGCGCACGGGAAGAGACTACTCGTGCCCCGATACGATGGAAGGGTGACCACCGTCGACTCCGCGCAGCCGCTTTCTCCGTACCGTGAGATCGGTCGCGCGGAATGGGCACGGCTGGCGGCCGACCTCGATCAGCCCCTGAGCGAGACCGAGGTCGTCGAGGTCCGCGGCATCGGCGACCGGATGAGCATGACCGAGGTGCGCGAGGTCTACCTGCCGTTGAGCCGGCTGCTCAGCCTCTACGCCACCTCCACCAAGCGCCTCGGCGCCGCCACCTCGTCGTTCCTGCAGGAGGACGACACCACGACGCCGTTCGTCGTCGGCGTCGCGGGGTCCGTCGCCGTGGGCAAGTCGACGATCGCCCGACTGCTGCGCGAGCTGATGAGCCGCTGGCCGGGAACTCCCCGTGTCGAGCTCGTCACCACCGACGGCTTCCTCTACCCGAACGCCGAGCTCGAGCGGCGCGGCCTGATGGAGCGCAAGGGGTTCCCGGAGTCGTACGACCGTCGCGCGCTCCTCGAGTTCCTCACCGAGGTGAAGAGCGGCGCCCCCGAGGTGCGGGCTCCCTTCTACTCGCACATGCGGTACGACATCGTGCCGGACGCGCATGTCGTGGTGCGTCGTCCCGACGTCGTGATCGTCGAGGGACTGAACGTGCTGCAGCCGCCGCCCGCGCCGAACGACGTCGCGGTCAGCGACCTGTTCGACTTCTCGATCTTCGTCGACGCCGACACCTCGCACATCGAGAAGTGGTACGTCGACCGGTTCCTCGCTCTGCGTCAGGGCGCCTTCAGCAACCCGTCGTCGTACTTCAACGTGTTCGCGCACCTCACCGACGAGGAGGCGATCACGACGGCGCTCGGCTACTGGAACGAGATCAACATGCCGAACCTCGTCGAGAACGTGATGCCCACCAAGCACCGCGCGCGCCTGGTGCTGAACAAGGGCGCCGACCACACCGTCGAGAGCGTCCTGCTCCGCAAGCTCTGACTCCTGCGCTGTCCCGCGGGCACCGCCACGCGATTGTTCGGACGACTTGCAAAAGTTCGCGCTTATCTTTGAACCATGTGTGGAATCGTCGGATACGTGGGCCCGCGCCCCAGCCAGGACATCCTTCTCGCCGGCCTCGCCCGCCTCGAGTACCGCGGTTATGACTCGGCAGGCGTCGCCGTGATCGATGGCGACGGTGCGCTCGGCATGCGCAAGAAGGCGGGCAAGCTCGCCATGCTGCGCGATTCGCTCAAGGACGCACCGCTCGCCGACGGCTCGACCGGCATCGGTCACACCCGCTGGGCGACCCACGGCGGACCGACCGACGTCAACGCGCACCCGCACCTCGCCGACGACGACAAGCTCGCCGTCATCCACAACGGCATCATCGAGAACTTCTCCGCGCTGCGCGGGGAACTGCTGGCCGACGGCGTCGTGTTCCGCAGCGAGACCGACACCGAGGTGGCGGCCGCTCTCCTGGGCCGCGAATACGCCGGCAACGGCGGCGACCTCCAGCTCGCGTTCCGCAGCGTGGTCAACCGCCTCGAGGGCGCGTTCACCCTCCTCGCCATGCACCAGGACCACCCGGGCCTCGTCGTCGGCGCTCGCCGCAACTCTCCGCTGGTGATCGGCCTGGGCGAGGGAGAGAACTTCCTCGGCTCCGACGTCGCCGCGTTCATCGAGCACACCCGCAAGGCGCTCGCCATCGGGCAGGATCAGATCGTCTCGATCACCCCGGATGCCGTCACCGTCACCGACTTCTTCGGCGCACCCGTGCAGGCCGAGCCGTTCGACGTGTCGTGGGATGCCGCCGCCGCTGAGAAGGGCGGCTGGTCGAGCTTCATGGCCAAGGAGGTCGCGGAGCAGCCCGAGGCCGTCGCGAACACGATCCGCGGGCGCATCCAGGACGGCCAGGTCGTCATCCCCGAGCTCGATGGACTCGATGAGCTCTTCATCGGCATCAACCGCGTCATCATCACGGCCTGCGGCACGGCATCCTATGCCGCCCTCGTCGGCAAGTACGCGATCGAGCAGTGGGCCCGCGTCGCGGTCGACGTCGAGCTCGCGCACGAGTTCCGCTACCGCGACCCGGTGATCGGCGCCGACACGCTCGTCGTGTCGATCAGCCAGTCGGGCGAGACCATGGACACGCTCATGGCCGTGAAGTACGCCCGCGAGCGCGGCGCACGCACCCTGTCCGTCTGCAACACGCAGGGCGCGACGATCCCGCGCGAGTCGGATGCCGTCGTCTACACCCACGCCGGACCCGAGGTCGCCGTGGCCTCGACCAAGGCGTTCTCCGCCCAGATCACCGCGCTCCTGCTGCTCGGCCTGCACATGGGGCGCGTGCGAGGGGCGATCGCCGACGCCACGACCGACGTCGAGGAGCTCGCCGCGCTGCCCGAGAAGATCGCGAAGGTGCTCGCGAGCGAGCAGGAGCACGTCACCCAGCTCGCCGGCTGGATGGCCGACACCCGCTCGGTGCTGTTCCTCGGTCGCCACGTGGGCTACCCGATCGCGCTCGAGGGCGCGCTCAAGCTCAAGGAGATCTCCTACATCCACGCCGAGGGCTTCGCCGCCGGTGAGCTCAAGCACGGTCCGATCGCGCTCATCGAGCCCGGCCAGCCCGTGTTCGTGCTGGTGCCGTCGCCGCGGCATTCGGCCCTCGTGCACTCGAAGGTCGTCTCGAACATCCAGGAGATCCGCGCTCGCGGCGCCCGGGTGATCGTGATCGCCGAAGAGGGCGACGCGGCCGTGCTGCCGTTCGCCGACGAGGTCATCCACATCCCGCTCGCGGGTGCGATGTTCGAGCCGCTGCTCGCGGTCGTGCCGCTGCAGATCTTCGCCATGGCGCTCGCCACGGCGAAGGGTCTCGACGTCGACCAGCCGCGCAACCTCGCGAAGTCCGTCACGGTCGAGTAGACGTTCGGCCGTCAGCCGTTGCCGGTCATCGTTTGCCGGTCTGCTGTCTCAGTTTGCAGGTCGAGATCACATCTGCAGGTCGGAGATGCCGGTTTCGACCTGCATCCGTGATCTGAACCTGCAATCTGCGCTCCGTCATGAGCGGGCGCGGCCGAGGGCGGGCAGGATCGCCGCAAGGACCGCGGGCCAGTCGTGCACGATCATTGCGTAGTCGAAGCGCAGAGTCTCATACCCGAGAGCAGATGCCGCGGCATCCCGTCGCAGGTCGGCATGCCGCTTGGCGTGACTGTGGTTGTCCTTGCCGTCGGCCTCGAGGATGACCCTCCCGCCGACGACGAAGTCGACTCTGCCGACGCCGGGAAGGGGCACCTGGCAGTCGAGTCGGATGCCGAGGACGTGCAGCCGCAGTCTGAGTAGAGACTCGAGCCCACTCTGCGCATCCGGCTGCGCGAGGTCGAGCAGCCATGCAGCCGCGGATGGCAGCTCCCGGCGGATCCTGGCCCGATCGTGGGCTCCGAGGAGCCGCATGTTCCAGGCGGACTCGTACGCGGCGAAGAAGGCCTCTTCGTCGAGGCAGCGGTACGCGTGGATCAGGCAGGCGACGACGGGGGCGAGCCCGAGCCCGGCGGATCCGGGCGAGTAGTGGATGCTGCACGAGCATCCGTCGTGCGGGTGATGGCGGCCGCTCCGCCCCATCCAGACGTGGATCCGGCCATCCGGGTCTGGGAGGACCCAGACGCCGTGCGCACGCAAGGCGGCCGCGCAGGTGAGGGCGCCGCCGTGTTCCGCAGCTGTCACGATGTCGGCATCCAGGGTCGGCAGGGCGAACACGCCCTGTCGCAGGCGTCGGATCTTGCCGGCGGCGGTCGCGGCGGCGAGGTGCGTCCGCGAGCATCCGTACTGCTGGAGGGTGCTTCCGCGGGCGATGCCCCCGAGCCGGACGAGGAGATAGGCAGCATCCATCATTTCCCGAGCATCCGACAATCGGACGCGCTCCGATCTCGCCGACGGCCCGTTGTGGATGGATGTCGTCAAACTGCGGGCTGTGCAGAAACGGTCGCCGACAGTTTGCCGGTCGAGATCACATCTGCAGGTCGGATACGGCCGATCCAGCCTGCAGGCGTGATCTTAACCGACCGACCGCCACACCCGCAGGTCGAAGAGCTCTTTCAGCGCACGCGAACAGCTCAACGCACGAGCATGCTCGCTAGGCTGAACGGGTGATCATCGGGACCGGCATCGACCTCGTGGACATCCCGCGGTTCGAGCGGACCATGGAGCGGACACCACGTCTGCGGGAGCGACTCTTCGCCGCTTCGGAACGCACGCTCCGCCTCCCGTCGCTGGCTGCGAGATTCGCCGCCAAGGAGGCGCTGATCAAGGCGCTCGGCGGCTCGGACGGCGTGCACTGGACCGAGATCGAGATCGCCTCGGAGGCCTCGGGCAAACCGCACTTCGTCCTCTCCGGTTCGACGGCCGCCGTCGTCGAGGAGCGCGGCATCCTCACGCTTCACCTGACACTCACCCACGACGCCGGCCTCGCCGCCGCGTTCGTCGTCGCCGAAGGAGCGCCGCTGTGACCGTCCCGTTCCGTGAAGCGACCATCGATCTCGACGCGATCGCCGACAATGTGCGGCACTTCCGCCGTCTCACGGGCGTCGAGGTCATCGCCGTCGTCAAGGCGAACGCCTACGGGCACGGGGCGGCCGCGTCAGCCGTCGCCGCGCTGTCCGCCGGCGCCACCAGGATCGGTGTCGCCGAGATCCCCGAGGCTCTGGAACTGCGCCGGCAGGGCGTGCACGCGCCGATCATGGCGTGGCTGCACGCGCCGGGGGAGCGGTTCACGCAGGCCGCCGCCGAGAACATCGAGGTCGGCATCTCGTCCTTCGACCAGCTCGAGGCGGCAGGGGCCGCCGCCTCTGTCGATCGCCCGGTGGCCGTGCACCTCAAGTTCGAGACCGGTCTCTCGCGCAACGGCATCGCTCCCGCAGACTGGGCGCGGGTGCTCGCCGAGGCCGCGCGGCTGGAACGGATCGGACGCCTCCGCATCGTCGGACTGTTCAGCCACCTCTCGAACACCTCCCCGGAAGACGACAGGGCGGCGCTCGCGCGTTTCGAGGAGGGTGTCGCGGCCGCGGCATCCTTCGGCATCCGGCCGGAGATCCGTCATATCGCCGCGACCGCTGCGGCGATCGACCTGCCCGAGATGCGGCTCGACGCGGTGCGCGTCGGCATCGGCATCTACGGGCTGTCGCCGTTCGACGACCGCAGCTCCGCCGAGCTCGGGCTGCGTCCGGCGATGACCCTGCGCGGCTCGATCGCCGCCGTGCGCCGCGTGAGCGCCGGCACCGGCGTCTCGTACGGCTACGACCACCGCACGGACCGCGACACCACTCTCGTGCTCGTGCCGCTCGGCTACGCCGACGGCGTGCCGCGCAGCGGCTCCGGGAAGCTCCCCGTCTCGATCGCCGGCCGGCGCTTCCTGAACGTCGGGCGCGTCGCGATGGACCAGTTCGTGGTCGACGTGCGCGACACCCCGGTCTCGATCGGCGATGAGGTCGTGCTGTTCGGCGACCCGACGCTGGGCGTGCCGTCGGCAGCAGAGTGGGCGGATGCCGCGGGCACGATCGACTACGAGATCGTCACGCGCATCGGCCCTCGCGTTCCCCGGCGGACATCGTGAGCGTCGATCCCGCCTTCACCGGAAGGCATGAGATCGCGACGGCGGAGGCGATGGAGGATCTCGGCCTGCGCATCGGCGAGCAGCTGGACGCGGGCGACCTGCTCATCCTCACGGGTCCGCTCGGCGCGGGGAAGACCACGTTCACGCGCGGGCTCGCCGAGGGCCTCGGCGTCCGGGGACCGGTCCAGAGTCCGACCTTCGTCATCGCCCGCACGCATCCGTCGCTGGTCGGGCGCGCTCCGCTCGTGCACGTCGACGCCTACCGGCTCGGCTCGGCCGTCGAGCTCGACGATCTCGACCTCGACCTCTCCCGTTCGGTGGTCGTCATCGAATGGGGACGCGGCATGGCCGAGGAGCTCGCCGACGCGTGGTGGGACATCGAGCTGGAACGCCCCGTCGGCGCCGGTGACGTCGATCCGTCGGAGTTGGATGCCGATGCCCCGCGCATCGTGACCATCAGGCGGGAGAGCGCATCGTGAGCGAGAGAACCGCCGGCGCGCTCGTGGCCGTGATCATCGAGGACGACGCCGATGTGCGGTCGCTCCTCGACGAGGTATTCCGTGCTGCCGGCTTCCGGACCGTTCTCGCCGGATCCGGTCTCGACGGCCTCGCCGCGATCGAGGAGCATGGCCCGGTCATCACGACGCTCGACATCAACCTCCCGGGGATCGACGGCTTCGAGGTCGCCCGTCGCATCCGCCGGGTCAGCTCGACCTTCATCATCATGCTGTCGGCCCTCGCAGACGAGTCGGATGTCGTGCTCGGGCTCACCTCCGGAGCGGACGAGTATCTCGTCAAGCCGTTCCGGCCGCGGGAGCTCCGCGCCAGGATCGAGGCGCTCCTCCGCCGTCCGCGCACCGAGGATCCGCGGGCCGCGGCGGCACCACGGGTCGTTCTCGACGCGCCGCCGGGAGCAAGCGCTGATACGACGGTGGCGACCTGGCGCGGTCGCGTGCACCTCGACCTCAGTCTCGACCTCGACACCCGGGTGGTCCTCGTCGGGCAGCAGCGCGTCGATCTCACGCCGACGGAGTTCGAGCTCCTGGCGACGCTCCTCGCGTCACAGCGGAGAGTCTGCAGCAAGTCCGAGCTCGCGCTCGGGCTCCGCGGCGTTCCTCCTGGCAGCGCCGGGCATGTCAGCGAGCCCGACAAACGTGCCATCGAGACCCACATCGCGAATCTGCGGCGCAAGCTCGGCGACAGTTCGGCGAAACCGCGCTACATCGAGACGGTGCGTGGCGTCGGCTACCGCCTGACCCCCGCGGACGGCGCGGCCGGATAGGGAGTGCTGGTGAGGCCGCGGCTCCCCAGCCGCGGCCTCCGTGCCTGCGAATCCCCACTCGCGTGGCCCAGCGCCTGCGAATCCCCAGTCGCAGAGTCAGCCCCCACTCAGGATGTTAGGGCCCGGGGGTCGCCTGAAGAGCGCAAAGACCCGATCTTTGAGTAATCTTGCGTCAAAGCTGAGGATCGACCGGAGGGCGGGCGATGATGATCCGCACCGTGTCGATCTGGCGATGGCAGCTAGTGTTCACAGGCAGCATCGTCGCGATCGCCGTGATGATCACGGCGTTCAAGCCGACGACGCTGGGACTGCCCCTCGTCATCGCCGGCCTCGCTCTCGTCGTGATCACGACGCTGGTGACCTTCGCCGTCCCCTGGCACCGCCTGCCGCGGCGCGCCGTCGTGGTGCTGCCGCTGCTCGACGTGCTCGCCGTCGGCCTCACCACGAACGCGCCCGACATCCGACTCGGGCTCCTGTGGGTCTTCCCCGTCACCTGGCTGGCGACCTATTTCACGATGCCATGGGTGCTGGGCGGCGTCGCCTTCAGCGCCGCATGCCTGGTGGTCTTCGCCGCGCAGGACGGGGAGCCCGCCGACGTGCTGCTGCGCGTGTTGACCGTCGTCATCACTCTGAGCTTCCTCGGAGTGACCGTGCGGATCGGCGCGCAGCGCTCTCGAGCCGCACGCCGACTGCTCGAGCGGCGGTCGGAGCAGGTGAACCGGGCGGCCGAGCGTGCGGAGACCAACCAGCGCCGCGTGACCCAGGTGATCGACGCCCTCGGTGTCGCCCTGATCGTCGTCGACGGCGACGGACGCATCCTGCAGATGAACGACGCGTATCGCGCCCTGTACGGCCGAGACCGCTACGGAGAGGCGCTGCCGTCGACGGCGGTCGAGTACGACCGACGACGCGGCGCAGCGGTGCCGCCATCCCGCACGATCCTCGCGCGCGCCACCGGCGGCGAGCAGCTGCAGGACGAACGTGTCTGGCTGTTCGACGGCGCGGGGAACTGGCATGCACTGCATGTGAGCACGCGGACGATCGCGAGCGCGAAGGAAGGACAGCACATCGCGCTGGTCGTGATCGATGACGTGACCGAGCTGCTGGAGGCGGCGGAGGAGCGGCGGGCCCTCGGAGCGGTCGTGTCGCACGAGCTGCGCAATCCGCTGACCGCCATCATCGGGCATGTCGATCTGCTGCTCGAGCGGGAGGACCTTCCCCCGCAGGTCACGACGCAGCTCGAGGTCATCGCCAACGCGGGAGAGCGGATGGAGAATCTCGTGGCGAGCTCGCTCGAGACCACGAGGAAGGCCCCGGAGGAGCCCTTCGAACCCGTCGACCTGCGCGAGGTCGTCGAGGCCTCTGCGGCGTCCTACGCACCGCTCATCTCCGGCAGCAGGCAGGAGCTGGACATCAGAGGGGCCGAGCGTCTCGTGATCTACGGCGACGCCTTCCGGCTGCGCCAGGTGGTGGACAACCTCCTGAGCAACGCCGTGAAGTACACGCCCGCCGGCGGACGCATCGCGGTGCGTCTCGGCTGGACCGGAGACAGGCAGGCGGAGCTCGTCGTCACCGACACCGGGACAGGGATCGCCGCGGATGAGCTGTCCCGCGTGTTCGAGCCGTATTTCCGCACGGATCGCGCGGTGCTCGCCGGAGTCGCCGGGACCGGGCTCGGCATGGGGATCGCGCGAGCCATCGTCGAAGCGCACGAGGGAAGCATCCGCGTCGAGAGCAGTATCGGTGTGGGCACGGCCGTCACCGTGCGTTTCCCGCCTCGGCGGGTGAAGGAGGTCCTGGCGTGAGCGCGATGGCACTCGTCCCCGTGGCGGTCGACGTCACGACCAGCATGGTCGCGGTCGTGACCGTGCTCGCCGCCCTGGTGTTCGGGCTGGCGACGCTGGCGCGGCCGAGCCGCGCGACCGTGACCTGGGGCGCGGCCTTCGGTCTCGGCGTGCTCGGCGCCTACCTGTGGCTCGCCGGGCAGCAGACGGACGAACAGGCGCTGCGCGGTGCGGCGTCCGGGGTGCTGCTGTCATTCGAGCCGCTGGTGTGGATCGGCCTGCGGATGCATCGCGGCCACCGCACCCCGTGGTGGCCGGTGGCGGTGTTCGCGGCTTTCGCTCCGACCGTGCTGGTGGTGACGGCGGGGTCGCCGTGGTACCTGCTGGCCTTCCACATCGTCTTCCTGGTGTGCGGCGTCTTCGCCGCCCTGGTGGCGTTCGAGCTGTGGCGGGGCCGGCCCGCTGCGCGCGACATCACGATGCCGCTGGCGCTGGCATCGTGCGGCCTGTTCCTCGTCGCGCTGGCCAGCGGCGTCTCGGCGCTGCTCACCGACGCGGCGAACACGGCCGCCCAGCTCAGCGCCCTGCGGGGCATGAACGCGGTCGGCACGCTCGTCGTCAGCACCTGCGCCGCCTTCACCCTCGTGCTGATGGTGCGCGCGGACGGCGTCGCTCCGGCCGATACCGCGGCGGCGATCGCCGGCGTCCGCCGCCGGCTGCAGAAGGCGCAGGCCCAGAACGAGCAGAGCTGGTCGATCCTCGATGTGCGCCTGGACGATCCGGCCGATCTGCGCGAGGCCTCCACCGGCTCCGCGTTCGCCATGATCGCGGATCGCTTCCATGAGGACATCCAGGAGGCGCTCCCCGCCGCGGCGGACGCGGTGCGGATCGACGACGCGCGGGCGCTCGTGCTGATCCGCGGCAGCGAAGAGGTCGTCCAATCCCACATCCGCGACATCCTCACCCGGGTCTCGGTCATCGAGAGGGATGCGCCGGTGCACGGCATCCGCGCCTCCGCGAGCATCGGCTGGGCGCTGGTGGCGGTCCTCGGCTTCGACTACGACGCCCTGGCCGCCGGCGCAGGCGCTGCCGCAGTGCGGGCGCGGGAGGGCGGCGGCGACCGCTGGAACCGCGCGACGGCACTCGACGTACCGGCATCCGAGCTCCAGGCGGTGTCGAGCAGATCCCCCTCGCCGCGGACTACCCTGGAGGAGTGATCCTCGCCGTCGACACCTCTCTGGGCACCGCCGTCGCGCTCATCGATTCCGACGGGACGCGACGCGCCGAGGCGGCGACCGCGGATCCTCTCGGCCATGCCGAGGTCATCGGCGTCCTGCTCGCCGAAGTGCTGGCTGAGGCGGGTCCCGGAGACATCACGCACGTCGTCGCGGGAATGGGCCCAGGGCCCTTCACCGGTCTCCGCATCGGCATCGCCGCAGCGCGCGCGTTCGCCCTCGGCCGCGGCATCCCGGTCGTCGCCGTCCCCAGTCATCTCGCGGCCGCCCGCACCGCCCTCGAGACCGAGACCGGTCCGTTCGCGATCGTCACGGACGCCCGCCGCCGCGAGGTCGCGATCACGGTGTTCGACGGGGCGGATGCCGACGGCGTGCCGAACATCCTGACCGACACCGTCCTGGTGAAGGCCGTGGATGCCGACGCGCATCTGGCGGGCGTCCGCCGGATCGATGTCGCCGCGCTCTCCGCCGTCGATCTGGCCCGGGTCGGCGCCCGCGCTCTCGCCGCAGGTCGCACCCTTGCCGGCGACGAGCCGCTCTACATGCGTCACCCCGACGTCACGCTGCCCGGAGCGCCCAAGAAGGTCGGATCGTGACCCTCCGCCCCGCCACCGCCGCCGATCTCGACGCCATCATGCTGATCGAGAACCGATCCTTCCCGACCGATGCGTGGAGCGCCGAGACCATGGCGGACGAGCTCGCCAGCCCGCACGGACAGTACCTCGTCGACGAGCACGACGGCGTCGTGATCGGGTACGGGGGCGTGCGGGCGCTGCAGGGGAGCCCGGATGCCGACATCCAGACCATCGCCCTCCTCGCCGAGCACCGCGGACAGGGGAGGGGGCGAGCGCTGCTGCGGGCGCTCCTCGCAGCCGCACGGGAGCGCGGCGCGCGCGAGATCTTCCTCGAGGTCAGAGCCGACAATCCGACGGCGGCGGGGCTCTACCTCGCCGAGGGCTTCGAGGAGATCGGCAGGCGGCCTCGCTACTATCAGCCGGACGACGTGGACGCGATCGTGATGCGGAGCGATCTGCGTCGGCAGCCCCGGTCCGCCGATGAGCCGGAGGAGGCGAACGCATGAGTGAGCCCCTGGTGCTCGGCATCGAGACGAGCTGCGACGAGACCGGCATCGGCATCGTGCGCGGACGCACCCTGCTCTCGAACACCATCGCCTCGAGCATGGACGAGCATGCCCGCTTCGGCGGCGTCGTGCCGGAGGTCGCCGCTCGTGCGCACCTCGAGGCACTGCAGCCGTCGATCGATGCGGCGCTCGCCGAAGCCGGCGTCGGCCTCGACGACCTCGATGCCGTCGCGGTGACCAGCGGCCCGGGGCTCGCCGGTGCGCTCATGGTCGGCGTCGGCGCGGCGAAGGGACTCGCGGTCTCGCTCGACAAGCCGCTGTATGCCGTGAACCATCTCGTCGGGCACATCGCCGCCGACATCCTCACCCCGGATGCCGAGCCGCTCGAGTATCCGACCATCGCGCTGCTGGTCTCCGGCGGGCACACCTCCCTGCTGCACGTGCGCGACCTCACCACCGATGTCGAGCTGCTCGGCGAGACCATGGACGATGCGGCCGGTGAGGCCTTCGACAAGGTCGCCCGTCTCCTCTCGCTGCCGTACCCCGGGGGTCCCGAGATCGACCGGGCGGCGATCGCCGGCGATCCCGAGGCCATCCGGTTCCCGCGCGGGCTCTCCCGTGCCTCTGATCTTGCGAAGCACCGCTACGACTTCTCCTTCTCCGGGCTGAAGACCGCGGTCGCGCGCTGGGTCGAGCGCTTCGAGGCCGAGAACCCGGCCGACGCGCAGCTGCCGGTCGCGGATGTCGCGGCGAGCTTCCGTGAAGCCGTCGTCGACGTGCTGGTGACCAAGGCCCTCGCGGCGTGCGCGGACCTCGGTGTTCCGCGGCTGCTGCTCGGCGGCGGGGTGATCGCCAACCGGCGTCTGCGCGACGTCGCGCTCGAGCGCGCCGGAGCGGCGGGCGTGACCGTGCGCATCCCGCCTCTCTCTCTGTGCACCGACAACGGCGCGATGATCGCTGCGCTGGCCGCCGAGCTGATCGCCTCGGGGCGGCGTCCTTCGACCCTCGCGTTCGGCGCGGACTCGACCCTCCCCGTCACCGAGATCCAGATCGCCGAAGCGGTGCCGGCATGACCGACGTTCCGCGCACGCCCGAGGCCGACGGGTCGGTCCCTGCCCCGCACACGAGCATCGAGGGGCCCAGCAGCGAGGTCGAGCGACCGGTGGGAGCGACGAGGATCCCCGGTGCTCGCCGAGACGGCTACACGAAGCTCCCCACCGGCCCGGTCGGCATCGAGCCCGTGGTCGTGAGCGGGCCCGACATCGACGCGGTCGACGACACCGAGTGGGAGCCGACGACGGCCACCGCCGCGATCGACGACACCCGTCTGGCGCCCTGGGCCCTCCTCGCCGCCATCGTCGCACTCGGCGCCTCGTTCTTCGTCGGCTGGGGCATTCCGGTCGCTGTCGTCTCGGTGATCGCCGCGATCATGTCGCTGCGGCGCCCGGTCGAGAGCCGTGCCATCGCGCGCTGGGCGCTCGTCCTCGGTCTGTGCGCGACCGTCTACAGCCTGGGCTGGCTCGTGTGGGCCGGCATGCAGTTCGAGCGGCTCGGATAGTCGGATGCTGGGCGCCGACGAGCTCGCGGAGATGCGCGCACTACAGGTGCGGGCCTACGGGCGCGACGGCGAGCTGTCGCCGGGAGAGGCCGACCGTCTGGCCGAGCTCCAGGCAGGCGCGGCTGCGCATCGCGAGACGGTGCCCGCTGACCGGCGCGAGGCCTCGGCGCCTGAGCCCGTCCCGACCTCGTCGGTCGGGACTCGTGGCCTGGGGGCCGCTGCGCCCGAGGGGACCGCAACGGCGGGCGCCTCCGGGTCCGCACCCGCCGAATCCGCTGAAGGGGCGGAGGAGGCGCTTCCCTCGGCATCCGCTCTGCCGTCGATCCGTGCGTTCTGGCGCCCCCTCGCGCTTGCTGCCGTCGCGGTGCTCGCCGTGGGCGTAGGCATCGGCTGGCTCGCGTTCGGTCGGGTGATCCCGCCGTCCGTCGCGCTCTCCCCGGAGCAGCAGGAATGGCAGACCGCCCTGCTCGCTGAAGGCGTGTACGACTCCGGATCGGTCCGGGCCGTCGCGGCCGAGGACGGCATCGTCGTCTGGATGGCCACGCAGGACGAGCGGGAGAAGACCTGCATCATCCTGAGCAACGGCGAACGGACCCGGCCCAGCTGTCAGCCGACCGAGATCGTCGACGACGAAGGGATCTTCGGCCAGCTCATCGTGGAGATCAGCGAGTCGGTGCGACGCGAGGTCATGGCCTCGCTCTTCTTCGCGCCGTCGGGCGAACCCGTCGTGCGGATGGACTCCTGGGATCAGTCGCCCGGCTCGTCCGGCATCACCTACGCCAGCGACGAGGAGACGAGGATCGCCGCACAGCTCGCCCAAGACGGCTACGATCCGAACTCGATCTGGGTGGCCGGCTACGACGGGGACGTGCCCGTCTGGACCGCCACGGTGATCGACTCGCAGGCGCAGTGTCTGATCTACGACGGCGCGAGCGAATCGTCGCCCCGGGTCTGCGTCGATGCGCAGACGATGATGGACCAGGAATCGGGGCTCGTGCTCAACGTCGTCGATCCGTTGAGCGGGCAAGCGACGACCTTCGAGATGTCGCCCAACACGGGGCCGACGTACCTCGTGATCACCCGCGAGCGAGGTGAGACCGGTGCCGGCGGAGACTGATCCCGAGGAACTGCGCGCGCTGCAGCAGAAGGCGTACGGACGCGACGGCGGACTGACGGATGCCGACGCGAGGAGGCTGCGCGACCTCGAACGCGCGCGGCAGGAGCAGACGATCGCGCCGTCCGAGGCTCCGGCGGCGGAGATCGGGCTGGTCGACGCCGTGCCGTTCGACTTCGACAGCCGGCGCAGCGCCCAGGCCGATGTCTCCGGGCCCGGCTCAGAGACGGAGGACCCCGAGCCACCGGATGCGGAGCCGCAGGTCACAGGGACGGCGTCGGGACTGCTCCGTCGATGGTGGGTGGTCGCGGCGGCATCCGCTCTGCTGCTGGCGATCGGGGTGGGCGCCGGGTGGGCGCTCTTCGGCCAGCGCCCCGGCACCGTCGTCCTGACGGCGGATCAGCAGGAGCGCCGTGCCGAGCTCTACCGGGAGGGCGAGTACGACGCGGGCACCCTGCGTGCGGTCGGTCAGGACGAGGACGCCCTGGTCTGGTACGCGACGAAGGACGGCGGCGCCCAGACCTGCGTGGTGATCGACATCGCGCAGGCGTCGTCCGAGGCGTGCCAGGAGGCCGACATCGTTCCGTTCGGGCTGTCGGCCTCGGTGATGGTGCCGCCGAATGCGGGGAGCGATGCCGAGTCGGGGGTGGCTCCGGGGGCGAGCGTGAACGCCTACCTGATGCTCTCGACCACCGGTGAGCCGATGGTCTCGATCCAGCGGTGGTCGCCCGATCTGGCGATGATCAGTCAGTTCCGCGGCGCGGAGCGCGATCGAGCGACGGAACTCGTCTCTCAGGGGTTCAATGCCGGCCTGTTGATCGTCGGGGAGTTCCAGAGCGAGCCCGTCTGGCTGGGCACCCGCTTCTCGGCGGGCGACTCGACGGTGGAGTACTGCATGATCGTCGACGGCATCGATGGCAGGACGGTGTGCAGCGCCGACATCGACGCCGCGGGTCGGGGCGTGTCGACCGACGTCGAGGGAACCGTCGACGGGGTGCCGACGACCTGGAACCTGCGGATCCAGAACACCGAGAGCCGAACGCCGTATCTCACCATCGCCCAGACCGTCTCGTTCCCGAACCCGGGCGACAAGGTCACGCTGGGCGGAGACGACGGCGAACCGCTCGAGGAGACCGTGCCGAGCGAACCCCCGGGATGAGCGCGATCAGCCGACCGCGGGCACGCGATCGGCGAGGATCGCCCGGCGCTGGTCGCCGACGCGCACGAGGATGAGCGTCGCCTCCTCATCGCCGCGCAGCGTGAGCTTCTTCCGGAACGCCGCGGGGTCGATGTCGACGCCGCGCTTCTTGATCTCCAGCCGCCCGATCCCGTTCGCCTTCAGCACGGCGCTGATCGCCTTGGGATTCGCGGGCATCGTCTCGCGCACCCGGAACGACTGCACGAAAGGGCTCGTGACGGCTGCATCCGAGGTCAGGTAGGCGATGTGCTCGTCGAGCATGCCGGCGTCGAGGCTGCGTGCGACGTCGCCGATCAGCCGGGCGCGGATGACCGCCCCGTCGGGCTCGTGGAGGAACGCGCCGAGGTCACGGGTCGGCACGTCGTCGGCGTCTCCGTTCGAGGTGAGCTCATGGGAGCGCTCGCCGCGGATCACGAGAGCCGCGCGGCGCACGCCCTCCCGCGCGAGGGCGCCGCTCCACACGACCAGCTCGACGACGCTGCCGTCGGCGCTCACCCACTGCGCCTCGCCGTCGTCGGGGAGGGCATCGCGGTCGTGCGCCGGGCCGAGCTTGATGCCGGTCGGCCGACGCGCTGCGACGTCGAACGCCCAGTCCAGCGACGGCGAGTAGTCGTCGGCGGAGACGCGGCGGGTCTCGCTGTGTCCGGCGGTGCGCCGGGCAGGATCCATCCAGACCGCTCCGGATTCCGCGACCGAAGAGAGCGTGCTCTCGGCCGTGCCGTGGCGCACGACGGCCGAGTCGCCGAAGGGCGCGAGGTTGTAGGCGGCGATCACCGAGGTGACCTCGTCGGCGTCGACGGCCAGCACGTCGAGACCGGCGCCGGCGAAGGCGAGGGCGTCGCCGCCGATGCCGCAGCCGAGGTCCGCGACGTGGGTGACCCCGGCGCTGCGGATCCTCTGTGCATGCCGTGCCGCGACCGCGAGCCGCGTCGCCTGCTCCAGGCCGGCGCGGGTGAACAGCATCCGTGCCCCGAACGCGCCGAACTTGGTGGTCGCCCGGGAGCGCAGATGCGCCTGTCCGACCACCGCCGAGACCAGGTCGGGGGAGTGCCCGGCCGCCCGCAGGCGTGAGACCGTTCGTGCGACGTCGGTCGTCGACTCGATCAGCCCCACCTCGTCGAGGAGCGCGAGCCCTTCGGGGGTCAGCAGCGCTCGCAGCTCGGACATCTCCACGTCCTCAGCCTAATTCCCCGGGCTGTGCCGTCGAGTCGGCGGCCGGTTGGCACTCGCATTGCGTGAGTGCCAGCCGAGCGCCTAGACTGGATTAGCACTCTCGGGTTGAGAGTGCGAACAAGTCTTTCGTGTCAGCGTCAAGAAAGAAGAGGTAGACCGTGTCGGTTTCCATCAAGCCGCTCGAGGACCGCATCGTCATCCAGCAGGTCGAGGCCGAGCAGACCACCGCGAGTGGCCTGGTCATCCCCGACACTGCCAAGGAGAAGCCCCAGGAGGGCGAGGTCATCGCCGTCGGCCCCGGCCGCATCGATGACAACGGCAACCGCGTTCCGATCGACGTCGCCGTCGGCGACCGTGTCCTGTACAGCAAGTACGGCGGCACCGAGGTGAAGTTCGGCGCAGACGAGTACCTCGTCCTGTCGGCCCGCGACGTCCTCGCGGTCGTCGTCCGCTGAACCCCGCAGTCCTCGAAGGGACCCGGATGCCACGGCATCCGGGTCCCTTCTGCTTTCCGCCACGCGGCATCCGATTCCTGCCGAAGTCCGCACCGCGAGGCGCTCGTGGCGATCGGACTCCGCGCCCGGCAATAGGGTTGTCCAGTGCCCCCTGAGACGACGACCCGCGCCACTCGGACCGCCGGAGTCGCATACGCGGGCGGCGCCTATCTGCTCTGGGGCATCCTCCCGCTGTACTTCCTGCTCCTCGTGCCCACCGGCCCCTGGGAGGTCGTCGCCTGGCGGGTCCTGCTGTCGCTCGTCTTCTGCCTCCTGCTGCTGACGGTGACGCGCGGCTGGGCGGCGTTCGGCGTGATCCTGCGGCAGCCGAAGCTCCTCGGCTGGACCGCGCTCGCCGGCCTCCTCATCTACGTCAACTGGCAGGTCTTCGTGCTCGGCACGCTCACCGGCCACGTGGTGGAGACCAGCCTCGGGTACTTCATCAACCCGATCACCACGGTGCTGCTCGGCGTCTTCGTGTTGAAGGAGCGCATCCGCCGGCTCCAGTGGGCGGCCATCGCCATCGCCGCGATCGCGGTCGTCGTGATCGTCGTCGCCTACGGCGCCTTCCCGTGGATCGCGCTGACCCTGACCGCGTCGTTCGGCGTCTACGGCCTGATCAAGAAGAAGATCGGCCCCGCGGTCGACGCAGTGAGCGGCCTCACGCTCGAGTCGTTCTGGCTGATCCCGATCGCGATCGTGCAGCTCATCATCGTGGCGCAGACGCCGGCCGGCATCACGATGGGGCAGAACGGCTGGGGCCACGCCCTGGTGCTCGGGTTCGCCGGCGTGGTCACCGCCGTGCCCCTGCTGCTCTTCGCCGCGGGCACGCGCAGGATCGACCTCACGGTGATCGGCATGATCCAGTTCGTCACCCCGGTGATGCAGTTCATCCTCGGCGTCGCCGTGCTCGGCGAGCCGATGCCGGCCGAACGCTGGGCCGGATTCATCATCGTGTGGATCGCGATCGCGGTTTTCGTGGTCGACCTCCTCCTGGCGGCCCGACGCGGGCGTCGTGTCGCGGAGCCCGGAGTCGCCTGATCCTGGGGCCCATCGCGGCCAGGACTCGGTATCGGATCGTTAACGCACTGAGATACTGCCGACACCTGCGCGCGAGCATCTCGCTCTAGTGTTAGAGCACCCGATCGCGGTCACAATCCGCGCTCAGTTACGCAAGGGAGCAACATGAACGTATTGAAGGGTTCGCGCAGCGCGAAGATCTTCGCGGGGATCGCGCTGCTCAGCGCATCCGCCATCGTGGTCGCCGGCTGCAGCAGCACGCCGAACGCCGAGCCTTCGGAAGGCGGTGGAGACAAGCCCGCAGCAGACCTGACGCTCAAGCTCGGTTCGCTGCTGCCCCAGACCGGCTCGCTGTCGTTCCTCGGCCCGCCCATGGAATCCGGCGTCGGACTCGCCGTCTCCGAGGTCAACGAGGCCGCCGCCGGCGTGACCATCGACCTGACCGCCGAAGACGAGGGCGACACCGACACCAAGGCGTACGAGACCTCGATCACCAAGCTCCAGGGCGCGGGCGTGACCGCCATCGTCGGTGCCGCGGCATCCGGTGTCTCGCGCCTCATCCTCGACGGAAACGTCAGCGCGGGCATCCTGCAGATCTCGGCCTCCAACACCGGTCCCGACTTCACCGACTGGGACGACAACGGCCTCTACTTCCGCACCGCACCCAGCGACCTGCTGCAGGGTGAGGTCCTCGGCAACCTGATCGCTGAAGACGGCCACAAGACCCTCGGCGTCATCTACCAGAACGACGCCTACGGCACCGGTCTCTTCGACAACATCAAGTCGACGTTCGAGGGCGCCGGTGGCGAGGTCGTCGCCGATGCGTCGTACAACGTCGGCGACGGTCAGTTCGACGCTCAGGTCGAGACCATCAAGGCTGCGAACCCGGATGCTGTCGCGATCGTGTCGTTCGACCAGTTCAAGACCATCGCCCCGCTGCTGCAGAACGCCGGCATCTCGCCGGACAAGTGGTACCTGGTCGACGGCAACCTGTCCGACTACGGCTCCTCGCCCGACACGAACTTCTCCTTCTCGCTCGAGGGCGCGCAGGGCACGAAGCCGGGTCCGGCACTCGAGGATGACTTCACCGACCGTCTGCAGACGTTCTGGACGGGCGAGGGCAACCCCGAGGTGAACGACTTCACCTACGCGGCCGAGGCGTACGACGCCGTCGTGCTCGTGGCTCTGGCGTCGCTCGCCGCAGGCTCCACCGAGGGCGCGGACATCGCGGCCAAGATGGAAGAGGTCTCGGGCGGTTCCGGCGACGGAGAGAAGTGCACCAGCTTCGCCGACTGCGCCAAGATCATCAACGACGGCGGCACGGCCGACTACGACGGTTACTCCGGCGAGATCACGTTCGATGAGAACGGCGACCCGCAGGGTGCGTCCATCGGTACCTACAAGTACGGTGCCGACAACCTGATCACCCGCACCAACTGATCACACGCGAAGGCCCCGGATGCTGCATCCGGGGCCTTCGTCATGGGTCGGTTCCCTGCCGAGCGCCCCCTCTATGCACGAACCGGCCCCTTGTGTGCGAACACAAGGGGCCGGTTCGTATGCAGAGGGGCCGGTCGGCGGCGAGAAGAAGCGTCAGGCGGCGTCTTCTCCGAGCGTTCCCAGGTACAGGCCGATCACCTTCGGGTCGTTGAGGAGGTCGCGGCCCGTGCCCTCGTAGGCGTCGCGGCCCTGGTCGAGCACATAGCCGCGGTCGCAGATCTGCAGGCAGCGCCGCGCGTTCTGCTCGACCATGATCGTCGTCACGCCCGCCTTGTTGATGTCGGAGACGCGGATGAACGCATCGTCCTGGCGCACGGGGGAGAGGCCGGCGGAGGGCTCGTCGAGCAGCAGCACCGATGGGTCCATCATGAGGGCGCGGGACATCGCCACCATCTGCCGCTCGCCGCCCGAGAGCGAACCGGCGCGCTGCTTGAGCCGCTTGCCGAGCTCGGCGAAGATGCTGCTGACGAACTCCAGGCGCTCGGCGTAGATCTTGGGGTTCTGGTAGAGCCCCATCTGCAGGTTCTCCTCGATGGAGAGCGACGGGAAGACGTTGTTCGTCTGCGGCACGAAGGCCACGCCGCGCTGGACGAGCTTGTCGGCCTTGAGGCCCATGATGCTCTCGCCGTGGAGCGTGACGTCGCCGTCGCGGACGTTCACCATGCCGAAGATGGCCTTCAGCAGGGTCGACTTGCCGGCGCCGTTCGGGCCGATGATGCCGATCAGCTCGCCCTTGTGGGCGACGAGGTTCGCGCCGTTGAGGATGTTCACGCCCGGCAGGTAGCCCGCGTGCACATCCTTCAACTCGACGATGACGTCGTCGTTCTTGATCTCGTTGCGGACGGGCGTCTGGTCGGTCATGCCTTCTTCTCCTCGGCGTCGTCGGCGGATTCCTCGGCCTCGACCTCGGCCTCGACCTGTTCGCGGAACTTCACCGCATCCACATCGGCGACCACGGGGATGCGGCCGGTGACGGCACCCAGATCGACGTCCTGATGCGCGCCCAGGTAGGCGTCGACGACCGCGGGGTCCGCCATGACCTCGTCGGGCGGCCCTTCGGCGACGACACGACCTTCCGCCATCACGACGACCCAGTCGGCGATGTGGCGGACCATGTGCATGTCGTGCTCGACGAAGAGCACGGTCATCCCCAGACCCTTGAGGTCGAGGATGTGATCGAGGAGCGACTGCGTGAGCGCCGGGTTGACGCCGGCCATCGGCTCATCCAGCATCACCAGGGTCGGGTCGCTCATCAGGGCCCTGGCCATCTCGAGGAGCTTGCGCTGCCCGCCGGAGAGCGAGGCGGCGAAGTCCTTCTCCTTGGCATCGAGCTTGAAGCGGGCGAGCAGGTCGCGCGCCTTTCCCTCGATCTCGGTGTCCTGGTTGCGCCACAGGAACGGGAACAGGCTCGCCCAGAAGCCCTCGCCGCGCTGATGCGGGGCGCCGAGCTTCATGTTCTCGAGCACCGTGAGCAGCGACAGCGACTTGGTCAGCTGGAACGTGCGCACCTGACCCATGCGGGCGACCTTGAACGACGGCACTCCGGAGAGGTTCTTGCCGTCGAACGACCAGGTGCCGCTGTTGGGCTTGTCGAAGCCGCAGAGCAGGTTGAAGAGCGTCGTCTTGCCGGCGCCGTTCGGTCCGATCAGAGCCGTGATGGCGCCGCGCGGGATCTCGAGGTGGTCGACGTCGACGGCGGTCAGTCCGCCGAAGCGCCGCTGCACGGCGTCGGCGACGAGGATCGGATCGACCTTGGCGACGCCCGGCTTCACCTCTCCCTTGGTGAGACCGGTGGTCTTCGGGCGTCGGATGCTTCCCGTGGCCGGCGCTTCGGCGGGCTCGGGGGTCAGTTCACTTGACAAAGGTCATCTCCCTCTTGTCGCCGAGGATGCCCTGGGGGCGGAAGATCACGAGCAGCATCAGCGCGATGCCGATGAAGATGAACACCAGCGTCGAGGCCTGGCTGTCGGACATCGGCAGGATGCCCGCCTTCGCCATCGACGGCAGCAGGTTCGCCATGAAGGCGAACACGATCCAGAAGAGGATCGCGCCGAGCGTCGGACCGAACACCGTGGCCGCACCGCCGAGGAGCAGGACGGTCCACAGGAAGAAGGTCAGCGAGGTCGTGTAGCTGCCCGGGACCACGGCGGAGGGGAGGACGAACACGATCCCTCCGGCGGCGCCGATCACACCGCCGACGACGAGCGCCTGCATCTTGTAGGCGAAGACGTTCTTGCCGAGCGAGCGCACGGCGTCCTCGTCCTCGCGGATGCCCTTGAGCACGCGGCCCCACGGGCTGCGCATCAGCGCCCACACGAGGAGGATCGCGACGAGCAGGACGATCAACCCGAACACGCGGTTCCAGAGATCGTCGGCGCTGTACGTCCACGGACCGAACCCGTAGGTGCCGGTGGGGAAGGGGTTCGCGTCGCGGAAACCGCCGTTGAACTGCGCGAGACCGTCGGCCGAGTTCGTGTACTCGTCGAACACCTGCGTGGTGAACAGCAGGCGCACGATCTCACCGGCGGCGATCGTCGCGATCGCGAGGTAGTCGGCCCGCAGGCGCAGCGTCGGGATGCCGAGGAGCACCGCGAAGAGCGCGCCGCCGAGCAGGCCGATCAGCATGCCGATCCACCACGGGAGACCGAACGTCAGCACGGAGATGGCGTAGCCGTAGCCGCCGATCGCCATGAAGGCGGCCATACCGAAGTTGAGCAGACCGGCGAAGCCGAAATGCATCGCGAGACCGGTGGCCGCCAGCGCGTACGCCAGGGTGACCGGGCTGAACAGGTAGACGGCGGTGTTGGAGAAGATGCTTCCGAAGTCCATGGCGGTCAGCCCAACCTTTCCCTGCGGCCCAGCAGTCCCTGGGGTCTGACGAGGAGGATCACGATGAGGACGACCAGGGCGCTCGCGTACTTCAGGTCGGAGGGGATCCAGAGCGTCGAGACCTCGACCGCGATGCCGACGATGAGCGACCCGACGAGAGCGCCGAACGCGGTGCCGAGGCCTCCCAGCGTGATGGCGGCGAAGATGAGCAGCAGCATCTGCGCGCCCATGTCCCACTTCACACCGGGGCGGAAGTAGCCCCAGAGGACGCCGGAGATCGCTGCCAGGGTGCCGGAGAGGATCCAGACGTAGCGGACCACCTTGTCGACGTCGATGCCGGATGCGGCCGCGAGCTGCGGATTGTCGGAGATCGCGCGGGTCGCCTTGCCGATGCGGGTGCGGGTGAGGAAGAACGCGACCCCGACGATCACGACGATGCTCACGGCCATGCCGATCATGTCGATGTAGGACAGCGAGATCGGGCCGAACTGGATCGGCGCCGGGCTGGCGCCCGGAAGCTGCCGGGTGCCACCGCCGATCAGGTACTGGAAGGCGTAGCGGAGCGCCAGCGACAGTCCGATGCTGACGATCATCAGCTGCACGACGCCGAGCCCGCGTCGCCGAAGCGGACGCCAGATGCCGGCATCGAGCGCCCAGCCGAACAGCCCGCCGCCGATCACCGCCGCGATGATGCCCGCCCACAGCGGAAGATGCCAGAAGGTGGTCGTGACGAGCGCCACGAGTCCGCCCCACGTCACCATCTCGGCGTGCGCGAAGTTCGACAGTCGCGTCGTGCCGTAGATCAGCGCCGCACCCATCGAGGCGAGCGCCAGGAGGAGACCGAAGTTCAGACCTCCGACGAGGCGTGAGAGCAGCTGGTCGAGGACCGACACCGTGACCCGCTGCCCCTCGCCCAGGAACAGGTTCATGATCTTGGTGCCGGTGAGGCCGAACTCCACCTCGAAGGAGGCGGACGTGCCCGCGATCGGCTGCGTGCCGGGTGGGAGCAGGCTCGCGTCGACGATCACGCCGTCGGGCAGGGACTCCTCGTCGACCGTGAGCGTGTACGTGTCCTTCTCGGGCACGTACAGGCGCCACTTGCCGTCGGCATCCGTCTCGGTCTCGCCCTTGAAACCGTTGCCCTCGATCTGCATGCCGACGCCTTCGACAGGCTCGTCGTCGAAGGTGATGACCCCGGCGAAGTAGAAGTCGGTCACCTCCTGGCCGTCGTCGGTGGTCTCAGCGGATGCCGGAGACGGGGGCAGGATCAGGAACGCTGTCAGCGCCATGAGGATGCCGAGGAGAGCGACCACCCAGGGTCGCTTTCTCTGTACGGCGATTGATGTGGGTCCCACGCAACCTCCACTGTGAGTGCTTTCCCTGCGGCATCGGGTGTGAACCGCAGCGATCGAAGACGTTTTGAGCGTAGTGTGCGTTTCCCGATTCGCCTACACCGGCCCTCTCCCGGCTGGTCGGCGGCGACCCCGGGAATGTTCACGGGCTCATCTCGCTTAGAATCCTCATACGGGTTTCCGGCCCGCGCCGGACGCTGTCGACCGCACTCGCACTCGGATTCGCGCGACTCGCGCAGGAGGAGCTTCCATGGACCAGCACGATCCCTTCGGCTTCGTCGGACTGACGTACGACGATGTGCTGCTCCTCCCGGGGCACACCGACGTGATCCCCAGCGAGGCCGACACGTCGTCGCGGATCACGCGCCGCATCTCGGTCGCCACTCCGCTGCTGTCGAGCGCCATGGACACGGTCACCGAGTCGCGCATGGCGATCGCGATGGCGCGCGAGGGCGGCATCGGCATCCTACACCGCAATCTCTCGATCGCCGATCAGGCGGCGCACGTCGACCGGGTCAAGCGCAGCGAGTCCGGCATGATCACCGATCCGATCACGACGACGGCGGATGCCACGGTCGAAGAGGTCGACGCCCTCTGCGCGAAGTACCGCATCTCGGGCCTCCCGGTCATCGATGACGACGGCAAGCTCGTCGGCATCATCACCAACCGCGACATGCGCTTCGTCTCGGGCTTCGAGCGCCAGACCACGTTCGTGAAGGACGTCATGACCTCGGAGGGCCTCGTCACCGCCCCGGTCGGCGTCGCGGCCGGCGAGGTCATCGCCCTGTTCGCGAAGCACCGCGTCGAGAAGCTGCCCCTGATCGACGCCGACGGCACGCTCGCCGGTCTCATCACCATCAAGGACTTCGACAAGAGCGAGAAGTACCCGCTCGCCACCAAGGACGACCAGGGCCGACTGCGCGTCGGTGCGGCGATCGGCTTCTTCGGCGATGCGTGGGAGCGTGCGGAGGCGCTGCGCGACGCCGGTGTCGACGTGCTGGTCGTCGACACCGCCAACGGCCAGTCGCAGGGCGTCATCGATCTGGTCCGTCGTCTGAAGGCCGATGAGACCTTCGAGCACATCGACATCATCGGCGGCAACGTCGCGACCCGCGAGGGTGCGCAGGCTCTGATCGACGCCGGAGTGGACGCCGTCAAGGTCGGCGTCGGTCCCGGCTCGATCTGCACCACCCGCGTCGTCGCCGGTGTGGGCGTGCCGCAGGTCACGGCCGTGTACGAGGCATCGCTGGCCGCGCGGCCCGCCGGTGTGCCCGTGATCGCCGACGGCGGTCTGCAGTACTCCGGCGACATCGCCAAGGCGCTCGTCGCCGGCGCGGATGCCGTGATGCTGGGCTCGCTGCTCGCCGGCACCGACGAGTCGCCGGGCGAGATCGTCTTCCAGTCCGGAAAGCAGTTCAAGCAGTACCGCGGCATGGGCTCGCTCGGCGCGATGCAGACCCGCGGCAAGCAGACCTCCTACTCGAAGGACCGCTACTTCCAGGCCGACGTCCCGAGCGACGACAAGCTCATCCCCGAGGGCATCGAGGGCCAGGTGCCGTACCGCGGGCCGCTCTCGGCTGTGGCATACCAGCTCGTCGGCGGTCTCCGTCAGTCGATGTTCTACGTCGGCGCGCGCACCATCGAGGAGCTCAAGCAGCGCGGAAAGTTCGTGCGCATCACGTCGGCCGGGCTCAAGGAGTCGCACCCGCACGACGTGCAGATCGTCGTCGAGGCGCCGAACTACAAGAAGTAGGCGACCCCGACAGGAAGGGACCGGATGCTGTCCGCATCCGGTCCCTTCTTCGTACTCCGCGGGGTCAGCCGCAGGTGTAGGTGACGCCGTTCACGTCCCACACGCCCGGGCCGAGCTCCGCGCACGTGCCGATGACGCCGCCGATCACGGTCACGAACAGGATGATTCCGATGATCCAGAGCAGCGTGAAGACGGCGCCGACGATGATGCCGGCGATCGCGAGGCCCTTGGGCGCCCCGGCCTTTCCGAGCTTGACGGCCGCGACGATGCTGAGGATCAGGCCGACCGGCGCGGCGACGAAGGCGAGCACGAGGCCGATGATCGACAGCACGCGTCCCGGGGGCGACACGGGGGCGGACGCGTAGGGGGCGCCGCCGTACGGGGCGCCGCTGTTCGGAGCGGGCGGCGCGTAACCGGCCGCGGGATCCGCGGGTGCGTCGTTCCAGGCCGGGGGAGTCTGTGCGGATGGATTCTGCGGGGAGTCGGGGGGTGGGGGAATCGTCATGTCTCTCTCCTCTTCCAGGGAGACGGCGGATCGGCCGTCGCCGGTTCTCGTAGCCAGAGCGTAGCGAGCCGCGTGTCGATCGCACCATCCTGTCGACCCGATAGCCCTCTTCCGTCCGTCGTCGGCCCGGCGTAGCGTGCCGGTATGTGCCGCAACATCGTGCCCCTGAACAACCTCGAGCCCGCCGCGACCGACGAGGAATGTCACGACGCCGCCCTGCAGTTCGTCCGCAAGATCGCGGGTACGAATGCGCCGTCGCGCGCCAACCAGGCCGTGTTCGACCGGGCCGTCGCAGAGATCGCGCACGCGGCTCGGCACCTCCTCGATGACCTCGTGACCACGGCCCCGCCGAAGAACCGCGCCGACGAAGCAGCCAAGCGACAGGCCCGGTCGGCCGAGCGGTACGAGGCCATCCGGGTCTATCAGCAGGAGAAGCGCGCCGCACGCGCGGCGTCTTAGCAGCTGACGCACGTGCATCGGGGAGCGTGCGCCCCGTGATCGCGCCGTGCACGCCCTGATCGATAGCGTTGCGCGCGGTGTGCGACGGCTCGCCCTGACCGGCAGCGTCGGGAGGGCGTTCCGATATGCCAATATTTAGGAATAACACCCGCTCGACTTCCCCGAGCTCACGGTTCTGAAGGGTACCGAGAGCACGACGCCAGCTCCACCGGCAGGGAATTCCCCAAGGAGAGCTGCACAAATGGTTGAGGAGTCTCCTCGCGTCCTCGTCGTCGACGACGATCCGGACGTCGCGCTGCTCGTGAAGACGGTACTCGAGAGGCGCGCAGGCTGCATCGTCGACACCGCCGAAGACGGTCACGCGGCGATCGCGCGCATGACCGCGCTGCGCCCCGACGTCGTCGTCACCGACATCGAGATGCCCGGCCTGGGTGGTCTCGAGCTGCTGGCCGAGCTGCGACGCACGAGCCCGAACGTCCCCGTGATCGTGATGACGGCGCACGTCTCCGTCGAGTACGCCGTCTCCGCACTGCGCGCGCAGGCCGATGAGTTCCTCACCAAGCCCCTCGACAACACCAAGCTCGTCGAGGCCGTCACCCGCCTCGCCGCCGAAGGACGACGTCGACGCGAAGAGACCCGGCCCGCGGACGTCGTCCTCGCGATCGGGGCTCACCCGGACGACGTCGAGATCGGAGTCGGCGGACTCCTCGCGGCCCACGCTCATGCGGGCGACGCGATCACCATCCTCACGCTGTCGCGGGGAGCCCGCGGCGGCGACGCCGACAGCCGCCAGAGCGAGTCGCTCGCGGCCGCCGACATGCTCGGCGCCCGACTCTTCGTCAAGGACCTCATCGACACCGAGATCTCGGGTGGCGGGGCCACCGTGCGTCTGATCGAGGAGGTCGTGCAGGAGATCAAGCCGACCATCGTCTACACGCACTCCAGCCACGACCGCCACCAGGATCACCGCGCGGTGAGCGAGGCGACGATCGTGGCCACGCGCCGCGTCGGCACGGTGGCCTGCTACCAGAGCCCGTCGGCGACCATCGACTTCCGGCCGACCCGCTTCGTGCGGATCGACCAGTACCTCGATCAGAAGCTGCGGCTGCTGGAGCGCTTCAGCTCGCAGACCGCCAGCCGCGACTACCTCGAACCCGACTTCGTCACCGCGACGGCCCGCTACTGGTCCCGCTTCGGCGGTGGCAAGGCGGTCGAGCCGCTCGAGGTGGTGCGCGAGACGGCGGAGTTCGTCGGCGCCCACGAACTCACGAGAAGAGAGACCTGATGACGAAGCGCGTTCTGGTGACCGGTGCAGGAGGTCCGGCCGGTGTGGCCGTCATCCGCTCGCTCCTCCGCCGTTCCGACCTGACCGTGTTCGCCGCCGACATGGACGGCTGGGCGAGCGGCATCTACCTGGTGCCGCCGGAGCAGCGGCGCCTCGTGCCGCCCGGACGCGACGCGGACTTCGTGCCCGCGATCGCGCGGATGGTCGCGGAGGACTCCCTCGATCTCGTCATCTCGACGGTCGACGTGGAGCTGATCGCGCTCGCCGAGCGCCGGGACGAGCTGGCGCCGGCCGTGCTGGCCGCGCCCTCCGCCGACACGCTGAACACCGCACTCGACAAGCTCGCCCTCGCCGAGCGCTGCGCGCCGACCGGGCGCACGCCGCGCACCGTCCTCGCCGGACCCGACGCCGAAGGCATCGACTGGGAGTTCCCGGTCTTCGCGAAGCCGCGTCAGGGCGCCGGGAGCCGCGGCATCCGCCTGGTGCCGGATCGTGCGGCGCTCGAGGCCCTGCCGACCGACGAGGGGCTCATCGTGCAGGACTTCCTGCCGGGCGAGGAGTATTCGGTCGACGTGATCGCGGATGCCGCGGGCAACGTCGTCGCCGCCGTGCCGCGTACGCGCGCCCGTGTGGACTCGGGCGTGGCGATCGCGGGGCAGACCGTCCGCGACCCCGAGCTCGAGGACACCGCGGCGGACATCGCGCGGGCCATCGGCCTCGTCGGCGTCGCGAACGTGCAGCTGCGCCGAGACCGCGCCGGTCGCGCGGTGCTGCTCGAGGTCAACCCCCGCTTCCCCGGCGCCCTCCCGCTGACGATCGCGGCAGGGGTGGACATCCCGTCGCTGGTCGCCGACCTGTTCCTCGGCATCGAGCTCCCCGTACGGATCCCCTTCCGCGAAGTCGCCTCGGTGCGCTTCCTGGAAGACGTGATCGTCGAGGTCGACGATCTGCTCGTCTCGGCCCATGCGGGGCACCAGGAGGACCTGTGAGCCACGCCGCGCTGCGCGGAGACCATCACGTGCACTCGACGTTCTCCGACGACGCGGTGTCGACCCTCGCCGAGAACGTCGCGGCGGCCGCTGCGGCGGGGCTGACGACCGTTCGGCTCGTCGACCACGTGCGGCAGAGCACGACCTGGGTGCCGGAGTACCTCGCGGCCGTCCGCGCGCTCGTCGTGCCGGAGGGCCTCACGGTGCTCACCGGGGTCGAGGCGAAGATCCTCGATACGTCGGGCGGCCTCGACATCCCCGTGCTGCCCGAGGGCATCGATCGCATCCTCATCGCGGACCACCAGTTCCCCGGCATCGACGGGCCGCTCGGGCCGACCGCCGTGCGCGAGCGGATCGCCGCCGGCTGGGCTGCGGAAGACGTGCTCGACCAGTTCGTCACCGCGCTCATCGCTGTGATGGGGCGGTACCCGGGCAACCAGCTCGCGCACTGCTTCTCGATCCTGCCCAAGATCGGGCTCTCCGAAGACGATCTCGGAGACGAGCGCATCGCCGCGTGGGCGCGCGCCGCCGCCGAGACCGACACCCTCGTCGAGGTCAACGAGAAGTGGGGGTGCCCCGGCATCCGATCGCTCATGGCCCTGCGGGAGGCCGGAGCCGAGATCGTGGCGTCCACCGACAGCCACGTCGCCTCCGACGTCGGCCGCTACTCGCGCGTCATCGCGCTCCTCGATGGGGAGGACCGCTCGTGATGACCGGCCTCACCTGGCTCGAGACCACGATCGTCATCATCCTGCTGGTCTGCGTCTTCGTGGGAACGCTGCCCGTGATCAACACGGCCCTGCAGTTCCTGACCCTGCCGCTGCATGCGTTCCGCAACCACTATGCGAAGGCGGCACCGTATCACCCGAACGTCGCGGTCCTGATCCCCGCCTGGAACGAGGGGCTCGTCATCGGGCCGGCGATCGAACGGCTGCTCCAGCTCGAGTACCCCGACGGACGGCTCCGGGTCTTCGTCGTCGACGACGCGTCGACCGATGACACACCCGAGATCGTCACGGCCATGGCCGCGACCTACCCCGGCCGGGTCGTGCACCTGCGTCGTGACAAGGGCGGCGAGGGCAAGGCGCACACGCTGAACCACGGACTCGACGTGGTCCTCGCGGATGCCTGGACCGAAGCCGTGCTCATCATGGACGCCGACGTCATCTTCGCCCGCGACTCGCTGCGCAAGCTCAGCCGTCATCTCGCCGACGACAAGGTCGGCGCGGTCACCGCGTACATCGCCGAGGGCAGCCGCGACCGCAACTACCTCACGCGCTTCATCGCGATCGAATACGTCATCGGGCAGCTCTCGGCCCGCCGCGTGCAGAACGTCGGCGGTGCGATCGCCTGCCTCGCCGGCGGCGCACAGCTGCACTCCCGCGCGAACCTCGAGGCGATCGGCGGACGCATCCCGACCGGCACCCTCGCCGAAGACACCATGACGACGTTCGAGGGGCAGCTCAAGGGGCGGCGCATGGTGTTCGAGCCGCACGCCGTCGTGCTGGCCGAGGAGCCGCGCACGGTCGACAGCCTCTGGAAGCAGCGCCTGCGCTGGGCCCGCGGCAATGTGCAGCTGACCTCGATCTACCGCAAGCTGTGGTTCCGACCGAGCCGCCTCCACAACCTGGGCAGCTTCTCCTTCGGTCTGGCGTGGTTCACCATCCTGCTCCTGCCCGCGTTCATGCTCCTCGCGGCGACGGCGCTGCTCGTGCTGCTGGTGCTGCACAGCGACATCGCGGAGTTCGTGTTCCGCTTCATGTGGGTAGCCGCGGCATGCATCTACATCTTCTCCATGCTGTATGCCGCCCAGCTCGACCCGCGCATCGGCCGCCAGTCGTGGCGCGAAGTCATCATGTTCCCCGGCCTCGGAGCGCTGATCCTCATGGCGATCGCGCTCTTCCCGTGGCTCTTCGAAGACGGTCTGACACAGCTCGGGTTCGCTCTCACCGACGAGAACCGATTCGTCTGGGCCGTGATCTTCTACCTCTGGGGGCCGATCTCCATGCTCGGCATCTGGCTGGCCCGCGCGGTGGAACCCCTACCGGGCGGACGGTTCTTCGCGGGACTATTGCTCTACGTCTGCGGATACGGCTCCCTGCTGTGTGCGATCACCGTGGACTCGTACATCAAGGAATGGCGTCGGGCCGACGCCTCGTGGATCAAGACCGAGAAGATCGGACGGGTCGACTCATGACCGAAGCGCCGTCGCAGGACGTCGAAGCACAGGAGATCGCCGCGGATGCTCGACGAGAGCGGAGGCTGATCCCTCAGGCCCTCCTCGCGATCGCCGTCGTCGTCGTGATCGTCGTCGTGCGAGAGCTGCTCCTCCGATGAGCGGGAGGCCGCTGGCCCTCGTCGTCGAGGATGCCGTCGATCAGGCGGCGCTCCTGCGCCGCTACCTCGACCGCGAGGGGTTCGACGCCTTCGTCGCGGTCGACGCGGAGTCGGCGATCGCCGCGTTCGACGAGATCGATCCCGTGCTCGCCGTGATCGACTTGCTCCTCCCCGGGATCTCGGGCCAGGAGTGCGTGCAGCTCGTGCGTGAGCGCTTCCCGGCGTGCTTCCTGGTCATCAGCTCCGTGCTCGATGCCGCGGATTACCCGCCCGCGGATGCCGCGCTGCCGAAGCCGATCACCGGTGCCGACCTGCACGCGATCGTCGAGCGGGTGACGCGGTGAGGGCGACGCCGCTCGATCGCGCCGAGAACCGGTGGTATCAGGTCTTCGACAACCCGAGCCCGCTCGTCAAGCAGGGTCCGACCTTCATCGCCGCCGTCGCCGCCGCACTGCTGACCTGGGTGATCGCGGATCTTCCGGTGACGCACCCGATGGCTCTGGCCGCAGGTCTCGGACTGGTGACAGCCGCGACCCTCCAGGCGGCCGTGTTGACGGCCCGCCGGGTGTACGAGGGATGGATCGTCCTGCTCGTCCCGCTGATCGACATCGTGGGGCTCGGACTCTTCCGCACCGGGACCGGCGGGGCCGGCTCGCTGTTCTCCTCGCTCGTGCTGCTGCCCGTCATCTGGATCGCCGCCGCCCCCGGCATCCGCTGGGTCTTCGTGGTCGGCGGCCTGACCTCCCTCGCGCTGCTCATGCCGTACATCGCCGATCCGCCCCGGAACGATGTCGACTGGCTGCGAGGGGTCGTGGGTCCCCTCGTCTTCGCGGCGGTGGCCGCGGTGATCAACGAGCTGTCCCGGCAGCAGCGCGTGCGGGCGGAGCAGGCCGAGAAGCTCGTCGCCGAGCGCACGTCGGCGCTCTCCGACAACGTCACCATGATCGTGCAGCTGCGGGAGAAGGAGCATCAATACCGCTCGCTCGTCGAGTCGTACGAGGGGCTCTGGTCGTCGATCACCGCTCAGGCGGTCATCGCGACCGATCTGAAAGGCACGATCACCGCTTGGAATCCCGGTGCGGAGCGTCTGTTCGGTCTGACCTACGCCGAAGCCATGGACGACGTGCGCATCGATCGATTCTTCGCCGAGTCGTCTCTCAACTCCCTCGCCGGCGACTGCACCCGCCAGGAGCGTGCGGACGCCGATTCGCCGCTCCCTCCCGGCATGATGGCGCTCTTCGCGCGGGCAGACGACGACGGCGAGAACATCGAGAGCGACGTCGACGTCGTGACGGGGGCGGGCACCTCGGTCCCCGCGCGCGTCACCGTCAGCCCGTACAGGGACGGCGCCGGCACGCAGCAGGGTTATCTGCTCGTGGTGACGGACGAGAGCAAGGCGGTCGAGGTCGCCCGCATGAAGGACGAGTTCGTCGGCATGATCTCTCACGAGCTGCGGACGCCTCTGAGCGCGATCATCGGGTTCCTGGATCTGCTGCAGAACGATCCCGGTCAGCCGCTCACCGACGAGCAGCAGGAGTTCGTCGGCATCATCGAGCGCAACGCCCAGAGGCTGCTGAACCTCGTCGGCGACCTGCTGTTCACCGCCCAGGTCGAGTCGGGGCGCTTCCCGCTGGATCGCGAGGAAATCGACCTCGGCGAACTCGTGCGCTCCGCCGTGGCATCCGCCGGCCCGCACGCACAGCGCGAGGGCATCGAGCTCTCGGCGGAGCTGGCGCCGGAGCCGGTGCGGATGCTCGTCGATGCCGGTCGGATCGGCCAGGCACTCGACAACCTGCTGTCCAACGCGATCAAGTTCACGCCGCGAGGCGGCCACGTCACCACCACGGTGCGGCCCTTCGACGGCGGGGTCGAGCTGTCCGTGCGCGACACCGGTGTCGGCATCCCGGAGGATGAGCAGGGGATGCTGTTCACCCGGTTCTTCCGGGCTTCGACGGCTACGCGCAACGCCGTTCCGGGCGTGGGGCTCGGTCTCACGATCACACGCGCCATCGTGCTCGCCCACGGCGGCACGATGGACGTCTCGAGCCAGGAGGGCGTCGGCACGGAGTTCCGCTTCGTGCTCCCCTCGGCCCCGCGGACCGAGGTGCTGCAGACGCTGAGCCGCGCGGACTGATAGCCTGGTCGGCTCGCTGTTCGCGGGCGGAAGGACGGCCTCGAACAGTGGGCTACATCGATGTCTCCGGAGTGTCGCTGACGCTCCCCGACGGCAGACCGCTTCTCGACGAAGCGACATTCAGGGTGGGCGCGGGCTCGACGAGCGCGCTGATCGGACCGAACGGCGCCGGCAAGACGACGCTGCTGCGCATCATCCGCGGCGACCAGGCCGCCGACGACGGGGTGGTGACGATCGACGGCGGTCTCGGCGTCATGGACCAGTTCGTCGGCCACGGCGAGGCGGGGGAGACGGTGCACCAGCTCCTGGTGCGGGTCGCCCCCGCGCGCATCCGCTCGGCCGCCGATGCTCTCGAAGCCGCCGAGAACGCGCTGATCGAACGCGACGAGCACGACACGCAGATGGCGTACGCCTCGGCCATCGCGGAGTACGCGGATGCCGGCGGCTACGAGCACGAGACCGTCTGGGATCAGTGCACGGTCGCGGCCCTCGGCGTGCCCTACGAGCGTGCCCGGTATCGCGAACTCACCACCCTGTCCGGCGGCGAGCAGAAGCGGCTGGCGCTGGAGGCGCTGCTGCGCGGACCCGACGAGGTGCTCCTGCTCGACGAGCCGGACAACTACCTCGACGTTCCGACCAAGCGCTGGCTCGAGGAGCAGCTGCGGCAGACGCCGAAGACGGTGCTGCTCGTATCGCATGACCGTGAGCTCCTGGCGCGCGCCGCCGACCGGCTCATCACGCTCGAGCCGGGCGGCGCCGGATCCACCGCGTGGGTGCACGGCGGCGGGTTCGCGACCTATCACCAGGCGCGCACCGACCGGATGGACCGGCTCGACGAGCTGCGTCGGCGCTGGGACGAGCAGCACGAGAAGCTGCGCACCCTCGTCGCGAACCTCAAGGTCAAGGCGTCCGCGAACGACGGCTTCGCGTCGCGGTATCAGGCGGCCCAGACCCGGCTCCGAAAGTTCGAGGAGGCCGGTCCGCCCGAGGAGCGCCCGCCGAGCCAGGACTTCGACATGCGCCTGCGGGGCGCCCGCACCGGCAAGCGGGCCGTGGTGGCATCCGCGCTCGAGCTCACCGGGTTGATGAGGCCTTTCGATGCCGAGGTCTGGTACGGCGACCGGGTCGGGGTGCTCGGCTCGAACGGATCGGGCAAGTCGCATTTCCTTCGGCTGCTGGCCCGCGGGGGCAGCGACCCCGACGCGACGCTCGGGCATGTCACGTCCACCGGGGAGCAGCTGACAGAGGTGCCCCACACGGGTGCGGTGACGTTGGGCGCCCGGGTCGTGCCCGGACTCTTCGCGCAGACGCACGCGCACCCGGAGTTCGTCGGGCGCACGCTGCTCGAGATCCTGCATCGCGGAGACGATCGACGTGCCGGGATGCCGCGGGATGCCGCGAGCTCGGCCCTCGACCGCTACGGCCTCGTCCGTCAGGCGCAGCAGACGTTCGAGTCGCTCTCCGGCGGACAGCAGGCCCGGTTCCAGGTGCTGCTGCTGGAGCTCTCCGGGGCGACGCTGCTTCTGCTCGACGAGCCGACCGACAACCTCGACCTGGAATCGGCCGAGGCCCTCGAGAACGCGCTCGCTCGGTTCGAGGGGACGGTGCTGGCGGTCACGCACGACCGCTGGTTCGCGCGGTCGTTCGATCGGTTCCTCGTGTTCGGCACGGACGCCGAGGTCTACGAGTCCGACGTGCCGGTGTGGGATGAGCGGCGAGTCCTGCGCGCCCGCTGAGCGTCAGCGCAGCCGGAAGGCCTCTGCGGCGCGCGCGCCGGGGTCGAGGGCGAGATCCGCGAGGACCGCCCCGATCCCGGTCGCGAACTTGAAGCCGTGACCCGAGAAACCGGCGCCGACCACGATCCGTCCGCGGCGGTCGAGCACGAAGGTGCCGTCGTCTGTCGAGGTGTAGGTGCAGCTGATCGGCACGGCGGATGCCGCGTCGAGGCCCGGCATCCACTCGCGCACGTACGCGGCCAGCGCCGCCTGGTGGGTCGCGCGGTGCGGGCGCGCGTCCGGGTCGACCTCGCCGCCGACGCGGTGGAAGCCCACCTTCACGCCCTCGCCCGGTGTCGGCATGCCGTACACCGTCCCGGGGTACGCCGCAGGATCGATGTAGTGGTTGAACGAGGGCCAGGCGCCATCCGTCCGCGGGGTGAAGTGCGCGGGCGTCTCCTCGGTGACCGTGAGCCGGGGGAGTCCGAGTCGGCCGAGGAGCTTCGCGGTCCACGCGCCGGCCGTGACGACGAGGGTGTCGGCCCGCCGTCGGCCGCCGTCGGCGAGATCGAGGATGATGCCGGCCGAGTCCTCGCCGATGTGGGCGACCGGCGTGCTCCAGCGGACCTCGCCTCCGCCGGCGACGATGCGCCGTTCGAGCTCGACCAGCGCGTCGGCCGCCCGCACGACGCCGGCATCCGCCGACCAGAGCACGTCGTCGTCGAATCGCATGCCCGGCCAGCGGACGGCGGCGTCCGCGGCGGTCAGGACCTCCGCGGCGATTCCCCGCTCGACCAGGCGCGCGCGCACCGACGCGATGTCGACGTCGCCGTGCGTGACCAGCCCGTGCAGGCGCACCAGCGGTTCGCCGCCGACACGACCGAGCGCGTCCCACCCCTCGCGGGACCGCACGAGCAGGTCGAGATAGTGCTCTTCGTCGTACGCGTTGTTGAAGTTGCGCGTCGCGCCGTGCGAGGCCCCCTCGCGGTGCCCGCGGGCGAAGCGCTCGAGAACGAGCGGACGGATGCCGCGCCGCGTCAGCTCCCACGCCGTCGCCAATCCCATGACCCCGCCGCCCACGACGACGACGTCCGCCGGATCCCTGGTCATGCGCTCCTCCTGTGGTCGGTTCCAGTCTCCCAGCCGCAGGCTCGTCCGGGCGCCGGGTAGGCTGGACGGGTGACCATGGAGATCGAGCTCGGCCGAGGAAAGCGCGCGCGCCGCGCGTACACGTTCGACGACATCGCGGTGGTGCCCTCCCGCCGCACCCGCAATCCCGAGGACGTCTCGACGGCGTGGACGATCGACGCCTTCGGGTTCGACATCCCCGTGCTGGGAGCGCCGATGGACTCGGTGGTGAGCCCGCAGACCGCGATCATGCTCGGGCAGCTCGGCGGACTCGGCGTGCTCGACCTCGAAGGCCTGTGGACGCGCTACGAAGATCCCGAGCCGCTGCTGGCCGAGATCGCCGGCCTCGCCGACGCCGACGCGACGGTGCGCATGCAGCAGCTGTACTCCGAGCCGATCAAGCCCGAGCTCATCACGCGCCGTCTCGCCGAGATCCGCGAGGCGGGCGTCACCGTTGCCGGTTCGCTCACCCCGCAGCGCACGCAGGAGCACTACGACACGGTCGCCGCCGCCGGCGTCGACCTGTTCGTCATCCGCGGCACTACGGTCTCGGCCGAGCACGTGTCGAGCGTCGACGAGCCCCTGAACCTCAAGAAGTTCATCTACGACCTCGACGTGCCGGTGATCGTCGGCGGCGCAGCCACCTACACCGCCGCCCTGCACCTCATGCGCACAGGCGCCGCCGGTGTGCTCGTCGGCTTCGGCGGGGGAGCGGCGTCGACGACGCGCGCCACCCTCGGCATCCACGCGCCGATGGCGACCGCGGTCTCCGACGTCGCCGCTGCACGTCGCGACTACCTCGACGAGTCCGGCGGACGCTACGTGCACGTCATCGCCGACGGAGGCGTCGGCACGTCCGGCGACATCGTCAAGGCGCTGGCGATGGGAGCGGATGCCGTCATGCTCGGCGTCGCGCTGGCCCGCGCCACCGATGCGCCCGGTCGCGGATTCCACTGGGGTCCCGAGGCGCACCACCCGAAGCTGCCGCGCGGCCGTCGCGTCGAGGTCGGCGGCATCGGCACGCTCGAGGAGATCCTCTACGGCCCCGCGCCCGTCGCCGACGGCACCGCGAACCTCATCGGCGCGCTGCGCAAGTCGATGGCGACGACCGGATACTCCGACCTCAAGGAGTTCCAGCGGGTCGAGGTCGTCCTCGCTCCGTACGAGGCCTGAGGTCCCGCGCGTCACCGTGACCACTCCCGCACTGTTCCCGCCGACCCTCCGCGAGGTGATGCTCCGGGGACGGTGGATCGGGATGCTGCTGCTGTGCCTGGTCGTCGCCGGCGTGTTCGCATGGCTCGGGCAGTGGCAGCTCGAGCGCGCGATCGAGACGGATCCGCCGCCGGCAGGAGCGACCGAGCAGGTGCGCCCTCTCGCCGAGGTCGTGGAACCCGGCGAGTACCTCCCCGAACCCCTCGTCGGTCAGCGGGTCGAGGCATCGGGGACCTGGGTCGAGGGCGACTTCCTCATCGTGTCGAGTCGCTTCAACGACGACGTCGAGGGCTACTGGGTCACGGGTCAGCTGCGCGTGGCGGAGCGCACCTCGATCGCGGTCGCGATCGGCTGGGCGCCCGACCGGAAGTCGGCGGATGCCGCGGTCGCGCAGCTCGACGCCGACGCCGCTGATGCCGAGGTGCGGATCAGCGGCCGGGTGATCTCGGACGAGGGGCCATCGGTTCCGCCGCGCACGGACCCCGAGCAGATGGACCGGATGTCGACGGCGGCGCTCCTCAGCCGCTGGCACGACACCGAGCAGCTCGACGTGTACCGTCCGTACCTCGCGTCGACGACCGCGATCGCCGGTCTCGTCGACATCTCCTCACCGGCCCCCGAGGAGCAGTCCCCGGTCAACTGGCTGAACATCTTCTATGCGGTCGAGTGGGCGATCTTCGCCGGCTTCGCGTTCTATCTGTGGTACCGCCTCGCGAAGGACGCCTGGGAGCGTGAGGTCGAGGAGTTCGACGACGCGCAGGGCGCGGAAACCGCCTGATCACGCGCGCATCTGCGCGTCTTCGCCCGCGCACGTGCGCACCGGAATGCCGGCATATGGACCTTCGTCGGGGGTCGTCGCGGACGTCCGGTGAGCGCTGGGTGACCAATCGGAAAACTCCATTGAGGATGTCCGAACCGCTCCGTATGCTCGCTCACATGTGTGCGGGCTGGGAGTTCCCGGTACGCGCCGTGACAGATTCATGAGAGATGTCGCACCACCGACCGAGGAGACCGCACCGATGATGTCCGCTCCAGAGGACGGGAACCGCATGGCTCCCGTCGCGCACCGTAGAAACAGGGGGCGCGTCGGCGCTCTCGCCGTGACCTGTGTGGCAGCGCTGGGCTTCGGCTCGCTGACCGCCGTGCCCGCGTTCGCGGATCCTGCCGGAACGGGGGTGGTGATCAACGAGGCGTACCTCTCCGGCGGAAGCGCGGGAGCCGCGTTCAAGAACAAGTTCGTCGAGCTGTACAACCCGACGTCCGCCCCGATCACCCTCGACGGCATGTCGCTGCAGTACCGGTCGGCGACCGGCACCGGCGCGTCGAACGGCGTGGCACCCCTCACCGGCGTCATCCCCGCGGGCGGCTACTACCTGGTGCAGGGCAACAGCAACGGCGCGAACGGCGCCGAGCTTCCGGCCCCCGACGTCGTCAGCACGCTGACGCCGAGCGGAACCACCGGCACCCTCGCGCTCGTCGAGGGCACCGCCGCCGTCACGCTCACGCCCGGCTCGGTCGCGGGCGTCGACGGTGTGATCGACGTGCTCGGCTACGGCACCTCCAACACGTTCGAGACGTCTGCCGCCACGGCGCCGGCAGGGAACACCGACGTCAAGTCGCTGAACCGCACGAGTGGCGTCGACACTGACGTCAACAGCGCCGACTTCACGCTCTCCGCGACCATCACCCCGCAGGGCACCGGCGGTACCGGTCCTGATCCGGATCCGGACCCCGATCCCGAGCCGACCGCGGCCACGATCGCCGAGGTCCAGGGCACGACCGACATCTCGCCGCTGAGCGGTCAGACGGTCACCGTCGAAGGCGTCGTCACCGCCGACTACCGCACCGGCGGCTACAAGGGCATCGTCATCCAGACGCAGGGCTCCGGCGGTGCATCCGACGCGACACCGGGCGCGTCCGACGGCGTCTTCGTCTTCCTCAACGCGCTGGCCCCGACACTCGCCATCGGCGACCTCGTCTCGGTGACCGGCTCGGTCAGCGAGTACTTCGGCCAGACGCAGGTCAACCCCGCCGCCGTCGCAGACGTCGAGGTTCTCGCCGTCGGCGCGGGCGTCCCCGCCGTCACGCCGCTCCCCGACACCGTGCGCGGGGCGGACCGCGAGCAGTACGAGAACATGTACGTCGCTCCGGAGGGCACCTACCGCCTGGCCTCCAGCCACCAGCTCTTCAACTTCGGCACGCTCTGGCTCAACGCCGGATCGGACCTCAACGTCAAGAGCACCGAGACCACACGTCCCGGCGACGCCGCTGCCGCCATCACCGCGGCGAACCGCGCTAACCGCGTGCTGCTCGACGACGGCTGGTCGATCCAGGTGAGCAACAACGGCCACCCCGGCGACCAGCCGTACTTCACCGAGGAGACGGTCGTCCGCAACGGCGACACCGTCGACTTCGGCGACAACGGCTACGTGCTCCAGTGGGGCTTCGACGACTGGCGGCTGCAGCCGGTCGTGCCGATCGACGACGCCTCCCCGGCAGACCTCAAGGTCGGTTTCGAGGCGACGAACCCGCGCACCGAGTCGGCCCCCGAGGTCGGCGGAGACGCCCAGGTCGCGTCGTTCAACGTGTACAACTACTTCACGACCCTGACGTCCGAGAACCCCGACGCCCGGGGAGCGGAGACGGCCGAGGAGTTCGCGATCCAGAAGTCGAAGATCGTCTCCGCGATCAACGGACTGGATGCCGAGATCGTCTCGCTCATGGAGATCGAGAACTCGGTGAAGCTCGGCAAGCCGATCGACTCGGCTCTCGAGGACCTCGTCGCAGGTCTCAACGAGGATGCCGGCAGCGACGTGTGGGACTACGTGCCCACGCCGGACGCCCTGAACGACGCGGCCACGACCGACTACATCACGAACGCGATCATCTACAAGAAGGACGCCGTCTCGACCGTCGGCGACAGCGCGACGATCTCGGATGAGACCGTCTGGGGCAACGCTCGCGAGCCGATCGCCCAGGCGTTCGACATCGACGGCCGCGTCGTCACGGTGGTCGCGAACCACTTCAAGTCCAAGTCGCCGCCCTCGGGTGCCGGTGCCGAGCCGGCCGACGGCCAGGGCTTCTTCAACGCCGACCGCGTCGCGCAGGCGAACGCGGTGCTGGCCTTCACCGCCGAGCTCGAGGAGACCACCGGAAGCAGCGACATGCTGCTGATCGGCGACTTCAACGCCTACGGCAAGGAAGACCCGATCGACGTCTTCACCTCGAACGGCTGGAGCGATCTCGTCGCCGACAAGGCTGCCGGACAGTACACGTACACGTTCGACGGCGAGCTCGGCTCGCTCGACCACGTGATCGCGTCTCCGTCGCTGGCCGCATCCATCACCGGTGCCGGGGTGTGGGGGATCAACTCGCCGGAGTGGAGCGACCGCGGCTACGCGTTCGGCGCCTCCGAGGCGGGCACGCCCTACCGCTCCAGCGACCACGACCCGATCATCGTCGGCGTCTCCTCGGAGATCCCGCCGGTGAGCATCGACGTCGTCACGGTCAACGACTTCCACGGTCGGATCGAAGCCGACGGTGCGGCAGCCGGTGCGGCCGTCCTGACGGGCGCCGTCAATCAGTTCCGTGCGGAGAACCCGAACACGATCTTCGCCGGAGCCGGCGACCTGATCGGCGCGTCGACGTTCACCTCGTTCATCAACGACGACAACCCGACCATCGACGCTCTCAACGCGGCCGGTCTCGATGTCAGCGCCGCGGGCAACCACGAGTTCGACCAGGGCTGGGAAGACCTGCGCGACCGCGTGCAGGACCGCGCGGACTGGGAGTACATCTCGTCGAACGTGTTCGTCACCGAGACCGGCGAGCCTGCGCTCGCACCGGCCTGGGTGAAGGAGCTCGACGGCGTCAAGGTCGGCTTCGTCGGCGCCGTCACCGAGGACCTCGACTCGCTCGTGTCGCCGGAAGGCATCGCGGACCTCGAGGTGCGCAGCATCGTCGACTCCGTGAACGCGGTGGCCGATGACCTGCGCGACGGCGACGAGTCCAACGGCGAGGCGGACGTCGTCATCCTGCTGGTGCACGAGGGCGCGTCGAGCACAGAGCTCTCCAGCATCACGGAGGACTCGCCTCTCGGCGAGATCGTCTACGGCGTCGACGACGACGTGGACGCGATCGTGTCGGCGCACACGCACCTCGCCTACAACCACGTCATCGACGGCCGCCCGGTCGTGTCGGCGGGTCAGTACGGCGAGAACCTGGGTCTGATGAACCTCCAGGTCGACCCCGAGACGAAGGAGCTGCTCTCGATTACCAACGAGATCAAGCCCCTCACCGCTGCGGGAGCTCCGCTGTACCCGGCGGATCCCGAGGTCGCTGCCATCGTCGCCCAGGCGAAGGCCGAGGCTGACGTGCTGGGTGCGGTCAAGGTCGGCGACATCACGGCCGACTTCAACCGCGCACGACAGACGAACGGGTCGGAGAACCGCGGGGGCGAGTCCACCATCGGCAACTTCGTGGCCGACGTGCAGAAGTGGTCGACCGGTGCCGACATCGCGCTGATGAACCCGGGCGGAATCCGGGCGAACCTCGCGTACGCCTCGACCGGAGCATCCGATCCGAACGGCAACGTCACCTACCGCGAGGCGGCGACGGTCCAGCCGTTCGCCAACACGCTGGTGACGCTGACGCTCACGGGTGCTCAGCTCAAGGGCGTGCTCGAGGAGCAGTGGCAGCCTGCGGGTTCGGCGCGTCCGTTCCTGAAGCTCGGCGTCTCCGAAGGGCTCGTGTACACCTACGACCCGGCCGGTGCGCAGGGTTCGCGGATCACGTCGATCACTCTCGACGGCACGCCGATCGATCCCGCAGCGAGCTACAACGTCGCCGCGAACTCGTTCCTCGCCGCGGGGGGAGACAACTTCCTCACGTTCAAGGAGGGCACGGGCAAGCGCGACACGGGCAAGATCGACCTGCAGTCGATGGTCGACTGGTTCGACGCCAACAAGACCGCGACCCCCGACTACGCCCAGCGTGCGGTCGGCGTCGCGGTCAGCCCGGCGGATGCCGACGGCTACAGCGCCGGCGACCAGGTGACGGTGTCGCTGTCCTCGCTCGCGTTCAGCGCGGGAGAGCCGGCTCCGGGTGAGGTGACGCTCTCGCTGGGCGGCGCGCAGCTCGCGGCCGGAGCGGTCGACCCCACGATCGTCGACACGACCGACGAGGTCGGGCGTGCGACGCTCACGTTCACGGTGCCGTCCGGCGTCTTCGGGGAGCAGCAGCTCACCGTCGCCGTCGCGAGCACCGGGACCACCGTGCAGGTGCCGTTCACGATCGCCGACGAAGAGCCCGCCGAGTTCGCGGGCACGATCGAGCTGGGCTCCTCCAAGGTGACGGCGGGCAAGAAGCTCACCATCACGGGTGAGGGCTACGAGCCCGGCGAGACCGTGACGGTCGAGCTGCGCCCGAAGAAGGGACAGGCCGTCGAGGTCGGCACGATCCGGGTCGGGGACGACGGCTCGTTCACCGCCTCGGTGACGGTTCCGAAGAAGACGCAGCCGGGCAAGTACACGGTCGCGGTCTCGCAGGCCGACGGTGACGAGGCGACAGCGTCGGTCACGGTCAACCGAGCCGGAGGGATCGGCGGCATCATCGGCGACATCCTCGACTGGCTGTGGGATCTGCTCACCGGATGGTGGTGATCCTGCTCGTGGGATGACAGGGCAGAGGCCGTCGGGAGAGATCCGGACGGCCTCTGCCGCTGTTCGGACGGCTCAGGAGTACACCTCCACGGGTGCCCAGGCGAATCCGTCGGGGTCGACCGCTGCTCCGAGCGCGCCGTTGACCGTGAGCCGGTGCGAGCCGGAGCCGGCAGCGGGCACGCCGGCATCCTTCGCCAGAGAGGCGTGACGATACAGTCCGAGCCCGATAGGACTCGTCCCCGTGTCGAACTGCACGTAGCTGCGACCGAAGCTCTTCGCGACGGGGATGCCGCGCTCCGTGTAGAAGGTCTTCGACGCGACGACGTCGTCGGCGCCGATGAGGAGGATGATCTCGTCGACGGAGCGGCTCGGGGGAGCGGTGTCCTTCTTGGCGGAGGTGGCGATCTTCCAGATCGCCCCATCGGGCGCCTGCACCGTGCCGCCCACGCCCCACAGCGACTTCGAGACGGGCTTGATCACAGTCGCCCCCGCAGCGGCGGCGGCGTTCACGAGGGCATGCACGTCGCCGGGCTGCGATACGACCAGGGAGAGGGTGTATCCGCGGAAGCCGGATGTGGCGGCATCCGATGCGCGGAATCGCAGACGGTCGCCCAGATCGAAGGCGGCTGCGTAGAAGGACTGGGCGGCCTCGACGTCGGTGACGTCGAGGGTGACGGAATCGATGATGGTGTTCATGTCCTCGACGCTACGGATGCCGCGCAGAGAGCACTTCTCGAATCCTGACCGATCGGATGGCGGACCCGCAGCGCTCAGGGCGTGAGCACCTGCACGTCGGCCTGTGCGAGGGCGGCGGCCATGCGCGGCGGCGGGGGAGCGTCGGTGATCAGGTAGTCCGCCCGCTCCAGCAGAGCGATCTGCGCGAAGAAGCGGCGCCCGAGCTTGGTGGAGTCCGCGAGGATGGCCGTGCGCTCGGCGCGCTGCATCATCTCGGACATCATCGCCGCATCGCCGAGGTTCGACGTCGAATACCCTGCCTCGTCGATCGCTCCCACGGCGATCAGCGCCAGATCGCAGCGGATGTCGACCTCGGGCCCTCCCGGCGTCATCGTGAAGGTGACGGGGCCCGTGGTCGCCTGCGTGATGGAACGCACCGCTCCGCCGAAGACGTACAGGTCGCGAAAGGCCGACGGCGAGAGCTCGCCGGGAATGCGGAGATTGTTCGTCGCGATCGTCAGGTCGTGGTGGTTCCGCAGGGCGCGGGCGACCGCGAGGGTCGTCGTGCCGGCGTTGAGCATGATGACCGAGCCGTCTTCGACAAGTCCCGCCGCGAGGCGCGCGATCCGCTCCTTCTCCTCGGTCTGCACCCGCATGCGCACGTCGAGCGCACGATCCTTCAGCGGTCCGCTCGCCGAGCTGACGGCACCGCCGTGCGTGCGCACGAGCACGCCCTCGCGATCGAGCTGATCGAGATCGCGGCGGATCGTGTCGATGGAGACGCCGAAGTGCTCGGCGAGATCGCCGACGGTGACCTGTCCGGTCTGCTCGACGTAGCTGGCGAGATCGGCTTTTCTGCCCGCGGGGAGTCGGCGTCGCGCCGTTCCTGAAGCATCCATGCCCTCATCTTTAGCACATTCGCCGCATGAACACGGCATAGTCATGCAGAAAACAGCAACTCAAGCGGGTGGTCCCCGTCCGCGCCGTGACGTGGCATTCCAGGCCTGAACGCGGAAAACACCCCAAACTCCTCCTTGACGACCATGCAGATGTCGGCATAACATGGCTCAAAACCGCATGAACAAGCATTGAAGCGCGTGATGCGGCACGATCTCGAAGAGGAGAAGTGATGAGCACAGTGGGACGAGGGCGCAGACGAACCCGGAACATCGTCGGCGCCGCGACCGCAGCGGTTACCCTTCTGGCCGTGGCGGGCTGCGCGCCCAGCACGACAGGCGATGGTGGCGGCGACGACGGCGGAGACGTCACGATCGAGTTCGCCCAGTGGTGGGAACCGGAGCTGCCCGACGGCGAGTTCCGCGCGCTCATCGACAAGTTCGAGGAGGCGAACCCCGACATCACGGTCAAGCTGGTCAGCGGACCGTACGCCTCGACCAAGGAGCAGCTCTTCGCCGGAGCGGCATCCGGAACCATGCCCGACGTCGTCGGTCTCGACGGCGCCTGGGTCAACGACTTCGCCTCGCAGGGCGTCATCGCTGATCTCACCGCGCTGATGGAGGAGAACGACTACGACGACAGCCAGCTCGCGAGCCAGATCCAGGTCGACGGCAGCACCTACATGATCCCGGTCGTGAACTTCGTCTACCCGATGTTCACGAACGACGATCTGCTGGCCCAGGCCGGCGTCGACGCGCCGCCGACCAACCGCACCGAGTTCGCGGATGCCGCGGCCAAGGTCTCCGCGCTCGGCGGCGACGTCTCCGGCTGGGTGCTCCCGCTGTCGCTCGAGACGCCGAACGGCGTGCAGAACGACGTGATGTCGTGGGTGTGGGCATCGGGCGGATCGATGCTGAAAGACGGTCAGCCCGACCTGACGAACGACGATGTCACCTCCGCGGTCGACTACATCGGCGGCCTCTGGGACGACGGCGTCATCGCCTCCGGATCGTTCACGATGAAGGAGCAGGACAAGGTCGAGGAGTTCACCAACGGTCGCGCGGGCATGATGATCGACTCGCTCGCGCACATCAACCTCATCCGCGAGACCAACCCCGACCTGAAGTTCTCGATCTCCGCGCTTCCCGCGGAGGACGGCTACGACGGCGAACGAGGCATCCCTTACGCGTCGTGGGGGATCGGCGTCGCCGAGAACTCCGAGCACAAGGACGCCGCGTTCAAGCTCGTGTCGTTCCTGATGAGCGAGGAGACGAACTCCGAGCTGTCGACCATGGCCAACGCCTTCCCGGGCAACTCGGAATCGGTGCCGGCCTTCGTCGAGGACGACGAGCTGTTCAAGAAGGCGTTCGAGATCTACCAGGCGGGCTACCCGGCGAACGAGTTCACCGGTCTCCCTGTCGCGGAGGAGCTCATGCGCCAGCTCGGCGAGCAGCTGCAGTCCGCGTTCGACGGACAGCAGTCGATCGACGATGCGCTCAAGAAGGCACAGGAGGCCTGGAAGGCGGAGTTCTGATCTCCCACCTCCCGCCTCCCGCATGAACGGGGTGCCGCACCGCCACGGCGGTGCGGCACCCGACCAACCAAGGAGCACCGGTTCCCATGAGCCTCAGAACGACCGACGACACCGAGGTGATCGTCACCGGAGTGCCGCTGTCGCGCCGGCGACGTCAGCTGCGCAAGACCACCGAGTCCTACGCCTTCCTCTCGCCCACGATCATCCTGCTGCTCGTGCTGATGATCGTGCCGATCATCATGGTGATCGGGTACTCGTTCCAGGACAACGTCATCCTGAACAAGTCGCCCGAGTTCGTCGGCATCGCGAATTTCGTCGAGATCCTCGGCGATCCCGGCTTCTGGAAGGCGACCGGCAACACCCTCGTCTTCACCATCGGCAGCGTGATCGCGCACCTGATCCTCGGCCTCGGCTTCGCGATGATGCTGAACAGCACGCTCCTGCACCATGCGGCCCGCGCGATCTTCCGGGCCCTCTACGTTCTGCCGTGGCTCTTCACCGTCGCGGTCATCGCCGTCCTCTGGCGCATGCTGCTCGCGCCGAACGGCGTCATCAACTTCCTGCTGAACACCGACATCGAGTGGCTCGCGTCGCCGCAGCTCGCGCTCGGCACGATCACGTTCATCAACATCTGGGCGGGCTACCCGTTCTTCATGGTCAGCCTGCTCGCCGGCCTGCAGGGCATCCCCGGTGAGCTGAACGAGGCGGCGACCGTCGACGGAGCCAGCGCGATCCAGCGGTTCTGGAACGTCACCATCCCGCAGCTGCGGCCGATCATCATCAGCCTCGTGCTTCTCGACCTGATCTGGACGTCCCAGCAGTTCGCCCTCATCTGGATGACGACGGGCGGCGGACCGATCGACGTGACCGAGGTGCTCAGCACCTTCACATACAAGCTCGCGTTCGCCAAGTACGACTTCTCGCTCGCCGCGACCTCGGCCGTGCTCGTGCTGCTGATGTCGATGGTGCTCGCCGTGTTCTACGTCCGTCACCAGAAAGCGAGGGACTGACCATGGCTCTCACCGTCAAGAGCCGGCGCCGGGTCGCCACCGCGGGTGTGTCCATCGGCCTCATCATCGGCGCGGTCTTCGCCGCAGGCCCGGTGCTCTGGATGCTGTCGAGCTCGTTCAAATCGAACACGCAGATCTTCGAGCTGCCCCCGCGGCTGCTCACCGACACGTTCTCGTTCGACGCGTACACCGCGATCTTCACGAACCCGGAGACGATGCGGTTCTTCCTGAACAGCTACATCGTCGCCGGGGCGGTCACGATCCTCACGCTCATCGTGGCGATCCAGGCGGCGTACGCCTTCAGCCGATTCGAGTTCCGCGGCAAGCGCATCCTGAACGTGGTGATCGTGAGCGTGCAGGCCGTGCCGCCGATCACGCTGCTGATCCCGTACTTCGGGCTCATGGTGGCTCTCGGTCTCTACAACTCCTACGCGGGGCTCATCCTCACCTACATGGTGTTCACGCTGCCCTACGCGATCATCATGATGACGGGCTACTTCAACACGCTGCCGCGCGAGCTCGACGAGGCCGTGCGGGTGGACGGCGCCGGATCCATGACCGCTTTGTGGCGGATCCTCGTCCCGATCTCGGTGCCGGGCATCGTGTCGGTCGGCATCTACACGTTCATGATCGCGTGGAACGAGTACCTGTTCGCGCTGACTCTGACGCGCACGATCGACATGCGCACCGTCCCGATCGGCATCCAGCTGCTCATGGGCCAGCACTCCTACGAGTGGAACCAGATCATGGCGATGAGCGTGCTCGGCTCCATCCCCGTGCTGCTGCTCTTCCTCTTCTTCCAGCGCTACTTCATCAGCGGGCTGACCGCCGGCTCCGTGAAGAGCTGACCGCCGTCCGACCGGACCCACGACCAACACGAAAACAGGAGAAACACGTGCTCTACACCGGTAAATCCATCCTCGACGTCGCCAACGAACACAACTTCGCGATCCCGGCGTTCAACATCAGCGACTGGGCGATGTTCAACGGCATCATCGACATCAGCGAGGAACTGAACGCCCCGGTCATCATCGCGATCCACCCCGACGAGGTCTCGCACATCACGACCGATCTGATCCCGGCGATGCACTCGCGTGCCCACCGGGCGAGCGTGCCGGTCGCGATCCACTGGGACCACGGCGGCACGTACGAGCAGATGATCACGGCATTCCAGGCCGGCTTCACCTCGGTCATGATCGACGCGTCGCTGCTGCCCTTCGACGAGAACGTCGCGCTCACCCGCAAGGTCGTCGAAGCCGCGCATGCCGTCGGCATCCAGGTCGAGGGAGAGCTCGGCACGATCGGCGCCAACGACAGCTACGGCGAGTCGGGCGCGGCCGAGATCATCTACACGAACCCCGACGACGCCGTGCGCTTCGTCGAGGAGACCGGTGTCGACAGCCTCGCCATCGCGATCGGCACCTCGCACGGGCTCTACCCGGCCGAGAAGAATCCCGAGCTGCGCCACGACCTGCTCGAGCAGATCAAGGCGGCCGTCGGCATCCCGCTCGTCCTTCACGGCGGTTCGTCGAACCCCGACTCCGAGCTGCGCCGCGCGGTGGAGCTGGGGGTCAACAAGATCAACATCTCCAGCGACATCAAGGTGGCGTACCACAACCGCATGCGTGAGATCCTCGGCACCGACGAGCGTCTGCGCGAGCCGAACGCGATCCAGCCCGAGCCGATCGCCGCCATGAAGGCCACGGCGGCTGAGAAGATCAAGCTGTTCGGTGCAGACGGCAAGGCCTCTCTGTACTGACGCACACGATTCGACGGGGAGGGCGCTCAGCGGATGATCGGCGGCGTGGACAGGAAGCTGGTGCTCGGGCTCGGGGGAACGGTCGACTACGAGCTGCGGTGGGATTCCGCCGTGCTCGAACGGCTCGCCCGCGAACACGATGTGCGCATGCGCGATCTGACCACCACCGCATCGATCGACGACGAGCGCTCTCTCCTGCTCACGGTCCTCGCCTTCGCGGCGACAGGCGCGGGGGCGGAGCGGTTCGTCGCGTCGTCCGACGTCATCGAACGCTTCGCCGCGCACTTCGAGGTCGCTGTGACCCTCGGCGGCACCGGCGTGCGGGCGGGGCTGGTGCTCGACAGCCTCGGCATCCCGAGCGTGCAGCATCTGGTGAGCATCGACGACAACGTGCGTCGGCTGCTGCCCGAGAGCATCTCGATCGTGTCGTCGGCCGAGCGCGACACGCTCGATCCGCACCTCATCGTGCAGTTCCCGGCGGATGCCCGCGTACGGCTCGCGGACGGTGAGGTCGTCTCTCCCGGAGCCAACCGGCTCATCTTCGCCAACGACCCGCCGAACAGGGCGATGGCCATCGCCCCGGCGCTGGCCGATGCGCTCGAAGGAGCATCCGCGTTCCTCATCTCCGGGTTCAACACCATGCAGGACCACGACCTCCTCGTGCAGCGGCTGGACGACCTGGCGGCGGCGATGCGCGACCTCCCCGGCGATGCCCTCGTCTATTACGAGGACGCCGGCTTCTACACGCGCGCCTTCGCGGAGACCGTGCGGCGCCGTCTGCTGTCCGGCATCCACGTCTACGGAATGAACGAGGACGAGCTGCAGGAGTACCTGGGTCGAGCGGTCGACCTGCTCGATCCCGATGAGGTGATCGGGGCGCTCGGCGAGATCCGTGCGCTCATCCCCGTCCCCGCGCTCGTGGTGCACACGCGGTACTGGGCGCTCGCCGTCGGGCCGGATGCCGCGCGCCACCGTGCGGCGCTCGACAGCGCGGTGCGGGTGGCGGCCACCCGCTTCCGCCTCGGCGACGGTTTCACGCGTGCCGACGCGGCGCAGACCGCCGCGATGAACCGCCACGCGCGAGGAGCCGCTCTCGTGGAGGCCGTCGAAGACGCGATGATGGATGCCGTCGGGGTCGCCGCCTTCTCGCTCGATGTTCCCTCGCCGACGACCATCGGACTCGGCGACACCTTCGTGGGCGGATTCCTCGCCGCCCACTCCCGGAACGGAGCGCCGTCGTGAACCCCATCGTCCTGCCGAGCAATCGTCCGCCCGAGCGCTTCTACCGCGGCGGCGCCCGCATCTCCGCGTTCCGCGGCGAGCCGGCATCCGCGCCGCGCGAGCCGGAGGACTGGGTCGGCTCCACGACGACCATCCGCGGCGAGGAGTCGCTCGGTCTGACCACCCTCCCGGACGGACGGCTGCTGCGCGACGCGATCGAGGCCGATCCCGCGGGGTGGCTCGGCGAGGCGCACGCGAAGCGCTGGGGCTCCGACGCCCGCCTGCTGGTGAAGATCCTCGATGCCGGGCAGCGTCTGCCCGTGCACGCCCATCCGCACGACGACTTCGCCGCCTCCCACCTGGGGCGTGCGCACGGCAAGGCAGAGGCCTGGTACATCCTCGAGGGCGGCACGGTGCACGTCGGCCTGCGGGACGACGTCGCGGCGGAGACGCTCGCCGACCTCGTCGCGCGCCAGGACGTCGACGGTCTCCTCGCTTTGCTGCATCCCATCGAGGTCGCGCCCGGCGATGTGGTCTGGGTGCCGCCCGGCGAGCTGCACGCGATCGGCGCCGGCGTGCTGCTGCTCGAACTGCAGCAGCCGGAGGACCTGTCGATCCTGCTCGAATGGGAGGGGTTCGAGATCGACGGACCGGGGGAGGGCCACCTCGGCCTCGGCTTCGATCTCGCGCTCGCCGCAGTGACCAGGACGGCCCGGAGTCCCGCCGAGATGGGAGCGCTCGTGCACGCGGCGCCGCCGTCGGGTTCGGTGTTCCCCCGCGATGCCGACGGATACTTCCGTCTGATGCGGATGCCGGTGCACGGCGCCGCGGTGATCGAGCCGGGATTCGCGATCGTGGTGGTGGTCAGCGGCGCGGTCGCCCTCGCCGGTCAGGCGCTCGCCGCCGGGGCGACGGTGCTCGTGCCCGCGGCGGCCGGGCGTCTCGAGGTCAGCGGAGCCGGCGAGCTGCTGGTCGCTCGTCCGCCGGCGCCGTGAGCGCTCTCCCCGGGCGTCGATCCGCCTTTCACGCCGTCTAGACTGGACTCATGCCCGAACCGAAAGTCGCCAGCTTTCCGGCGATCCGCGGTGCGCTGAAGTTCTACCAGATCGCGTCGATCATCACCGGAATCATGCTGCTCCTGCTGGTCGCCGAGATGGTGCTGAAGTACACGCCGATCCATCTCGAGCTCTTCGCCGGCGGTTCCGGCGGGGCGCTCTGGTTCGCGCCGGTCGTCGAGGGTCCTGAGGGCCTCGAGTCGACCGGAGACGGCGTCAACCTGTCGCTGTCGATCCTCGTCGCGCACGGCTGGTTCTACGTCGTGTACCTCTTCGCGTGCTTCCGCATGTGGAGCCTGATGCGCTGGCCGTTCCTGCGCTTCATCCTGCTCGCGCTCGGCGGAGTCATCCCGCTGCTCTCCTTCATCATGGAGACGATCGTCGCCCGCGACGTGAAGACCTATCTCGCCACCAGGGAGGCGGCCGAGGCCGCCCCCGCCACCGCCCCGGAAGGTGTCCGTTGACCGAGCATTCCGAGACCGAGCAGCGTCCCGCGCTCGTCGTCGACTTCGGCGCGCAGTACGCGCAGCTGATCGCCCGCCGCGTGCGTGAGGCCGGCGTCTACAGCGAGATCGTGCCGCACACCGCGACGGCCGAAGAGATCGCGGCCAAAAACCCCGTCGCCATCATCCTCTCCGGAGGACCCTCGTCGGTCTACGAGGAGGGCGCTCCGCGCCTCGACCCCGCCGTCTTCGACCTCGGCGTCCCGACCCTCGGAATCTGCTACGGCTTCCAGTACATGGCGCAGACCCTCGGCGGCGAGGTCGCGCACACCGGCCTGCGCGAGTACGGGGCGACGGATGCCGTCATCTCGGGCGACGGCGGAACCCTGCTCGGCGGGCAGCCGGCCGAGCAGAACGTGTGGATGAGCCACGGCGACCAGGTCGCCAAGGCGCCCGAGGGCTTCGAGGTGCTCGCCACCACCGATGCCACCAAGGTCGCGGCCTTCGCGAACGAGGAGCGCGGCTTCTACGGCGTGCAGTGGCACCCCGAGGTCAAGCACTCCGACCACGGGCAGCGGGTGCTGGAGAACTTCCTGCACAAGGGAGCCGGCCTCGCCTCCGACTGGAACAGCGGCAACGTGATCGCCGAGCAGATCGAGCGCATCCGCGAGCAGGTCGGCGACGCCCGCGTCATCTCCGCCCTCTCCGGCGGTGTCGACTCCGCCGTCTCGACCGCCCTCGTGCACAAGGCGATCGGCGACCAGCTCACCGCGGTCTTCGTCGACCATGGCCTCCTCCGCAAGGGCGAGCGCGAGCAGGTCGAGAAGGACTACGTCGAGTCCACCGGCGTCCGGCTCATCACGGTCGACGCCGCCGACACCTTCCTCGGTCACCTCAAGGGCGTCACCGACCCCGAGGAGAAGCGCAAGATCATCGGCCGCGAGTTCATCCGCGCGTTCGAGAAGGTGCAGCTCGACCTCGTCGCCGAGGCGAAGGCCTCGGGTGGCGCTCCGGTGAAGTTCCTCGTGCAGGGCACGCTCTACCCCGACGTCGTCGAGTCCGGCGGCGGCGCAGGGACCGCGAACATCAAGTCGCACCACAACGTGGGCGGCCTCCCCGACGACCTCGACTTCGAGCTCATCGAGCCCCTGCGCGCCCTGTTCAAGGACGAGGTGCGGGCGATCGGCCGCCAGCTCGGCATCCCCGAGGCCATCGTCGGCCGCCAGCCGTTCCCCGGCCCCGGTCTCGGCATCCGCATCATCGGCGAGGTGACCGCCGACCGTCTCGAGATCCTCCGTGAGGCCGACGCGATCGCCCGCGAGGAGCTCACCAAGGCCGGCCTCGACCAGGAGATCTGGCAGTGCCCGGTCGTGCTCCTCGCCGACGTCCGCTCGGTGGGCGTGCAGGGCGACGGCCGCACCTACGGTCACCCGATCGTGCTGCGCCCCGTCTCGAGCGAAGACGCGATGACGGCCGACTGGACCCGACTGCCGTACGACGTGCTGTCGAAGATCTCGAACCGCATCACGAACGGCGTCCGCGACGTCAACCGCGTCGTGCTCGACGTGACGTCGAAGCCGCCGGGGACGATCGAGTGGGAGTAGGGGACGCCTTGTCCCCGGACGCGGCGGCCGGACTCCCGGACGCCGAATACCTCGTGCTGTCCAGCCGGCTGATCCCCGGGCTCGACGGCGGGTACACGATCGCCACGCTCGCGCGTGCCCGGCAGCTCGCCGGTGCCGGCATCGCCGACGGTGCGGGGCCGCAGCTGCTCACGTTCGATCCCGGCACGATCGCGGCGCACGCGGAGCACCGGGCGACGTTCGCCGCCCAGGGTGCGCTGACCGATCCCTCGCGGATGCGCAATCTCTTCGATGAGGCGGTCGCGCCCGGCGGGGGAGCAGCGGAATGGCTGCTGGCGGCGGCGGATGCTGCGACGAAGCCCGACCCGGGCGTCGAGTACCGCGTGCTCGAGGATGCCGCGGGTCGCGCGTTCGCGGCGCTGCCGGTGATCCCCGGCAATCCCGACTGGCACCTGACCGAGGAACCGGTCCTCGTCCACGGTGCATCCGGCGAGGTCGTCGGCGGCGTGCGCGGCTTCCGCGGCCTGTACCGCGCCTGGCTCGCGCACGTGACGGCATCCTTCGGCGATCGCACGATCGTCGTGATCTGCGAGTCGCGTCAGATCGGCGAGCTCATCGCGGACTGGTCCGACCCGCGCGTGCGCATCGTCCACACGATCCACACCATCCACCTCGAGGCGCCGTACACGCCCGATGCTCCGACGAACGCCCTCTGGACGCGCTGGTTCGGACTGGCCGATCGCTTCGATGCCGTCGTCTGGCCGACGGCGACGCAGCGGGACGACGTCGTCGCCCGGTTCGGCTCGTCAGCCTCGCACGCGGTCGTCCCCAACCCGATCACGCCCGTCGACGGCCTGGACGACGTGCGAGAGCCCGGTCTCGTCGTGATGCTCGGACGGCTCGCTCCCGGCAAGCGGGTCGATCATGCGATCCGGGCGTTCCTGCGCGCAGACGTGCCGGGGTCGCGGATGGAGATCTGGGGCGGCGGGCCCGAGCAGGAGCGGCTTCAGGCGCTGATCGACGAGCTCGACGCCGGTGACCGCGTCGTGCTCGCCGGATACACCGACGATCCGGGCGGCGTGCTCGACCGCGCGTCGCTCGTCGTCACGTCCACGGCCTTCGAGGGTCAGCCGCTCGGTGTGGTCGAGGCGATGCTGCACGGCGCCCCTGTCGTGTCGTACGACGTGCGCTACGGCATCCGAGACGTGCTGCAGCAGGGCGGGGGAGTCCTGGTGCCCGCCGGCGACATCGACGCGCTCGGCGTGGCCCTGCGCCGAGTGCTCACGGATGACGGGCTGCGCGCACGACTGAGCGCCGAGGCTCCGACGGTCGCCGCAGCGTGGAGCCCGGAGCGTTCGCTCGCCGCCCTCACCGCGGTGATCAGGGACGCCGTCTCGCGTCCCTCCCGCCGCTGAGCCCGCCTGCGTCCGTTCCGGTCGCAGTTCCTGCCGCCTGCGTCTGTTCCGGTCGCAGTTCCTGCCGCTTCAGGGCGCGAGAGGCGGCCGAAAGTGCGACCGGAACACGTCGAAAAAGAGATTCAGAAAAAAGTTCTCGAGGATGTCGATCCGGGGCGTTCCCGTTCGACGTCTGTAATGAGAGGGTCGAGAGACGGCCCCTCGAACAAGGAGAACATCATGAAGTACATGCTCATCATGCGCGCGACCGACGAAGCAGTGGACGCCTACAAGGAGATGCCGTTCGAGCAGGTCATCGAGGCGATGGGAAAGTACAACGAGTCCATGATCAAGGCCGGCGTGCTGGCTGCCGGTGAGGGGCTCACCGACGCCGCCGAGGGCTTCGTGGTCGACTTCAGCGCCGAGACTCCGCTCATCACCGACGGCCCCTACGGAGAGACCAAGGAGCTGTTCAACGGCTTCTGGATCATCGAGGTCTCCAGCCGTGAGGAGGCCGCCGAGTGGGCGAGTCGTGCGCCCCTCACTGCGGGCAACTTCCTCGAGGTGCGTCGCGTGACCGGCGTCGAGGACTTCCCCGCCGACAACGAGTGGATCCAGAAGGAAGAGGGCTGGCGCGAAGAGCAGGCTCAGCGCGCCCAGCAGTGAGAGCACGGCAGTGATGAGCGATTCCTCGCACAGCGAGACGGCGCGTTCCGCCCCCGATCAGGGGTCCGCGGAACGCGCCGTCGCCGCGGTCTGGCGCATCGAATCCGCCCGGATCGTCGGTGCGCTGACCCGCATCGTCGGCGACTTCGGTCTCGCCGAGGATCTCGCGCAGGAGGCGCTCCTGGATGCGCTGCGGCAATGGCCGATCGACGGCGTGCCGCACAACGCAGGGGCCTGGCTCACCGCCGTCGCGAAGCGCAAGGCCATCGACGGCTGGCGCCGCCGAGAACGCCTCGACGACCGTATCGCCTCGCTCGGGCACGACCTGGAGCGGGAGCAGGCGGAGGCGGACGACATGCTCTGGAACCCGGATGCCGTCGACGACGACGTGCTGCGGCTCATCTTCATCGCCTGCCACCCGGTGCTCTCGAAGGAGGCCCAGGTCGCGCTCACGCTCCGTGTCGTCGCCGGACTGTCGAGCGAGGAGATCGCCCGGGCGTTCCTCGTGCCGACGGCGACCGTGCAGCAGCGGATCGTGCGGGCGAAGAAGACCCTCGCCGCCGCGCACGCGCCCTTCGAACTGCCGCCGCGCGAGGAGCACGCTCAGCGACTCGGAGCGATCCTGGGGGTGCTGTACCTGATCTTCAACGAGGCGCATGCTGCCAGCAGCGGTCCGGAATGGATGCGTCCCGAGCTCAGCGACGAGGCCATTCGCCTGGGCAGGGTCCTCGTCGCCCTGATGCCGCGTGAATCCGAGGCGCACGGACTGCTCGCCCTCATGGAGCTGACGGCGGCGCGATTCCCCGCCCGCGTCGACGCGCACGGGCAGCCGGTGCTGCTCGCCGATCAGGACCGGCGCCGCTGGGATCGCAGCCGCATCATGCGCGGACGCGCGGCGCTGGCCGCCGCGGATGCCATCGGTCGAGGTCGAGGCGCGTACAGCCTGCAGGCCGCCATCGCCGAGTGCCATGCGGTCGCGGCGACGATCGATGACACCGACTGGGACCGGATCGTGCTGCTGTACGAGGCGCTCGGCCGGATCGCGCCCTCACCCGTGGTCGAGCTGAACCGGGCGGCTGCCGTCGCGATGGCGACCGGGCCGGCATCCGCGTTGCGCATCATCGACCAGCTGTCGTCGTCCGGCGCGCTGCGGGGCTATCACCTGCTGCCGGCGACGCGGGGCGAGCTGCTGCTGCGGCTCGGACGCGACGACGAGGCGCGCAGCGAGTTCGCGGTCGCCGCGAACCTGGCCGGCAACGATCGCGAGCGGGCGATCCTGGAGCGCAAGGCGCACGGCGAAAAGAAATGACCCGCCCCCTTCGGCGAGCTTTCGCTGCCGAAGAGGACGGGCATCTGGGGACTGCTGTCCGTCAGTGACGGAGGTGTGTCAGTCGCGCACCTTGCTGCCGCGACCCACGATCAGGCCGTAGATCAGCAGCACGATGATCGCGCCGCCGATGGCGACGAGCCAGGTCTGCAGGCTCCAGAACTCTTCGAGTCCGACGCCGAAGATCACGGAACCGAGCCATCCGCCGAGAAGGGCTCCCACCACACCGAGCAGGAGTGTGATGAACCAGCCTCCACCCTGCTTGCCGGGGAGGATGAGCTTGGCGATGGCGCCGGCGATCAGGCCGAGAAGAAGGAATCCGAGGAAACTCATGGTCTGCTCCTTACTTGCTGTGTAGGAATCCCGGGGTGCCGGGGGTTCGTGAATCCACTATCCACGAGTTGAGAATTTCCTGCATCCCCTTGCGCAGGCTGTCCCGATATGGCAAGAGGCCCGCCTCCGGAAGGAGACGGGCCTCTCGAGACGCGCTGCGGTCAGCAGGCGCTCGTGATCAGTTGCTGCGCACGATCGCGATGATGCGGAGGATCTCGACGTAGAGCCAGACGACCGTGACCATGATGCCGAAGGCACCCATCCAGCCGAACTGACGCGGAGCGCCGTTGCGGACGCCCTGCTGGATCTGGTCGAAGTCGAGCACCAGCGAGTACGCCGCCATGATCACGACGAGGACGCCGATGATCAGTCCGAGAGGGATGCCCATGATCTCCTGGCTGAGAAGACCGAAGGCGTTCTGGTTGATGCCGGTCCACATGAGGACCAGGTTCAGCAGCGAGAAGACCAGGTACCCGACCATGGCGATCATGAAGACCTTGGTGGCCTTCTTCGATGCGCGGATCTTGCCGCTGGCGAAGAGGGCGAGCGTCACACCGACGACCGAAACGGTGGCCAGCGTGGCCTGGATCACGATGCCGGGGAACAGCACCTCGAAGAACGCCGAGATGCCACCGACGAACAGGCCCTCGAAGGCCGCGTAGGCGAAGATCAGCGCAGGGCGCACCTTCCGGCGCGACGTGAACGTGATGACCATGGCGAGGACGAAGCCGCCGAGGGCGCCGACGATCCACGGCAGCATGTTCGGCGCGAAGTCGCTGTACGGGTCGCGCTCCGGAGCGGCGACGCCGCCCAGCGTCCAGACCCAGCCGACGGCTGCGGTGACGAGAAGGATGGCGAACAGGCCGGCGGTCTTCCAGACGGTGTCCTCGACGGACATCCGGTCGGTCTCGATGGCGCCCGCGGGCGGAGCCGCGTACATTCCCTCGAGCTGCGCGTTGGCGGCGACGTCCATCGCACCGTGCTGGAACGACGCGGTCTGCGCGCCCTGAGCGGCCTGCGGTCCGCCCGGGTAGGTCGCGACATTGCGCGGATCCTGCTGCTTGAACGCCGGGTTGTTGAAGGCGAAGTTGCTCATTGGTGGGCCTCACTCCAAAAGGGGGTCGTAGGTCGCTTTCCTCTACGATACTCGCGGTGGGCGGGCCGCGGGGTGTTCTACGCTGAGAGCGTGCCCAGGAAATCCCCCCTCGTCATCGGGCATCGCGGTGCGCCCGGCTACCGCCCGGAACACAGCCGATCGTCGTACGAGCTGGCGCTCGCGATGGGGGTCGATGCGGTGGAACCCGACGTCGTCGCCACAAAGGACGGCGTCCTCGTCGTCCGGCACGAGAACGAGATCTCCGGCACGACCGATGTGGCGCAGCATCCGGAGTTCGCCGACCGCAAGACGACCAGACGCGTCGACGGACAGGCGCTGACCGGGTGGTTCACCGAGGATTTCACCTGGGACGAGCTGTCGACTCTTCGCGGGCGCGAGCGGCTGCCCGAGATGCGTGCGTCCAGCGCCAGCTTCGACGATTCCCAGGCCATCCTCCGGCTGCGCGACGTGCTCGACATCGTGCGCGACGGCTCGGTCGAGCACGGCCGCGAGATCGGCGTCGTGCTCGAGGTCAAGCACGCGACGTACTTCGCCAGCATCGGCCTCGATCTCGCGCCGCTCATCGACCGGGAGCTCCGCGAGGCGGGCTGGGCCGAGGGCGAGCTGCCGCTGATCATCGAGTGCTTCGAGTCGACCGTGCTCGGCCAACTGCGTGCACGCGGGATCTCCGCATCGTACGTCTACCTGATCGAGGCGGCCGGGCGGCCCTCCGACCTGCTGGTCGCCCAGGGCAAGCAGGCGCTCACCTACAAGGCCACGGTCACGCCGCACGGTCTCGACGAGCTGGTCGGCAAGGTCGACGGCATCAGCGTGAACAAGAAGATGCTGCTCGCCCGGGGCAACACGATCGTCCCGGATGCGCATGCGCGCGGGCTCAAGGTCTTCACGTGGACGTGCCGTCCCGAGAACGCGTTCCTCGCGGCCGAGTTCCGCGGTCCCGGCGGCAAGGGCGCCTTCGGCGACTACGAGTCGGAGTGGGGCGTGATCGCGCGCACCGGCGTCGACGGCGTGTTCGTCGACCATCCCGACCTCGGCGTGAGCTTCTTCCGCAGCTGACGTCGGGTCGGGCGGCCGGCCTGGGGCATCAAGAACTGCGGCCGATCCGAACTTCTGCGGCCTCTGACGGCGGTTCGGGCCGCAGAAGTTCCCATCGGCCGCAGAAATCGCGCGTCAGGATCCGAGGGTGCGGTCGAACGCGCCCTTGCGGGTCGAGACGATCTCCTTGCCGAGCGGCATCAGCGAGACCGGGACCATCTTGAAGTCGGCGATGCCCATCGGGATGCCGATGATGGTGATGCACAGCGCGAGGCCCGAGATGATGTGCCCGATCGCGAGCCACCAGCCGGCGAGGATGACCCAGAGCACATTGCCGAGGAAGGAGCCGACTCCGGACGTCGGCTTGCTGATGACCTCGCGGCCGAACGGCCAGATCGCGTAGCGCGCGATGCGGAACGAGGCGATGGCCCAGGGGATCGTGACGATCGGGATGCACAGCAGGATGCCGGCCAGCATGTAGCCGAGGAAGAGGGCCCATCCGGCCAGGATGACCCAGATGATGTTGAGGATCGTGCGCATCCGCCGATTGTGTCATGCGGAGATGAACGGCCACCTGGCGTTCACCTCCCGTGCATCCGCGAGTCGACGTGCGGCCACGCCGACTCGGTGGTCTGGAGGCCTACCCGTCTGAACCCCCACCCAGGAGTCCTCCATGCCCCGCCTGCACTACGCAGCGGCGGTCACGGCCGCGTGCGCCCTCAGCGCCGCCGCCCTGCTCGCCGCACCGGTCGCCGCCGTCGGCGCCGATTCCGGCATCCGTCCTTCCGAGGAAGCCCTGGGCGCACCCGCCGCCGCGGGCCTCGTGCTCAACGAGATCGTCTACGACGACGCGGCCACCGGACTCTCCGATCAGGTCGAGCTCTACAACCCCGGCACCGAGGCGGTCGACCTGGACGGCTGGTACATCTCCGACGAGAAGCGAGACACGTTCGGGTATGCGCCGGAGGGCACCTCGCTCGCTCCCGGCGAGTTCCTCGTGCTGGTGAAGGACGTCGACTTCGCGTTCGGGCTGGGCAAGGGCGACGAGGTCGTGCTGTTCGATCCGGCCGGCACCGAGGTCGACGCGTATGCGTACGAGAACACCGCGCCGCTGTCGGACTGGTCGCGCTGCCCCGACGGCACGGGCGAGTGGGCGCACGCGACGGCCGCGACGCCGGGAGCGGCGAACGACTGCTCGGTGCCCCCCGTCGACGGTTCGATCGTCATCAACGAGGTCGACTCGCAGCCCGCCGACTGGGTCGAGTTCCACAACCCCGGCGACGACGCGCTCGACATCTCGGGCTACGAGATCCGCGACAACTCCGACGACCACCGCTGGCGGTTCCTTCCGGGCACGACGATCGCGGCGGGCGCGTTCCTCGTCGTCGAGGAGGGCACGATCGGCCTCGTCGACGGTGTCGAGACGGCGTTCCGCGACCCGATCGGCATCGGCAGCGCCGACCGGATCCGCCTCTACGACGCGGGCGGGACGATGATCGACGACACCCTCCCCTGGTCGGGGCACGCCGCGATCGACGGCGACTTCGCGGCCGCGACCCTGGCGCGCTGCCCCGACGGCGAGGGCGCGTTCCTGCTCGCCCACCCGACCCCCGGCGCCGCGAACTCCTGCGTGATCCCCGACGTGGTCATCAACGAGATCGAGTCGAACGGCGACACCACCGACTGGGTCGAGGTCGTCAACACCGGCACCACGGCGGTCGACCTCTCCGGATGGTCCGTGATGGACAACGACCCGAACGGCCACGCGGCCGAGACCACGCCCCTTCCGGTCGGCACGACCCTCGCGCCCGGCGCCTTCTTCGTGTTCGATCAGCCGGCGGACTTCGTGTTCGGGCTCGGCAACGGCGACACCGTGACGATCCGCGACGCGAGCGGCAACACCGTCGACGAGCACGTGTATGCGGCGCACGCGGACGGCGTCTGGGCGCGCTGCGCCGACGGCACCGGAGAGTTCGTCGACCTCGCCGTCTCGACCAAGGGACTGCGCAACGCCTGCGGCAACCCGGTGCGCATCAACGAGGTCGAGTCCGACGGCGGATCGCCCGACGACTGGATCGAGCTCGTGAACCCGACGACCGCGGAGCTCGACGTCTCGGGCATCGTCGTGAAGGACGACGACGACGCGCACGCCTCCGCGATTCCGGCCGGCACCACGATCGACGCCGGCGGATACCTCGTCATCGAGCGCGACGCGCTGGGCTTCGGCCTCGGCGGCGGCGACGCCGTGCGGCTCTTCGACGGCGAACTGCTGATCGACGAGACCACGTGGGGCGAAGGACACGCCGCGACGACGTGGGGCCGCTGCCCCGACGCCACCGGGGTGTTCGCCGTCACTGCCGAATCCACGAAGGGCGCCGCGAACGTCTGCGACGGCGAGGTCGCCGTGTCGGCGTGGCCCGGCTCCGCCGACGTGCGGGTGCTCGACAGCGTGCCGACGTTCCTCGAGGACAGCTCGGGTCTCGACGTGCAGGAGACCGCGGACGGCGCCTTCCTCTGGGCCGTCGACAACGGCGAGGGACGCATCTGGAAGCTCGAGGCGCACGCCGACGGCTCCGTCGAGAAGGTCGACGGCTGGGACGAGGGCAAGCGGGTGCGCTTCCAGAAGGACGCCGCCGACCCGGGTGCTGCGGGTCCCGACACCGAGGGCATCACGGTCGACGGCGCGGGCAGCGTCTACGTCGCCTCCGAGCGCGACAACAACGCGAAGGGCGTGAACCAGAACGTCGTTCTGAAGGTGGACCCGGATGCCGCGGCCGGCGACCTCGTCGCCACGCAGGAGTGGGACCTCACGGCCCTGCTCCCGGCTGTCGGCGCGAACCTCGGCATGGAGGCCGTGCAGTGGGTACCGGATTCGGCGCTCGCCGGCACGCTCTTCGACGACAACACCGGCGCGGGCTACGACCCGGCGGACTACGCCGGTCACGGCGACGGCCTGTTCTTCGTCGCCGTCGAGGACAACGGACACGTCTACGCCTTCTCGCTGGCGGACGACGGCACGCCGACGCTCGTGTCGGAGATCGCTCCCGGTCTCGCCGGCGTTATGGCGCTGGACTACGACAGCGTGCGGAACACGCTCTGGGCGGTCTGCGACGACGGATGCCAGGGCCGCTCGGCCGAGATCACGCTGAACGGCACCGCGGAGCCGGGCATCGCGCACTACGCGCGTCCGGCCGGCATGCCCGACATCAACAACGAGGGCTTCGCCACGGCGCCGGCCTCGCTGTCGGTCGACGGACAGCGTCCGGTGTGGTGGTTCGCCGACGGCTTCGCCGCGGAGGCGCTGCGCACGGGCACGCTGCCGGGCGTCGACGGCGAGAACCCCGGTGGGGAGAACCCGGGGGAAAACCCTGGGGGCGAGACGCCTCCGCTGCCCGGCACCGGGCTGACCGACGACAACCGCGGCGGTGCGACCGTCGACCCGGCCGTCGCGGCTCGCGGGCAGAAGGTCACCGTCGCGGTCGGGAAGGAGCATGCCGGCGCGGACGTCGCGGTCTGGATGTACTCCGACCCGGTGCGCCTCGCCACCGGCACGCTCACGGCATCCGGCGCCCTCACCGTCACGATCCCGACCGATGCCGCGCTGGGCGCCCACCGGATCGCGGTGTACGCGGCCGACGGCACGCTGCTGGGGTGGGCCGACATCCGCGTCACGGCGGGAGCGGGCGGCCTGGCATCCACCGGCTCCGAGCTGCCGATCGCGGCTGTGGCGCTGGCGCTGATGCTGCTCACCGCAGGCGCTGTCGCCGTGCGACGCCGTCGCCGCGCGGCCTGACGGCGGCCTCACCCTCTTCGAATCGCGCACCTGGTCCCTTTCCGGCCCGAAAGTCGACCAGGTGCGCGATTCGAAGGAGGCCGGCACCCTGTGTCGGTGCCGCCGCCTAGACTCATAACGCCATGACCGAAGCCCCTCTCATCGTTCCCGGAACCGTCGGCCCCCGCTCCGCAGGAGCCGAGGGGCAGGACGATCTCCTCGCCGGACTGAACCCGCAGCAGCTCGAAGCCGTCACCTACCGCGGACCCGCGCTGCTGATCGTCGCGGGTGCCGGATCGGGCAAGACGAGCGTGCTCACCCGCCGCATCGCGTCGCTGCTGCGCGGACGCGAGGCATGGCCGAGCCAGATCCTCGCGATCACCTTCACGAACAAGGCCGCGGGCGAGATGCGCGAGCGCGTGCAGGGCCTCATCGGAGACGCGGCGCGAGGCATGTGGATCTCGACGTTCCACTCCGCGTGCGTGCGCATCCTGCGCCGCGAGGCCGAGCAGTTCGGCTTCACGAAGTCGTTCACGATCTACGACTCGGGCGACTCGCGGGCACTCATCAAGCGACTCGTGAAAGAACACGAGGCCGATGCCTACGGCCTCACCCCGGCAGCTGTACAGGGGCGCATCTCGAAGCTCAAGAACGAGCTGTCCGATGCCGAGTCGTACGCGCGTCAGGCCAACATGAGCGACCCCGCCGAGCGCATCTTCGTCGAGCTCTTCGCCGACTACCAGCGCCAGCTGCAGAAGGCGAACGCCTTCGACTTCGACGACCTCATCGGGCAGACGGTCTACCTCTTCCGGGCTTTCCCGCAGGTCGCCGACACCTATCGGCGCCGCTTCCGGCACATCCTCGTCGACGAGTATCAGGACACGAACCACGCGCAGTACGCGCTGATCCACGAGCTGACCCGACCGGTGTCCGGTCAGGGTGCTGATCCGTATGCCTCGAACGGCATGATGATCTTCGAGCCCGAGCCCTCGGCGGGGTCCGACGAGGCCGGCGCCTCGCTCACCGTGGTCGGCGACTCCGACCAGTCGATCTACGCCTTCCGCGGCGCCGACATCCGCAACATCAGCGAGTTCGAGCGCGACTTCCCGGGTGCGCGCGTCGTGCTGCTCGAGCAGAACTACCGGTCGACGCAGAACATCCTGTCGGCCGCGAACGCCGTCATCGGCAACAACTTCGACCGCAAAGACAAGAAGCTCTGGAGCGACAAGGGCGACGGCGACGCCATCATCGGCTTCACCGGCTACTCGCAGCACGACGAGGCGCAGTTCGTGGCCGACGAGATCGAGGTGCTGCGCCGGGCGGGCATGCCGTACTCCGAGATGGCCGTGTTCTACCGCACCAACTCGCAGTCGCGTGCGCTGGAGGAGATCTTCATCCGCTCCGCCGTGCCGTACAAGATCATGGGCGGCACGAAGTTCTACGAGCGCGCCGAGATCAAGGATGCGCTGGCCTACCTCGTGGCGGTCGCGAACCCGGCCGACGAGATGTCGGTGCGACGCATCCTCAACAAGCCTCGTCGTGGCATCGGCGACGTCACCGAGACCGCGATCGCGCGGTTCGCCGAAGAGCACGACATCACCTTCCGAGACGCTCTGGCGAACTCGGCGCAACTCGGCTTCGGCCCGAAGATCCAAGGCGCGATCGCGCAGCTCGATGCGGTGCTGGCCGAGGCGACCGCGATCATGCTCCCGGCATCCGGCGAGCTGCCCGCGCCGACCACGGTGGCCGACGGCCTGAGCCTGCTGCTGTCCAAGAGCGGCTACCTCGATGCGCTCCGCGCGAGCCGCGACCCGCAGGACGAGGCGCGTGTCGAGAACCTCGACGAGTTCGTCGCCGTCGCCCGCGACTTCGCCCGCAACAACCCCGAGGGCACGATCGTCGACTTCCTCACCGAGGTCGCGCTGGTGTCGGATGCCGACGACCTTGACGATGAATCCGGCACGGTGTCGCTGATGACGATGCACACGGCGAAGGGCCTCGAGTACGACGCCGTGTTCGTCACGGGCGTCGAGGAAGACCTCATCCCGCACCGCATCTCGGCGGGAGAACCCGGTGGTCCGCAGGAGGAGCGTCGACTGTTCTACGTCGGCATCACCCGCGCCCGCAAGCGACTGCACCTGTCGCTCGCGATGACCCGTGCGCAGTTCGGCGAGGTCACGGTGGCCATGCCCAGCCGCTTCCTGCAGGAGATCCCCGCCGGGCTCATCGACTGGCGTCAGTCGCCGGGCGACGTCAACTCGCGCGGGGGCATGCAGTCGCGGGCGCTCAACGCCCGACGCGGTGGCGGATTCGGCGGCTCGGGGTCCGGCTCCGGCTCCGGCGACAGGTTCGCGGTCAAGGCGCTGCCCGGCAGAGAGTCGCTCAAGCCGCTCTCGACCGCGATGGACAAGTTCCCCAATCGCGTCACGGCCAAGATGCGCGACAACGGCGATCTCGAGCTCACGGCCGGCGATCGCATCCGGCACGTCGACTTCGGCGAGGGGCGGGTCGACGCCGTGACCGGTGAGGGTGCGAAGCGCATCGCGCACGTGCGCTTCGACAGCGCCGGGCAGAAGAAGCTGCTCATCAAGGTCGCGCCGATCGAGAAGATCTAGGTCTCGCGAGCGGGTTAGGCTGGCTCATATGGCCCTCTTCTCCCGCCGCAAGAAGTCCAGCGACGACGCCGTCGTCCCCGCAGCCGACGCCCCTGACGTCGACTCGAGCCGCACGGCACCAGCCGACGCCGAGACGGCGCGCGCGGAGACAGCGCCGGAGGCAGCGCCGGGGACGACACCCG
>NZ_SSDJ01000106.1 GCF_004794465.1 Microbacterium sp. K24 | reverse complement strand
TCCGCCGCGGCGGCGAGCACGCGCGCCACCATGAGCTCGAGGTGCAGGCGTGGCGAGGTCGCGCCGGTCATGTCGTCGAGAGCCGCGCTGACGACGTCGGCCGTGCGCGAGAGTCGCGCGGAGCCGAAGGCGGCAGCCTGGCCGCGCATACGCTCCAGGTCGTCTTCCGCGATGCCGCGCAGCACCGCGGACGCACCGGCGCCCACGGCCGCGATCACGATGAGATCGCGGAGGCGCTCGAGCAGGTCGTCGACGAAGCGGCGGGGATCCTGGCCGGTCTGCACGACGCGGTCGATAGCCGGGAAAGCGGCAGCGGCGTCGCCTGCGGCGAGCGCGTCGACGATCTCGTCGAGCAGGGCGCCGTGGGTGTACCCGAGCAGCGAGACGGCCCGCGCGTAGCCGACCGTCACGGTCTCGGAGCCGGCCGGGGCATCGGACCCCGCGATGAGCTGGTCGAGCAGCGACAGCGTGTCGCGGGGCGAGCCGCCGCCGGCGCGCACGACGAGCGGCAGCACGCCCTGCTCGACGATCACGCCCTCTTCACCGCACAGCTTCGCGACGTACTCGAGCATCGCGGCAGGCGGCACGAGACGGAACGGGTAGTGGTGGGTGCGCGAGCGGATCGTGCCGAGCACCTTCTCGGGCTCGGTGGTCGCGAAGATGAACTTCACGTGCTCGGGCGGCTCTTCGACGAGCTTGAGCAGGGCGTTGAACCCCTGCGGCGTGACCATGTGCGCCTCGTCGAGGATGAAGATCTTGTACCGGTCGCGGCTCGGCGCGAAGGTGGCCCGCTCCCGCAGGTCGCGGGCATCGTCGACGCCGTTGTGGCTCGCGGCGTCGATCTCGACGACGTCGAGGGAGCCTCCACCGGCGCGGGACAGCTCGACGCAGCTGTCGCAGGTGCCGCAGGGCGTGTCGGTCGGCCCCTCCGCGCAGTTCAGGCAGCGGGCGAGGATGCGTGCCGACGTCGTCTTGCCGCAGCCGCGCGGTCCGGAGAACAGGTAGGCGTGCCCGATGCGGTCTCCGCGCAGCGCGGTCATCAGCGGGTCGGTCACCTGAGACTGCCCGATCATCTCGCCGAACGTCTCGGGTCGGTAGCGGCGGTAGAGGGCTGTGGTCACCTCAACAGCCTACGGCGTGCCACCGACGTTCGGCGGGTCACCCGATCAGTCGATCGGCTCGATGATCGGGATCGCCGTGGTGATGACCGGAACGGATGCCGAGAGCCTCGTGCCGTCCTCGCGCAGCGCGTCGGCGAACTGGCGGAGCGTGGGTCGTCCGGGGATCAACGGGCCCTGATCGGCGAGCGGCACCACGACGGCCTCGTCGACCGTCGCGACGTACGCCGCGTCCCGCACGGTGAACGGCACCGGGGCTCCGCTGCGCACGCGCAGCAGCAGCTCGTCCTTCGTCACGGTGACCTGCAGATCCGATCCCTGCCACTGCAGCGGGAACGACAGCGACGGCCACTCCGCCGGAAGGCGCGGGTCGAAGCTGAGCTCCCCGGCGTAGTCGCGCATGCCGCCGAAGCCGCAGACGAGCGCCGTCCACACCCCGCCGGCCGATGCGACGTGCACGCCGTCGGCCGCGTTGTGGTGCAGATCGTGCAGGTCGACGAAGAGCGACTGCTCGAAGTACCGCTGCGCGAGGTCCTGGTAGCCGACCTCGGCGGCCAGGATCGACTGCACGACGGCCGACAGGGTCGAGTCGCCCGTGGTCAGCGGGTCGTAGTAGTCGAAGTCGGCCTTCTTCTCCTCGGGGGTGAAGTGGTTGCCCTGCAGGAAGAGGGCGAGCACGACGTCGGCCTGCTTGAGCACCTGGAACCGGTAGATCACCAGCGGGTGGAAGTGCAGCAGGAGCGGACGCTGCTCGGCGGGCGTGTTGGCGAGATCCCACACCTCGCGCTCGAGGAAGAGCGAGTCCTGCGGGTGGATGCCGAGGCTCTCGCTGTAGGGGATGAACATGGCCTCTGCGGCACGCTCCCAGGCCTCCGCCTCGCCCGACCCGAGACCCGTGCGCTCGACGAGTCGCGTGTAGTCCTCGGGGTAGGTCTCCTGGATCTCCCGGACGATCCGCGCCGCGTACCGCAGGTTGTACCGCGCCATGACGTTCGTGTACAGGTTGTCGTTGACGACCGTCGTGTACTCGTCGGGTCCCGTGACGCCGTGGATGTGGAAGGTCTCGATGCCGTCTCCGGCGCCGGGCTCCTCCACGAGCCGCGAACCGCGCCAGAATCCGAGGGTCGCCCAGAGGCGCGCGGTCTCGATGGCGATGTCGGCGCCTTCGCGCCGCAGGAAGTCCTCGTCGCCGGTCGCTCGCACGTACTTGCCGAGCGCGAAGCTGACGTCGGCGTTGATGTGGTACTGGGCCGTACCGGCGGCGTAGTAGGCCGAGGCCTCTTCGCCGTTGATCGTGCGCCAGGGGAACAGCGCTCCCGCCTCGTTGAGCTGCGCCGCGCGCCGACGCGCCGCCGGGAGCATCTGCACACGGGCGCGCAGCGCGTTGCGCGCCCACTGCGGCGATGTGTACGTCAGGAACGGGAGCACGTAGATCTCGGTGTCCCAGAAATAGTGTCCGCTGTACCCCGAACCGGACACGCCCTTCGCCGGCACGCCGGTGCCGTCGGCGCGGGCCGACGCCTGAGCGAGCTGCAGCAGGCACCAGCGGGTCGCCTGCTGCACGTCGTCGCGGCCGCCGATCTGCACGTCGCTGCGCTCCCAGAACGCGGCGAGCCAGTCGGCCTGCCGGCGGAACTGCGTCTCGACGCCCTCCACCGCGACCCGGTCGAGGGAGCGGCGGCAGCGGTCGACGAGCTCGCGCGGAGGGACGCCGCGAGAGGTGTGGTAGCTCACGAGCTTGGTGATGCGGATGGGGACGCCGGCCTTCGCCTGCACCCGGAAGACGTTCTTGGCGATGTCGGGCTCGACGAGCTGCCGGGCGCTGTACTCGTTGTCGGTCTCGATGATGTGGTCGGCGACGACGGCGACTGTCATGCCGGAGTCGGCGACCTGGTACGAGAGAGTCGCCCGCAGGCCGTCCTGCCAGTACTCGGCGGGCTCGAGCACGCGATCGGCGATCTTCTCGGCCTTCCGAGGGTCGAAGGCGGCCTTCTTCTTCTGCGCGGGGACGGGTGTGCCGGCGTAGACGTTGCCGCCGTCCTGCCGGTTGAGCAGCTGGCAGCTGATCGTCACCGGGGCGTCGGAGTTCTCGACCGTGACCTCCAGACGGAGGATCGCGAGGTGCCGCTCCTCGAAGCTGACGATCCGCTCGTCGCGGATGCGCACGCGCTTGCCCGACGGCGTCTCCCAGACCACGAGCCGCTCCAGCACGCCGGTGCGCATGTCGAGGGTGCGCTGGTACTCGCGCACATCCGCCTCGTCGAACGACATCGGCTCGTCGTCGACGTACACGCGCATGATCTTCGCGTCGGGCGCGTTGACGATGGTCTGGCCGACCTCGGCGAAGCCGTAGGCCTGCTCGGCGTGACGGATCGGCCAGGTCTCGTGCAGGCCGTTGATGAAGGTGCCGTGCTCATGCGCGCCACGGCCCTCGATGTGGTTGCCGCGGAGGCCGAGGTAGCCGTTGCCGACGGAGAACAGCGTCTCGCCCACGCCCTCCTCGGAGTAGCTCGTCTCGATGAGACGCCATGGGTCGACGGGGAATCGGTCGCGGTCGATCATGCGGTCTCCGGGGTGCTGGTGGTGCGGGTTTCGGGAAGGAAGGCGTCGAGGTCGTCGACGACGACGGTGGCTCCGGCATCGCGCAGGGCTTCAGCGCCCGTGCCGCGGTCGACGCCGACGACGGTCGCGAAGCCGGCTGCGGCGGCCGATGCGGCACCCGACGTGGCGTCCTCGACGGCGACGGAACGGGCGGGGTCGACGCCGAGTGCCGCGGCGCCCGCGGCGAACATGTCGGCGGCGGGCTTGGAGGCGAGGCCGTCGCGCTCGGCGACGACGCCGTCGACGACGATGCGGAAGAACGAGCGGATGCCGGAGGCGCCGAGCACCTCTTCGGCGTTCTTCGAGCTCGAGACCACGCCGAGGGGCACACCGGCCTCATGCAGGCGCTCGACGAGCGCGAGCGAACCCGGGTACGGTTCGATCCCCTCTGCGCGCAGCGAGGCCGCGAACGCGGTGTTCTTGCGATTGCCGATGCCGCAGATCGTCTCGGCCTCGGGGTCGTCGTCCACCTCACCCCAGGGCACCTCGACGTTACGGCTCTGCATCAGGCTGGCGACACCGTCGTAGCGCTTCTTGCCGTCCACGTAGTCGTAGTAGTCGGCATCCGTGTACGGAGGCGTGATGCCCCACCGCTCGAAGACGTCGTCGAAGACGACCTTCCACGCCCGCATGTGCACCTCGGCCGTCGGCGTGAGCACGCCGTCGAGGTCGAAGAGCACACCGTCGGCGCGGAGCAGATCGGGCAGGGCTTCTGGCACAGGAGCCTCCAGGAGAAGAGCGATGGGTTGTCCGGCACCTCTCCGTGCCACTGTGCAAGCGTAATGGGGCGCGGCGCGGTCGGGTAACCCCCGCGCGCCATCAGATCAGAGCAGCTCGGCGGTCTGGCGCGCGATCTGCAGTTCCTCGTTCGTCGGGACCACGAGAACGGTCACGCGCGACGAGTCGGTGGAGATCCGGCGGACGCCGCGATCGCGTGCCTCGTTGCGCAGCGGATCGATCTCCACACCAGCGAATCCGAGGGTCGCCAGTGCGCCGGCTCGGACGCGCGCGGCATTCTCACCCACGCCCGCGGTGAACGAGATGACGTCGACGCCGCCGAGCTGGGCGAGGTAGGAGCCGGCGTAGGCGCGCAGGCGGTGGATGTAGACGTCGAAGGCGAGGGTCGCGGCATCCTCTCCCTCGTCGACGCCGGCGAGGATGTCGCGCATGTCGCTGCGCCCGGCGAGACCGAGGAGTCCACTGCGGCTGTTCAGCATCGCGTCGAGGTCGTCGATCGAGAGCCCGGCGCGGCGCGACAGGTGCACGAGGGCGGCGGGGTCGAGGTCGCCGGAGCGCGTGCCCATGACGAGGCCTTCGAGAGGCGTGAGACCCATCGACGTCTCGACCGAGCGTCCGCCGTCGATCGCCGTGACCGACGCGCCGTTGCCGAGGTGGAACACGATCTGGCGGAGGTCGGCGAGATCGCGGTCGAGGAACGCGGCCGCCTTCTCGCTCACATACTGGTGGCTGGTGCCGTGGAAGCCGTAGCGGCGCACCCGGTGCTCCGCGGCGAGCGCGGCATCGATCGCATACGTGAAGGCGGCGGGCGGCAGCGTCTGGTGGAAGGCGGTGTCGAACACGGCGACGTGCGACACGGCGGTGAACACGGCCTTCGCGGCGCGGATCCCCGCGAGGTTCGCCGGGTTGTGCAGCGGGGCGAGGACGGCGAGCTCGTCGATCTGCCGTTCGACGTCGGCGTCGACGAGAGTCGGTGCGAAGAAGCGGGCGCCGCCGTGGACGACCCGGTGCCCGACGGCGACGGGCGGGCGCTCCTCCAGCGAGGGGCCGTGCTCGGCGAACTGCGCGAGCATCACCGCGAACGCGTCGTGATGGTCGGCGACAGGCCGCTCGCTGCGGTAGGTCGCGTCGAGCATGGTCGGCACGGCATCCGCGGTCGTGTCGGGGCGCACCGTGTGCGAGACGGGGCTGACGTCCTGGCCGATCCGCTCGATGAGTCCGCTCGCGAGCTCCGTCTCGGTGTCGACGTCGATCAGGCTGTACTTCAGCGACGACGACCCGCTGTTGATCACGAGGATCGCGCTCATGCCGCTCCCTCCGTCGCGCTCTGCGCCTGGATCGCGGTGATCGCGACGGTGTTCACGATGTCGTCGACGAGCGCGCCGCGAGAGAGGTCGTTGATGGGCTTGTTCAGCCCCTGCAGAACCGGCCCGATGGCGACGGCGCCCGCCGAGCGCTGCACCGCCTTGTAGGTGTTGTTGCCGGTGTTGAGGTCGGGGAAGACGAAGACGGTGGCCCGTCCGGCCACGGCGGAGTCGGGCAGCTTGGCCTTCGCGACGGCGGCGTCCGCGGCCGCGTCGTACTGGATCGGTCCCTCGACCAGCAGCTCGGGTGCGCGTTCGCGCACCAGCGCCGTCGCCGCACGCACCTTGTCGACGTCGGCGCCCGATCCGGATTCCCCCGTCGAGTAGGAGAGCATCGCGATGCGCGGATCGATGCCGAACTGGGTGGCCGTCGCCGCAGAGGAGATCGCGATGTCGGCGAGCTGCTCGCTGGTCGGGTCGGGGATCACCGCGCAGTCGCCGTAGACGAGCACCCGATCGGCGAGCGCCATGAGGAAGACGCTGGAGACGACGTTCACCCCGGGCTTCGTCTTGATGATCTCGAACGACGGGCGGATCGTGTGGGCCGTGGTGTGGGCGGCGCCCGAGACCATGCCGTCGGCGAGACCGAGATGCACCATCATCGTGCCGAAGTACGACACGTCCGTCACGGTGTCGGCCGCCTGCGCGAGCGTGATGCCCTTGTGCGCTCGCAGGCGCGCGTATTCGGCGGCGAAGCGCTCGACCAGCTCGGGATCGCTGGTGCTGATGACCTGCGCCGCCGTGATGTCGACGCCGAGCTCGACCGCCCGCGCCCGCACCGACGACTCCTCGCCGAGGATCGTCAGATCGGCCACCTCCCGCGCGAGCAGGGTGGCGGCGGCCCGGAGGATGCGATCGTCGTCGCCCTCGGGAAGGACGATCCGGCGCCGGTCCGCGCGCGCCCGTTCGATGAGGCCGTACTCGAACATGAGCGGGGTCACGACGCGGGACTCCGCGAGACCCAGCTGCGTGGTGAGCTCCGCGATGTCGACGTGCGTCTGGAACAGACCCAGGGCGCGGTCGTAGCGCGCACGCGAATCCGGCGAGATGCGGCCGCGCGTGCCCATGACCCGCACCGCGGTGTCGTAGGTGCCGAGATCGGTGGTGATGATCGGCACGGACGAGGAGAAGCCGTCGAGGAGTCGCAGGATCGGCTCGGGCAGCGGGAAGGGCCCGTTGAGGATGATGCCCGCGATGCGGGGGAACGTGCCGGAGGAGTCGGCGAGCAGGGCGGCGAGCAGCACCTCGGTGCGGTCGGCGGGGATCACCACGACCGCCTCCTCGGTGAGCCGCGGGAGCACGTTCACCATCGACATGCCGGCGACGACGATCGTGAGCGCCTCGCGGCCGAGCCGCTCGTCGTCGCCCTTGAGGAGCTTCCCGTCGACGGCGGCGAGGATGCTGCGGATCGAGGGTGCGACCAGGGCGCGGTCCTCGGGGATCGCCCATACCGGCGTGCCGGCCTCCGGAAGCGCTCCGGCGACCTCGGCGATGATGTCGTCGAGGGCCGCGGGATCGGCCCGGTTGACGACGACCGCGAACAGCTCGGCCCGCTCGGCGGCGAGCTCCGACAGGGCGAGTGCGGCGATCTGGCTGACGGCCGATCCGGTGCGGGCCGTGGTCGTGCCCAGCTGTTCGGCCTGGCGCTGCTGGTCGCGGCCGCTGAGCACGAGCAGCACGGGGGCGGCGAGGTTCGCGGCGATGCGGGCGTTGTAGCCGAGCTCCGCCGGGCTCGCGACATCGGTGTAGTCGCTGCCGATGATCACGACCGAATCGCACTGCGCCTCAACGGCTTTGAAACGCGCGACGATGGTCGACAGCGCCCCCTCCGGGTCGCTGCGGACATCGTCGTAGGTGACGCCGATGCAGTCGTCGTAGTCGAGGTGCACGCCGTCGTGCGCGAGCATCAGATCGAGGATCTCGTCGCGTTCGGTGACGGAGCGGGCGATCGGGCGGAACACGCCCACCCGCGGCGACACGCGCATCAGAGCGTCGAGCGCCCCGAGGGCGATCGTCGACTTTCCGGTATGGCCTTCGGCCGAGGTTACGTAGATGCTCCGCGCCACGGGATCAGCTTAGGCGGGGTCCGCTGTGCAGGAACCGGACAAGGTGTCGACGACCGCGGTGGCATCCGCCTGGAAGCGGGCGTAGTAGTCGCGGTCGGTGTTGATCTGCACCCGATGGATCGCGTGCGACGGCGGCAGTTGCTGCCAGTCGGGCAGTCGGGCGAGCCGGTCGTAGAACATCGTCGCCGCCGTCGCGGGATCCATCCGCTGCTCGATGCTGCCCCACCACTCCTGCTGCTGGAACAGTCCGATGCTGGTGGTGCGGGTGCCGTCGGGGTTCGTGAATCCGCTCGTCTCCCAGTCGCCGTAGTCGATGTTGCGGAGACTGCTCTCGCCCATCGCCGTCATCACCCCGAGGATCTGCCCGTCGCGAGCGAAGCCGAGAGCGGATGCCGTGCGCATGATCGTCGCGGCGTTCTCGAGCTGTTCGCCGCTCCAGCCCTCGATGCCCGCCTCGGGGAATGTCGTCGGGTCGTCGAGGCAGACGCCATGCGGATCGCGCGCGAGCCCCAGCGGGATCAGCACCAGGAGAGCGACGCCGACCGCCACTGCTCCGGCGCTCACGAGGATCCGACGCCAGATGCGTCGGCGACGCAGCCGGAGTGCCGCGTGGCGCCGGGCCCCCGGCTTCCGGCGTCGCGTCGTGGCCTTCTTCTTCCTGGTGGGGCGCTTCGCGGCCTTCCGTGTGACGCGCTGGGCGCTCATGCGGAGAGCGCCGCGCGGTCCGATCGGCGGCGACGGCCGGCGAGCGCCGCGACTCCTCCGCCGATCGCGCCGAAGAGGTGGCCCTGCCAGGACACGCCTTCGGCGGCGCCGAACACTCCGGCGAGCATCGATCCGCCGTAGAGGGCGATGACGATGAGCGCGATCACGGCGTAGAGGATGCGGTGCGCGACGCGGCCGGGCATGAAGACCCGCAGGACGACGTAGCCGAAGTAGCCGAAGACGAGCCCGGATGCTCCGACGGTGAGGGTCCCCGGGGCGTTGACGAGCCACGTCCCGATGCCGCCGATGATCGCGACGATCGCCGTGACGGCCCAGAACCGTCGCGCGCCTTCGACGGCGACCAGGCAGCCGAGGACGAGGAACGGTACGGAGTTCGCGATGAGGTGACCCCAGTTCGCGTGGAGGAGCGGGGCGAGCACGATGCCGCCGAGGCCGCTGATGTCCCAGGACCTCAGGCCGAATCCGGTGAAGGAGCCGGGCAGGATCGCATCTACGATCTGGACGAGCCACATCAGGGCGAGCAGGACGACCGGCGACGCGAAGCGCCCGAGCGCGCGAGACGTGCTCGGCGCGTTCGCGGTGTTCCGGGGCGGCATGACGGTCACTTCACGATTGTCGCAGGCGTTCCCCGGAGACGACTGAGGACCGGGCTTGCGACTCGAGATCCTGCCCGAGGGCAAAGAAAATGACCCTCCGCGCACCCAGCAGAGCCCGGTTACCCTTGCTGCGTTTCCGCCCTGGGGGAATTGGCCTGGATGCCGCCACGCGGAGAGCCGACACCTATCCTAGCCCGACCCGCGCGGCGACTCGAATCGAGTGGGAAGACGGCGTCCGCAACCTCATGGGAACCTGCCAGAGCGATGCACCCCGCGCAGGGTTACGATCGAGTAACGCGCATCGCAGCGCCGACGCGAGAGGGAACGCATGCCAGACAACTCCCCCCGGATCCCGGTGACGATCGACGCCGACCAGTTCGCCGCGCAGACGTCGGCGATCCTGTCGTCGATCGGACAGGTGATCGACGGGAAGCCGGATGCCGTGCGCAGCGCGCTCGTCTGCCTCCTGGCGGAGGGTCACCTCCTGATCGAGGACGTCCCGGGGGTCGGCAAGACCATGCTCGCCCGTGCTCTCGCCGCGAGCGTCGATGCGACGGTGCGCCGCATCCAGTTCACTCCCGATCTGCTCCCGGGCGACGTCACCGGGGTCTCCGTGTACAACCCGGTCGATCGCGAGTTCGAGTTCAAGCGCGGTGCGATCTTCGCCCACATCGTGATCGCCGACGAGATCAACCGCTCCTCCCCCAAGACCCAGTCCGCACTCCTCGAGGCGATGGAGGAGGGTCAGGTCACGGTCGACGGCGCCACGCATCTCCTTCCGAAGCCGTTCCTCGTCGTCGCGACGCAGAATCCGCTCGAGATGGAGGGGACGTACGCACTCCCCGAAGCCCAACGGGACCGGTTCATGATGCGCATCTCCATGGGGTACCCGGATGCCGCCGCCGAGGCTCTCATGCTCCGCCAGCGCGACGTCGTGAATCCCCTCGCCGCGGTCTCACCGGTGGCGAACGCCGCATCCATCGCGCAGCTCATCGCCTGGGCGCGGTCGGTGCACGTGGCACCGGCGCTCGAGGAGTACGCGGTGGCGCTCGCCCAGGCCACCCGCTCCGACCCGAGCCTCCACCTCGGCGCGAGCCCGCGGGCCACACTGCAGCTCGTGCGTTCCGCCAAGGTGTGGGCCGCGCTCGACGGTCGCGACTTCGTGATCCCCGACGACATCACCGCACTGCTGATCCCCGTCCTCGCGCATCGACTGCTACCGGCGCGGGGCGCGCATCGTGCCGGCGCGCAGCCCGTCGAGGCCGCACTCACCCAGATCGTGGAACGGGTGCGCGTTCCCGTCGCGACCCGCTCCTGACACGGATCCGCCATGCGCCGACGCAGAACCCTCACCCTTCGCGGAACGGGTGCGCTCGTCGCGGCTCTCGGGTGCATGATCTCGGCCAACCTCGCCGGCAGCCGCATCCTGCTCTACATCGGTCTGCTGCTGGCCCTGCTGCCCCTGTTCTCGGTCATCGCCGTGCGCGTTCCGCGTCGCTCGGGCACGGTGTCGCGGCGCATCTCCACAGACCTGCTCACGGTGTCGGAGGCCTCGCGGGTCACCGTGCGGTTCACGCTCCGCGCTCTGCGCGTGCCGCACGGGCTCTGGCACGATGTGCTGCCGGATGCCGTGTCCGGAGACTCCGGCGGCGAGTATCCGCCCGAGAACGGGCAGCTCAGCTATGTGATCACCGGAGTGCGCCGCGGGATCTGGCCACTCGGACCCCTCATGCTCCGCACCGTCGATCCGTTCGGCTTCGCGCAGCGCGAGCAGCCTTTCGGCGACACCCGGAGCATCACGGTGGTTCCCGAGATCTTCGCGCTCACCCCCCTCGCTGTCCGCGTGGGTGCGGCCGGCGGCACGGCGCACACCTCGTCGAGCAGGCTCGGTCAGGGCAGCGACAACCTGTCGCCACGCGGCTACATCCCCGGCGACTCGATGCGTCGCATCCACTGGCGGGCGACGGCCCACCGCGGGCAGCTGATGGTGCGGCAGGAGGAAGAGGAGTCGAGTCCCGACGCCGTGGTCGTGATCGATCGCAGCAGCCGGCGCTGGGACCTGCCGGGCGCCGACGCCGATCCGGCGTTCGAGGCCGCGGTGTCGCTGTGCGCATCCGCCGCGGTGCACCTGGCGTCCGAGGGATACAGCGTCGACGTGATGGACAGCGCGGGCGGCATCCTGGGCACGCTCCGCGGCCATGAGGACGATCGCGACGGGTTGCTCGTGGCGCTCGCCACGGTCGGTCCCCGCGGTGACAGCCGTGATCTCGCCACACTCATCGGCGGAACGCCGCCTGGACCGCTCGTGTACATCACGGGCCGGCTCGACGAAGAGGACGCGGCGCTGCTGCGCCCGTCCGGTGCGGCAGCGCCCATGCTGTTCAGCACCGAGCTCCTGCCCGGGGCCGCGGACGCGGCGCGGCAGCACGGCTGGACCGTCTCGCCTCTCGGCGAGGACGTCGCCGACGCCTGGGAGGACGCCGTCTCCGCGCGGATCGGAGTCGGCGATGTTCCGGGCTGATCGCGCCGGCGCGACAACCGGTGCACCGCCGCGGACGCCGCCGCGCTGGCATCGCGACCGCGATGAGCCGACCGGTGTCGTCGCTCCGGGCGCGCTGGCCGCCGTGGCCGCCTTCGTGGCGATGTGGCCGTTCACCTCCGTCATCGAGGCGGGCGAGTGGTCGCTGACCGTCGTGCTCGTCGTCGTGGCGACGGTGGGGGCCGGGATGCTGCTGCGCTGGCTGCTGCGTCGGCAGCGCCCGTGGCTGAGCGACGTGATGGCGTTCGTCGTGCAGATCGTGGTCGCGATCGCCGTGGTGACGCAGCTCGTCGCCGGCGACACCGCGTTCCTCGGCCTCTTCCCGACGTCGACGACGCTGTCGGTCTTCGAGGCGCTCGGCGCATCCGCCGGCGAGCAGATCGTCTTCGGCACCGCTCCCCTGGACTCCTCGCCCGGGCTGGCGGCTCTGATGGGGGGCGGATTCGCCGTCGTGGCGATCCTGCTCGATCATCTCGTGGCGCATCGCTCCGCGGTCATCGCCGCCCTGCTGACCGGGGCGATCGGCGCGATACCGATGATCGTCACGCTCGGTGACGTCAACGTCGTGTGGTTCGTGATGTTCGGCGTGCTGGTGCTCGTCCTCTTCCGGTTCACGGCGCGACGGCATCCGCTCTCCCCTCGACGATCCGCGACCTCGATCGCGGTGGTGGTCGGGGCGGCGGCACTGGCGGTGACGGTCGTCATCGCTCCGGCGCTCCCTGTGGCCGCGAATCTCGCCGGCACCGGCGTCGGGGTCACCGTCGACGCGTCGCTGCGCCTCGGCGACGACCTGCGCCAGCCGAATCCCGTCGAGGTGCTGACGGTCGCGGCGAAGGGCGAGATCGCCCCGTATCTTCGGCTCACCACGCTGTCGCGCTTCGACGGTCGCGTCTGGCAGCCGGACCGCGGTGACGTGCAGTCGCAGCGCAACGGCTTCGGAGAGCCCGAGTGGGGCGCCGACATCGCGACCGAGGAGCAGACGACATCGATCCGCATCCTCCGCATGTCGAGCTCCTGGCTCCCGGTGCCGTATCCGGCGACGAGCGTGCAGGGTGTGGGTGGGGCATGGCGGGTGGCGGTCGACAACCGCACGCTCGTCTCGCGCAATGCGGATGCCGCCGGCAACGATTACACCGTCGGCTCCCTGCGGGTGATCCCGACCCTCGAGCAGATCCGTGCGCTCGATGCCGCGGAGCCCGTCGTCGATCCCGACGAGGAGCCGGTGGAACTGCCCGGGATCATCGCCTCACTGGCGGCGGAGGTCACGGCGGAGGCCGGCACCGACTACGACCGGCTCGTGGCCCTGCAGACCTGGTTCCGTTCGGAGTTCAGCTACTCGCTGGAGACCCCGGTGGAGGAGGGCTTCGACGGCACCGGCGCCGAAGCGGTCGCGCAGTTCCTCGATGAGCGGTCCGGCTACTGCGTGCATTTCGCGGGCGCATTCGCGCTGATGGCGGAGAGCCTCGGGATGCGGACGCGCATCGTCGTCGGCTACCTCCCCGGTGCGCTGACCGATGAGAAGCGCGGTGAGGAATCCGTATTCTCGGTGTCCAGCGACCAGCTGCACTCCTGGCCGGAGGTGCTGTTCCCCGGGGTCGGCTGGATCCCGTTCGAGCCGACCGCATCGCTCGGTGTGCCGACCGCGTTCCGCGCGGGAGCGGTCGACGGCAGCGGAACAGGCGGATCGGTGACGCCGGCACCGACCGCGGCCCCGCAGACCGAGGAGACCCAGGGTCCCGAGGTCGACCGCGGCGATGCGGAGGCGGATCCCGGGGCGACCGGAGAGCTGCGCAGCCTCGATCCGATGCCCATCGTGCTCACCGTCGCCGGCGTGCTCGTGCTGCTGCTCCTTCCTGCGCTGATCCGGCACGCGGAGCGGTGGATGCGCCTGCGTCGAGCCCGGCGCGGCGACTCGGCGGCGGTGTGGGCCGAGCTGCGCGACACCCTGCTCGACCTGCAGCTTCCGATGTCCGACGCGGACACCCCACGGATGAGGGCGGCGGAGCTGGTCCGACAGAACGATGTGGACGTTGCGGCGATGAAGGAGCTGACGGATGCCGTCGAGCGGGCGAACTACGCCCGAGCGGACACCGAGCCGGTCGATCTCGCCACGCCGCTGGTCACCGTGCTCACGCGTCTGCGGCGCAGCGTCGATCGTCCGATGCAGGTGCGCGCCGTTCTCCTGCCCCGCTCGCTGTTCGCGACTCGCAACTCCGGCGCTGCCGCGACGGCCTGAGCCGGGGTCAGGCCGCGTGTGCGGTGCAGGGCACGGACTCGCAGTCGTCGCACACGACGAACTGGGCGCGACAGGAGGGGTCGGGGCAGTTGGCGGTGCGCTTCGTCGCCGTACCGCAGCCGACGCATTCTCCGACGACCTGCGCGTGGTCCGAGAAGTCGACCGAGCCGCGGCCGTCGAACACGTAGAGCGAGCCCTCCCATAAGCCGTCGTCACCGTACTTCTCGCCGTACCGGACGATCCCGCCCTCGAGCTGATAGACCTCTCCGAAGCCGCGCGCCGTCATCAGGCTCGACAGCACTTCGCAGCGGATGCCGCCGGTGCAGTAGGTCACGACGGGTTTGCCCTTGAGGTCGTCGTACGCACCGGAGTCGAGCAGCTGCACGAAGTCCCGGGTGGTCTCGGTGTCGGGCACCACTGCCCCGTGGAAGCGCCCGATCTGCGCCTCGAGCGCGTTGCGTCCGTCGAAGAACACGACGTCGTCGCCGCGCTCGTCCATGAGCTCGTGCAGCGCCTCGGGGGTGAGCCTGGTGCCGCCCCCGACGACACCGTTCTCGTCGACGCGCAGCTCGCCGGGGGCGCCGAACGACACGATCTCGTCGCGCACCTTGACGCTGAGCTTGGGGAAGTCGAGGCTGCGGCCTTCGGCATCCAGCCCGGTGCCCTCGCTCCACTTGATGTCGGCGTCCTTGAAGGCGGGGTAGGAACGGAAGGAGCGCGCCCACTTCTTCACCGCGCGCACGTCGCCGCCGAGCGTGCCGTTGATGCCGTCCTTCGAGATGAGCACGCGCCCCCGCAGTCCGAGGGCCTCACCGAGGTCGCGTTGCCAGAGGCGGATGGCCTCGGGGTCGGCGAGCGGGGTGAAGGCGTAGAACAGGACGATCTTCGGGGTTGCCACTCGGCGATCCTACGCGAAGCTCGGCATGGGACGGGCCGGATCGACCCGCCCCATGGGCATCCCCAGATGACGACCTGATGTCGTCATCTGACGATAGATGAATGCCGGGGCCGGTGCAATATATCAGCGGGTACGGCTGATCTCGGCGCTTCGCGCGATCGGGTTCTCGTCTTCCGGATCGACGATCACCCCCGTGATCTCATCGAGCCCGAGCACTGGGAAACGCGAAACCGCGCCGATCTTCTCGGCGCTGCCGAGCACGAACACCTCCGCACTGCGCGCGGCGAGGGCACGCTTCGTCACCGCGTCATCCAGCTCTCCTGTGGTGAGACCGTGCACCGGGTCGATTCCCGTCACACCCAGGAAGAACGTGTCGGCGGAGAGGCGAGAGATCGCCTCCAGCGCCAGACCTCCCCCGACCACCGCCGAGTGACGGCTGAGCTCTCCTCCCACCATCAGCACGCGAGCGGTCGAATGCTCCATCGCCGTGAGGGCGACAGCAGGGCTCGGAGTGATGACCGTGAGGTCGTCGCCGTGCGGCAGCATCCGTGCCATGGCGAGCGTCGTGGTTCCCGCATCCAGGATGACCGTCGACGCCGGATGGATCAGTGCGATGGCCGCTCGGGCGACTCGCTCCTTGCTCTCGCTTGCGACACCCAGCCGTTGGGCCACCGGCACGTCGGCCGGCGGCACGGGCAGCGCGCCGCCGTAGACGCGGACGCACAGTCCGGCGTCGGCGAGCTCGCGCAGGTCTCGGCGGATCGAGTCCTCGGACACGCCGAGCTCCGCCGCCGCCTCCTTGGCCACCACGCGCCCTTCGACGGCGAGGAGCTCGAGGAGATGCTCTTTGCGCTGCACACCCAGCATTCGCACTTCTTCCTGTTGTTGCACGCTCTTGCATGGTTAACGCTACAGTGTGGTCCATGAAGAAGCCACTCCTGATCCTGATCGCCGGCCCCTATCGCTCCGGCACCGACGGCGACCCTGCCGCGATCGCCCGCAACCTCGAGCGACTGGAATCCGCCGCCGCTCCCCTTCATCGTCTCGGCCACGTGCCCATGATCGGAGAATGGGTGGCGCTGCCCACGCTGCGCGGGCTCGACGAGAGCGAAGCCGCAGACGGCGACGTGATGTACGAGACGGCGGCGAGGCTCCTGCAGCACTGCGATGCGGTCCTGCGGCTTCCGGGGGAATCCTCGGGCGCCGACAACGACGTCGCCATCGCGCGGGAGCGCGGCCTGCCGGTCTATCACCGCATCGAGGACGTCCCCGCCGCATAGCTGCGGTCACTCGGCACCCGGCCGATCGGATAAGATGAACAGGTTGTTCCTGGTGACGTGTCCGAGCGGCCGAAGGAGCACGCTTGGAAAGCGTGTGTTGTGCAAGCAACCGCGGGTTCGAATCCCGCCGTCACCGCCAAACGTCAAGAAGGGTCTCCGCGTCAGCGGGGGCCCTTCTTACGTTCACCCGCAGTCTGGATTCGTCGCCGCCGAGAAGCGCCCTCACGACTCATCACTGCTCATCCTGCACAACCACAGCGTTGCCCCACACCCAGCAGCGGAACACGCGATCACCGGCACGGAACTCGATCCCCGCCGCAGCGGGCGTGGACCGCATCAGCTTGGCCGCGACCCGGATCGATTCGGGACCGAATCGCACCCATGCCCAGACTCGTCTCTGCAGAGCGTGCGGGTAGATGGTGACGGCCTGCTCGCGCAACCCGAGTTCCCGATCCGTGAGCGACTGCAACGGCCCACTCCGCATCGCGGCGAGGATCGACGACTCCTGCGACCTCATGTCGTAGTTCGCGGAGAGCATCCTGCCCGGGTTCCCCATGCCGGCGATCCTTCCTCCGGCCGAGAGATCGATTCTAGGGCGCTTCTCCGACACGCCCTGCGGCTGCGAACGTCACGCCGTACATGTGCCCGGCGCCCGGAAGCCGCTCCATGCCGAGTCGCTCGTAAAAGGCGGCCGCACCGGTGTTGTTCGGGTCGATGCCGAGGTGCAGTCCGCGCACTCCACGACGGGTGAGTTCGGCGAAGAGCGTCTCCATGAGCCGACGCCCGAGCCCCTGCCCCTGCGTCTCGGGGAGCAGATCGATGTGCAGGTGCGCGGGGTGGTCGGCAGCGTGGGGCTCGATGCCCGGCATCCGCTCGTAGCCGTACTCGATCATCCGCTCCTCGCGGGTCGACGGCTTCTCCGCGCGCGGGTAGCGCGCCTGCCGCGGCGGCCACCACTCGTTGCGGAACCAGGTGTAGAAGGCGTCGGTGTCGTCGGTCGCCACGACGTAGCCGATCGTGCGGCCGTCATCGGTCTCGACCACCCAGGCGAGATCCGGATGCCGCTCGACATAGGGAACCGCGAAGAGATCGCCCCAGAGGTCGTCATCCGAGAGGATCCCGGACGCGTCGGCCCCGGCATCCGCCGTCTTGACGCAGATCTCGGAGATCGCGGCGCGGTCCGACGGTCGATACGGGCGGATGTGCGACACGGAGACTCCTCGATGAATCGGAAGCCTCAGCCTATCGGCGCCTCGACGACCTGCTCGCGACGCTGCCGCACCCAGGGCAGCAGCCAGGCGGCGAGCACCAGCACGACACCGGCGCCGACGAGAGCTCCGCCGAGCGTGTCGCTCGCCCAGTGCACCGAGAGGAAGGTGCGCGAGAGCGCCATCGCGAGGATCCAGAGAACGCCGACGATGGCCGTCCAGACCCGCGGGAAGAGCACCCACAGGACCAGCGCGATGGTCGCCGCGTTCGCCGTGTGCCCCGAGGGGAAGGAGCCGTAGTCGCTCACGACCAGCATGTCTTCGGGGCGCGCCCGGCCGAAGATCTCCTTGAGCAGCTGCACGGCGCCCGCGCTCAGCGCGAAGCAGACGGCCGCGAACACGGCGCTGCGCCAGCGCCGGGCCAGCAGCAGCGCGACGATCGCGAGAAGAGGAATCCCGAGGATCGCGACCCATCCCCCGCCGATCCAGTTCAGGACCAGCGCGAACCTGTACATCCCGTCCCCGCGGATGCTCTCGATGAGCTGGTTCCACCAGCGGTCGAACCCCGGAGTCTCGGTGTACGCGTACACCACGAAGGCGCCGAGAGCCGTCGCGACCACGAGGCACGCGACGCCCCACCACAGCAGCATCCGTCTGTTCATCGTTCCATCATGGCCGACGAACGCTGTGGACTCAGGGAGTGAGCATCCCCACGGTGCGCGGCCGCACGATCAGCCACAGCGAAAGGATGCCGATCGTGGCACAGCCGACCATGACCGAGGCCATGGTCGTCGCGGTGATCCCGGCGTCCCGCGAGATCCATCCCACGACCGGCGAGATGAGCCCAGCGACACCGAAGTTCGTCGCCCCGAGGATCGAGGCGGCGGTGCCTGCGGCTTTGCCATGGCGGTCGAGGGCCAGAACCTGCACGTTCGGGAAGGTGAACCCGCAGGCGGTCATGAACACGAAGAGCGGGATGACCGTTCCCCAGAGCCCCAGACCGAGCTGGTCGGTGACGATGATCGCGACTCCCGCAACCAGCAGCACCGCCGTCGAGAACGCGAGAACCCACTGCGGCCCGAAGCGCGCGGCGAGCCGCGACGCGACCTGCACGCCCGTGACCACGCCGAGCGAGTTGACCGCGAACAGCAGACCGTACTGCTGCGCGTCGAGGCCGTGCGTCTCCTGGAAGAGGAAGGGCGAGGCGGAGAGGTAGGAGAACAGCCCGGAGAAGCTCATCCCGCCGATGATGAGCACGCCGATGAAGACGCGGTCCGTGAGCACGGACTTGTAGCGCTGCAACATGGTCGCACCGCCGCGTCCGCCCTGGCGACGCGCGACGGGAAGGGTCTCGGGCACGAAGATGATCGCCGACAGCAGCATGACCACGCCGTAGGCCGCGAGCACTCCGAAGATGCCCCGCCACGGCATGAGCGTCAGCAGCCACGAGCCGATCAGCGGCGCGATCACCGGGGCCACGCCCGACACGAGCGCGAGGCGCGACAGCATCACGACCAGACGTCGTCCGCCGAACAGGTCGCGCACGATGGCCATGGCCACGACTCCGCCCGCCGCGGCGCCGATGCCCATCAGCACGCGGGCGGCGCTGAGCAGACCGAGGTCCGGCGCGAAGGCGGCCGCGAGGCTGGCGAGCACGTGCAACGCGGTGACGGTGATCAGCGGCACCCGTCGCCCGACCTTGTCGCTGAGCGGACCGACCACGAGTTGGCCGACCGCGAAGCCGATCATCGTGCCGGTCAGCGTCAGCTGGATCGCGGCCGACGTCGTCTGGAAGTCCTCCTCCAGCACCGGGAACGCCGGGAGGTACAGGTCGATCGTGAACGGTCCGAGCGCCGTGAGGGCACCGAGAAGGATGATGTACAGCGTGCGTCGACCCAGAGAGATCGCGTCGCCCGGGTGCAGCATGATCGGCGCGGTGGCCGGATTGCTCCCGAGCGTGCGGATGGCACCGGTGGCGGTCGACGTGCGGATGCTGCCCGTCACCGTGCGGATGCTGCCGGTGGGGGTGCGCAGGCTGCCGGTGTCGGTGGGCTCGGGCTGCGGGGTCGTCGGGATGGAATCAGTGCGTGGAGCGTCGGACACGACGGTCCTTCCGGAGGTCAGGCGAGGGCGCGCGAGATCGAAACGATTCGATCGGGGAAGCACCCCATGTTACCGGCTCAGCGACCGACGCGCGCGAGTCCCTGCTCGAGGTCGGCGATCAGGTCGCTCACATCCTCGATGCCGACCGAGAGACGCACGACGTTCTCGGGCACCGCGAGCGGCGTTCCCCGCACCGATGCGTGGGTCATGTCGGGCGGGTATCCGATCAGCGACTCCACGCCGCCGAGCGACTCGGCGAGCTGGAACAGCTCCGTGTTCTCGACGAACGCTCGCGCGGCGTCTCCTCCGGCAGCGAGACCGAGCGACAGCATCCCGCCGAATCCGCTCATCTGCGCCGCAGCGACCTCGTGACCGGGGTGGGACGAGAGACCCGGGTAGAACACCTCGGAGAACTCGGGCCGACCGGTCGCCCATTCCGCGATCGCCTGCGCGTTCTCGGAGTGCTGCCGCATCCGCACGGCCAGCGTCTTGATGCCGCGGGTGGTGAGCCAGGCGTCCAGGGGCGCGGAGACGGCGCCCACCGCGAACTGCTGGAACTTGATCTGCTCGTAGTGGCGATCGTCGCCGAACACCACCGCCCCTCCGAGCACGTCCGAGTGCCCGCCGAGGTACTTGGTGGTGGAGTGCACGACGAAGTCCGCGCCCAGCGACAGCGGCTGCTGCAGCGCCGGCGAGGCGAACGTGTTGTCCACGACGAGGATGAGGCCGGCGGCGTGCGCGATCTCGGCGATCTGCGCGATGTCGACGATCTTCAGCAGCGGATTGCTCGGCGTCTCGAGCCAGATGATCTTCGTCTCCGGACGGATCGCGGCCTGGATCGCCTCGACGTCGGCGAGTTCGACCGTGGTCGTCTCGATGCCCCAGGGCGCGAGCACTTTCGTGAGCAGGCGGTAGGTGCCGCCGTACACGTCGTTGCCGAGCAACACGTGATCGCCGGGCTTCAGGATGCCGCGCAGCAGCGCGTCCTCCGCGGAGAGGCCCGATGCGAACGAGAGAGCGCTCACGCCGCCCTCGAGCGCCGCGAGCTGCGTCTCGAGTGACGAGCGCGTGGGATTGCCCGACCGGTTGTACTCGTACCCCTGACGCAGGCCGCCCACGCCGTCCTGCACATGTGTGGAGGCCTGGTAGATCGGCGGGATGATCGCGCCGGTGACGGGATCTGCTGCCTGTCCCGCGTGGATGGCTCGGGTGGCGAAGGAGTGCTCGGGCATTACCTCAGCCTACGTCCCGCCGCTCAGGGGCGGCCGGGCCTGTTACGCCGCGCGTCAGCGCGACAGGTACGAGAGCAGGTCCTGACGCGTGAGCACCGTGTGCGGCTTGCCGTCTTCGGTCACCAGCAGCGCATCGGCGTCGGCGAGCGCACTGCGCGCGTCCGCGACCGACGTGTGGATGCCGACGAGGGGCAGCCGCTCCCCCACGTGCGTGCCGAGCGCGTCGGTCGGCTGCGCCTCACCCCGGAACAGCAGGTCGAGCAGGCCCTTCTCATCGACGGTGCCGACGACTTCGCCCATCATCACCGGGGGTTCGGCGCTGAGCACGACGAGCTGCGAGACGTCGTACTCGGTCATCATCCCGATCGCCTCGAGCACGGTGTCGGTCGGGTGGGCGTGCACGAGATCCGGGATGCCGGCGCTCGGTCCCTGCGCCTGGCGCTGTGCACGGGCGGCGAGCACGTCGGCGACGGTCTCCCCCTCCTCCACCTCGCTGAACCCGTAGGAGCGCATCCATCCGTCGTTGAAGATCTTGGCGAGGTAGCCGCGGCCTCCGTCGGGCAGGAGCACCACCATGACGGCATCCGCGGGCAGGTCGCGTGCGATGCGCAGGGCGCCGACCACGGCCATGCCGCTGGACCCGCCGACGAGGATGCCCTCCTCGCGCGCGAGGCGACGGGTCATCGCGAACGACTCGGCGTCGCTCACCGCCACGATCTCGTGCGGCACGGTGGGGTCGTACGAACCGGGCCAGATGTCCTCGCCCACGCCCTCGACGAGGTACGGCCGCCCGGTGCCGCCGCTGTAGACGCTGCCCTCCGGGTCGACTCCGACGATGCGCACCCGCTCTTCGGACACCTCGCGCAGGAACCGTCCCGTCCCGGTGATCGTCCCGCCCGTGCCGACGCCGGCCACGAAGTGGGTGACCGTGCCGTCGGTGTCGCGCCAGATCTCGGGACCCGTGGTCTCGTAGTGGCTGCGCGGACCGTTCGGGTTCTCGTACTGGTTCGGCTTGAACGCCCCGGGGATCTCGCGGGTGAGCCGGTCGCTCACGCTGTAGTAGGACTCCGGGCTGTCGGGAGCGACCGAGGTCGGCGTCACCACGACCTCGGCGCCGTAGGCCCGCAGCACGTCGATCTTGTCGTCGCCGACCTTGTCGGGCACCACGAAGACGCATTTGTAGCCGCGCTGCTGCGCGACGAGCGCAAGTCCGACGCCGGTGTTGCCGCTGGTGGGCTCGACGATCGTTCCGCCCGGCTTCAGGTCGCCGGCGGCCTCGGCCGCGTCGATGATGCGCGAGGCGATGCGGTCCTTCGACGAGCCGCCCGGGTTCATGTACTCGAGCTTGACCAGCACCGTGCACGCGACGCCCTCGGTGACGTGCTGGAGCTTCACGAGGGGCGTGTCGCCGACGAGGTCGACGATCGAGTCTGCGTACTTCATGACTTCAGGGTACGGGGACGGATGCCGCGGAGGAGGCAGTGTTGCGTCATCCGCGGCATCCGTTAGTCCCTGAGCCTGAGCGAAGGCTCAGCCCTTCGTGGAACCCGCCAGGAGTCCGCGGACGAAGAACCTCTGCAGCGAGAAGAACACGATCAGCGGAACGATGATCGACACGAACGCACCGGCGGTGAGCAGGTACCAGCCCTCGCCGCGGCCCGTGATCTCGGCGAGCACCTTCGTGATCGGCGAGGCGGCCCCGTCGGCGAACACCAGCGCGACGATCAGGTCGTTCCAGACCCAGAGGAACTGGAAGATCGCGACCGACGCGATCGCCGGCATCGTCAGCGGCAGCACCACGCGGAAGAAGATCTGTCCGCGAGAGGCGCCGTCGACGCGCGCGGCCTCGATGATCTCTCCCGGGATCTCCGACATGAAGTTGTGCAGCAGGTAGATCGCCAGCGGCAGCGCGAACATGGTGTGGGCGAACCAGACCTGCGCATAGCCGCCCGCGACGTCGAGGCCCAGGGTCACCTGCAGCCCGAAGAGGTTGATCCCTCGCGAGAACGACGACAGCAGCGGTACCAGCGCCATCTGGATGGGCACGATCTGCAGCGCGAACACGAAGATGAACAGCGCGTTGCGTCCCTTGAACTCGATCCACGAGAAGGCGTACGCCGCCATCGCCGCGATCATCAGAGGGATGATCGTCGCCGGGATCGTGATCACGATCGAGTTGAAGAACGACTCGAGGATCGTCAGCTGGGTCGTGCCGGACTGCAGCACGGCCGCGTAGTTGTCCAGCGTCAGCTGCGGGTTGGTGAAGAACGTCCACCAGCCGGTCGTCTCGATCGCATCGCGCTCGCGGAACGACGAGATGAACAGCCCGACCGTCGGGATCGTCCACAGCACGGCGATGACGATCGACGCGACGGTCGCCCAGGGCCGGCTGAGACGCTTGCGCGCACGCCCGGCCGAGGCTTCGAACCGGCCTCCGGTCGTGATCGCTCGCGTGCTGGCCGGGGTCTCTGACTTCACGGTGTCGGTCATCGGATCTCCCGCTGCTTCTTGATCTGGCGTGCGTTGTAGATGACGATCGGCAGCACCAGGATGAACAGGATGACGGAGAGCGCAGCACTGCGCCCCGCCTCGAACTTCGAGAACTGCGTGTACATCTCGTTCGCGAGCACCGATGTGCCGTAGTTGCCACCGGTCATCGTGCGCACGATGTCGAAGACCTTCAGCGAGGCGATCGAGATCGTGGTCAGCACGACGATGAGGGCCGGACGGATCGACGGGATCGTCACCGACCAGAAGCGCTCCCAGGCATTGGCGCCGTCGAGTTCGGCCGCTTCCAGCAGTTCGGCCGGCACGCCCTTGATGGATGCCGAGAGCACGACCATCGCGAAGCCGGTCTGCACCCAGATCAGCACCACGATGAGGGCGAGGTTGTTCCACGGACCGTTCAGCAGGAACTGCTGCGGCTGCCCGCCGAACCAGACCAGGATCTGGTTGAGCAGACCGATCTGCTCGAACTCTCCGCCGCGGTAGGCGTAGACGAAGCGCCAGATGATGCTGGCGCCGACGAACGAGATCGCCATCGGCATGAACACCAGGAGCTTGTAGACCTTCTCACCGCGGGTCTTGTCGATGAAGACGGCGTACGCGAGGCCGATCAGGGTCGAGAGCGTCGGGACGAGCAGCACCCAGACGATCGTGTTGACGACCGAGCTGACACCGTCGGACTGCGTGAAGATCCAGAGGTAGTTCGAGAAGCCGACGAAGTTCTGCCCCGTCGAGTTCCAGAACGACGCGTACACGGTCTGGATCGACGGCAGGATGAGCCCGGCGAGAAGCAGCAGCATCGCCGGCGCCATGAAGGCCACCAGCTGGATCAGGTATCCCGCGCCGTCGCGGGAGCGGTAGTCGAGGAAGAAGAACAGTGCGCCGACGGCGACCGCGACTCCCATCGCCCAGTAGTACGAGTTGAAGAACCACATCACCGCCAGCGGGATGAGCAGGCACATCGCCAGGCGGATGACGGTGTAGACCGCACCCTTGCGCGGCGCGATGTCGACGAGAAGCAGGATCACCACCACGACCACCGCGAATGCGATGACCACGGCGACGGCCTGGAGGATCGGCGGCAGCGCCCCGATCCATTGGAAGAACACAGTCGCGTTCACGGATTCCCCTTCATGAGACGGAGCTGATCAGCGGCCCGAGCGGCGTTGCTCGGACCGGGTGTGAGAAGGAGGGCCGCCCACCCGGGCGGCCCTCCTCATCCGATCAGCTGGAGGGCCAGCCGGTCTGGATCTGCGTCAGCACCTCATCGGTGGAGGTGCCGTTCACCCAGGCCACGATGCCCTTCCAGAACGTGCCCGAACCGACCGCACCCGGCATCTGGTCGGATCCGTCGAAGCGGAACGTCACCTCGTCGTCCTGGAGGAGCTTGATCGACTCCTGCAGGATCGGGTCCTCGACCACGTCGAGGTCGACGCCCTTGTTGGCCGAGGTCACACCGCCGAGAGCGAGGCGGCTGTTCGCCCACTCGGGGCTGGACAGGTACTCCAGCACCTTCTGGGTCGCCTCGTCGTCGCTGAACGCGCCGACGATCTCGCCACCACCGGTGATGAGCGTCTCGTCCGGGCTCGAGCTCGGCGTCAGGAACGCCCACACGTCGCCGTCCTCGGCGAAGTTCGTACCCTCGGGGTAGAAGCCCGAGAGGAACGAGGCCTGGTGGGTCAGCGCGCACTCGCCGCTGGCGACCTTCGCCGCCACGTCGCCGAACGCGGTCGAGTTGATCGAGCGCACGTCGCCGAAGCCGGCGTTGACGTACTCCGGGTTGAGCAGGATCTCACCGGTCGTGTCGAAGGCCTCCTTGATCTGCGGGTCGGTGAAGGGGATCTCGTTCTTCACCCACTGGTCGTAGACGTCGGGGCCCGCGTTGCGGAGCACGAGGTCTTCGATCCAGTCGGTGCCGGGCCAGCCGGTCGCGACGCCCGACTCGAAGCCGGCGCACCACGGTGCCGCGCCGCTCTTGTCCTTGATGGTCTGGGTGAGCGTCATCAGCTCGTCCCACGTCGTGGGCTCTTCGACGCCCCACTCGGCGAACTTGGTCGGCGAGTACCAGATCCAGCCCTTGACGCTCGCCATCAGCGGCGCGCCGTAGAAGGTGCCGTCGTAGGTGCCGAAGTCGATCCAGCCCTGGGTCCAGCCCTCTTCGGCGTTCTTCTTGACGGCATCCGGAGCAGGCTTCAGCAGGTCGCGCGATGCGTAGTCGGCGAACAGACCCGGCTGCGGGAAGATCGCGATGTCGGGCGGGTTGCCACCCTGTGCGCGAGTGCCGAGCTGCGTCTCGAAGTCCTGGCTGCCCTCGTACTTGATCGTGATGTCGTTCTCCTTCTCGAAGTCCGCCCAGGACTGCGCAAGGAGTTCGGCTTCGCCCTCGACGATCGTGCCGTAGATCGTGACGGTGTTGTCTCCGCCTCCACCGCCTCCGCCGCCTGAGGGTGCGCCGCCGGGAGCCCCGCATCCGGCGATCGCGACGCCCGCGACCCCCAGCAGGGCGAGCGGCACCAGCCGCCGTGAACGCTGTGACAGAGCCATGTGAATTCTCCTCTTCGAGTACAGGGTCCCGCTTCGACAGACGCCACCCCTGGCGTCGTTCGGGAACCGATTCCAGGCCAACCTACTTGGCTTCCGCTCCCCCGCACAATAAGCAAGGGTCACAAGCTGACAACCTTTCGTGCCCGCACGTCCCCGGCGATGGGAGCGCTCCCTCGACCGGTATATGGAACCGGTTCCTTTTCGCGCGACGAGCGACTACGCTATCGACCGGCGAGCGCCATGGTGTGCGCCGCTCACGCATCCGCGTGGCCTGGTCGAGGAGGACCGATGAGCACGATCGCGGACGTCGCCGCTCGTGCCGGCGTGTCGAAGGCCACAGCGAGCCGTGCCCTCACCGGGCACGGATACGTCTCGGATGAGACGCGTCGACGGGTGTCGGATGCCGCGCGCGAGCTGTCGTACGTCGCGCACTCCTCCGCCACCAGCCTCGCCACCGGCCGGACGCAGACCGTCGGCGTCATCATGCCGCCCGTCGATCGCTGGTTCTTCGCCGAGCTTCTCGCCGGCATCCAGGAGTCGCTGTTCGCGCTCGACTACGACCTCTCGCTCTACGGCGTGCCCGAGAAATCGCAGACCCGGGAGCGGCTCTTCGAGCACGTGCTCCCTCGTCGACGGTTCGACGGCATCATCGCCGTCGGCATCCAGCCGAGCGCGCGCGAGCTCGAGCGGCTGCAGCGCACCGGCCGCCCGCTCGTGAGCGTCGGCCCGTACAACCAGGGATCGAGCGCCGTGTCGATCGACGACGCGGCCGCCGCCCGCATCGCCACCGAGCACCTCATCGAGCTCGGCCACACCGCGATCGCGTTCGTCGGCGGATCGACGGATGCCGCAGAGCTCAGCTTCGGCGACGCGCGCCGCCTGGACGGCTATCAAGTCGCCCTGCAGGCCGCCGGCCTCGCCGAGCACGCGCGCATCGTCGAGGCCACCCCGACCATGGTCCCCGGTATCTCGGGGAGCCCGACCGTTAAGGTAGAAGCATGACGTATA
>NZ_SSDJ01000105.1 GCF_004794465.1 Microbacterium sp. K24 | reverse complement strand
CTGCTGCTCGCCCTCGCGGGGACGGTCGTCGCCGCGGTCGCGATCGGGCCCGCCGCCGTCTCGCCCGCAGAGCTCGTGACGAGCGTCTGGTCGCACGTGACCGGGGCGGCGAGCGGGCTCTCGCCGATCCGCGACGCGATCATCTGGGAGGGACGCGTGCCCCGGGTGCTCACGGCCGCGGCCGTGGGCGGCGGTCTCGCGCTGTGCGGCGCCGTCATGCAGGCGCTCACGCGCAACCCGCTCGCCGACCCGTACCTGCTCGGACTCTCGTCCGGCGCCTCGACCGGTGCCGTGATCGTGATCGTCCTCGGTGCGGCGGTGGCACTGCCGTTCGCCGCCTTCGCCGGGGCGCTGCTCGCGCTGGGGCTCACCCTCGGACTCGCGCGCGCGGCCGGCTCGGCCGTTTCGACCGCGGTCGTGCTCGCCGGCCTCGCCGTGTCGGCCGTGCTGTCGGCGCTGACGAGCCTGGTGATCTTCTGGAGCGCGACGAACGACAGCTACCGCGAGATCCTCAGCTGGCTGCTGGGCTCGATCGGCGGGGCGGACTGGTCGGATGCCGCACTCGCCGGCATCGCCGTGGTCGTGTGCGCCGTCCCGCTGCTCGCGTCGGCGCGACCGCTCGACAGTCTCGCACTCGGCGACACTGCAGCCGAGGCGCTGGGCATCCCCGTGACCCGGGTGCGCGTCGCCCTCTTCGCCTGCACCGCCCTGCTCACCGGCGCACTCGTCGCGGTGAGCGGATCGATCGGCTTCGTCGGCCTGATCCTGCCGCACGCCGTGCGCGCCGTGGTCGGTGCACGGCATCGCGCGGTGCTCCCGGTGTCGCTGCTCGCCGGGGCGGTCTTCCTCATCTGGGCCGACACGATCGCCCGCACGGTCTTCGAGCCCCGCGAGCTGCCGGTCGGCATCGTCACGGCGCTCATCGGCGGACCGGTGTTCGCACTGCTCCTGCTGAGGAAGAGGGCGCGGTCATGATGGGACTGGATGCCCGCGGCATCCGCTTCTCCCACGGTGCGCGGATGATCCTCGACGGGGTCGACATCACCGCCCCGAGCGGCGCGGTGACCGCGCTGCTGGGGCCGAACGGCTCGGGGAAGAGCACCCTGCTGCGACTGATCGCCGGCACCCTGCGCGGCCAACTCGACGTCCTGTCGCTCGACGGGTCGCCGCTCCCCGAGCTGCGGCGGCGCGCGCGGGCGCAGCGGGTCGCCCTCGTGGAGCAGGAGTGGGCGCCGGCCGAGGGCATGACCGGGCGGGACATCGTCGGTCTCGGACGCCTGCCGCATCGGGGCTGGCTGTCGTTCGACGACCAGGAGACGGATGCCGCCATCACCGATGCGGCCCTGGTGCGCGCCGGGGCGTTCGAGTTCGCCGAGCGCGACGGAGCGACCCTCTCCGGCGGGGAGCGGCAGCGCCTGAACCTCGCGAGGGCGCTCGCCCAACAGCCGTCGCTGCTGCTGTGCGACGAGCCGACCAATCACCTCGACATCCGCGCGCAGCTCGACGCCCTGGCTCTTCTGCGCTCGCTGGCCGGCGACGGCATGACCGTGCTCGCCGCACTGCACGATCTGAACCACGCCGCCGCCTTCGCGGACCGGGTCGTGGTGGTGGCAGATGGCCGGGTGCAGGCGGCGGGGTCACCGGCCGAGGTGCTGACGCGCGAGCTCATCTTCCGCGTGTGGCAGGTCGACGCGGAGGTGCTGGCGCGACCGGGCGGCCGTCCGCTGATCGTCTTCGACACGGCGCCGGTGCTCGTGCGCTGATCGCCCCTCCGGGGGCGCCTCAGGATGCCGCGTCGAACGCGGCATCCGCCAGTACGGCCGAGGTCTCGAGGTCGCGCATCCACAGCGGCCGCACGAGGGCGCGCACACCCGCCGCCTCCACCTCCGGCGCGAGCGCGGCATCCTCCTCGGCGATCAGCCACGCGTCGAGCAGGCCTCCCGCGTCGCGCGCACCGTAGTGCCACCCGACCGCGGCGGCCGTCGCCTCGATGCCGACAGCGGCGAGGCAGGCATCGGCCATGCCGCGCACCGGAGCACCGGCGATGATCGGCGAGACCCCGACCACGGCGCCGCCCGCTGCCCGCACCGCATCGGCGATGCCGGGCACCGCGAGGATCGGGCCGAGCGAGACGACGGGGTTCGACGGCGCGAAGAGGATCATGTCGGCCGCGGCCAGCGCCTCGAGCACCCCGGGCGCCGGTGCTGCGTGGGCGATTCCGGGCGAATCGAAACCGCGCGCGGGCAGCGAGGCGCGGTGCCGCGTCCACCACTCCTGGAAGTGCATGCGCCCCTGCTCGGTCTCGACGTGCGTGTCGACCTCGGCATCCGTCATCGGGAGCACGCGCACGCCGAGCGGCCACCGCGATGCGAGCCGGGCCACGACCTGGGTCACCGAGAGCCCGTCATGCAGCCAGCCCGTGCGGGCGATGTGCGCGCCCAGGTCGAGGTCGCCCAGCGTGAACCAGGGCCAGCCGGATCCCCAGGCGTGCAGCTCGGCGGCCACGCGCTCGGACTCCCCCGCCCGCCCCCAGCCCCGCGCGGCATCGTTCACCCCGGCGAGCGCGTAGATCATCGAGTCGACGTCGGGCTGCAGCCGGATGCCGCTGAGCCACAGGTCGTCGCCCGTGTTCGCGATGACCGTGATGTCGGCGCGGGTTCCGCCGTCGGCATCCGGCCACCGCCTGCGCGCGGCATCCCGCACGCCGAGCACGAACTTCGAGCCCCCGACGCCCCCGGCGAGCACGACGATCCGCGGGTCGCTCGGAGAGGCGGTCATGACGCCAGCACCTGCGGTCGGTTCACGAGCGCACTCGTGCGCGGCCCGAGGCCCGACCGGCGCGCCACCGGAAGGTGCGCGGCGACGTCGAGGTCGCGACGCAGACCGCTCAGCACCGGGAACCCGACCTCGACGAAACCGTCCGCACGATGCGCCGCCGCGGAGTCGGGCCCGAAGCGGGTGCGCAGCTCCACCCCGGCGCGCGCCGTCGCCAGCACGGTGCCCGTGCCCTCGGCATCCGGCACGAACGCGCGGGCATGCGACGAGGCGAATGCGAGGGCCCGTGACAGTTCATCGGGACGGAGCGCCGGCAGGTCGCCCAGCAGCACGGCCCGCGGCCGATCGCCGCGCGCCGAGGCGACGCCGAGATCGATCGCCGCGGTCAGCCCCTCGCCGCGATCCGCCACGATGCGCACACGCTGGAGCGGTCGGAGCGCCGACGCCGTGATCTCGTCGCTCGTCACGACGATGACCTGGCCGACCCGGTGGCACGACACCACCGCATCGACGGTGTCGAGGGCGATCGCGCGCGCCAGCTCTTCGCGCTCCACCCCGGTGACCCGCAGCCGCGACTTGCCGAACTCGGCGCGTTTGACCGGGATCACGACCGCCCAGTCGCGAACGGGCGCTCCCGACGAGTGCGACTCGGTGCCACGGCTGCGGATCATGTCGGCACTCTCAGCCGCGCAGCCGCGGGGCGATGTCGCGCTCGAACAGCTGCAGGAAGCGGCGCTGGTCGTGCCCGGGGGCGTGGAACACGAGGTGGTTGAATCCCCAGTCGATGTACTGCTGGATGTCGGCGGCCACGGCATCCGGATCGTTGCCCACGATCCAGCGCTTCGCGATCGTCTCGAGCGGCAGGGCGTCGGCGGCCTTCTCCATCTCGACCGGGTCGGTGATGTCGTGCTTCTGCTCCTTGGAGAGCGAGAGCGGAGACCAGAAGCGGGTGTTCTCGAGAGCGGCCTCGCGCGTCTCCTCGTACGAGAGCTTGATCTCGATCATCCGGTCGTACGTGTCGAACGAGCGCTCCGACTGCTCGAGCCCCTCCTTGACCGCCGGCAGGAGCTGGTCGACGTAGAGCTCCTGCCCCTTGCCCGAGGTGCAGATGAAGCCGTCGCCCGCCCGACCCGCGTAGCGCGCGACCATGGGCCCGCCGGCGGCGATGTAGATCGGGATGCCGCCTTCGGGGCGGTCGTAGATCGACGCGTCATGGGTCGAGTAGTACTCGCCCTCGAAGTTCACGCGGTCGCCCGACCACAGGGCCCGCATGAGGCGCACGGACTCGCGCAGCCGCGCATAGCGCTCCTTGAACTCGGGCCAGTCCTGCTCGCCGGCCCCGCGGAATCCCGTGGCGATCTCGTTGAGCGCCTCACCCGAGCCGACGCCGAGGATGATGCGGTCCTGGTACAGGCAGCCGAGGCTCGCGAACGCCTGCGCGAGCACCGCAGGGTTGTAGCGGAAGGTCGGGGTCAGCACCGACGTGCCGATGCGGATGCTCGACGTGCGCTCGCCCACCGCCGCCATCCAGGTGAGGGAGAACGGCGCGTGGCCGCCGGTGTGCCGCCACGGCTGGAAGTGGTCGCTGGCGAACACGGACTGCATGCCGTGCGCCTCCGCCGCCACGGAGATCTCGACGAGCTCCCGCGGGTCGAACTGCTCTGCGCTGGCCTTGTATCCGAGGGTCAGTGTCATGTCGCATCCTTCTGTTCGTGTTCTGAGACGTGTTCCCGGGATGCCGCGGCGTAGCCGTCGCGGTAGCCCTGGTCGAGGGCTTCGGCGGTGCCGAGCCAGAAGAGGTCGCGCTCCGACGGCCGCACGATGCTCGACGCCCCGGGAAGGGTGAGCGGGCCGACGAGGTCGCCGCGTCCGCGGACGACGGCCACGGGGTTGCCGCTCGCCTTGCCCTTGACGAGGTCGGATGCCGCGGCCAGCTCGTCCGCGACGCAGGGGGTCGTGACACTGAGGGTCTTGCCCGCCTGGTCGGTGGTGCCGCGGAGGTCGCTGATCATGTGCACGCCGCCGCCGCCGATCGCGACGTCGGTCTGTCCCTCGCGCCAGGGGCGTCCGAGGGTGTCGCTGAGGATCACGCCGACCTCGGCGCCCGTCTCGGCACGAAGCCCTGCGGCGAGCGCGCGCGCCGACGCGTCCGGATCGACGGGCAGGAGCAGCACCCATCCGTCGGGGGTGTTGCTCGCGTCGACTCCGGCGGCCGCGGCGACCATGCCGAGCCGGTTCTCGACGATGCGCATCGTGTGGCCGTCGAACGTGCGGGAGGCGACGAGGCGCACGGTCTCGGCGGTGATGGCCTCCTCGCGGTCCGCCGCCTGCACGTAGCGTCCCTCCGCCTTGGAGACGATCTTCGAGGTGACGACGAGGATGTCGCCGTGCGCGAGCTCGACGCCGGTGTCGAGGATCAGCCGCACGAGGTCGTCGCCCGGTCGCACCTCGGCGATGCCGGTGAGAGCGAAGACGCTGATCGCGGGGCCGTTCATGCCCGCACCTTCGGGAGCACGTCGCGGCCGAAGACCTCGAGCCACTCCTGCTGGTTCGGGCCCACGTTGTGCAGGTAGATGCGCGTGAAGCCGAGGTCGGCGTAGCGCTGGATCGCTGCGCGGTGCACGTCGGGGTCGGCGGAGATGAGCATCGAGGCGCGCATGTCTTCGGCGGTCACACCGCGCACGAGCTGCTCGAAGTCGTAGGGCGAGCGCACGTCGCCGCGTCGCATCCGAAGCCCCGCGATGGGCCACTCGGTGAGCGCGTTCGACAGCGCCTGCTCCTCGGTCGGCGCCCACGAGAGCTGCAGCTGCAGCACCTTGGGCAGGGCATCCGCGTCGCGTCCGCCCTCGCGCGCGCCCTCGGCGAACCGGGCGAGGAGCGGAGCCAGGCGGTCGACGTCGGCGCCGACGGTGATCAGGCCGTCTGCACTCCGGCCCGCGCGGCGGGCCGTCACCGGTCCCGCCGTCGCCACGTAGACCGGCGGCGCGGCATCCGGCATCGTCCACAGTCGAGTGGACTCCATGCGGAAGTGCTCGCCGCGGTGGCGGGTGTCGCGGCCGGCGAGCGAGCCGGTGAAGAGCTTGCGGATGATGTCGACCGCCTCGAACATGCGGTCGATGCGCTCGGCGGGCTCGGGCCAGTAGCCCCCGGTGATGTGCTCGTTGAGGGCGTCGCCGGATCCGACGCCGAGCCAGGCACGACCGGGGTAGAGCGTCGCGAGGGTCGCGGCCGCCTGCGCGACCACGGCCGGGTGCGTGCGGAAGCCGGGGGTGGTCACGCCCGGACCGAGATCGCCGCGGGTGTGCGCTCCGATCGCGCCGAGCATCGTCCAGACGTGCGCCGATGCACGATGGCGGGGCAGCCAGGGCTGGAAGTGGTCGGTGGCCATGATGCCCCGGAACCCGTGCGCCTCGGCGGCGACGCAGTTCGCGATGACGGCGGCCGGTTGGACCTGCTCGAGCATCGCGGCGTATCCGATGTGCATTCCGGCCTCCTCACCGCGTTGCTATCTCCATTGAATGGATACTGGATCCAAAAGTCAAGAGGCCGGTGCGGGTGCGACCACCGGCGGGCCCGCGCTCAGCTCTTCGCGCGCGCCCGGCGCCGCTGCACCGCGAGCGCGGTCGTCGCGGATTCCTCGGCAGCGGCATCCAGGGGCACCGCCGCCAGGGTGGGCACGCCTGTCGCGACGGGCTTGCGCGCCCGCCCGATCGCCCGGCGCGACAGCGCCCACTGCAGCCCGTAGCCGATCGCGAACACCATCAGCGTGAAGATCAGCGCCATCGCGGCGCCCTGATCCGGCGCGTAGAGCTGCGCCGACCGCGGGTTGATCATCGCGTAGATGTACATCGACAGCGGCCGAGACGACGGGGTCGCGAGGAACGCCGGCAGCGTGAACTCGTTCGTGCCGAGGATGAACATCTGGATCCACACGGCCATCACCGTCGGCATCAGCAGCGGGGCGATGATGCGCCGGAAGCCGGCGAACCGGCTCGCGCCGCTGGTGAGCGCCGCCTCCTCGAGCTCGGGACGGATCTGCAGCGTCGCGCTGTACGACGAGCGGTACGCGATCGACACCCGGTACGAGTAGGCGATGACGAGCGCGAGCAGCGTGCCGGCGATCGGGATGTACGGGTTCAGCACCATGAAGGTGAGGAAGGTCGCGAAGCCGGCGATCGTCGCGGGGATCGCCACCGACGATGACGCGAAGAGATCGAGGGCGCGTACCCAGCCGGTCTTCCTGCTGCGGGCGATGCCGTAGGCGAACACCGTGGCGACGACGACCGCGATCGTGGCGCTGCCGCCCGCGATGAGCACGGTGCGTCCGAGCGAGACCCAGAACTCCGAGTCGGCGAGCACGATCGCGAAGGCGCCCCAGTCGGTGCTGCCGAGCAGCGCCTCGAGAGAGAACGCCACCGGGTACGGCGTGATCGCCGCCCACAGCAGGGCCAGCAGAGGAAGGATGCCGGTGAGCAGGGCGAACACGGCGACGAGCAGCATGACCGGGATCTTCCACGGCCCCATCCGCATCGTCGACGGCCGGAACCCCTTGCCCGACACCGACGCTCTCCGCTCGGCGTTGCGCGTCGCCCGCAGGTAGATCGCGAACGCGATGGTCGTGATCACGAGGAACACCAGACCCCATGCGGCGGCGAGACCGTACTGCGGCAGCTCGCCCGCATTGGAGCTGATGAGCGTCCAGAGCTTGAGCGCGAAGATGCTGCGCCCCGACTCCTGTCCGAACAGCAGCGGCACCTCGAGACTGCCGAGGCCGAGGATGAAGGTCAGCACGGTCACGCCGAGCAGACCCGGCCAGAGCATCGGGAGCGTGACCCGCCGCAGGGTCTGCGGCCACGAGGCTCCCGAGACCCGCGCCGACTCCTCGAGCGAGCCGTCCATGTTGGTGAGGATCGGGACGATCATCAGGTACGGGAACGTGACGTTGGTGAGCGCCTGGATGGCGATCATCGTCGGGAAGGCGTAGGGGTCGATCGGCACGTCGGAGGCGAACGGCAGCAGGCGCAGCAGCTGGTTGAGCACGCCCGACTCGGGCGAGAGCATCAGCAGGTAGGCCTGGGCCTTGACGATCGGCGGGATGATGTACGGCACGATCACGAGCACCGAGATGATGCGCCGCAGCGGAGCATCGGTGCGCACGGTGACCCAGGCGAGGCCGAAGGCCATCAGCAGGCTGAGCACGGTGGAGCCGCCGACGAACGCCCCGGTGGCGCCGAGCACGCCCCAGAAGTCGTCGCGCAGCTGCCAGAGGGTGACGAAGTTCTCGACGCCCCACTGGGCGGAGGAGACCCCGAACGGCAGGAACGGACCGCGGAACGCCGTGATGACCTGAACGATCAGCGGCACCGCGAGAAGGATGAAGATGATCGCACCCGCGACGATCATCGCGATCGTCATCGAGGTGGGACGCGTGCGCCCCGCGGTCCGTCGTGCCTGGAACATGATTATCCGTTCAGCGCCTTGTCGGCCGCGTTGATCATCGCCTGCCAGTCGTCACGGGTGTCCTGCGTCTCGGTCTCGGCACCCGTGTCGAGGCCGAGCAGCAGGGCGTCGACGTTCGTCTTCATCAGGCCGGTGGCCTCGGCGAAGGTCGACGCGGGAAGGCCGGCGAACGGCACCTGGGTGCTCGCGAACCGCTCGTCGGTCATGCGCAGCGAGATCCAGTCGGGGTCGAACGCGTTCCACAGGGTCCAGAGCGCGGCGCCGGGCTTGTTCTTGGCGTCGGAGTTCACGCCCGAGAACTGCGCCCAGACCCCGGCGTGCTCGAACGGCGAGACCTGCAGCGCCGGGTTCGGGTTGAACAGGGTCTGGTTCAGCGCGATCGGCACGTCGCCGCTCGACAGCGGAGCACCCTGGTCCTCGAGCAGCTTCAGGTTGCCCGAGGTCGTGAGCTCGTCGATGAGGTCGAGCATCTTGTCCTCGCCCTCGGCCATGCCGTAGCCCGCGAACACGACCGCGTTGTATCCGGCGACCGAGACCTTGCCCTTGTACTCCGGGTCGAGCAGTCCGTCGAGCGACGCCGGCACGGACGGCACCTTCTCGCTGTTGTACTGCAGGAGGGTGCCGTTGATGCTGTCGGGCATCAGCTCGGGGGCGCCGATCGTGAGGTACTCCTTCGGAACGCCGAAGCTCTCCCAGTCGACCTTCTCCCAGAAGCCCTCGTCGTACATCGCGGCCATCGAGGTGATCGACCCCGACACCACGTCGGTGTTGCGGGATCCGGTCGCCTTCGCCGAGATGATCGCCGAGGAGAGGTTGTACGTCAGCCCCCTCGTCTCGACCTTGATGTCGGGGAACCGCTCGTTGAACTGGGCGATCACGTCGGGCGAGAGCTCATACCAGTCCCAGATGACCAGCGTGCCGCCGTCGGCCTTCTTCGCCTCTTCGTAGAGGGCGTCGAGCTGCTTGTCGATCTCGGGCCAGTAGTCGTCGTAGAAGTTCTCGCAGCGGGTGACCGCGCCGACCTCCACGGCATCGCAGGCGGCCGAGGCGGCGTCGCCCTTCAGGGTCTCGCCGCTGTCGGCGGGCCCGCTCTGTGCGCCGCATCCGCTCAAGGCGAGTGCGAAGACCGCGACGGCTGCGGTGGCTCCCAGTTTTCTCTTCATCATGATCTGGATGTCCTCTCTGACATCAGGTGTGATTCTCGGGTGTGTGACTTCTCGGATGTGATGCGGGGGTGGTGCGGGATGACGTCATGCGGCCAGCACGCGGCAGGCGCGCGGAGCCAGTTCGAGGAAGACCCTGCCGCCCTCGGGGGGTGTCGCCAGCGGCGCACCGCGGCCGACGATCGTGCCGACGGGACCGCCGGTGGCGAGCACCTCGGCCTCGTATTCGACGATCTCGCCGAGGAACTCGACGCGCACGATGCGCACCGGGAGCACGTTGGGACGGTCGACCGCGGTCTCGTGCCAGCGCACGGTCTCGGGTCGGAAGGTCATCGTGACCTCGTCACCCGCCGCGACTCCGTCGGGCACCGGCGTCCGGAGCCGGGTGCCGAGCGCCTCGACGACCGCGTCGCCCGTGCCGTCGCGCTCGACGACCACCGCGGGCACCATGTTCGCCCGGCCGACGAAGTCCGCCACGAAGCGGTCGGCGGGCTGGTCGTACAGCTCGCGGGGCGTCGCCTCCTGCACGATGCGCCCCTGGTTCATCACGGCCACGCGATCCGACATCGACAGCGCCTCGGACTGGTCGTGCGTGACGTAGAGCGCGCTGATGCCGAGGGTGCGCTGCAGGCTGCGCAGCTCGTTGCGCATCGTGTCGCGCAGCTTCGCGTCGAGGTTCGACAGCGGCTCGTCGAGCAGCAGCAATCGGGGGCGGTGCGCCAGGGCTCGGGCGAGCGCGAGACGCTGCTGCTGTCCCCCGGAGAGCGCGGTCGCCGGCCGCTGCGCGAGGTGGTCGAGCTGCACGAGCTCGAGCGCCTCCATCGCGCGCTTCCGCGCCTCGGCCTTGGAGAGCTTCGCGCGCCCGACCTGCAGGGGGAACACCGCATTCGCGAAGACGGTCATGTGCGGCCAGATCGCGTAGTTCTGGAAGACCATGCCGATGTCGCGCTTGTCGGGCGAGGCGTGCTCGGTTCCGGTCGACAGCATCCGCCCGTCGAGCGAGATGATGCCGCCGTCGCTCCTCTCGAGCCCGGCGACGCAGCGCAGGGTGGTGGTCTTGCCGCAGCCCGACGGGCCGAGCAGGGAGTAGAACGTTCCCGGTTCGATCGTGAACGTGACCTCCTTGACGACCGGGACCGCCTCGCCGTCGAGTTCGTAGTCCTTCTTGAGGGCGTCGACGACCAATCGTCCGCCTCCGGATGTCGCGGTCATCGAGGTCCTCTCTCCGTTCGCAGTTTTGGATTTTGGATCCATTATGGCTGACACCATCATCGTCCCTCTCGTGCGATCGCGACCGCCGGTTCGGATGCGGTCGTCGGAGCCGGCGCACCCCAGGGCCGCGGCTTCGTGAAGAAGACCACCACCACGGCGCACACGGCGAAGGCGATCGCAGGCAGCAGCAGGGACTGCGACATCGCCGTCGCGAGCCCCGCCCCGTCGTCCGCCGAGAGCTCCGCACCCGGGTGGATGGTGCCGGGAACGAATCCCCGGATCTGCGCGGCGAGGGTCAGGTTCATCAGGACGGCCAGCACGGCCGATCCGATCACCGATCCCATCTGCCTGGTCGTGGAGTACACCCCGGATCCCGCACCCGCCTGGGTGTGCGCCAGGTTGCGCGTGGCGGTCGACGCCAGCGGACCGAACATGCCCGACACCCCGATGCCCAGAAGAGCCGAGGGAAGCAGAAGCATCCAGAACGGTGTCTCGAGCGTCATCCACGCCGAGTACCAGAGCATCGCGACGGCGGAGACGACGAAGGCCCCGAACGTCACCCAGCGCGGACCGATCCGATCGCTCAGACGACCGACGAACGGACCGAGCACGCCCGACACGACCGCCATCGGGGCGAGCATGAGGGCGGCGAGCGTCGGGTCGAGGCCGCGGGCGACCTGGAAGTAGAAGGCGAGCGGCACGGGCATCGCCGTGATGCCGACGCCCACGAGGAAGATCGTCGCGTTCGCGACCGAGAAGTTGCGGTCGCGGAACAGGCTGAGCGGCATGAGCGGCTCGGCGCGGTTCCGGCGCTGCCACACGACGAAGAGCACGAGCAGCGCCACTCCTGCGACGATCAGGCCCCAGACCGTGACGGGTCCGATGATGACGCCCCAGTCGTAGACCTCGCCCTCCTGGATGCCGAAGACGAGCAGGAACAGGCCGGCCCCCGACAGCGCGACGCCGAGCCAGTCGAAGCGGTGCGGGTGCCCGTCGAGGTTCGGCACCAGTCGCCAGGCGACGACGAAGGCGATGATCCCGACCGGCACGTTCACGAAGAAGATCCACTCCCAGCCCACGGTGTCGGTGAGCACCCCGCCGAGGATCGGCCCGACCAGCGTCGCGAGTCCTCCGACCGCACCCCACGCGCCCATCGCCTGGCCTCGACCGCGGGGCGGGAAGACACGGGCGATGATCGCCATGGTCTGCGGCGTCATCAGGGCGGCGCCGAAACCCTGCACGGCGCGGGCCGCGATCAGCATCCCGATGCTGCCGGCCAGTCCGCACGCGAGCGACGCGAGGGTGAAGACCACGAGGCCGACGAGGTACACGCGCTTCGGGCCGAACCGGTCCCCCAGCCGTCCCGTGATCAGCAGCGGAACGGCGTAGGCCAGCAGGTAGGCGCTGGTGACCCAGATGACGGTCGTGAGATCGGCGTCGAAGGCCGCCAGGATCACCGGGTTCGCGATCGCCACGATCGTCGTGTCGACGAGGATCATGAAGAACCCGATGCACAGGGCCCACAGGGCCGGCCACGGCCGCACGTTCTGGCTCATCAGCCCGGGATGCCGGTGACCGGCTCGCCCAGCAGGGGCGTCGAGACGGCGTAGATCCCGTGGTTCGCGAAGAGCCAGACGATGTTGCGATCCCACTCCACGAAGATCCCGTGCACGGGGGCGGCGAGGTCGTCGTCGTCCTTGAGGCCCATCGGCGGCACGAAGTAGGCACCCACCTTGGGGTCCTCCGGGTCGCGCACGTCGAAGATCTGGAGACCCGCGGCGTAGAACGCGTAGGGGATGACTCCGCCGTGCGGGGTTCCGGTGTTGGTGAAGTAGCCCGAGCGCTTCGGTCCGAACGATCCGCGGCGCTGCGCCCAGTCGGTGAACGCGGCCTCGGCCGGCGGCACCGGGCGGGGCAGGGTGCGCACGACCCGGGGATTCGCCGGGTCGCTCACGTCGACCTGGTAGATCTCCTTGGCCGGCTCGTAGCAGTCGGTGTTCATCGGGTAGCCCGAGACGTAGACGTACCCGGTCTCCTCGACCTGGGTGGTGTCGACGTTGTCGCCCTCGGTGCCGGCGACGCTCACGGGCAGGTCGCACCAGCCGACGTGGTGGATGTCGGTCGGGTCGGAGACGTCGAGCACGAAGAAGCCCTGACCGCCCTGCGCGGCGTAGCCGTACTTCCAGCCGGATTCGACGGACCGGGGCATGAAGATGCCCATCCGCGAGCCGAACCAGGAGGTCTTGTTGTTCCAGCGGTCGTTCGCGGCGAGGTACGGGGAATCCGTCTCCTCGCCGGCGCGGGAGCCGGGCACCCACCAGGTCGAGAGCAGCTCCGGGTTCGCCGGGTCGGACACGTCGTAGGCGGCGTGGCCCGCGGTCCAGAGCGTGGTCTTGTAGGGCTGGTTGGTGAAGGTGTTGTCGGGCGCGGTCGCCACGAAGAGGTACTTGTCGCCGTAGTACACCGGCAGGTCCAGGACGCCGTTGCCCTCCTGGATCTCGTCCGGGGTGTGGTTCGGGTCGGTGGAGACCGTCGTCAGCAGGGTCCAGTCGCGCGGCGTCGGGCCGTTGACCTCGAAGACGCGGAACCCGCGGAGGCCCTCCCACTCGAGGAGCTGGCCCTCGACCGTGTCGTCGGTCCACTTGTTCGCCACGCGTCCGTTGAGGAAGTACCGCGGGGTCTCGCTGGCCTGGATCGCGATGTGCTTGCCGAGCTGCTCGTTCCACTGGATCGTGACGGCGCCGAAGAGCGGCCCGCTCCAAGGGAGGGTCTCCTCGTCGACGATCGTGAGCGCGCGGGGATCGGTGATGTCGTAGACGTTCCACCGGTTGCCGCCGCCGTAGTGCAGCATGTAACGGCGTCCGTCCCAGTCGTAGATCGACTGCCAGGAGTGGCTGGTGTTGACCACGATCGGGTAGAAGGCCTCAGCGGTGGCGTTCAGCGCATAGGTCTCGGGGTCGCGGTAGTCGAGCTGCCCCGGCCAGTCGATGAAGACGTCACGCGGGACCGACGGGGTGTGCGCCGGCGGCAGGAAGGTGCCGTCGGGCTGCATGCCCCACGTCGACGGATCCGGGTCGGCCGGTTCTCCGGCGACGCGCTCGAAGTCCTCGGGGCGGTATTTCTTCGCGTCGGGCACGTAGGGAGAGCCGGCCATGTCGCCTCCATTGGCTGAATCGGGTGAGATCGTCACGACGTGGTGTCGTTCTCATCAGACTCACCCTGGGGAAGCGATGCTGTCCAATATCCATACGGGTCGGAGCTATAGCCTCTCAGGCATACCGGACCCCGGCCTGCAGTGCGGCATGCGAATACTCGCGCTCGAGCTCGGCCAATCGTGCGCCCTCCTCGCGGAGGTGCACGAGGAGAGCGGATGCCGCGGGCGACGGCGTACGGTCCTGCGGGAGGGTGACGCCCACCGATCGCCGGATCGAGCTCAGCGGGGTCGGCAGCAGTCGCAGCTCCCGGTCGTCGACCGCGATGAACATCGGCAGGGCCGCGATGACATCGGTCGAGATGAGGAGCGTCCGCAGCGTGAGCATCGACGTGCACTCGACGCGGTCCGGCGGCAGCGGCAGCCCCTCGTGGAAGAACACCGCCTCGAGCTCGGCCCGCAGCGCCGTCTGCGCCACGGGGAAGATCCAGGGGTACGCGATCAGCTCGGCGAGCGAGTTCGCCTTGGCTCCGCCCAGCACCGGATGGCCGGCGCGCGCCACGAGCCGGATGGGCTCCTGATGCAGCCGCTCCTGCTCGAGCCGGACAGGCACCGTCGGCGACAGGCGCCCGACGGTCAGATCGAGGTCGCCGGCCAGAAGCAGCTGCTGCAGGGTGTCGGGGGTGCCCTCGCGCACGACGACCGTGAGGCGCGGGTGCTCGGCCTTGAGGCCGGCGATCGCCCGGGGCAGCAGCAGGTTCGAGCCGGCGAGGTGCGTGCCGACCGTGACCGTGCCCATCTGCCCGGACTGCAGCAGCCGCACCTCCTCTCCCGCCGCGCGCAGCTCCGCGAGCACCGATCGGGCGCGTTCGATGAACACATGCCCGTAGGGGGTCGGCTTGACGCCACGCGGCATCCGCTCGAACAACGGGACGCCGAGCACTTCTTCGACCTCGCGGAGGCCGCGGGTGACGACGGGCTGGGTGATGTGCAGCGACGCCGCGGCGCGCACCAGGGTGCCCTCGTCGGCGATCGCCGTGACGAGGACGAGATGCCGGATCTTGACCCGGCCGTCGAGCAGTCGATCAGTGGCCATGATCCGGACTATAGCCGTACGGGCATGGCAATGCATCAAGAGAGTATTTGTCGGCATCCCTCGATGGTTCCTAGCCTGAGCCCATGCCTTCCGAGACGATGACGCCCCAGCGAAGTGCCTCCGGGCCTGCCCGGGCGCCCCGCGCGATCCACAACGTGATCGCCGGCGAGAGCGTCGAGGGGATCCGCACGTTCGAGAAGCTCAGCCCGATCGACGGTTCCCTGATCGCCCAGGTGCACGAAGCCGGCAGCGAGCAGGTCGACCGTGCCGTCGCCGCGGCGCGGGCGGCGTTCGACGGACCGTGGGGGCGGATGACCGTGGCCGAGCGCGCCCGGCTTCTGCGCGGAGTCGCCGACGCGATCGATCGGCGTGCCGAGGAGCTCGTGGCAGCGGAGGTGGGCGACACCGGCAAGCCGGAGGCGCTCGCGCGTGATCTCGACGTGGCCCGCGCGGCCGCGAACTTCCGCTCGTTCGCCGACACCGTCTCGTCGGCCGCACTCGACTCCTACCTCACCGAGCTGCCCGACGGCCGTCGTGCCCTGAACTACGCCGTGCGCAAGCCCCTCGGGGTCGTCGCGGTGATCGTTCCGTGGAACCTGCCGCTGCTGCTGCTCACGTGGAAGCTCGCTCCCGCGCTCGCGACCGGCAACACCGTGGTCATCAAGCCGTCCGAGGAGACGCCGTCGTCGGCCACGCTCCTCGCCGAGATCCTCGCCGAGGCGGGGATCCCCGCCGGAGTCGTCAATGTCGTGCACGGCTTCGGCGCGGGATCCGCCGGGGAGGCGCTCACCCGGCATCCGGGCATCGACGGGGTCACTTTCACCGGGGAGTCGTCGACGGGATCGGCGATCATGCGCGCCGTCGCGCCGCGCGTGCGCCCGGTCTCGTTCGAGCTCGGCGGCAAGAACGCCGCCCTCGTCTTCGCGGATGCCGACCTCGACGCGGCTGTCGCCGGTCTGGCCCGCTCCACCTATCTGAACACCGGGCAGGTGTGCCTGTGCACCGAGCGCATCTACGTCGAGCGGGCGATCTTCGACGACGTGGCGGCGGGCCTCGCCGAGCACGCCGCCCGCCTGCGTCTCGGCCGTCCGGAGGACCCGGCCACCACGACGGGGCCGCTGATCTCGCAGGCCCACCGCGAGAAGGTCCTGTCGTACTTCGACCTCGCCCGCGACGAAGGTGCGACCGTGCTCGCCGGCGGCGGCATCCCCACCCTCGGCGACGGACTCGACGGCGGCTCCTGGATCGAGCCGACGCTGTGGAGCGGTCTCGACAACACGCACCGCACCGTGCGCGAAGAGGTGTTCGGCCCCGTCGCGGCGCTGATCCCCTTCGACTCCGAAGAGGAGGCGATCGCGCTGGCGAACGACACCGAGTACGGACTCGCCGCCGTGACCTGGACCACCGACCTCACCCGCGGGCACCGTGTCGCGCAGCGCATGCGCACGGGCATGTCGTGGGTCAACACCTGGTATCTGCGCGACCTCCGCAGCCCGTTCGGAGGTGTCGGGCTGTCCGGCATCGGCCGCGAGGGCGGCCATCACTCGCTCGACTTCTACACCGAGCCGACGAACGTGTGCGTGCAGCTGTGACCGGCATCCGCGAGTCCGACGCCGTGCGGGCGGCCGATGAGCGTCTGCGGCAGGCCGCCGAGACCGGGACGCCGTGCGCGCCGGTGCGCGACCTCCTCGGGGAGACGGATCAGGATGCCGCGTACGCCGTGCAATCGCTCGGCATCGCGCGCCGGGTGACCGAGGGACGCCGCATCGTCGGACGCAAGATCGGCCTGACCTCTCCCGCAGTGCAGGCCCAGTTCGGCGTCTACTCCCCCGACTACGGGGTGCTGCTCGACGACATGATCGTCGCCGATCGTGAACCGCTCGCCCTCGGCCGCTTCCTGCAGCCGCGCGTCGAGGCCGAGGTGGCCTTCGTGCTCGGCCGCGACCTCGACTCCCCCACCACCCACGTCGCCGACGTGCTGCGCGCCACCGAGTTCGTGCTGCCCGCGATCGAGGTCGTCGACTCCCGGGTGGCGGGATGGGACATCCGGATCACCGACACCATCGCCGACAACGCCTCGAGCGGGGCGGTCGTGCTCGGGACGACGCCCCGGCGGCTCGACGGCCTCGACCTCACGGAGCTCGGCATGACGCTCGACCGTGACGGCGAGCCCGTCTCCACCGGATCCGGTGCGGCCTGCCTGGGCAGTCCGGTGATCGCCGTCGCGTGGCTGGCTCGCGCGGTCGCCGCGCACGGGCAGCCGCTGCGCGCGGGCGAGGTGATCCTCTCCGGTGCGCTCGGCCCCATGGTCGCCGCCTCCGCCGGCGTGTACCGCGCGCGGCTCGAAGGACTCGGCGAGGTGCGGGCCGATTTCACCAGCTCCCCCTCCCTCGCCTCAGCGGAAGGAGCCGCGGCATGACCGTCGGCATCGCCATCATCGGTTCGGGCAACATCGGAACCGATCTCCTGATCAAGGTGAAGCGCCTCTCGACCACCCTGCGCGTCGTCGCGATGGTCGGCATCGACGAGCACTCCGACGGCCTCGCCCGTGCGCGCCGGCTCGGCGTCGCCACCACCCACGAAGGCGTGGACGGGCTGCTCGCGATGCCGGAGTTCGCCGACGTCGAGCTCGTGTTCGACGCGACCTCCGCCGGCGCGCATACCCGCAACGACGCGCTCGTGCGCGATGCCGGTCGGCTGATGGTCGACCTCACGCCCGCCGCGATCGGTCCCTACGTCGTGCCGGTGGTCAACATCGACGCGCACCTCGACGCCACGAACGTGAACATGGTCACCTGCGGCGGCCAGGCCACGGTGCCGATGGTGGCCGCGGTGTCGCGCGTCGCCCCCGTCGCCTATGCCGAGATCGTCGCGTCGATCGCGTCGAAGTCGGCAGGGCCGGGCACCCGCGCGAACATCGACGAGTTCACGCAGACGACGGCGCGCGCGATCGAGCAGATCGGCGGCGCCGGACGCGGCAAGGCCATCATCGTGCTGAATCCCGCCGATCCGCCGCTGATCATGCGCGACACCGTGTTCTGCCTGGTGGAGGGCGATCCCGATGCTCTGGATCGGGAGGCGATCCGCGCCTCGGTCGACGAGATCGTCGCGGAGGTACAGGAATACGTCGGCGGATACCGGCTGAAGCAGCAGGTGCAGTTCGACGCGGTCGACGAGGCCTACGTCCCGGCCCTCGATCGCGCGTTCCGCGGTACGCGCGTCACCGTCCTGCTCGAGGTGACCGGTGCCGGCCACTACCTCCCGGAGTACGCGGGCAACCTCGACATCATGACCTCCGCCGCGCTGCGCACCGCGGAGCGACTCGTCGCCGCCCGCACGGAGGTGCTCGCATGACCGCCGCTCCCCGCGTCTACGTGCAGGACGTCACCCTGCGCGACGGCATGCACGCCGTCGGCCACAGCTACACGACCGATCAGGTCCGCGACATCGCCCGTGCGCTCGAAGCCGCGGGAGTCGATGCGATCGAGGTCGCCCACGGCGACGGCCTCGGCGGCTCGAGCGTCGCCTACGGCCAGGGTGCGCACACCGACTGGCAGTGGATCGAGGCGGCGGCCGGGGTGCTCGACCGCGCCGTGCTCACCACCCTGATCCTGCCGGGCATCGGCACGATCGACGACCTCGCCCGCGCCCGCGATCTCGGCGTCACGAGTGTGCGCGTCGCCACCCACTGCACCGAGGCCGACGTCGCCGCCCAGCACATCGGCTGGGCACGGGAGCAGGGCATGGACGTGTCGGGCTTCCTGATGATGAGCCACCTCAACGACCCGCGCGGCCTCGCCGCGCAGGCGAAGCTGATGGAGTCGTACGGCGCGCACTGCGTGTACGTGACCGACTCGGGAGGACGCCTCACCATGCGCGATGTCGCCGACCGCGTGGACGCGTATCGCGACGTGCTCGATCCCGGCACCCAGATCGGCATCCATGCGCACGAGAACCTCTCGCTGAGCGTCGCGAACAGCATCACCGCCGTCGAGCACGGCGCGTTCCGCGTCGACGCCTCGCTGGCCGGACAGGGAGCCGGGGCCGGGAACTGCCCGATCGAGGCGTTCATCGCCGTGGCGGATCTGCTCGGCTGGGAGCACGGCAGCGATCTGTTCGCCCTGCAGGATGCCGCGGAGGAGCTGGTGCGTCCCCTGCAGCGCCGCCCGGTGCGCGTCGACCGCGAGACGCTCACGCTGGGCTACGCGGGCGTCTACTCGAGCTTCCTGCTGCACGCCGAGCGCGCGGCCGAGCGGCACGGGATCGACGCCCGTGACATCCTGGTCGAGCTGGGACGCCGCCGGATGGTCGGAGGCCAGGAGGACATGATCGTCGACGTGGCCCTGGACCTCGCGGCGGCACGTGCGGACGGAGTGAGCGCATGAGCACCGATGCCGTCTTCGCCGCCGCGCTCGACACGGCGCAGCGCACCGTGACCTCGATCAGCCAGCTCTCCGCGAGCGCCACGGTCGGACTCGACACCGCCTACGCGACGCAGCACGCGGTCATCGCGCGTCGACAGGCCCGCGGCGAGCGCCTCACCGGAGTCAAGCTCGGCTTCACCAGCCGCGCGAAGGCCCAGCAGATGGGCGTCGACGATGTGATCATCGGCACGCTGACCGACGCGATGCGCCTCGAGGACGGCGCCGTGTTCGACCGGCGCTCCGCCATCCATCCGCGCGTCGAGCCGGAGGTGGCGTACCTCCTCGGCGCCGATGTCTCCGAGGGCATGTCGAACCTGATGGATGCCGTCGCCGCCGTCGCTCCCGCGCTCGAGATCATCGACTCGCGCTACCGCGACTTCCGCTTCAGTCTCGGCGACGTCGTCGCCGACAACGCCTCGGCCGCCGCCTACGCGATCGGGCCGTGGACGTCGATCGACACGGCCGGCGACCTCGGCAACCGCGCCGTGCGGCTCGAGGTCGACGGACGGATCAGCGCGACCGGGTCGACGGCGGCGATCCTGGGCGACCCCGCCCGGCGCAGACGGAGCCCCGGGCGGAACCCGGAGAGGTACTGATCCCGCCAGGGCGAGGCGGGG
>NZ_SSDJ01000104.1 GCF_004794465.1 Microbacterium sp. K24 | reverse complement strand
GCGTCGAACCAGAGCCGGTTGCCCAGCGAGAGGCCGGGCACGAACCCGAAGTCGGCCGTCAGGTTGGGCTCACTGTCGGCGATGATCACGCCCCAGTCAGCCTCGGCGAACCGTCGTCATCACGCCCGGCTACGGCATGGCCGTCGCGCAGGCGCAGTACCCGGTCGCAAGGATCACGGAATGCGGCTTCACGGACGCCCCATCGGCGAACATCACGGTGTCGTCGCTGCGGAAGCGCCTGGGCGAGCCGTGGCTGATCCTCACCGTGCCCGGCGTCGGC
>NZ_SSDJ01000103.1 GCF_004794465.1 Microbacterium sp. K24 | reverse complement strand
TGCGCGCCCACCCCGCCGCTGCCGCGGGTGGATGCGGTGCCGCAGGCGACGGCGAAGGCGAGGGCTCGATCGACGGTTTCGCCCCACAGGCGTGCGGCGAGGAAGCCGGCCGCGAGGGTGTCGCCGGCGCCGACCGTGTCCACGAGCTCCGTCTCCAGGGGAGGAACCGAAGCGCCGACGCGTTCGATGCCGGTGCCCGTGAGCCGTGCGGCGATCGCGCCCTCGGCGCCGAGCTTCGCGACGACGACGGCATCCGCCGGCATGATCGTGAGGAGACTCTCGATCGCGGCGTCGATGCCGCCCGTGCCCGTGATGCCCGTCAGCTCCTCCTCGTTGCCGAAGAAGACGTCGACGTGCGGCATCAGCGCGAGGATGCCGGAGTCCCACTGCTCCTCCGGGTCGAAGTTGCCGTCGAGCGACGTGGTCAGCCCCGCGGTACGTGCAGCGCGGAACAGCGCGGGTGCGTCGGCCTGCAGTGCGTGCTGGAGGAAGTAGCTGCCGATGTGCAGGTGCGCGGCGGATGCCAGGTCGGCGGCTGTCACGTCCGCGGAGCGGACGGTCCCGATCGATCCCATCGACGTGAGGATGCCGCGGTCGCCGCTCGGGCGCGTGAGGTGCGTGGAGGCTCCGGTCGGGAGGGTGGGATCGACGCGCACGCCGGCGGTGTCGACCGCGCGTTCGCGGAGCTCGGCGTCGAGGAAGCGGCCGAACGTGTCGTCTCCGCGCACGCTGATCAGGCGCGTGTCGACGCCCAATGCCGCGGCGCCGCACGCCGTGATCGCCGACGAGCTGCCCATGGTGAGGGTCGTCCTCGGCACGATCTGCTCGTGCTGCCCGAAGCGGATCTCGTCATCGACCTCGATGATCAGATCGACGCACAGCTCGCCGACGACGAGCAGTCGGCCTATGGATGCTGCGGCAGCAGCCATTCGCACCACACCCCTTCCAGGTCGACTCCGCCATCCGCGACCTGCCGACGACTCCAGTCTGCCGCGGCGCGGCGTGCGGCTTCGCACGCGCGTCCGGTCTTCTCGGCACCGCGGTCGGAGCCGTGGATGCTGATGAGCGCCCACGGGTCCGCATCGGCATCCGTCGTCGCCCCGTTCGTCACGGTCGTGCGCACGGGGATCGACATCGCGATCACGTCGCCGGGGGCGAGCTCCAGTGCGTCGGCGACGGCATCCGCCACGCCCTGCAGCAGCTCGCGCTCCGCGGCATGCGGGATGGTGGCGATCGTGATGACGGGCATCAGTCGGTGACGAGGACCGAGCGGTTCAGGAACGGAGGCGTGTCGGGGTTGCGTCCGCGCAGCGCCGCGAGGTCGACGGCCAGTCGGTGCGCGAGCGGCAGATTCGCCTGCGGGTCGAGGTCGTTCACGTAGACGGCTGCCCCGGTCGATCGCACGTCGTCGGCGATGACGTCGGGCGCCTCGCCGAGGAACCAGACGAGAGTGTTCGGCCCGGCGCACGAGATGGGGCCGTGCTGGTACTCCCACATGGAGTACGCCTCAGTCCAGAAGCCGGCGGACTCGCGCACCTTCAGTGCGGCTTCCTGAGCGAGGCCGTTGGTCCAGCGGTGTCCGAGGAAGACGATGTGCTGCACGTGTGCGGGGTCGGTGGGCAGTTCCGCCGCGAGGGCGCTGCGCGCATCGTCGACGAGGTCCGCGGGCGCCTGGTCGATCGAGGCGCGGAGAACGGTCAGCACGGTCGTGGCGAAGCGCGTCTGCACGATCGACTTCTCGTCGGCGAAGTCGAGGTGCACGGTGCGGTCGGCGCACAGCAGGCCGAGGGGAGTGTCGGTGTCGCCCAGGATCGCGGTGATGCGGTGGGTCGCGCCGTAGCGCTCGACGAGGTCGACGACATCCTGCGTCGTGCCGGAGCGGGAGATGACCACGATGTGCTCGTCGTCGTCGATCCAGTCGAGCTCGCTGGGGATGGCGGCGCGGGTGCGTCCGAGCTTCGCATCGTTGCGGAGGTACGCGTACGCGTCGCCGATGTAATAGGAGGTGCCGCAGCCGACGATCAGCACCTTCTCGCCCGCGGAGGGGAGAAGAGCACGATGGCGTTCGGCGAGGTCGAGTGCCTGCTGCCAGATCTCGGGCTGGCTCGTGAGCTCTGCCCGGGTGATGGCGCCCGTTCCGACGATGCTGTCGTTCATATCGTGGTCCTTCAGGTCTCTCCGTCGGCGCGCATGTGGCGACGATCTGTGCAGATTCAATCAGAAATGAGCAAGGAATGAAAGTTCTTGACGGATTGAGCAGGTTGTTGAATACTGCAACGAACGGACGCCACGCAGCACCCGGGCTGACGGCGACATCACCAGAGGAGATCGACGCGTGAGAATCAGAAATCAGCGCCTCATCGGCATCGTCGGCATCGGCGCTGTCAGCGCCATGGTGCTCTCCGGTTGTGCCGGCTTCGGCGGCGGCGGCGGATCGAGCGACGAGGGCGGCGACCAGACCCTCACCTTCACCACCTGGGGCAGCGAGTCCGAGGAGACTACCTTCAAGGACCTCATCAAGCAGTTCGAGGCCGACCACGACGGCGTCGACATCAAGCTCAATGTGGTGCCCTACGACCAGATGTTCTCGAACATCGATGCGCAGCTCTCGTCGGGCAAGGCCCCCGACCTCTTCCGCGTCGACTACGGCAACCTCGGCGTCTACTCGAGCCAGGACCAGCTGCTCGACCTGAGCGAGTACTTCTCCGACGACGAGGTGGCCGAGTTCACCCCCGCGATGTGGGAGGCCGTGTCGTTCGACGGCGCACCCTACGGAGTGCCGCACCAGACCGATGTGTCGGCTCTCCTCGTCAACACGCAGATGCTGACGGATGCCGGCATCGACCCGGCGACCCTCCCCACCACCCAGGACGACGCCTGGACGTGGGACGAGTTCGCCGACGTCGCCACACAGCTGCGCGGCGCCCTCCCGGCCGACAAGTACCCCTTCGCGTACAACTGGCAGCTCGGCGGCGCACCTCGCTGGCTGAGCTGGCTGTTCGAGGCGAACGGCACGTTCCTCGACGGCACCTCTGCGACGATCGACTCGCCCGAGGGCGAGAAGGCCCTCGACTTCACGAAGAGCTTCTTCGAGAACGAGTGGGTCCCGCCGACGAGCTCGACCAAGGGCACCGTCTACGCCGACAACCTCTTCACCGAGGGCACGGTCGCGATGGCCTTCGCCGGCTCGTTCCTCGTGCCCGACATCGACTCGCTCGCGAAGTTCGACTGGACGGCCATCCCGATGCCGAAGGACGAGCGCGGTGCGACCGACCTCGGCGGCAACGCGCTGGTCGCCACGAAGGGCACGAAGAACCCGGAGCTGGCTGCGGAGTTCCTCAAGTTCATGGTCTCGGCCGACGCGATGAGCGAGTTCTGCGCCAACACCAACGAGCTGCCGACCCGCCTCGACCTCGAAGGCGACGCCGTGGAGTTCAAGGTGCGCCCCGACGTCATGCCGGTGTTCGTCGACCAGGCGGGCACGATCGAGCCGAGCGACGTCAAGCAGCTGACCTCCCCGGCCATGGCCGCGATCAACACGGCGCTGCAGGACCAGCTCGAGGCCGCGTTCATCGGCGGGCAGTCCACCGCCGACACGCTCGCGAACCTGTCGGCCGCCATCGAGGAAGCCGCCAAGTAATGACTGCTCTGTCCACCCGCGACCGGGGCAACGCTGTCGCGTCGCCCCGGCCGCGGGCGGGTCAGCGGACCGCCCGCCTGCGAGAGTCTCTCGTCGGCTGGAGCTTCGCCGCTCCGAATCTCGTCCTGATGTCGCTGTTCCTGTTCGTCCCGATCATCTGGGCGGCGATCATCTCCTTCCAGGAGACGAAGGGATTCGGCGACCCGGAGTGGGTGGGGCTGGAGAACTACGTCCGCCTGGTCTCCGATCCGGTCTTCTGGCAGAGCCTGCTGCAGACCATGCTGTTCACCGCGGTGACCGTGCCGATCGAGCTGCTGGGCGGCCTCGGTCTCGCGGTGCTGCTGAACTCGGTGCTTCCCGCCCGCGGGATCTTCCGCACCGCGATCGTGCTGCCGATGGTCATCTCCGGTGTCGCCTCCGGCATGATCGCGGTGATCATGTTCTACGAGTCGAACGGTCTCGTGAACAAGATCCTGAACGCCATCGGCCTCGACTCCGTCGGCTGGCAGTCGCAGGGCGGTCCCGCGATGATCTCGGTCATGATCGCCGCGGTCTGGCTGCGGCTGGGGTTCAACATGATCATCTACCTGGCCGGCCTCCAGTCGATCTCGCCCGAGCTGTACGAAGCCGCGCGCATCGACGGCGCCAGCCGCTGGCAGCAGTTCCGGTCGGTGACCGTGCCGCTCGTCGGTCCGTCGACGTTCTTCCTGCTGATCATGAACGTGATCGCGTCGTTCCAGGTGTTCGACCTGATCTTCGTGATGACCGGCGGCGGCCCCGGCAACTCGACGTCGGTGCTCGTGACCTACGCGTACCGCAACGGCTTCCAGATCAGGGAGCAGGGATACGGCGCCGCGATCGGCATCGTCATCCTCATCATCACGCTCATCTTCACCTTCATCCAGTGGAAGACCAGTCGCACGCGAGACCTGGCGGAGTAGGAGTGCATCATGGCTGAAACCACCACTGTCGTGCAGATCGCCGACGCGGCGCTGCTCGGCGACAAGGGCGCCGCACGCGTGCAGCGTCGTCGTCGTCGGCAGAGCCAGTCGCGCAAGGGCATCGTCTGGCGCACGCTGATCGCCGCGGTCGTCTCGCTCATCGTGATCTTCCCGCTGTACTGGATGCTCGTCGTCGCGTTCTCGCCGCGCGGCGAGGTCTTCGAACCCGGTCTGCGGCTCTGGCCGAGCACCCTCACGCTCGAGAACTTCGCCAAGGTCTTCGACCGGGTGCCGGTCATCGACTGGTTCGGCAACTCGGTCGTGATCGGCGCGATCGTCACGGCGCTCACCGTGTTCGTGAACCTGCTCGCCGGATACGCCTTCGCCCGCCTCCGTTTCGGCGGTCGCAACGCGGTGTTCATCCTCGCCCTCGCGACGATGATGATCCCCGTGCAGGCCATCATGGTCGCGCAGTTCAAGCTCGTGTCGGGTCTCGGGATCTTCGGCACCTACTGGGGTGTGATCCTGCCGGGAGCGGCAGCCGCGTTCGGCATCTTCCTCGCGCGGCAGTTCTTCATCGGCATCCCCGACGAGATCATCGAGGCCGCCCGCATCGACGGCGCCGGGCATTTCCGCATCTTCCTGCAGGTCGTGCTGCCGCTGTGCAAGCCGCTGATCGCGGTGCTCACCCTGCTCACGCTCATGGGAAGCTGGAACGACTTCGCCTGGCCGTTGATCGCCCTCAACGACAACCAGCTGTTCACCCTTCCGATCGGACTGCTCTATCTCAAGAACCAGACGTCGCCCGACTACAACGCGATCATGGCGCTCGCGCTGATCGCCGTGCTGCCGATGGTGCTGCTGTTCATCTTCTTCCAGCGCTACTTCGTGCAGGGCTTCGCCCGGAGCGGGATCAAATGACCCTGACGTACCTCTGTTCGCTCCCGTTGCCGGACTCCTGGTTCGACGAGCTGCAGAAGCGGATGCCGCAGGTCGCGGTGCATCGCATGACACCGGACACGCCGCCGTCGGCGGAGGTGCTCGCCGCCGTCGACCTGCTGCACACGAGCGAGTGGCTCCCGGCATCAGTCGACGTCCCCGCACTGCGGCTCGTGCAGCTCGACACCTCGGGCGTCGATCATGTGCGCGGCACGACGCTGTGGGAGAGCGGCGTGCCCATCGCGACGCTCGGCGGCATCGCTCCGGTGCCGATGGCCGAGTACGCGCTGATGTCGATCCTCGAGCTCTCGCATCGGATGCCGCTCATCGCGCGGCACCGTCTGGATCGCTCCTGGCCGTCGAACGCCGAGCGGCTCGCGTCGCTCACGCCGCGGCAGTTGTCGGGGGCGACCGTGGGCATCGTCGGGTACGGGCGGATCGGACGCGAGATCTCCCGGCTCGCCACGACGTTCGGGATGACCGTGCTCGGGGTCAGCCGCTCGGGAGCCCGCGTCGCGGCATCCGGAGGGACAGCCGAGAAGTTCGACACCGGCCGTCAGACGATCGACGACGACCCGGCCGAGCTCTTCCCGATCGACCGGCTCGACGAGGTGCTGCGTCGCAGCGACTTCCTCGTGGTGGTCGTTCCGCTCACCGAGCTCACCCGCGGACTCATCGGACCCGCGCAGCTCGACCTGCTTCCGCACGGCGCGTTCGTCGTCAACATCGCCCGTGGCGGCATCGTCGATGAGCGGGCGCTCCTGGAGAGGCTGCGCGATGGACGCATCGGCGGCGTCGCCCTCGACGTATTCGACGAGGAGCCGCTGGGAACCGACTCGGTGTGGTGGACGGAACCCGGCGCGCTGATCACCCCCCACGTCGCGGGACTGGCCCCGCAGTATCATGCACAGACACTCGACCTCGTCGTCGAGAACCTGACCCGACTGGCCGAGAACCGGCCCTTGCTGAATGAGGTGGACCGTGCAGCCGGTTACTGAGCCCCTGATCGGGCCGAAGCGTCAGCGCGAGCTGCTCAACTACATCCGCACCTACGGTGCCGGTTCGGTCAGCGAGATGGCCAAGCTGCTCGGCGTGAGCACGTCGACCGTGCGTCGCGACCTGAACGAGCTGCAGGACAAGAAGCTCGTCGAGCGCGTGCACGGCGGCGCGGCGCAGGTCGATGACGACGTGGAGCCCCTCCGTCCGCAGCGCGAGGTCGCGTTCGCGGAGGAGAAGCAGCGCATCGGCCGCGCGGCATCCGCCTACATCACGCCGAACTCGACCGTCCTGATCACCGGCGGTACGACGACCGAGGCGATGCTGCCGTTCCTCGGCGGCATCCCCGGACTCACCGTGCTCACCAACAGCCTCAGCGTCGTCAGCCGGCTGTCGCAGTTCCCCGACATCGACATCATCGTGCTCGGCGGGCTGCTGCGCCGCACCGAGATGAGCCTGCTCGGACACCTCACGATCGCCGGGCTCGACGAGTTCGGCATCGACCGCGTGTTCACCGGCGCCTTCGGCGTCGATGCCGAGATGGGTGTGACCGGCACGAACCTCTCCGAGACCCAGACCGACCGGTCGCTGGCCTCCTCGGCCCGCGAGCTCATCGTGCTCGCCGACCACTCCAAGCTCGCGCGGCGCGGTCCCGCGCGGCTGGTTCCGATCGAGGGCATCTCCCGACTGATCGTCGACGACGGAGCGGATGCCGCCCTGCTCGGGCGCCTGCGCGATGCGGGGGTGACCGTCGAGACATGCTGATCCCACCCGCCCTCACGGCGGTGGGGCTGGGCGCGAGCCTGCCCTCCATCGCCGCTTTCAACGTCATCACCCTCGAATATGCGGAGGGGATCGTCGCCGGAGCCGAGCGAGCCGGACTGCCGGTACTGCTCTCGATCAGCCACAACGCGGTGCGCTTCCACGGCGGACTCGCACCGATCGCGGCGGCATGCCGGGCGCTCGCGGATGACGCCGCGGTGCCCGTCGCGCTGCATCTCGACCACTGCGAGTCGGAAGAGCTGGTCCTGGAATCGGCCGGGCTCGGGTTCGCGTCCGCCATGTTCGACGCATCGACCCTGCCCTATGCCGAGAACGTCGCGGCGACCGCTCGCGTCGCCGCCCGCGGTCAGGAGCTCGGGCTCTGGATCGAGGCGGAGCTCGGCGAGATCGGCGGCAAGGACGGAGCCCACGCTCCCGGTGTGCGCACCGACCCGGCCGAGGCTGCCGCGTTCGTCGCCGCGACCGGCGTCGACGCCCTCGCCGTCGCGGTCGGCTCCTCGCACGCGATGACCAGCCAGACCGCAGAGCTCGACATCGCGCTGATCGAGCGTCTCGCCGCAGCCGTGCCCGTGCCGCTCGTGCTGCACGGCTCGTCGGGCGTCGGCGCCGAGGGCATCCGCGCGGCCGTGGCCGCCGGCATCCGCAAGGTCAACGTCGGCACCCAGCTGTCGGCCGCGTACACGAACGCGCTCCGCGCCGAACTCGGCGACCGCGTCGACCCGCGTCGGGCGCTGGGCGCCGCGCGCGACGCCATCGCCGCCGAGGTCGCGCAGCTGCTCGACGTGATCTCGAACCCCGTACCCACCGACCAGGAGAGGTAGGAACATGTCCGCAACCGTCCAGGGGCCGTCGTCGCACGACGGCGAGCCCAGCGCCGCGGCGCTGCTCGAGGCCGGCGACATCGTCGGTCTGATGCGCGCCTGCCATGACCGCCGCCTCGAACGGGAGGGGATCCCGATGGTGCTCGGACTCGCCGACGAGCGCGGGCCGATCCCGGTGGCCGGGTCGGATGCGCAGCGCGCCGAGGGCACCGCATTCCTCGCCGTGCTCGACCGGTACCGCGACGCCCTCGTGCCGTTCGCCCGCGTCGACGACGAGGGAGCCGTCATCACCGCGATGCAGGTCCTCGCCTACACGCACTTCGCGCCCGGAGCGACGCCGATCACCGAGGCCGATGAGCCCGCGGTGGTCGGTGCCTCGGCATCCGATCCTGTCGCGCCCGCGGCATCCGACCCGATCGATCCGATCCTCACCGGGGAAGGAAACCTCGCATGACCAAGCCCTCCTTCGACGCGCAGCGGGAGCAGCTCGCGAACGGCCACTTCATCCGCGTGGTCAACTACCACTCCACTCCGCGGGGCGCGCGTGACGAGCTCGAGAAGGAGCTCGCCGGCTTCGCCCGCGACTACGCGCCCGTCACGCTCGACGACCTCGACCGGCTGTTCGAGACGGGCACCTGGCACAAGGACAAGCCGGGTCTCATCCCGGTCTTCTACGAGGGGTACCGCAACTCGATCTCGGTCGCCGCTCCGCTCTGCGACCAGTACGGCCTGACCGGCTGGTTCCCGATCGCGACGTCGTTCGTCGACTGCGACCCCGAGCACCAGGAGGCGTTCGCCCGCGCGCACTGGATCTCGCTCGTCGAGGAGGACACGAAGGGCGGCCGCATCGCGATGAGCTGGGACGAGGTCGCCGAGGTCTCGCAGCGGCATGTCGTCTTCCCGCACACCGCCCACCACGAGGGGTTCGACACGGTGCTGTCCGACGAGGACATCCGCCGCGAGGTCGTCGAGTCGAAGGCGCAGCTCGAGGCGGTCACCGGGCAGGAGGCGCCCGCGTTCGTCTGGCTGCACGGCTCGTCCTACGGACAGAACCCGCGTCATGACCAGGCCGTCAAGGATGCGGGCTACCGCTACCAGTTCGCGAACACGATGATCCACCGCGTGAACTAGCCGAGCGGCCCCTTTACGTACGAGCCGCCCCCTTGTGGACGCTCGCAAGGGGGTGGCTCGTACTCAAAGGGGCGGGTCGGCGGGCGTGCGCAGATCAGTCGCTGATGCCGAGATGGCGGATGCGGCCGCGGCGGTCGCGCCAGGTGAGCTCGGTCGTGCCGCCATCACGCCTGGAGCGTGCAGCGCGAGCGGTGCCCTCGACCACATCGCGGATGCCGTGGGCGCGCAGCATCTCCTCCGCGCTCGGATCGTCCACGACGGCCGCGCCGTCGACCGCCGCCCAGACCCGCTGCGGGTAGTACTGGACTCCCGACGTGAGGACTGCGGTGGTCCCGTCCTCGCGCTCGATGTCTGCGGTGAGGATGCCGTCGCGATGAGCGAGTCGGAATCGGCGGACGGATGCCGCGGCATCCGTCCCGCGCCGCACGAAGCCGGGGCCGGGCGACCAGTACCAGCTCTCGAGCACACCGGCATCGGTCAGCGCGAGCACCTCGAGATGATCGGGACCGAACGTCGACTGCACGATCTGCGCGTCGCGGTACCGCGAGCCCGACGCGAATGCGAGGCCCCTGCTCCACTGCCCGGGTGGCACGTCGGGGGTGTCGAGAGGGTCATCGGGGCCGTCGGCGTTGAACCAGAAGACCCAGAGCCCGTCGGTCGCATCGCAGGCGACGAGTTCGAGGTTCCCCCGGGCTCCGTAGACCCCCTGCGCCAGCGAGACGCGCCCGGCGATCGGACGAATCCCGCCTACCGTCATGATGATCTCTGAATGCATTTGCTTATTCTTGCTCATTTGTGGGTGTTTGTGACAACATTGCTCCCACGACCTTTCGAAGGAGAAGCATGAGAATCGCCAGAGCCCTCGTCGACGGCAGCCCGCGCATCGTCATCACGGATGCCGGTCAGTCCCGGCTCGCGCCGGAGTCGCACCCCGATGACGCGCTCGCCGCTCTGGAGAGCGGGCGATCGGGAGCCTCCGCGGACTGGAGCGTCGTGGATCTCGGCGATCTCGAGCTCCTCGCCCCGGTCGCCGGCACCGGCAAGATCATCGCCGTCGGACTGAACTACGTCGACCACACCGCGGAGACCGGCTTCACCCAGCCGGAGCGTCCGCTCACGTTCGCGAAGTACGCGACCTCGATCACCGGCCCCACGGCAGACGTCGTGGTGCCGGACCACCTCACGCAGGGCGTCGACTTCGAGTCCGAGCTCGCCCTCGTCATCGGCCGCCGCTGCGGCGGTGAGACGCCCGCCACGCTCGACGACGTCGCCGCCTACACGGTCGCGAACGACGTGTCGGCCCGCGACGTGCAGTTCGGCGACGTGCAGTGGACCCGCGGCAAGTCGTTCGATACGTTCACACCCCTGGGGCCGGAGCTCGTCACGCCCGACGAGTTCGGCGACCCCGCGGGCCACCGCATCTACGCCGAGGTCGACGGCGAGCTGTTGCAGGAGGACGACACGGCCGAGATGATCTTCGACGTGCCCACCATCCTCGCGTTCGTCAGCGACGGCGTCACGCTCGAGCCCGGCGACCTGATCCTCACCGGCACGCCCGCAGGAGCAGGCGCCTTCCGCACCCCGCCGCGCTACCTTCAGCACGATGAGGTCGTCACGGCCGGCGTCGAGGGCATCGGCGAGCTTCGCAACCGCTTCGTCCACCGCTCCCGCCTCACGGCCTGAGCCTCCACGGCCTGAGCCCCTGACCGCCCGCGCACTGATCGGAACTCAACGATGACCACCACCGACCGCCGCGTCCTCGTCCTCATCGGGGCCGGATCCGCCGTCTTCACCCGAGGCCTGCTCGCGGACCTGATCAGCGCCGAGGATCTCGGGGCATGGGAGATCCGTCTCGTCGATGTGGATGCCGTGGCGCTCGGCGTCGCCGCCGACCTCGCCGAGGCCATGGTGGTCGCCCGCGGCGTCGAGGACAGCATCCGGGTGGTGCGATCCACCGATCGCCGCGAGGTGCTCGCCGGCGCCGACTTCATCGTCACCTGCGTCGGCGTGGGCGGTCGCCCGGCCTGGCAGCTCGACCACGAGATCGTGCAGAAGCACGGGATCTACCAGCCGGTGGGCGACTCGATCATGCCCGGCGGAATCTCGCGGCTGCTGCGCACGACCCCGGTGCTGGTCGAGATCGCGCACGACATCGCCGAGCTGGCCCCCGAGGCGTTCTTCTTCAACTACTCCAACCCGATGACCGCCAACGTGCAGGCCATCCACCAGCAGACCGGTCTCGACGTCGTCGGCCTCTGTCACGGCATGCATCACATCCAGCGCGAGCTCGCGCAGCTCATCGATGCGCCCTTCGACGAGACCTCGACGCTGTACGCCGGCATCAACCACCTCACGTTCATCTACGACTTCCGCTGGAAGGGGCAGGATGCCTGGCCGCTGATCCGCGAGCGCGTGCGCGCCGAGCTCGCCGAGGCGCCCGACCCCGCCGACATCGGGAACATCTTCTACGAGAAGCCGACGGCGTGGCACAACCCGTTCGCCTGGGAGCTGTTCGAGCGCTACGGAGCCTTCGCCGCCGCCGGTGACCGGCACGTCGTGGAGTTCTTCCCCGAGCGGTTCCAGAGCGGCGACTACTACGGCAAGAAGCTCGGCATCGACGCGTTCAGCCTCCCCGAGATCCTGGAGTGGGGCGAGAACCGCTACCAGGGCATGAAGCGCCAGGCGCTCGGCGAGGAGCCGCTCGACCAGTCGATCTTCGAGCGCTCCGGCGGCGAGCAGGAGCAGCTGATCGCGATCATCCGCTCGATCACGTTCGACTCGCGCGAGATGTTCAGCTGCAACGTCGTGAACAACGGCGCGGTTCCCGGGCTGCCGGAGTGGTCGGCCGTCGAGATCCCCGGTGTGGCCACGGCCCGCGGCATCCGTCCGATCTCTGTCCCCGACCTCGGCAAGCCGCTCACGGCGATCCTCGCCCGCCGCCTGACGTCGGTCGATCTCGCCGTCGAGGCGGCCCTGACCGGGAACCGCGACCTGGTGGTCGAGGCGATGATCGCCGACGGCGCCATCTTCGACGCCGACCGGGCCACGGCCCTCACCGACGACCTCATCGCCGCACAGGCGCAGCACCTGCCGAGGTTCGCATGAGCGCCCAGAACATCGGCTCGACGCACGAGCCCTTCGAGAAGTACGCTCCGCAGGGCGAGCACGAGTGGGGCACGGGCCTCCGCAGCCAGAAATGGTTCGGCGCCGAGGGCAAGACCGGGTTCATGCACCGGTCGTGGCTGCGCAGCGAGGGACTGCCGGACGACTCGTTCCGCGGCCGGCCGATCATCGGCATCGCGAACTCGTGGAGCGAGCTGACCAGCTGCAACATCCACCTGCGCGCCCTCGCCGAGCACGTCAAGCGCGGGATCTGGCAGGCGGGCGGCGTGCCGTTCGAGTTCCCGACGACCTCGGCCGGCGAGCCGATCGTGCGCCCGACCGCGATGCTGCTCCGCAACCTCATGGCGATGGACCTCGAGGAGACGCTGCGTTCGAACCCCCTCGACGGCGTCGTGCTGCTCGCGGGCTGCGACAAGACCACGCCCGCATACCTCATGGGCGCGGCATCCGTCGATCTCCCCGCGCTGCTCATCACGGGCGGCCCGATGCTCAACGGCAAGCACCGCGGCACCGACATCGGCTCGGGCACCTCGGTGTGGAAGTTCACCGAGGCGTATCGCGCCGGGCTCATCGACGACACGGCGATCACCGAGGCCGAGGGCTGCATGGCCCGCAGCCAGGGGCACTGCCAGACCATGGGCACCGCATCGACGCTCGCCTGCATCTCGGAGTACATGGGCATGCAGCTGCCGGGCACGGCATCCCTCCCCGCCAACGACTCCCGTCGCGCGACGGCCGCGCACCTCGCGGGTCGTCGCATCGTCGAGATGGTCGCCGAAGGCCTGCGTCCCTCGAAGATCCTGACTCGCAAGGCGTTCGAGAACGGCGTGCGGGCGAACGCGGCACTCGGCGGTTCCACGAACGCCGTGATCCACCTGCTCGCGCTCGCCCGTCGGGTCGGCGTCGAGCTCACGATCGACGACTTCGACACGCTCGTGCGCGACATCCCGGTGCTGGCCGACCTCATGCCCAGCGGGCGCTTCCTCATGGAGGACTTCGAGTACGCGGGTGGCACCGCCGGCTTCGCGGAGACCCTCGGCGACCTGCTGCACCGCGACACGCTCACCGTCACGGGGGCGACCCTCGGCGAGAACTACGCGGGAGCGGAGGTGTTCAACCGCGAGGTCATCCGTCCGCTCGACAACCCGGTGAAGCCCGTCGGCTCCGGCATCGCTGTGCTCACGGGCAACCTCGCCCCGCGCGGCGCGGTCATCAAGCAGTCGGCCGCCGCCCCCGAGCTCATGCAGCACACCGGGCGCGCGCTCGTCTGGGACTCGCTGCAGGCGTACCTCGCCGATGCCGAGGACCCGGATCTCGACGTCACGCCCGACGACATCCTCGTCGTGCGCAACGTCGGACCGAAGGGCTACCCCGGGATGCCGGAGGTCGGCAACCTCGCACTGCCGCGGAAGATCCTCGAAGCGGGCGTGACCGACATGGTGCGGATCTCGGATGCGCGCATGAGCGGCACGTCGTACGGCACGGTCGTGCTGCACGTGGTGCCCGAGGCTGCGGCCGGCGGACCCCTGGCGTTCATCCGCACCGGCGACACCGTGACGCTCGATGTCTCCGGTCGCTCGCTGCACATGCACGTCTCCGACGAGGAACTGGAAGGCCGTCGTGCCGAGTGGGTCGCGCCGGTCGTGCCGAACAGCGAGCGCGGCTGGACCCGCCTCTACATCGAACACGTCACGCAAGCGGACGAAGGCTGCGACCTCGATTTCCTCCAGGGGAAGTCGGGGGCGTCGGTAGGCCCGCAGGCGTTCTAGGTTGGAGCGCATGACCTCGGTACTCGTCGTCGGCGCGTCCGGCATCCTCGCGCCTGCGGCATCCGCTCTGGTGAAGCGCGGTGCGGAGGTGACCGGGATCAGCCGGCGCGGGCACTCGCCGGCGGGTGTCAACGGCCTGCATGTCGACGCCCACGACCTCCCCGCCCTCGACCTGGCGCTCGGCGCCGCGCGGTGGACGGCGGCGATCGTCTACGAGCCCGCGGTCACCGCGCTCAGCCTTCCGCGGATCGCCGCCGCCGTCGACGGGCGCGTCGTTCTCGTGCGCACGAGCGCGGCAGCCGATCCGGCGCACGGGATCGAACCCCGGCTCGCCCCTGACGTGCTCCTGCTGGGATGGGTCGACGACGGCGTGTCGACCCGCTGGCATTCTCCGCAGGAGGTGTCGGATGCCGCACTCGAGGTGCTCGCCGACGGGCGGCCCCGCATCCTCGGGACCGTCCGGCCGTGGGAGCGCCGGCCGTGATCTCGATGCTGGCCCTGTCGCCTGCGGTCGACGTGACATACGAGCTCGATGCGCTGGAGTCCGGCGAGATCAACCGCCCGACGCGCACGACCCGGGTCGCGGGAGGGAAGGCGCTGAACGCCGCCCGTGTCGCGCGCGCACTGGGCGCCGATGTCAGAGTCACGGTGGCGCTCGGCGGTGCGAACGGGGAGTGGATCCGCGGCCGGCTCGAGGCTGAGGACGTGCCGACGACCACGATCGCGCTCGCCGCGGAGACCCGCACGTGCCTGGCGCTGGTCGAGGCCCTCGGCGGCGCCTCGAGCACCGATGTCTACGAACCGGCGACCGGGTTCTCTCCGGAGGAGTGGAGGGGGTTCGCCGACGCCGTGCGAACGGCTCGTGCGGAGCGCTGGACGGCCGTGTCGGGCAGCATCCCTCCGGGGGTGCCGCCGGCCGAGCTCGCCGCGCTCCTCGCCGAGGTGCGCGCGCGAGGATCCCGCATCGCCGTCGACACCTCGGGACCCGCGCTCGCGCAGCTCGCTCCGCAGAGCGACCTCCTCAAGGTGAACCGCGCCGAGGCCTCCGAGCTGCTCGGCCGGGAGCTGCCCGACGCGGTGTCGGCCTGCGAGGCGTTACACGAGCAGTTCGGGGTGGATGCGGTGGTGACCGACGGCGTGCGCGGCGGAGCGGGGCTCTACGCCGGCGAGCTCCACCACCTCGCGCCGCCGCGTGCCGTCGGCCGCTTCCCCGCGGGCAGCGGCGACTCCTTCTTCGGCGGGCTGCTGACCGGGCTCGACGGCGGTGCGCCGTTCGCGGCCGCTCTCGAGATCGCGCGCGACGCCGCGGAGCGCAACGCCCAGGGGCCCGGGCAGGGCGTGCTGGCGTAGTCCGCGCCGCAGCGGGGGGACCGGCGGGCGCGATGTTACCGTGAGCGCGTGAACATCCCATCCGATGAGGCCGGTGCAGACGAGACGCTTCCGGCTGCCGTGACCCGGGGTGGACGCACATCGGCATCCGCGCGGGCGACCGGAGTGGTCATCGTCGCGATGAGCGTCGCCGTGTGGTGGCCGGCGTTCACGCTGGGAGCCTGGGGGACGTTCTTCTTCGATCAGCTGCTCACCGTCTGGGCGGCATCCATCGGAGCGCTGATCGTCGTGCTGTTCCAGCCCCGGGGCCGACCGCGGGTGCTCAAGGCCCTCGCTCTCCTGGTGCCGACGCTGTGGCTCGTGCTCACCGCGCTGCCGCTCCAGGAAGACGACCTGGGAGCCTTCGTCCTGGATCTGGTGGCCATCTTCGTCGCGCTGCTGAGCGTGCCCGCGACGATCTGGGTGCTGGCCCGTGTCATGTGGCCGGAGTTCGGCGAGGACATCAGCCGGGGGAGACGGGTCCTCGTCGTGGCGGCTGTCGTGCTCGTCGGCGTCGCGTCATTCCTGCTCGGGGTGAACCAGGAGCGCTTCCTCACCTGCGGCGACTTCACGATCAGCGGCAACTCCGAGCCGCCGGGGTGCGTGCCGGGCCCGCCGAACTGACCCACATCACGTTCGAATCGCCCGAATGGTCGGCATCCGACCCACAGGCCGACCAGGTGCGCGATTCGAAACGGCTAGCCGAGGAACTCGCGGGCGGCCGACGACAGGGCGGTCACGCCGACCTCGATCGTCGGGTGGATCTCCGGTGCGTAGAACGGCGAGTGGTTGGTCGGGATGTCCTCGTTCAGCCGGCCGGCCGCGGCGGCCTCGGCGAAGCGCGTCGGGTCGACGCCGCCCCAGAACCAGAAGACCAGGGGCACGCCGGCATCCCGGGCGAACCAGGAGACATCCTCGCTGCCCGTGAACATACCGGGATCGATGACGGCATCCTCGCCCAGCGCTCGCTGCAGCGCTGCGGTCACGCGCGCCGTGGCATCCTCGTCGTTGATCGTGGCGGGCAGCGTGTGGAGGGTGTGGATCTCGGGTTCGCGCTCGGCGCCGGACGCCTGGGCCTCGGCGCGCACGATGCGCTCGACGCTCGCGAGCACCTTCTCACGGGCCTGGTCGTTCGGGTAGCGAAGGCTCAGCTCGAGCGTCGCCTCGGCCGGGATGATGTTGTTCTTCAGCCCGGCGTGGATCGAGCCGACGGTGACGACGCCGACGCCCTGCGGGTCGATCTCGCGGGAGGCGATGGTCTGCAGCCGCATCACGGTGGCCGCGGCCATCACGATCGGGTCGATCGTGGAGTGCGGTCGCGAGCCGTGGCCGCCGCGGCCATGGAGGATCACGGTGAGCCCGTCGGATGCGGCCATCTGGGTGCCGCTGCGCACGCCGATGACGCCGGCGGGGAGCGGGGTCACGTGCTGACCGAGCACGACATCGGGCTTCGGGTAGCGGCTGAGGATGCCGTCGTCGAGCATCGCCCGTGCGCCGGCGCCGTACTCCTCGGCGGGCTGGATCAGCACGACGAGGGTGCCCGTCCAGTCGGCCTTCTCGGCGACCAGCTTCTCGACGGCGCCGATCATCGCGGTGACGTGCATGTCGTGCCCGCACGCGTGCATCACCGGCACGGTGTTGCCCGACGGGTCGACGCCCTTCGCGGTGCTCGCGTACGCCAGCCCGGTCTGCTCCTCGACGGGCAGGGCGTCCATGTCGGCGCGCACCCAGACGACCGGACCGTCGCCGTTCTCGAGAACCCCGACGACGCCGGTGACCCCGACGCCCTCCTCGACCTCGAGACCCAGCTCGCGCAGGTGTGCGGCGGCGATGCCGGCGGTGCGCGTCTCCTGGAACGAGAGCTCGGGATGCTGGTGCAGGTCGATGTAGAGCGCTTCGAGGTCGATCGTCATGAGCCCGAGCCTACTCGGGCCCGCCATGCGCCGACCCGGCCCCTTGCGTGCGACCCGGCCCTCCGACTCGCGATGCAGAGGGGTGGCTCGCACAGAGGGGGGCCGGTCGGCGAAGGGTGAGAGTGCGCCCTACTCGCGGGCGTAGGTCTCCAGCGCGGGACCCGGGTGCAGCACGCCGTTGACGATCGCGCGGATCGCGTACTCGCTCGCGGCGCCGAGCTCGATCTCTCCCGGATGCAGGAGCCATTGCAGCTGCAGCCCGTCCATGACCGCGAGGATCGCGGCGGATGCGGCGGCGATGCTCTGCGGGTCGTCGACGCCCTCCTGCGCGCACAGCTCGTGGAAGGCGGCGGTGACCTCACGGCGCAGCGTCGTGTACCGCTCCTCGAAGTAGTCGCGACCGGGGTGGTCGTCGGTCACCGACTCCGACGAGAGCACGGTGTACGCCTGGACGATGCCGGGGCGCTTCTCATTGGCGAAGGCCGTGCGCACGAGATGCAGGAAGAGCTCGGGACCGCCGGGGATGTGCTTCTTCTCGAGGTCGGCCACATCCGCCTGGTCGCGGTAGGAGAGCACCTCGAGCAGCAGCTTCTGCTTCGACCCGAAGTGGTGCAGCACCCCGGCGTGCGTGATGCCGACCTGCTCGGCGACGTCGGCGAGAGTGCCGTTGGTCGAGCCCTTGTTGCCGAAGATCTCGACCGCGGCCTTGAGGATCTGCTCGCGCTTCGCACGGGTCGACGGACGCACTCGCGACTTCTCATCCGTCACGCGGTGCTCCTCTCCGACTCGTACTTGCCAATGAACTTACCAGTGGGTAACCTCACAACCACTTACTTTCTCGACAGTAAGTGAAATGTCCCCCACGCAGCACAATGACCGTGCCCAAGGAGAAGCAATGAAGCTCAGAAGATCTCTGATCGCCGTCGCGGCGATCGCCGCCCTCAGCACCTCGGTCCTCGCCGGGTGCGCAGCCGGCGGCGGCTCGAACGACGGCGGCGGCTCCGGAGAGTCGCCCGCACTCACCATCGCCAAGCCCGACGGCGCCATCACCACCGAGTCGAACAACCCCTGGGTCGGCGACTCGTCGGCCAACAAGCTCGGCTACAAGAACGTCATCTTCGAACCCCTCGCCATGGTCAATCCCGTGGGCGACAACGAGACGACCCCGTGGCTCGCCGAGAAGGTCGAGTGGAACGACGACTACACGCAGCTCACCGTCACCCCACGCAAGGGCGTGACCTGGAGCGACGGCGAGGAGTTCACCGCCGACGACGTCGTCTTCTCGTACGACATGATCCGCAAGACCCCCGCGTTCGACACCGGCAACATCCAGCTCACCGACATCGTGAAGGACGGCGACAACGTCGTGCTGACCTTCGGCGAGTCGAAGTTCGTGAAGCAGTCGCAGGTGCTGCACATCCCGATGGTGCCCGAGCACATCTGGAAGGACATCGCCGACCCGACGACCGAGGTCGCACCCGACCCGGTCGGCACCGGCCCGTACACGCTCGAGAAGTTCAGCAGCCAGTCCGTCACGCTGCAGGCGCGCGACGACTACTGGGGCGGCGACCTGGCCGTGCCCACGCTGTACTACATCTCGTACAACGACAACACGGCCCTCACGACGGCCCTCGCCAACGGCGACGCCGACTGGGCGCAGGCCTTCATCCCCGACGTGCAGAGTGCCTTCGTCGATAAGGACCCGGAGCACAACGTGTTCTGGGCGGCGAACAACCTGGCGCCCGACGTGCTCTTCGTCAACCACCAGCAGAAGCCCTTCAACGACCTCGCCTTCCGCCAGGCCGTGAACATGGTCATCGACCGTGCGGCCCACACCGAGATCGCGCGCGAGAATGCCGGTCCGGAGCTCACCTCGGTCACCGGCCTCCCGACCCCGATCGGCGAGCAGTACATCGCTCCCGAGTTCGAGGGCGAGGAGTTCTCGCTCGATGTCGAGGGCGCCCGCGGGATCCTCGAGGACGCCGGATACACCTGGGACGGCGACGCCCTGATCGACCCGGACGGCGAGCCGGTCTCGTTCACGCTGCAGGTGCCTCAGGGATGGAACGACTACGTCACCGGCATCAGCCTGATCGCCGACCAGGTCAAGGAGACCCTCGGCGCCGACGCGAAGGTCGACACCCCCGACGCCGACACCTGGTGGGCGAACAAGCGCAGCGGCGACTTCGACGCGATCATGCACTGGGTCGACGGCGGCACCACGCCGTACGACCTCTACTCCGACACCATGGACGGCCGCTGGCTGCTCACCGGCGACGAGGTGGACTTCAACTTCGGGCGCTACGAGAACGATCGGGCCACCGAGCTGCTGAACACCTACGCCACGTCGGGGAGTGACGAGGAGCGCACCGCCGCGATCCAAGAGGTGCAGAAGATCTTCGTCGAGGACGTTCCGGTCATCCCGGTCGGCACCCACCCGGTGCTGGGCGAGTACAACACCCGGGGCTACGTCGGATGGCCCGGCGAGGACGACCAGTACGCGACGGCTGACCCCACACTGGTCACCGTGCCGCTGATCCTCACCAAGCTGAAGCCGGCCGAGTAAGTCGGGTGCGGTGCCCGGGGTTCCTGAGCCTGTCGAGGGACCCCGGGGCACCGCTCCTGCCCCCACGAAAGCGATACCCCCATGCCTGACCCCCTTCTCAGCGTGCGCGACTTCTCGGTCGTGTACGACGTCGAACCGCCCGTCGAGGCGGTGAAGAACGTGACGCTCGAGCTGCAGCGCGGCGAGATCCTCGGCCTCGCCGGGGAGAGCGGATGCGGAAAGACGACGCTCGCCTACGGCATCCAGCGCCTGCTGCGCGCCCCCGCCGTCATCACCGGCGGCAGCGTGACCTTCCACGATGCCTCCGGCGTCGACGTCGACATCAATGCGCTCGACGCCGACGCGATGCAGCGCTTCCGTTGGGACAAGGTGTCGATGGTCTTCCAGGGCGCGATGAACGCCCTCAATCCGGTCGCGACGATCGGCGCCCAGCTGGAGGACGTGTTCGAGGTGCATCGCCCCGACCTCAGCCGCCGCGAGCGCCGCGCCGCGGCCGAAGAGCTCCTCGAGCTCGTCGCCGTCGGCAAGGAGCGCATCCGCTCCTACCCTCACGAGCTCTCCGGCGGCATGCGCCAGCGCGTGATGATCGCGATGGCCCTCGCGCTGCGCCCCCAGCTCATGGTCATGGACGAGCCGACCACCGCCCTCGACGTGCTGGTGCAGCGCGAGATCCTGCGGCAGATCTCGCAGCTCCGCCACGAGTTCGGTTTCTCGGTGATCTTCATCACCCACGACCTTCCGCTGCTGCTCGAGATCAGCGACCGCATCGCCGTGATGCGCGCGGGCGAGATCATCGAGCTGGCCACCGCCCGCGACTTGTGGGAGCGCCCGCAGCACGAGTACACGAAGAAGCTGCTCGCGTCGTTCCCGCGCCTCACCGGCGAGCGAGGGGTGCTGGTCCGATGACGCTCCTCGAATTCCAGAACGTGTCGAAGCGCTACCGCGTGCGAGGCGCCGCCCCTCTGCTCGCGCTCGACGACGTCAGCTTCACCCTGCGCGACCGGCAGACCATCGCGCTGGTCGGGCAGTCCGGCAGCGGCAAGTCGACGATCGCGAAGATCCTGACGCAGCTCGAGACGCCGACAGCGGGGCAGGTGCTGCTCGACGGCACGCCCATCCCGCGCCGCGGCCGCGGCCTCCGCCGCTACCGGCAGCAGCTGCGCATGGTCTTCCAGGATCCGTTCGCGTCGCTCAACCCGGCCCACTCGATCCGCTATCACGTGGAGCGGCCCCTGCGTCTCGACGCCGTGGTGCCGAGCGATCAGGTCGAGTCCGAGGTGCGCCGGCTCCTCGAGAAGGTGCGCCTCGATGCGGATGCCGTGATCGACCGCCGTCCGCACGAGCTCTCCGGCGGGCAGCGCCAGCGGGTCGCGATCGCGCGGGCCCTGGCATCCCGCCCGTCGCTGCTGGTCGCCGATGAGCCGGTGTCGATGCTCGACGTGTCGATCCGCCTCGGCGTGCTGACCCTGCTCGCCGATCTGCAGCGCGAGGAGGGCCTGGGCGTGCTGTACATCACGCATGACCTGGCCACCGCCCGCCACTTCAGCGACGAGATCATGGTGCTCCACCACGGCAAGGTCGTCGAGCACGGCACCGCCGACGACGTCATCCTGAACCCCCAGCATCCGTACACACGCGAGCTGCGCGCAGCCTCGCCCGATCCGGAGAAGCACTTCGCCGCACCGGCGCGGCAGCCGTTCGGAGGAGACGCATGAGAATCCCCGTCCGCTTCATCGCCAGCCGCGTCGCGTTCTACCTGTTCACGGCGTGGGCCGCGATCACGATCAACTTCTTCCTGCCCCGCATGCTCAAGGGCGACCCGGTCACCGCGTACATGCAGAAGAACGCCGGGCAGATCAGTCCCGAGGCCGAGCGCGCGCTGCGCATCCTCTTCGGGCTCGACCAGAACACCACGGTCTGGCAGCAGTACCTCGACTACTGGCAGCTGCTCTTCTCCGGCGATCTCGGCCGGTCGTTCTCGAACGGCCTCGCGCCCGTCGGCGAGGTCATCGCCGGAGCGCTGCCGTGGACCGTCGGCCTGGTCGGCGTCGCGACGATCCTCTCGTTCCTGATCGGCACGGCGGGCGGTGCGATCATCGGATGGCGCCGCGGCAGCCGTGCCGACGTCATCGTGCCGATCTCGACGTTCTTCAGCACCGTGCCGTACTTCTGGCTCGGGCTCATCGCGATCGCCGTGCTGTCGACGACCCTCGGCTGGTTCCCGGCATCCCACGCGTACGACAAGGGATCGAGCCCCGAGCTCACCCTCGACTTCATCGGCCAGGTGATCGCGCACGGCGCTCTGCCCGTGCTGACGATCGTCATCGCGTCGCTCGGCGGCTGGATCCTCGGCATGCGCAACATGATGCTGACCGTGCTCGACGAGGACTACATCACGGTCGCGCAGGCGAAGGGCATGCCGAACCGCCGGGTGCTCTGGCGGTACGCGGCGCGCAACGCCGTGCTGCCGCAGCTCTCGAGCTTCGCGCTGTCGATCGGCTTCATCGTCGGCGGCACGATCGTGATGGAGATGGTGTTCTCGTACCCGGGTGTCGGCAAGCTTCTGCTCGACGCCACGACCGCGAAGGACTACCCGCTCATGCAGGGACTGTTCCTCATCATCACGATGGCGGTCCTGCTCGCCAACATCCTCGCCGACATCGCGTATGCGGTGCTGGATCCGCGCACCCGACAGTCGGAGGCCTGAGATGACACTCTCCCCCTCAGCAGAGAACGCCGCCGCATCGGCGGACGCCCCCACGGCGCCGACCGGGATGCCCGAGACGGCCACGCTCCGGACACCCGCCGTGAAGCCGCCCGCCGAGAAGACCTTCCGGTCGCAGCTCGGCGCCTCGTTCGCGATGTTCCGCAACCGCAAGTCGCTCGCCGGGCTCATCATCCTCGGCGTCTTCGTGCTCGTCGCGATCTTCAGCGACCTGCTCGCCCCGTACGGACCCCTCGAGAAGGACTACACGGCGCTCCGCCAGGCGCCGTCGCTGCAGCACCTGCTCGGCACGACCCACATGGGCGAGGACATCCTCAGCCAGATCATCTACGGCACCCGCGGCGTGCTCATCGTCGGCTTCCTCGCCGGCATCATGGGCACCTTCATCGCGGTGATCATGGGCGTCGTCTCGGGCTACACCCGCGGCTGGCGCAGCGAGTCGCTCTCGGCGCTGACCAACGTGTTCCTGGTGATCCCCGGACTGCCGCTGATCATCATCGTCGCCTCGCAGTTCGAGAACCCGCCGCTGGTGCTGATCGCCGCCGTGCTCGCCCTCACCGGGTGGGCGTGGGGCGCGCGCGTGATGCGCGCGCAGACGATGTCGCTGCGCAACCGCGACTTCATCCAGGCGGCGCGGGCGAACGGCGAACCGCTGCGCCGCATCATCTTCGTCGAGATGCTGCCGAACCTGATGGCGATCATCGCGTCGAGCTTCGTCGGCACCGTGACCGCCGCCGTGCTCGGCCTGACGACGCTCGCCTTCATCGGCGTCATCCCGATCACGAACCTCAACTGGGGCACGATCCTGTACTGGGCGCAGCAGAACGGCGCGTTCCCGAACTACTGGTGGTGGTACGTGCCCGCCGGGCTCTGCATCGCCCTGCTCGGCGTCGCCCTCTCGCTGATCAACTTCGGCATCGACGAGTACGTCAACCCGCGCCTGCGCTCGGCCGGTGAGCGGGCCAGGGCCATGAAGAAGAAGGGGCTGGATGTGAACGACGCGGTGACCGCGGTTCGCAGCATCCCGACCTCCCCGAAGACGGCCACGCCGTCGAAGACCACGACCACACAGAACTCGAAGTGATGACCTCTCAGACACTGACCACGTCCCTGCCGTATCAGAACCCCGACCTCTCGATCGCGGAACGCGTCGCCGATCTGCTCGGCCGCATGACGCTGGAGGAGAAGATCGGGCAGATGCTGCAGCTCGACGCCCGCGACGATCTCGACGACCACATCCTGCGCCGGCAGGCGGGATCGATCCTCCACACCTCACCCGAGCGCATCCTGCAGGCGAACGCGCTGACCGCGCAGACCCGGCTGCAGATCCCGCTGCTCGTGGCCGAGGACTGCATCCACGGCCATTCGTTCTGGCCCGGCGCGACGATCTACCCGACCCAGCTCGGCATGGCCGCGTCGTGGGATGCCGGACTGCTCGAGCGCGTCGCCCGAGCCACCGCCGAAGAGGTCGCCGCCACCGGCATCCACTGGACGTTCTCGCCGGTGCTCTGCATCTCGCGCGATCTGCGCTGGGGACGGGTGAGCGAGACGTTCGGCGAGGACCCGTTCCTCATCGGCGAACTCGCCAGCGCCATGGTGCGCGGCTATCAGGGCGATGGACTGGATGATCCCACCGCGATCCTCGCGACGGCCAAGCACTTCGCCGGATACTCCGAGACGCAGGGCGGGCGCGACGCCAGCGAGGCCGACATCTCGCGGCGCAAGCTGCGGTCGTGGTTCCTGCCGCCGTTCGAGCGCGTGGCGAAGGAGGGATGCCGCGTCTTCATGCTCGGCTACCAGACCATGGACGGCGTGCCGATCACGACCAACGAGTGGCTGCTCAGCGACGTGCTGCGCGGGGAGTGGGGCTACACCGGCACCCTCATCACCGACTGGGACAACGTCGGCCGGATGGTCTGGGAGCAGCGCATCCAGCCCGACATCGCGCACGCCGCGACCGCGGCGACGCGGGCCGGAAACGACATGATCATGACCACCCCCGGATTCTTCGAGGGAGCGCTGGATGCCGTGGCGCAGGGGCTGCTCGCCGAGGACGCGTTCGATGCCGCCGCGGCCCGGATCCTCACGCTGAAGTTCGAGCTCGGCCTCTTCGAGGACCCGCGCCTGCCGCGGGCGGAGCTGGATGCCGTCGTCGGCAGCGCCGCGCACGCGGACCTCAACCTCGAGACGGCTCGCCGCTCGATCGTGCTGCTCGAGAACGACGGCGTGCTGCCGCTCGACGCGACGGCGCCGCTGCGGGTCGCGGTCGTCGGACCGCTCGCCGACGACGCGCAGACGCAGCTCGGCGACTGGGCCGGCGGCTCGGGCCAGGCGGGCTGGCTCGACGGGCAGCCGCGCGACATGATCACGACCGTGCGCGACGGACTGGAGGGAGTCTCCGGATGGAGCGTCACGCACGCCCGCGGGGCCGACATCCTCACGCTCGAAGCCGACGCACGGGGCGCGCTGTTCCCCGACGGGCAGCCGCGTCCGTCGGTGGTGCAGCCATGTGAGCCCGACGAGGCCCTGATCGCCGAGGCCGTCGCCGCGGCATCCGCCTCCGACGTCGTCGTGGCCGTGGTCGGCGACCGCATCGAGCTCGTCGGCGAGGGACGGTCGACCGCGACCCTCGAGCTCATCGGCGGCCAGAACGCGCTGCTGGACGCGCTGATCGCGACCGGGAAGCCCGTGGTCGTGGTGCTGCTCGCCTCGAAGCCGCTCGTGCTGCCGGCATCCGTGCAGCAGGCGGCCGCCGTGATCTGGGCGGCGAACCCCGGAATGCAGGGCGGGCGCGCGCTCGCCGAGATCATCTCCGGAGCCGTCGAGCCCTCGGGGCGTCTGCCGATCTCGTTCGCGCGGCACGTCGGCCAGCAGCCGACTTACTACAACCAGATCCGCGGCCAGCACGGCGACCGCTACGCCGACCTCACCCAGGCGCCGGCTTGGGCGTTCGGCGAGGGGCGGTCCTACACGACCGTCGAGTACTCCGACCTCACGCTCGAGAAGACCGAGCTCGGCGTCGCCGACACGATCGTCGGACACCTCACCGTCACGAACACGGGGGAGCGACCCGTGCGCGAGACCGTGCAGGTGTACGTGCGAGATGCCGTGACCAGCGTGAGCTGGACCGACAAGGAGCTCAAGACCTACCGACAGGTCGACATCGAGCCGGGGGAGTCGGTGCGGGTGCGGCTGGAGCTGCCGGTCGCCGACTGCACGATCGTGGATGCGGCAGGCCTCCGCGTCGTCGAGGCAGGCGCCTTCGAGCTGCTCGTCGGGCCGAGCTCGCGGGACGAGGTGCTGCAGACCGCCGGTTTCGAGGTCGCCTGAGCCGGACGATGTCAAGAGGTGTCAGTCGATTTGACCTCAACCGCTGTTGAGGTTTTACGTTGGAGTCATGACCCGGACGAAGAACACTCGATGACCTATGTGATCGCGCTGCCCTGCGTCGACGTCAAAGACAAGGCCTGCATCGACGAGTGCCCGGTCGACTGCATCTACGAGGGTGAACGGTTCCTGTACATCCATCCGGACGAGTGCGTCGACTGCGGCGCCTGCGAGCC
>NZ_SSDJ01000102.1 GCF_004794465.1 Microbacterium sp. K24 | reverse complement strand
CGATCGGCGTGATCGGCAGACCGGTGTGCTTGTAGGTGTTCCACGCCGCCAGCCAGGATCTTCCGTCGCTGCGCGAGCTGCACCTCGAGCCGCCGTCCATCTTCGACACCGAGCTCGCCTCCCGGCTGCTCGGTCACGAGCGGGTCGGCCTCGCCGCGGTGGTCGAGGAGACCCTCGGGATCACGTTGAAGAAGGAGCACTCCGCCTCTGACTGGTCGACGCGGCCGCTTCCCGACTCCTGGCTCGACTATGCCGCGCTCGACGTGCTGCATCTGGTCGACGTGCGCGACGCGCTGGTCGCCGAGCTCGAGGAGCAGGGGAAGACCGAGTTCGCCGCCGAGGAGTTCGCGGCGACGCTGACCCGCCTGCCGAAGCCTCCGCGCGAGGACCCCTGGCGGCGGCTGAGCGGCCTGCATCAGGTTCGCGGATCGCGCAACCTCGCCGTCGCACGGTCGCTGTGGCAGGCGCGCGAGTCGTTCGCTCAGGATCAGGATGTCTCTCCCGGCCGTCTCGTGCCCGACCGGTCGCTCGTCGCCGCCGTGATGGCGAACCCGCAGTCGAAGCAGGCCCTCGCGGGCGTCAAGGAGTTCCAGGGGCGAGCGAGCCGCACGCAGCTGGACAGATGGTGGCAGGCCATCGTCGACGGCCGCGCCACCGAGGAGCTCCCCCGCGAGCGCGTCCCGAGCGACACCCTGCCCCCGCCTCGTGCCTGGTCCGACCGGAACCCTGAGGCGGATGCTCGACTCAAGGCCGCGCGCCCGGTGGTCGAGGCCGTGGCAGAGGGTTTGGGCATGCCGACCGAGAACCTGCTGACCCCGGAGTTCCTGCGCCGCGTCGCGTGGGATGTGCCCGGCGAGACCGCCGACGACATCGCATCGGCGCTCACGGCCCTCGGCGCACGCCCGTGGCAGGTTGAACAGACTGCACAGAAGATCGCCGATGCCTTTGTAGAGGCGGCGCAAACGCCCGACACGACGCCCGCACCCGCTTCGTAGGTTCGATCCAACCGATTCTTCCCGGTTTCTGCCGCTTCATAGACTGAGGCGACCGCACAAACTTGGAGGCAGAGTGGCCGAGATCTCGGACGTCTTCTTCGTCGATGGAGTGCGCACCCCCTTCGGGCGCGCCGGCGAAAAGGGCATGTACTGGAACACCCGCGCTGATGACCTCGCCGTGAAGGCGACCATCGGCCTCATGGAGCGCAACGCAGCCGTACCGGCCGACCGTATCGACGACGTCGCCATCGCCGCGACGAGCCAGACCGGCGACCAGGGACTCACGCTCGGCCGCTCGGTGGCGATCCTCGCCGGGCTTCCGCAGACCGTTCCCGGCCTCGCCGTCGAGCGCATGTGCGCCGGCGCCATGACCAGCGTCACCACCATGGGAGCCTCGATCGGCGTCGGCATGTACGACTTCGCCCTCGCCGGCGGCGTCGAGCACATGGGACACCACCCGATCGGCGCCAACGCCGACCCGAACCCCCGCTTCGTGGCCGAGAAGATGGTCGACCCGGGCGCGCTCAACATGGGCGTCACGGCCGAGCGCATCTTCGACCGCTTCCCGCATCTCACCAAGGAGCGCTCCGACCGCTTCGGCATGCTCAGCCAGCACAAGGTGCAGGCGGCCTACGACGCGGGCAAGATCCAGCCCGACCTGGTCTCCGTCGCCACCAAGGGCGCCGACGGCGCCTGGGGTCTCGCGACCGAAGACGAAGGACGTCGCCCGCAGACCACGATGGAGGATCTCGCCGCGCTGAAGACGCCGTTCCGTCCCCACGGCCGCGTCACCGCCGGCACCTCCTCTCCCTTGACCGACGGCGCGACGATGTCGCTGCTGGCCGGTGGCGGTGCGGTGAAGGAGTTCGGGCTCGCCCCCAAGATGCGGATGGTCTCGTTCGCCTTCGCCGGCGTGCAGCCCGAGATCATGGGCATCGGACCGATCCCCTCGACCGAGAAGGCCCTGAAGAAGGCCGGTCTCACCATCTCCGACATCGGGCTCTTCGAGTTGAACGAGGCCTTCGCCATCCAGGTGATCTCGCTGCTCGACCACTTCGGCATCGCCGATGACGACCCCCGCGTCAACCAGTGGGGCGGCGCGATCGCCCTCGGACACCCCCTTGCAGCATCCGGTGTTCGTCTCATGATCCAGCTCGCTGCGCAGTTCGCCGAGCGCCCCGACGTCCGCTACGGTCTGACCGCCATGTGCGTCGGCCTCGGCCAGGGCGGCTCGGTCATCTGGGAGAACCCGCACTTCGACGGAAAGAAGAAGAAGTAGTGAGCTACGACGACATCGACTTCTCCCCCATCCAGGCGCTCACCGAGGGCGAGGTCATCACGCAGTCGCCCGTGCGCGACGTCCGTCTCGCCTCCGGCAAGGTTCTGGCCCTGATCACGCTCGACAACGGACGCGACCACAACCGGCCGAACACGCTGGGCCCGGCGACCCTCACCCAGCTGGGAGAGACGCTCGACGCGCTCGCGGCTCGCGCCGCTGCGGGCGAGATCCAGGCCGTCGGCATCACCGGCAAGCAGTACATCCTCGCTGCCGGCGCCGACCTGTCGGACATCAGCAAGGTCGGCTCGCGCGACAACGCGCGGCTGATCGCGCAGCTCGGCCACAAGGTGCTCGGCAAGCTCGGCGAGCTGGGCGTGCCGTCGTTCGCGTTCGTGAACGGCCTCGCGCTCGGCGGCGGTCTCGAGATCGCGCTGAACTCGTCGTACCGCACGGTCGACGCGTCGGCCGCGGCGATCGCGCTGCCCGAGGTCTTCCTCGGCATCATCCCGGGCTGGGGCGGCGCGTACCTGCTGCCGAACCTGATCGGGATCGAGAACGCCCTCGAGGTCGTCATCTCGAACCCGCTGAAGCAGAACCGGATGCTGAAGCCGCAGCAGGCGTTCGACCTGGGGATCGTCGACGCGATCTTCCCGGCGGCGAACTACCTCGAGAACTCCCTCGCGTGGGCGGATGCCGTCCTCGGCGGCAAGAAGGTCGAGCGCAAGAACGAACCGGGCAAGATCGAGCGCCTCACCAAGTGGCCGATCGCCATCAAGATGGCCCGCGGCATGCTCGAGTCGAAGATCGGCACCGTCCCGAAGTCCCCGTACGCGGCCCTCGACCTGCTCGACAAGGCGAAGAGCGGCACGAAGGCAGAGGGCTTCGCCCGCGAAGACGAAGCACTCGCCGAGCTCGTCACGGGCGACCAGTTCGCGGCGTCCATGTACGCGTTCGACCTCGTCCAGAAGCGTGCGAAGCGACCGGTCGGGGCTCCCGACAAAGAGCTCGCGAAGAAGGTCACCAAGGTCGGCATCATCGGCGCCGGTCTCATGGCCAGCCAGTTCGCGCTGCTGTTCGTGCGCAAGCTGCAGGTGCCGGTGCTCATCACCGACCTCGACCAGGCGCGCGTCGACAAGGGCGTCGCCTACATCCACGACGAGATCGGCAAGCTCGAAGCCAAGGGCCGCCTGGACTCCGACTCCGCGAACAAGCTCCGCGCCCTCGTGACGGGGACGACCGACAAGAGCCTCTACGCGGACTGCGACTTCGTGATCGAAGCCGTGTTCGAGGAGGTCGGCGTCAAGCAGCAGGTGTTCGGCGAGATCGAGAAGATCATCGCCGAGGACGCGATCCTGGCGACGAACACGTCGTCGCTCTCCGTCGAGGAGATCGGTTCGAAGCTCGCCCACCCGGAGCGTCTCGTCGGCTTCCACTTCTTCAACCCGGTGGCGGTCATGCCGCTCATCGAGATCGTGAAGACCCCGGCCACCGCCGATGCCGCTCTCTCGACCGCCTTCGTCGTCGCGAAGAACCTGGGGAAGAACGCGGTACTGACCGCCGACGCTCCCGGTTTCGTGGTGAACCGCCTGCTGGCCAAGGTGATGGGCGAGGCGGCACGCGCCGTCTACGAGGGCATCCCGATCGCCGATGTCGAGAAGGCCTTCGGTCCGCTCGGTCTGCCGATGGGTCCGTTCCAGCTGATCGACCTGGTCGGCTGGAAGGTGGCCGCGCACGTGCAGGACACCATGGTGCATGCGTTCCCCGACCGCTTCTACGCGAATGAGAACTTCCACGCTCTCGCCGCGCTCGACGCGGTCGTGGAGAAGGACAAGGGCGGCCGCGTCACCGGCTGGACGAAGCAGGCCGAGAAGCTGCTCAAGCCGGCTGTCGGCAAGACGCCGGCATCCGCCGCCACGATCCTGCAGCGTGTGCAGGACGGACTCGCCACCGAGATCAAGCTGATGCTCGACGAGGGCGTGGTCCCCGAGGTCGAGGACATCGATCTCTGCCTCATCCTGGGCGCAGGCTGGCCCTTCATCGACGGCGGCGCATCGCCGTACCTCGACCGCGAAGGCGCGTCGGAACGGGCCTTCGGCGGATCGTTCCACACCCCGCAGATCCGAGGCATCGAGAGCCGCTGAGCTTCTGCTCGAAGAGGACGGGGGTCGCGCGGTGAGCGTGGCCCCCGTTCCGTCTCAGCGAGCGGGCACCATCACGGTCAGCGATGCCGCACGCACCGCGATCGTGCACTCCCCCGTCGCGACACGCTCTCCGTCGGCGTAGACGACCAGATCGGGTTCAGACACGCTCACGGTGCGGGCGCGGCGATACGTCACCTCAGGGAGCGTCAGGTGGCTTCCCCGGAGCAGCCTCGGGAAGACCCTCAGGAGCCGCAGCCGTCCGAGCGCCCGCACCTGGACGACGTCGAGCAGTCCATCGTCGGGTTCCGCGCCGACGCAGATGGGCATGCCGCCGCCGTAGCTGGCGGTGTTGCCGACCGCGATGAGGGTTCCGGGAGCGTCTCGCTCTGGCTCCCCGTCGAGAGAGAGGCGGAAGGCCATCGGACGCAGACGCACGAGCTCGATGACCAGCGCGAGATAGTAGCGCAGGCGTCCGCGGGGCCAGCGCAGCCGATCCGTGCGATCGGTGACCTTCGCATCGAAGCCCAGAGCGGCGATGGTGAGGAACGGGCGAACCGCTCCGCCACTGTGCACCTCTCCGACGTCCACGACACGAGGACGGCCGTTCAGGGCGAGCATCGCCGCCTGTCCGGGATCATCGAGGGGAAGGCCGAGAGCGCGCGCGAAGTCGTTGCCCGTCCCCGCCGCGACGAACACGATGGGCACGGAGGCCCCCGTGGCGACCTTCAGGATGCCCGAGAGCGTGCCGTCGCCGCCGATCACCACCAACGCCGTCGGCGCTTCCTCCAGGGCGAGCACAGCCAGCCTCGCGGTGTCGTCCGCCGATGCTCCTGAATACGCCCGGACGTCGGCGCCCGCAGCCCGCAGCCGCTCGATGGCGGCGTCGGACGCGTGGGCGGCACGTCCCTTTCCTGCGGAAGGATTGGTCAGCACGGCGATGTGCGCACTCACGTCGGTGTCTCCGGTCGGTCACGATGATCGGTCGCGCTCTTCGCTCCCGTAATCAGTATCCCGCGTCATCGCCGGCGCGCGGCACGGACGCGCGAACGACGCCCCCGGTAACCGGCCACGAAATCCCGGTGAACATCCGGTGCGAGAGGCTGCCCGAGAGCGGCATCCGCTCAGCGGGGGATGCAGAGTAGGACCATGGACGCGATCTTCAGCATGTTCAGCAGCGGTGGCGCGATGGGTGGACTGGTCAAGACGGGGACCGCGGTGCTCACGACCCTGCTCGTCGTGCCTGCCATGCTCAAGCTGTTCATCGTCACCGTCGACGAGGGCTGGGCGGCGATCCGCACCCGGAACGGCAAGCCGATCATCCGCAGGGAACGACTGGGCAAGGCGGGCACCCCCGGTGTCGGCGAAGTCGTCGTGCTCACCCCCGGTTCACACGGAGCGTTCCCGTTGTTCTACTGGTACAAGCTCATCGACGTGCGCTGCCGGGCGACCGACCTGCCGGCGCGGCACCTCACCGCAGCATCCGGGCACCAGCATCTGGTGCATGCGTCGTTCGAATGGCGCCCCGTGGTCTCCGGACGTGACCTGCGTGTCTTCGAGCTCGACGTCGTGAATGTCACCGAGCGGGCGGCGAACATCATCTCTGCGGCGCTGCGCGATGTGGTCCGTTCCCTCGAAGGCGCGGACCTCCCCCGCAACGACGACCTCAGCACGCAGGTCAGGGAAGCCTGCACCGACAAGGTCCTTGCCGCCTGCGGCGTCGAGGTCGTCAACGTCCTCATCACCGGCGATGCGCTCACCGACGGCTACCTCCTGTCGCAGGCGATCCGCGGTGCGGACAACTCCCCGGAGGTCGTCGCAGCCCTCCATGCCCTGAACTGAGGGCGCGGGCTCAGCGCCGCTCGTGCAGCGGCAGGTCGATCGCCGCCGTGTCGCCGCTCTGACGAGCCACGGGGATGCGGGTTCCGAGCACCTGGGAGACGATGTCCTGCGCGATCTTGGAGGCGGTGAGTCCCGCGTCCGCGAGGATCTCGTCACGCGTGGCATGGTCGATGAACTCGTCGGGCAGACCCAGCTCATCCACGGCGGTGTCGATGCCGGCCTCGCGCAGCACCTGACGCACCCGAGTGCCGATGCCGCCCACGCGGATGCCGTCCTCGAGGGTGATCACCAGACGGTGACGAGCCGCGAGGCTCACGACCGAGGGCTGCACGGGGATGGCCCAGCGCGGGTCGATCACCGTCGCACCGATCCCCTGCGCGCGGAGCCTGTCGGCCACGTCCATCGCCAGGGCCGCGAACGGTCCGATCGCGACGATCAGCACGTCCTCGGACTCGCCGCGAGCGAGCACGTCGACGCCGTCCTCCAGCCGCTCGATCGCCGGCAGGTCCGCCGAGACCGCCCCCTTGGGGAAGCGGATCACGGTGGGCGCGTCGTCGACTTCGACGGCCTCGTCCAGGGCCTCGGTGAGCCGCGCCCCGTCACGGGGCGCGGCGATGCGGATGTGCGGCACGATCTGCAGCATCGCCAGGTCCCACATCCCGTGATGGCTCGGGCCGTCGGGTCCGGTCACTCCGGCGCGATCGAGCACGAACGTGACTCCCGCGTGATGCAGGGCGACGTCCATCAGCACCTGGTCGAAAGCGCGGCCCATGAAGGTGGCGTAGAGCGCGACGACGGGATGCAGACCGCCGAAGGCGAGGCCGGCCGCTGAGGCGACCGCGTGCTGCTCAGCGATGCCAACGTCGTAGACGCGGTCGGGGAATCGCTCGGCGAACGGGGCGAGCCCGGTAGGACGCAGCATCGCCGCCGTCATCGCGATCACGTCGCTCCGGCGCTCGCCGACAGCGACGAGCGAGTCGGAGAACACATCCGTCCAGCCACGACCGCCTGCGGAGAGCTCCTCGCCGGTGACCGGATCTATGCGTCCGACGGCATGGAACTGATCTGCTTCGTCATCACGGGCCGGCTGGTAGCCGCGGCCCTTCTCGGTGATCGCGTGCACGATGACCGGAGCACCGTAGGACTTCGCGAGTTCGAGGGTCTCGAGGAGGGCGGGCAGGTCATGTCCGTCCACCGGGCCGAGGTACTTGATGTCGAGATTGGAATACAGCGCTTCATTGTTGGTGAAGCGCGACAGGAAACCGTGGGTACCGCCGCGGACACCGCGGAAGACGGCACGTCCGACCGGCCCGAACGTGCGGAACAGGCGATCCGACTTGTGGTGCAGCTCCTTGTACGCGGCCGCCGTGCGCACCCGGTTCAGATACCGGGACATGCCGCCGATCGTCGGGGCGTAGGAGCGACCGTTGTCGTTCACCACGATGACGAGATTGCGATCGTTGTCGTCGGAGATGTTGTTCAGCGCCTCCCACGTCATTCCGCCCGTGAGCGAGCCGTCGCCGACGACGGCGACGACGTGGCGGTCCGCCCGTCCGGTCGCCGTCAGCGCGCGCGACACTCCGTCGGCCCAGCTGAGAGAGCTCGACGCATGCGACGACTCGACCACGTCGTGCGGGCTCTCACTGCGCTGCGGGTACCCGGCGAGACCGCCGCGCAGGCGGAGGCGGGAGAAGTCCTGGCGGCCGGTCAGCAGCTTGTGCACATAGGACTGGTGTCCGGTGTCGAAGATGAACGGGTCATCCGGTGACGAGAACACGCGGTGGAGAGCGATCGTCAGCTCGACGACGCCGAGGTTGGGGCCGAGATGGCCGCCGGTGCGGGACACGTTCTCCACGAGGAACTCGCGCACCTCCGCGGCGAGCTCCACCAGCTGCTCGGTGGACAGCGCGTCCAGATCACGGGGTCCTGAGATGCTCGGAAGAATGGGCATCTGCACCTCCTCACAGGCTCCGCCAGAGGCGTCCGACGAGGGCCGGACGTCTCATCGATCCTACCGCGCTCCCCCGGGAAAGCTCGGAGAGCGAACGGGGCTTGACACGAGGAAGGGGCTCGGATCAGGTGATCCGAGCCCCTTCCGTCGAGCGATCAGACGAGCGAGCGCAGCACGTACTGCAGGATGCCGCCGTTGCGGTAGTAGTCCGCCTCACCGGGGGTGTCGATGCGGACGACCGCGTCGAACTCCACGGCCTGCTTGCCCTCGGGCGAGTGCTCGCTGGGGGTGGCGGTGACGCGCACGGTTTTGGGCGTGACGCCGTTGTTCAGCTCCTCCAGGCCCGTGATCGAGACGATCTCGGTGCCGTCGAGGCCGAGCGACTCCCAGCTCTCCCCGGCGGGGAACTGCAGAGGCACGACACCCATGCCGATGAGGTTCGAGCGGTGGATGCGCTCGAAGCTCTCGGTGATGACCGCCTTGACGCCCAGCAGGCTCGTGCCCTTGGCCGCCCAGTCGCGCGACGAGCCGGAGCCGTACTCCTTGCCGCCGAAGATGACGAGCGGAGTGCCCTGCTCCTGGTAGTTCATGCTCGCGTCGTAGATGTACGACTGCGGGCCGCCCGGCTGCGTGAAGTCGCGGGTGAAGCCACCCTCGACGACCTGACCGTCGTTGACGGCCGCGACCATCGCGTTCTTCAGGCGGATGTTAGCGAACGTGCCGCGGATCATGACCTCGTGGTTGCCGCGGCGCGAGCCGAAGGAGTTGAAGTCCTTGCGGTCGACGCCGTGCGCGGTGAGGTACTCGGCCGCGGGCGTGCCGGTCTTGATGTTGCCGGCGGGCGAGATGTGGTCGGTGGTGACCGAATCGCCGAGCGTCGCCATCACGCGCGCGCCCTGGATGTCGCTGACCGGGGTCAGCTCCATCGTCATGCCGTCGAAGTACGGCGCCTTGCGCACGTAGGTGGAGTTCTCATCCCACTGGAAGATTGCGTCATCCGGGGTGGGGAGGCTCCGCCAGCGCTCGTCGCCGTCGAAGACCGTCGCGTACTGCTTGATGAACTGCTCGCGCGAGATCGAGGAGTCGACGAGCTCCTGCACCTCGGCCGGGGTGGGCCAGATGTCCTTCAGGAAGACGTCTTCGCCGTCGGTGCCCTTGCCGAGAGCATCGTTCTCGAAGTCGAAGTGCATCGACCCGGCCAGCGCGTAGGCGATGACCAGCGGCGGGCTGGCGAGGTAGTTCATCTTGACGTCGGGGCTGATGCGGCCCTCGAAGTTGCGGTTGCCGGAGAGCACCGCGGTGACGGCCAGATCGTGGTCGTTGATGGCCGCGGAGACCTCTTCGATCAGCGGACCGGAGTTGCCGATGCAGATCGTGCAGCCGTAGCCGACGGTGTAGAAGCCGAGCCCCTCGAGGTCCTTGTCGAGACCGGACTTCTCGTAGTAGTCGGTGACGACCTTGGAACCCGGGCCGAGCGTCGTCTTGACCCACGGCTTCTGCTTGAGGCCCTTCTCGAGCGCCTTGCGTGCGACGAGTCCGGCGGCGATCATGACCGACGGGTTCGAGGTGTTGGTGCACGAGGTGATCGCGGCCAGGGTGACGGCGCCGTTGTCGAGGATGTACTTCTCCCCCGACGGGGTGGTGACCGGCACGGGCTTCGACGCGTTCGCCGGAGCACCGCTGTTGATGTGCACGGGCCGCGTGGTGGTCGGCTCCTCTTCACCGGGGACCGAACCGGGGTCGGATGCCGGGAAGGAGTGCTTCGACTCGAGATCGACGACAGAGTCCGAGGTCGATGCCGATGCGTAGGACAGGATGTCCTGCTCGAACTGCGCCTTCGCGTCGGAGAGGAGGATGCGGTCCTGCGGGCGCTTCGGGCCGGCGATCGACGGCACCACGGTGCCGAGGTCGAGCTCGAGGTACTCGCTGAAGGTGGGCTCGTGCGCCGCGTCGTGCCAGAGCGTCTGCTCCTTGGCGTACGCCTCGACCAGGGCCACGGCCTCTTCGCTGCGGCCGGTGAGGCGCAGGTACTCGAGGGTCACGTCATCGATGGGGAAGATCGCCGCCGTCGAGCCGAACTCGGGGCTCATGTTGCCGATCGTGGCACGATTGGCGAGCGGCACGGATGCCACGCCCTCGCCGTAGAACTCGACGAACTTGCCGACGACGCCGTGCTTGCGCAGCAGGTCGGTGATCGTGAGCACGACGTCGGTCGCGGTCACGCCGGCAGGGATCTCGCCGCTGAGCTTGAAGCCGACGACGCGCGGGATGAGCATCGACACGGGCTGGCCGAGCATCGCGGCCTCGGCCTCGATGCCGCCGACGCCCCAGCCGAGCACGCCGAGGCCGTTGACCATGGTGGTGTGCGAGTCGGTGCCGACGCAGGTGTCGGGGTAGGCGCGCAGGACGCCGTCGACGTCGCGGTCGTAGATCACCTTCGCCAGGTGCTCGATGTTCACCTGGTGGACGATGCCGGTTCCGGGCGGGACGACCTTGAAGTCGCTGAACGCCGTCTGGCCCCAGCGGAGGAACTGGTACCGCTCGCCGTTGCGCTCGTACTCGATCTCGACGTTGCGCTCGAGAGCGTTCTCAGAGCCGAAGAGGTCGGCGATGACGGAGTGGTCGATCACCATCTCGGCGGGAGAGAGCGGGTTGATCTTGTTCGCGTCGCCGCCGAGCGCCGTGACGGCCTCGCGCATGGTGGCGAGGTCGACGATGCAGGGAACACCGGTGAAGTCCTGCATGACCACGCGGGCCGGCGTGAACTGGATCTCGGTGTTCGGCTCCGCGGCGGCATCCCAGGAGCCGAGGGCCTCGATCTGCGCCTTCGTCACGTTCGCGCCGTCCTCGGTGCGGAGCAGGTTCTCCAGGAGGACCTTGAGACTGAAGGGGAGCTTCTCGAAACCGGGCACCGTGTCGATGCGGAAGATCTCGTAGTCGGTGCTGCCGACCGTCAGGGTGCTCTTGGCACCGAAGCTGTTCACCGTGGACACGAATCCGTCTCCTTCTATTCGGATGGGAGCGACAGGCGCCTCCATCTTGCTCGCCGGCGAGCCCCTGCGGCTAGCAAGGCGGACCTAACCAGTCTGCTCCGCGCAGGTCGCCGGCGAAAGCCTGCAATTTATCTTGATGTCAAGATAAATCTATCATGCCTCGACGGGTTCGTCATTCTCCGGGACACGCGGATACAGTGCCCGCACGACGAGCCAGGTGACAGCGATCAGCGGTGCGAACAACGGCAGGCCCATGATGAGCTTGAGGGTGCCGAGGGCGGCGGTCTGCTCGGTCAGGTAGAGCGGAAGCTGGACGGCGAGGCGCGCGAAGAACAGCGCGGACCAGGCGATGCCGAGCCAGAAGAAGGTGCGGCGCTTGCGGCGGTCACGGCGCCACGCCGTGCCCTCCCCCATCAGGAATCCCGCGGCGATGCCGATCAGCGACCACCCGATCAGCGCGGAGACGAGGATCACGGTACCGTAGGCGGCGTTCGTGATGAGACCGGGGACGAAGTTGTCCTGCGGCCGACCTGTCCAGAGCGCCAGCCCGGCAGCGGCAGCCGCGGCGACGAGCCCGCCGATGGCTGCGGACGGCGGCGACTTCTGCAGAAGACGCACGATCGTGAACACGGCGGCGAGACCGACGGACACGCCCAGCGCGAGGATCAGGGGCTCCGGTCGGATCGTGAAGATGATCACGAAGGCGACGCTGGGGAGCACCGACTCGAGGATCCCGCGCCATCCGCCGATCGCGGACCACACGACCTTCTGCGTGCTCGAGCCCTGGGCGGGATCGAGGCCCGCACGGCGTGCGGCGCCGCCCAATGCCGCGCCGAGGATGTCCGACGCGCTCTGTTCGCGCTCGGCTCCGGGTTCGGGAGTGCTCACGCCGATCCCGGTGTCGCCGGCATCTTCAGGGGGATCAGGTCGCGCGGAGGCATCGGAGCGCCCCCCCGGACGACCACGATGGAGCGGAACAGGTCCTCGACCTTCGCGGCGGCGTCGGGATCGGACGCACCCGCCCCGCCGATGACGCCGCGGAGGAACCACCGAGGACCGTCGATGCCGATGAACCGGGCGAGCCGGAGACCGGAGCCTTCGTTCGCCGTCGCGGGCACCTCGGCCAGCAGCTCCTTGCCGAGCGCACCGTCGCGCTCCTCGACGCGGCCGCCCTGCGCCTTGACCTGGTCGCGCAGCTGCACACGGGTCTCATCCCAGAGACCGCCGGAGCGCGGCGCGGCGAACGGCTGGACCTGCAGCGAGGAATCCGCGTAGTCGAGGCCGACGGCGACGATGCGCTTCGACTGCTCCTCCACCTCGAGGCGGAGATTGAGCCCCTCGCGGGGCAGGATCTTGATGCCGCCGAGGTCGATGTAGGGCCGAACCGGGTTGGCCTCGGAGTCGTCGAACGGTCCCACGGTGGCGCGGTCGTCGGGTGCCGACTTCGAGGGGGTCGCGTTGTTGTCAGTCATGTGCCTGTCCTGCTTCGTTCTTCTGGAGCCCTGCCTGGTATCCGGTGGAACCGAATCCGCCGTCGCCGCGGACGCTGTCGGGCAGCTCGTCGACCGGGATGAACGTGGCGCGTGTCACGGGCATGACGATCAGCTGCGCGATGCGATCTCCGACGGCGACATCGTACGCGCTGCGGATGTCGGTGTTGATCAGGCTCACCTTGATCTCGCCGCGGTATCCGGCATCCACCGTTCCGGGAGAGTTCACGATGGAGATGCCGTGCTTCGCTGCGAGGCCGCTGCGCGGAACGACGAAGGCGGCATAGCCGTCGGGGAGTGCGATGCGCACACCGGTCGCGACGAGAGCGCGCTCTCCGGGTTCGAGACGGACGGCCTCCGCGGCCACCAGGTCGGCGCCGGCGTCGCCCGGGTGAGCGTATCCCGGGACCACAGCGGCGATAATGGGGACATCAACGGAATCGGTCACCCCATGAGGCTAATGCAGAACACCGCCACAGACGCACGTCCGCGCTACCGCGAACGGCTCGCTCCCAGCCTCCGGCTGCTCGTGACCGTCGCGCTCGCCGGCCCCATGGTCTCGCTCATCTTCGTGCCGGTCGGCTCGACCGTCGCGCTGATCGTCGGTGCCGCCGTCTCCGCCCTGCTCGTCGTCGCCTTCATCGCCGCCACCCCGGTGGTCTCGGTCGACGGGACGGTGCTGCGCGCCGGGCGCGCCCACATCGACGTCCGACACCTCGGGGACCCGGTCGCCCTCACGGGCGACGAGGCGCGTCAGGCGCGCGGTCCCGGACTGCCGGCACGCGGCTGGCACCTGATCCGCGGCGGCATCGACGGCATCGTCGTCGTGCCGAACACCGACCAGGACGACCCGATCGAGGCCTGGACCATCTCGAGCCGCACGCCGGACCGCCTCGCCGCCGCCATCCGCGCCGCGCGCTGACGAACGGCCCCGGGTACGACAGCGCGCCCCTGATCGGGATGATCGGGGGCGCGTGAGACGTCGCTCAGAGGACTGCTTACGCAGCGCACTCCTTGCAGATGGGCCCGGATGCGCCCTCGTGGTCGAGCTGTGAACGGTGCTTCACGAGGAAGCAGTTCATACACGTGAACTCGTCCTGCTGCGCGGGCAGCACGACGACGTCGAGCTCGAGGTCGGAGAGGTCGGCACCGGGCAGGTCGAAGCTCGACGGGTTGTCGGAATCCTCGTCCCCGCTTGAGCCGGAGGATTTGTCCGGCACACGCTCCTTGAGGGCTTCGATCGACTCGGAGTCGTCTTCACTCTTTCGGGGAGCGTCGTAATCGGTTGCCATGCGGTAGATCTCCACTTTCATGGTGCGAGTGGGTGGTGCGCCGTCGGGTAATCGGCGGCCATAGTTTGCACGACCCGAACGCAATAAGCAAATGCCGGTCCGTGCGACATACCAAACTCACGGCACGCCCAGGGTATTCCCGGTCGCGACGGCGGTCGCGTGGCACCATGAACGCACACCCATCAGAGGGGCATTCGCATGGAAAACGTCACCATCGTCGGCACAGAGGCAGGAGTGCTCGTACTCGCCACCGAGTCGGGCGAGCGGTTCGCGCTGCCCATCGACGACGTGCTGCAGCGCGAGATCCGTCGCGCCACCCGCCAGGCAGAACCCGCAGGTCATCGACTCGCCGCGAGTCCTCGCGACATCCAGGCCCAGATCCGCGCCGGACTGACGGCGATCGAGGTGTCCGAGCTCCTCGGCATCAGCGTCGACGACGTCGTCCGCTTCGAGGGTCCTGTCCTCGCGGAGCGCGAGCACATCATCGGTCAGGCGCTCGCCGTGCCGGTGCTGATCGGCAGCGAGGTCGAGCCCGACGCGCAGCCCACGTTCGGCGCCGCCGTGCGCGACAAGCTCGCCGAGGTCGCCGCCTCCGGAGAGCGATGGGTCAGCTGGAAAGAGGAATCCGGCTGGGTCGTCAAGCTCGAATTCACCGCGAACGACGTCGACCACGATGCGCGCTGGAGCTTCGACCCCCGCCGCAGCGCCCTGTCGCCGCTGAACGCCGACGCCACGCAGCTCTCCCGCCAGGGTTCGCTCCCCGAGGGACTCATCCCCCGTCTGCGCGCCGTGGACCCGGAGCGCACCGCGTCGCCGTACAAGGACGACAGCCGTTTCGACTCCGGCGCGTTCGGACCGCGCCTTCTCCCGCACCCGGATGGCGCCGTCGACGAGCCTTCCCTGCCGGAACGCTCGAACGCCGCGGCACAGGATGCCGCCATCAACCGGGCACCGGAATCCGCGAAGACGAACCCGGAGACCGCTGACCTGCTCGAAGCGCTGCGCCGCCGCCGGGGTCAGCGCGAGACCGCCCCGCTGATCGACGACGTCGACGTGGACGAGCAGGTCGATCAGAGTCCCATCGCCCTGTTCGATGCCTTCGACCAGCCGGAGGAAGAGCCGGAGTCGACGAAGACGACCCCGCCGTCATCGTCAGCGGACACGGCCGACGGCGGTGGACGCCGTCGGCGGCGGAATGCGATGCCGTCCTGGGACGAGATCGTCTTCGGCGCCCGTACCGACGAGTAGTCCTCGGCGAGATGGCCCGGGCCCGCCTCAGCGTGCGAACGCGCCGAGCCTGATCAGGGGAACCTGACGCTCCTCGGGCGTGAGAGCGCCGTGCTGTCCGACCATCCCCCGTCCGCGCTGATCGGCGGCCGTGCCGTCGTAGAGGGCCGCCGAGCCCCGCGCCACAGCCAGAAGGTCGCCGATCCGGGATGACGCGGCAGCGGTCACGGTCGGGCCGAAGAGCCCGTGAGGGATCGCCTCCTCGCGAGTGACCACGTCGGCCACGCCCTCGAGGTCGGTGCGCCAGCGCGCGGTCACCGCGGCGGCATCGGCATCCGGTTCCAGGTACACATGCAGCATCCGCGGCTCACCGCCGACGTGGCGGACGCCGGCGAGATGCTCCTCCTCGAGCACGACCTGCCGGTTCGACGGCACGTCCACCATCCCGTGGTCGGACGTGACGAGGACACCCACGCCGGGAGGGACGCGCACGGCGAGGGCGGCGTCGATGTCTTCCAGCGCGGTCACCCATTCCGGCGAATCGATGCCGTGGCGGTGGCCGGCCTTGTCGACTTCGGGCAGATAGCAGTACACGAGGGCACCCGGATGCCGCTGCGCGAGGTCATAGGCGGTCGCCACGCGGTCGGCCGGCGTCGTCGCCGCGACGAACTCCGCGCCGCGCAGCGTCGCCTTCGTGAACCCGCTCCGAGCGTAGGCGGCGACGCCCACGGCGAAGCTCTCGTGGCCCTCCGCAGCAGCGCGTTCGAAGATCGTCGCCGACGGCTGCCAGGTGAGCGGATCGATCCCGTCGGTCTCCCAGCCGCTCAGTTGATTGACCAGCACGTCTCGGGACGGATCGAGCACGCGATATCCGACCAGACCATGCTCGCCGGGCCACACCCCGGTGACGATGCTCGTGAGCGCGGCCGCCGTCGTCGACGGGAAGACGGAGTGCGCGACGTCGCGTTTGGCCATGCCGGACGTCAGCGCACGGGCGTGGCCCGCGTGCGCCCTCAGACTGATCGCGCCGAGCCCGTCGATCACGACGAGCACCGCCGACTCCGCACGCGGCAGCGCCTCGGATCCGCCGCGGAGAGCGGCGAACAGGTCGCCCGCCACCCCGACGACGCTCCGGGCACTGGGCGACTCGGACGGTAGCATGAGGGACATCCGAGCCAGTCTGACACAGGCTCCTTCACGCCCCCAGGAAGTCCATGCCGAAAACCCCGCCGCCCGAGCCCGTCGAGGAACGCATCCAGGACATCGACCTCTCCAGTGAGATGCAGGGCTCGTTCCTCGAATACGCGTACTCGGTCATCTACTCGCGCGCCCTGCCCGACGCGCGCGACGGCCTGAAGCCGGTGCAGCGCCGCATCCTCTACCAGATGGCGGAGATGGGCCTGCGGCCCGAACGCGGGCACGTGAAGAGCGCCCGCGTGGTCGGCGAGGTCATGGGAAAGCTGCATCCCCACGGCGACACCGCGATCTACGACGCGCTCGTGCGTCTCGCGCAGGAGTGGGCGCTGCGGGTGCCCCTGATCGACGGCCACGGCAACTTCGGCTCCCTCGACGACGGCCCTGCTGCCGCCCGCTACACCGAGGCGCGCCTCGCCGCGCCGGCGATGGCCCTGACCGAGAACCTCGATGAGGACGTCGTCGACTTCATCCCGAACTACGACGGCCAGTTCCAGCAGCCCGCGGTGCTGCCCGCCGCCTTCCCGAACCTCCTGGTCAACGGAGCGAGCGGCATCGCCGTCGGCATGGCGACGAACATGGCGCCCCACAACCTCATCGAGGTCGTGGCCGCGGCGACGCACCTGCTCGAGAACCCGGATGCCACGACGGAAGAGCTCATGGAGTTCGTCCCCGGTCCGGACTTCCCGTCCGGCGGCATCCTCATGGGCCTCGACGGCGTCAAGGACGCCTACATGAACGGACGCGGCGCCCTCAAGGTGCGCGGCAAGGTCTCGGTCGAACCCCTCGGTCCGCGGCGCACCGGCATCATCGTCTCCGAACTGCCGTACATGGTCGGGCCGGAGCGCCTCATCGAGAAGATCCGCGATGCGGTCCAGTCGAAGAAGCTGCAGGGCATCAGCGACGTCACCGATCTCACCGACCGCAACCACGGTCTGCGCGTGGCGATCGGCATCAAGACCGGCTTCGACCCGAACGCCGTCCTCGAGCAGCTGTACCGGCTGACCCCGCTGGAGGACTCCTTCAGCATCAACAACGTCGCCCTCGTCGACGGGCAGCCGCGCACCCTCGGCCTCAAGGAGATGCTGAGCGTCTACGTGGGCCACCGCCTCGAGGTCATCACCCGACGCAGCCGGTATCGCCTGGCTCGCCGCGAGGAGCGTCTGCACCTCGTCGAGGGCCTGCTCATCGCGATCCTCGACATCGACGAGGTCATCCAGGTGATCCGCTCGTCCGACGACTCCGAGCAGGCGCGCACGCGCCTGCGCTCGGTGTTCGACCTCAGCGAGCTGCAGGCGGAGTACATCCTCGAGCTGCGCCTGCGCCGGCTGACCAAGTTCTCCCGCATCGAGCTCGAGGCCGAGCGCGACTCGCTGCTCGCGGAGATCGCCTCCCTCCGGGAACTGCTCGAGAGCCCCGCGCTGCTGCGCGCGGTCGTGGCGCAGGAGCTCGACGCCGCCGCCGATGCGTACGGCACCCCGCGACGGACGCTGCTGATGAACGCCGCTCCTCCGAAGCCACGCGCCACGAAGGGTGCCGTCGATCTGCAGATCGCCGACGCCCCGACCCTGCTCGTGCTCTCGACCACCGGGCGCGCCGTGCGCATCGACGCCGTCGACGGACAGGAGCTCAGCGTCCCGGCCCGTCGGAGCAAGCACGACGCGATCCTCACCACGGTGGAGACGACCGTGCGCGCCGAGCTCGGTGCACTCACCAGCGCCGGCCGCGTCATGCGCTTCTCCCCCGTCGACCTGCCCTCCGTGCCGTCGTCGTCCGTGCAGCTCGCCGCGGGGACACCGCTCCGCGACTACCTCGGCCTCCTGTCCAAGAATGAGCGGATCATCGGGTTCGTGCGCTTCGACAGCGAGACCCCGATCGCGCTCGGCACGGCTCAGGGCACGGTCAAGCGGATCGTCCCGGCGACCCTCCCGGTCCGACCCGAGCTCGAGGTCATCGGCATGAAGCCCGGCGACACGGTCGTCGGCGCGGCCGAGGCACCCGACGATGCCGAGCTCGTGTTCGTGACGACCGATGCCCAGCTGCTGCACTTCGCCGCGTCCGCCGTCCGTCCGCAGGGCGCACCGGCCGGCGGCATGGCCGGAGTCAAGCTCTCCGCCGGTGCTTCCGTGCTCTTCTTCGGCGTTGTCGCCTCGGGAGCGGATGCCGTGGTCGCCACGGTCTCCGGCGGCGACAGCATCCTTCCCGGCACTGATCCGGGAAGGGCGAAGGTCTCCGCGTTCACGGAGTATCCGGCGAAGGGCCGTGCGACCGGCGGTGTGCGGGCGCATTCGTTCCTGAAGGGCGAGGACCGGCTCACCGTCGCCTGGGTGGGACCGAGTCCCGCGCAGGCGGTCGACCCGACCGGCGCCGTGCGCAAGCTGCCGGAACCCGGCGCACGCCGCGACGCCTCCGGTCAGCCGATCGACGGCGTCATCGGCAGCATCGGCCGCACGATCGTCTGACGTCGCTCGCCGAACGACTGCCGGTCAGAGCCGCAGCGCGAGGACGTTGGCGGTGAGGCCGGCGGCCGTTCCGCAGAGGATCACCGTGTCTCCCTGGCCGATGCGCCCGGCCTCCAGGGCGCGCGTGAGCATGAACGGCACCGACGCCGAGACCATGTTGCCGAACGCCGCGACCTCGTCGACCCGGCGGTCCGGCGGGATGCCGAGGCGGTCGAGCATCGGACCGAGAGCGGCCGAGGCCTGGTGCGGCACCCACAGGGCGACGTCGTCGTAGGCGATTCCGCTCCGCTCGTGGAAGCGTTCGAAGAATCCGGGGAGCACCCGCATCATCCCCAAGAGGGCGCGTCGCCCGTTCATGTCGAAGAGGTAGTCGGCGGGGTCGGCATCCGCATAGCGCTGCGCCGGCGACCGTGAGAGTCCGCCGCGGATCTCGGTGTCGTGCGCGTAGGCGGGCCAGGTCTGCTGGGCACTGGCGATCACGCCGCGCGACGGATCGTCGGAGCGTCGGAGCACGACCGCGACGGCGGCATCGCTGAACAGCTCGTAGCTCTCGCGCTGCGCCGGGTTCAGGAACCTCGTCCCGACGTCGCCGGCGAACACCAGGATCGTGTCGTGATCGCCGGAATCGAGGTAGCGCGACGCGATGTCGACCGCGGTGATGAAGCTCGTACAGGTCGAGTTCACGTCGAACGCCGCCGCGTGTCCTTCGAGGGTAAGTCGCTCGAGGACGAGTGCCGCGGTGCACGGGATCGGCTGCACACCCGCTGCCGATGCCCCGAGCACGAGATCGACGTCGTCGATGCCGATTCCCGCGTGGGCGAGGGCCCGTTCGCAGGCGCTCGCGAGCATGTCGAGGTGCGACGTGTCCTCCGCGATGCGGTAGCGCACCTCCTCGCCGAAGCGCACCGTCTGCTCAGGCAGCGCACTCCCCCACCCGACGATCTCACAGCTCCTCATCGGCATCCCCCCTCCAGGTCCGCGCCACGCGACGCAGCTTCACCGATGCGTCCGGCGCGTACGGTACGAAGACGATCTCGGGCCGCTCGCCGCCCATGCGGTCGGCGAGGGCGTGGATCTCGCGGGTCACGCTGCCCGTCGTCCGATCATCGAGCACGTCCAGGGCGATCTCGAGCAGCGACGCGTCGGTCTGCACGATGCGGTACTCGTCGAAGCCCTCCGCGTACAGCAGCGCCCTCGCGACGAGGTCGGCGAAGACCGGCACGCGGCGGCCGTCCTGCCCGCGGAAGAGCAGGGTGTCGCCTTCCCGGCCCTCGATGCGCTCGACGGCTGCCAGGGCGCTCCCGCACGGGCAGAGCCCGCTCCGGGTGCGCAGCACGTCTCCGAGGCGGTACCGCACGATCGGCTGCGCGCGGCGGCGGAGGTCGGTGATGACCGGGGTGAACCGCTCGTCGTCGAGCTGCTCGCGCTCGAAGAGGATGTCGTCCTCGTTCAGGTGGATCACGCCGTGCGGGCAGGTGTGCGCGAGAAACCCCTCGGTGCACTGGTACAGCTGATGCAGCCTCTCCTGTCGCAGTGACGAGGCGATCTGCTTCTCGTCGGCGACCTCGAGGACCTCGGCGACCGCGTAGACCTTCTGCGGAACGGTCGTGAAGCGACCGGCGTCGGCGGCGCGGGCGATCATCCGCAGGACGGACGGCGGTGCGACCAGGATGGTGGGCGCGTAGTCCGCGAGCCGGCGGATGTTCTCCTCCATGGCGGCGTACACGTCGAAGTACGAGAACGACACCGCCTTCGAGCCGACCGACTCGTAGAGGCTGTTGTCGGCGCGGAGGAACAGCGCGATGCGATGCCCGGTCAGCCGTCCGCGCGGCAATGTCCGGGCGAGGACCGTGCCCACCCACGCATCGCGCTCGCGCGGGCTGACGACGAAGAGGCCGCGGTGCCCGCTGGTGCCGCTGGAGAGGCCGACGGAGTTGCCCCCGAGGTCTGCGTCGAACTCGCGCGACCGCTCGTTGGCGATCGCCAGCTCCAGGGCCTCATCCCGCCGCACGCCGACCGTGTTGATCTCGTCGAAGCGGCTCATCATCAGGCTCTTGTCCATGAGCGGCAGTTCGGCGAACGTGCGCGTGGCGAGCAGATCGCGGAAATAGGGCGAACGTCGACGCAGGAAACCGAGTTGCCTGCGGAGGAGCCGCGCCTGACGCCGTTCGACCGCCCGGCGCGTACGGAGACGCCGCGTCCACCGCACGGCGGCGAACTCTCTGAGGATCCGCAGGGCCGACATCAGTCCAGCAACTCCCGTGCTCCGAGGGGATCGTGGCTGAACACGAGGCGGATGCCGGCGGCGGCGAGGTTCTGCAGGAGCGCGGCCGAGCGCCGATACGCGGCGGCGTCGTGCTGCACCGCGCGCGGGAGAGCACGGAGATCGTCGGTCGCGCCGAGCAGGTCGCCTCCCCACGCGGCGTCCCCGGCGAGCAGCATTCGGCCCTCCACCAGCGCCCCGACGTGACCTTCGGCGTGACCGGGAAGGTCGATGAGGAGGTACGAGCCGTCGCCCAGCAGGTCGGCGGCCCAGACGGACACGCCGGAGACGTCGATGTCGCGGAAGGCATCGTCGGCGAGCACGAGCTTCGACGCCTCGTCCCACCAGCTGGGCAGCAGCCCGGTGAAGATGCCGGCCCGCAGGCGCGGAGCCGCGAGCGAGCGCTGCTGTCCCGCCGTCAGCACGAACGTCGCACCAGGGAACCCGGAGACTCCGCCGATGTGATCGGGGTGCAGGTGCGACAGCACCACGTGGGTGATCGACGCCGGGTCGATGCCGTCGTCGGCGAGCTGACGGGCGATGTCGTCGGCGGGCGCCACGGTCGGAGGCAGCAGGCGACGATAGAGCACGCCGCGCCAGCCGATGTTCCACTCGCCCGTCGCATAGCCGGTGTCGAAGAGCACGCGCGTGCCGTCCCCCCGATCGAAGAGGAAGACTCCGGACGGGAACTCGCGCGTCTCGTGGGCGCCGCCGCGGAACATCGCCGAGAGGTCGTGCGCGGTGCGCCCGCACACGTAGTGACGCAAGCGCCCGCTCACGCGTGCGCCCTCTGATCGGCGGCCGCACGCGCGAGCGCCTCGTCGAGAGAGACGAGCGGCGCGTATCCGAGCTCCGCCTTCGCGCGGGTCAGATCGAGGGTCTGGGAGTAGGCGATGGTACTCAGGGTGTAACGCGTCAGAGGGGGCTCCGGCCGCCCGGGAACGACCCGGAAGACACCCTCCAGCACGGACGCGAGCACCCACGCGGCGCGCCTGTTCATCGGTCGCATCCGCGGCGTCTCCCCCACGAGTTCGAGCAGAGTCGTGAGCAGTTCGCGGAACGGGCGCGGATCGTCGTTGCTGATGTTGTAGACACCGCCCGCGGCATCGCCGGCATCGAGCGCGAGCCGCAGCGCCGTCGCCACGTTCTCGACCGCCGTGACATCGATGAGGTTCCGGCCGCCGTCGAACAGAGGGATCCCCACCCGGCGGTGCACGTCGAGCAGCCGCGGGACGAGACTCGGATCACCCGCACCGATCAGTCCGCGAGGTCTCAGGATCACGAGCTCGGGAAAGGCACCCGCACGTCGGGCATCCTGCAGGAGCGCTTCGGCGGCGATCTTCGAGCGGATGTACCCGTTGAGCCGGTTGTCGGTGTCGACCTCGTCCTCGCGGATGCGCAGTCGATCGCGCGGGGCCGCGTAGACACTGGGCGAGGAGACGTGCACGATCCGACGCACGCGGTTGCGCTGCGCGAACGCCACGACGTGGGCCGTGCCGTCGACGTTCGCCTCGACGAAAGCGCGCCACGGGCCCCAGGGTGTCGAGAGCGCCGCGCAGTGGATGACCGCGTCGACCGGCAGGTCCGTGCGGGCGAGAGACTCCAGGTCGCCGAGGAGCCGGTGCTCCGCATCGACGACGGCATCGAGGGCGGTAGCGCGGCGTCCCGCGGCGAAGACCTCGACCCCGTGGGCCTGCAGATCGCGCACCACATGGCCGCCGAGGAACCCGCTCGCCCCCGTCACCAGCACACGGGCTCCGGACATGCTCTTCACCCTAGCGGCCCTAGTCTGAGGGGGTGCGCATCGCCATGGTCACCGACTATTACCTGCCGACGCTCGGCGGCGTGCAGACCGTGATCAAGGCGCACAGGGAAGAGCTCGAGCGGCATGGGCACGAGGTGCTGGTGTTCGCTCCGCTCGCCGTGCCGAGCGCGGATCCCGCCGTCGTGCGGCTGCCCACCGCGCGCGGCTTCGCCCCCGACGGCTATCCGTTCACCTGGAGCCCGTCCGCGGCATCCGCCTTCCTCCGGACGGAGCTGCGTGATCGCCGGGTCGACATCGTGCACGTGCACACCGAGATGTTCGCAGCCCTCGCAGGATTCGAGGCGGCACATGCGCTCGGCATCCCGATCGTGCAGACGATGCACGGCCGGATCGACGTCTACACGCGATCAGTCCTGCCGCTGCCGAGCGTGACGACGGCTCTGCTGGCCGCGCTCCATCGCCGGCGGATGAGCCACGCACGGGCACGGGTCGACTCCGCCTCGCCTTACACGCGCACACCGACGGCCCGCCGGATGTGGCGTCTCATGGTGAGTCAGGCGAATCATGCCGACCAGGTCATCGTCCCCTCTGCGCACTTCGCCGCCAAGCTGCTCGCGCAGGGCGTGGAGACGCCGATCACCGTGCTGTCGAACGGTCTCGAGCAGTCCAGCGAGTCAACTATTCAGAATAGGCGCTCCCAACATCGGAACATCT
>NZ_SSDJ01000003.1 GCF_004794465.1 Microbacterium sp. K24 | reverse complement strand
CGCCGTCCGCGTCTCGCTTCCCGGCGAACGGCTGCTCGAGGGTGTGGCGACGGCGCTCGGGTCGGCGGCGAGCAGCAGGTCCGCGAGCAGATCCGCCTGCATCTGGTCCCAGGTGCGGGTGTCCGTCACCGCAGCGTCGGAGTCCTGGCCAGTGTCCGAGTCGTGCTCGGGGTCTGTCGCGAACGTGTCGTCGCTGAAGATCTTGCCCCCGTCGGCCGGGGTCGCCGCGTTGGCGTCGGTCTTGGTCGAGGTCGAGGCGTGCCTGTTCGCGTCGGTGTGGGGCTCGTCGTCTCCCGCGGCGGCAGACTCTCGATCACGGTTGCGGATCACCTGGCGTGCCATCTGTGCCAGCCGGTCGGCGATCGCGACCGCCACCCATTCCGGGAGCACCGCCGTCAACAACGCCAACCCGTCCCCGACGGAGCGGACCTTCACACCCCGCTCGCCCGCGGCCCGCGTGTGCCGATCATTGACCGTTTCGCCTACCAACGCAGCGGCGACCTCTCTCGCATGCGCCGCGGTCCGGGCAGCCGTCTCCCGCTCCGCGAACACCAGCACCGCCGCCTCGTACAAACCCATCACCGCGGCATCCACCCGACGGTTACGCACCGCCTCCGCCACGATCGCACTCGCCCGGGCGATCTCCCGCACATGCCCCGCACTGACCCGCCCGACCGCGAACGCGGCACGCACTGCGGGCAACTCCTGGCTCACCGTCCGGGCATCACTGAACGCGAACTCCACAGAACCCTGGGGAATCCGACCCGCGGCGGAGAACTCCGACACCATCGACCGGTACATCGCATCCCGGTGGAACCCGTT
>NZ_SSDJ01000101.1 GCF_004794465.1 Microbacterium sp. K24 | reverse complement strand
GGGCGGCCGCGCGCGCGGCGCTGCAGGCGGTGCCGGGACTCGCCGCGGTGGGTGCGTGGCTGGCCGGGACCGGCCTCGCGCAGGTGATCCCTGATGCGAAGGACGAAGCCGATCGCCTACGGCGCACGCTGTTGTGGGAGTGACGAGGCGCCGTGTGTCAACCCCTCGGCCGTTCAGATGCCGAATCCGGCATACGGGGCTACGCTGAGTCCTGACCCGCAGGACTCGAACAACGTGAGGAGACCCCATGAAGGGGAAGATCGGACTCGTCGTAGGACTCGGCGTCGGCTACGTCCTGGGCACTCGTGCCGGACGCGAGCGGTATGAGCAGATCAAGACGCAGTGGTTGAAGCTCTACCACACCGACCCGGTGCAGGAGCGGGTCGACATGGTCAAGGATTTCGTCGGCGACAAGGCGGCTGCCGTGCCCGGTGCGCTCTGGACCGGAGCCGTGAAGGTCGTCAAGTCCGTCACGGGCAACGGTTCGCCCGGGCAGAAGCTCGACGCCGTGATCGCCTCGGGCAAGGAAGCGGTGGAAGAGGTGTCTGACGCCGCTGACGACGCCGTGGACGAGATCAAGGCCAACGCGTCCGCAGCCAAGAGCTCTTCGAGCAGCACCTCGGCAGCCAAGAAGCCTGCTCCGAAGAAGCCCGGCGCCTGAGATGCCTCGCGGATTCCGGGATCGCGCCGACGACAGTCTGCTGACCCTGCTCGGCGACCTGCCCGAACTCGTCACGAACCTCGTCAAAGCCGAGATCGACTCCGCGAAGGCGTGGATCTCGCGGACGGCGAAGGACGCCGGGATCGGGTCCGTCTGGTTCCTCGTCGCGCTGTTCTTCCTGTTCTGGGCCGTGCCGGTGATCCTCGTCTTCGGAATCGCGGGTCTGTCGTCGTGGTGGCCCGTGTGGCTGTCGGCGCTCGCCGTGCTCGGCATCCTGATCCTCGCCGTCCTGCTGTTCGCGCTGCTCGGCATCCTGAAGTTCCGCAAGGTCCTCCGTCGGCAGAATCCCGCGCAGGCGGTCGCCGAGGACATCCGCATCGTGAAGGAGGCCGGAGATGACGAATTCTGATTCGCTGGTGCCGCGCACCGTCGTCCCCGCCGGCATCGTCGATCCGCGGGACTCGGCGCGCGCCGAGCTCAAGGCGGCGCTCGCCGCGATCGAGATCAAGGGCAACATCCCCCGTCGCATCGAGAAGGCGTCGACGCGCGGCATCGCGAAGGCCCGCGTCTTCGCCGACCGCAACCCGATCGCCGCGGCTGCGGCCGTGATCGGCATCGCGGCGACCGTCGGCGGGCTCGTCTGGGTCATCGCGCGCGCGATCTCCCGCTGAGGCCCGCGTTCGCGGGGCTCGGGCAAAGGGGGCAGACTGGGAGACATGTCCGAAGTGCTCGAAGAGAACCCGTCCGGATTCACCCTCTGGGCCGTGTGGCGGCGCAGTCCTGACGTGCCCGTCACCGAGTCCGACTCGACGGAGCTCGAGACGATCGTCTCGTACGTCGAGGATTCCGGCGTCACCGTCCGCGGTTTCTATGACGTCTCCGGTTTGAAGGCCGACGCCGATCTGATGGTCTGGCTGCACGGCAAGACCGCCGAAGAGCTGCAACGCGCTCTCCGTCGCCTGCGCCGTACCGAGCTGCTGCGTTCGCTGCTGCCGGTGTGGAACGTCATGGGCGTCCACCGCGACGCGGAGTTCAACCGCTCGCACGTGCCCGGCTTCCTCCGCGGCGTCGAGCCGAAGGACTGGCTCTGCCTCTACCCGTTCGTGCGCACCCCGGAGTGGTATCTCGCTCCCGAGGCGGAGCGGCGCACGATGCTCGCCGATCACGGGCGAAAGGGTGCCGCCTTCACGGGCGTCATCGCGAACACGGTCGCCGCCTTCGCCCTCGGCGACTACGAGTGGATCCTCCCGATGGAGGCGGACGACCTCACCGACCTCGTCGACATGATGCGCGACCTCCGCTACACCGACGCGCGTCTCTACGTGAAGGAGGAGGTGCCCTTCTACACGGGGCGCCGCCTGCGCTTCGACGAGATCGCGGACGTGCTGCAGTAGGTCGGTCGATGAGCACCCCGATCCGCCTGGGAACCCGGCGCAGCGCGCTCGCGCAGGCGCAGTCCGGTCACGTCGCCGCTGCCCTCGAGAAGGTGTCCGGGCGCCCCGTCGAGCTCGTCACGATCACCAGCGAAGGCGACACGAACCGCGCGTCGCTCTCCGAGATCGGCGGGCAGGGCATCTTCGCCACCCGCTTGCGGGAGGCGCTGTTCGCCGGAGAGTGCGACTTCCTCGTGCACTCGCTGAAGGATCTGCCGACCGCCATCCCCGACGGGCTCGTGATCGCGGCGACCCCGAAGCGGGAGGACGCCCGCGATGTGGTGCTCACCCGCCTCGGCATCCCGCTGCACGAGCTGCGCTCCGGCAGCACGGTCGGCACCGGTTCTCCGCGGCGCATCGCCCAGGTGCGCCGTCGCGCGCCATACGCCGAGGTCGTCGACATCCGCGGGAACGTCGATTCCCGTCTGGCGCGCGTCGCGTCGGGTGAACTGGATGCCGTGATCCTCGCGGCCGCCGGCCTGTCGCGGCTCGGAGCGGAGTCGCGCCTGCGGCGCGAGGAGCTCGGCCTCGCCGAGTGGCCGACCGCTCCCGGCCAGGGATCGCTCGCCGTGGAGACGACGGCGGATGCTCCGGCAGAGCTGCTCGCGGCGCTCTCCGCGTTGGATGACGAGGACACGCGTCTGGCCATCACCGTCGAGCGAGCGGTGCTGCAGGGACTGGATGCCGGATGCCAGGCGCCGATGGCCGCGCACGCCGTCGTCGAGGGGCCTTCGATCCGTGTCAGGACGGTCGTCTACGCCCCCGACGGAGGGCGCCGGATCGGCCTCGACGTCACGGAAGACCTGAACGGGGAGTATATTCGTCGGAACGGCAGTGGCAATGGAGCGGATGCTGCCGATGGTGCAGACCCGATGCACGCAGCGCGTGAGCTCGGGTTCACTGTTGCCCGTCGGCTGCTCGATCAAGGGGCGGCTGGCCTCGTATCCCGAGAGCAATCCCTATGACATCCGATTCGAAGCAGGACCTCCCTCTGTACGGCTGGCGCATCCTCGTGCCCCGTGGCGGGCCGTGGGGCGACGGCGTCGCCGCGAGCCTCCGCGCGCAGGGCGCGGTGCCCGTCGTCGCACCCCTCATCAACTTCGCGCCGACCAATGACCAGGCGGCGCTCGACGTGGCGCTCGCGCAGCTGGCCGCGGGGGCGTTCGACTGGCTGACGGTCACGAGTGCCACGACCGTCGATGTGCTGTTCGCGCATCGCGCGGTGGTTCCTCGCACCACGAAGATCGCCGCCGTCGGCGAGACGACGGCCGCCGCGCTCCAGGCCGTCGGCTACGAGGTCGCACTGGTGCCCGAGCAGGACAACTCCGCCGAGGGGATGGCCGAACAGCTCATCGCCCTGGAGACCGAGCCGCGCCGCATCCTCGCCCTGCGCAGCGAGATCGCGAAGCCGGTGCTCAGCGTGCAGCTCTCGAACGCGGGGCATGATGTCTCGAGCGTCGTCGCGTACCGCACGGTCGGCGTTCCGGTCACCGAGCGGATCCGCCGTGATGTCGAGAACGGCCGCATCAACGCGATCCTGATCACGAGCGGCTCGGTGGCCGAGCAGGTGCGCGAGCAGTTCCCCGAGATCCCCGATGAGACGCTGCTCGCGGCGATCGGCCCGAGGACGGCGCGCGATGCGGAGAAAGCCGGGCTGCCCGTGTCGGTGGTCGCCGACCGACAGACGGTGGACGCGCTCATCGACGCGGTCTCGCACTTCACTCTTCCGCACGCGGCCGACGAGTTCGCGCCGTGAGCTTCCCGGAGGTCCGCCTGAGGCGGCTGCGTCAGTCGCGCGCCGTGCGCGACCTGGTGCGTGAGACGTCGCTGGAGCCGCGGCAGCTCGTGCTGCCGCTGTTCGTGCGCGAGGGGCTCCCGGAGCAAGTGGCCATCGGGTCGATGCCGGGTGTCGCACAGCATTCGATCGACTCCCTGCGGGCCGCTGCGGTCGACGCGGCCGAGGCTGGAGTCGGCGGAGTCATGCTCTTCGGTGTGCCCGCCGTGCGCGATGCGCGCGGGTCCGGCGCCGACGATCCGCGCGGCATCCTGAACGTCGCGACGGAGGCGCTGGCGGCGGAGGTCGGCGACGCGCTCGTGGTGCAGACGGATCTGTGCCTCGACGAGTTCACCGATCACGGCCACTGCGGCGTCCTCGCCGCCGACGGCTCGGTCGACAACGACGCGACGCTCGAGCGGTATGCGTCGATGGCGCTCGCGCAGGCGCGCGCGGGGTCGCAGCTGCTGGGTCTGTCCGGCATGATGGACGGCCAGGTCGCCGTGATCCGCGCCGCTCTGGATGCCGAGGGCTTCACCGACACCCTCCTGCTGGCTTACGCGGCGAAGTACGCGAGCGCCTTCTACGGCCCGTTCCGCGAAGCTGTCGACTCGCAGCTCACGGGCGACCGGCGCACCTACCAGCTCGACCCGGGCAACCGCCGCGAGGGCGTGCGCGAGGCCGTCGTCGATGCGGAGGAGGGCGCCGACATCGTGATGGTCAAGCCCGCGATGGCGTTCCTGGATGTGCTGCGTGAGGTGCGTGACACCGTCAATATTCCGGTGTGGGCATACCAGGTGTCGGGCGAGTACGCGATGATCGAGGCCGCCTCCGCCAACGGCTGGATCGACCGCCGGGCCGCCGTCCTCGAATCACTTCTCTCCATCCGCCGCGCGGGTGCCGACGCCGTCCTGACGTACTGGGCGACCGAGGCCGCGCGCTGGCTGCGCGACTGACCTCGCGCGACTCTTCAGAAGGGCCCTGATGAACGACCGCAATGACGACCTGTTCTCCGCTGCCCGTGCGGTGATCCCCGGCGGGGTCAACTCGCCGGTGCGCGCGTACGGATCGGTGGGCGGCACGCCGCGGTTCCTCGCGTCGGCCTCGGGTGCCAGGGTCACGGATGCCGCGGGTCGCTCGTACGTCGACCTCGTGGCTTCGTGGGGCCCGGCTCTGCTCGGTCACGCGCACCCCGAGGTCGTCGCCGCCGTGCAGGAGGCGGCGACCCGTGGACTGTCGTTCGGCGCTCCGACGGAGGGGGAGGTGGAGCTGGCCGCACTGATCGCCGATCGCGTGCGCTTCGGCGAGATCCGTCCGATCGAGCGCGTGCGCCTGGTGTCGACGGGCACCGAGGCGACGATGACGGCGATCCGGCTGGCCCGCGGCGCGACCGGTCGGGACCTGCTGGTGAAGTTCGCGGGCAACTACCACGGTCACTCCGACGGCCTGCTCGCCGAGGCGGGCTCGGGTGTTGCGACGCTCGCGCTTCCGGGCTCGGCCGGCGTTCCCGCCCCGATCGCCGCGCAGACGCTGGTGATCGGATACAACGACCCCGAGGCTCTCGCGGCAGTGTTCGCCGAGCACGGTCCGCGGATCGCGGCGGTCATCGTCGAGGCAGCCGCAGCGAACATGGGCGTGGTCGCTCCGCTTCCCGGGTTCAACCGTCTCATCGCGGAGACCGCACACGCCCATGGCGCCCTCATGATCCTCGACGAGGTGCTCACCGGGTTCCGCGTGCACCCGGCCGGCTACTGGGGCCTGCAGGCCGCTGCGGGTGAGGACTATCTGCCCGACATCATCACGTTCGGCAAGGTCGTCGGCGGAGGGATGCCGCTGGCCGCGCTCGGTGGACGTGCCGAGGTCATGGACCTGCTCGCTCCGCTCGGGCCCGTGTATCAGGCGGGGACGCTCTCCGGCAATCCGCTGTCGGTCGCTGCGGGGCTCGCCACGCTGCGACTCGCCACCCCGGAGGTGTATGCGACCGTGGATGCGGCATCCGCTCGCGTCTCGGCTGCTCTGGATACTGCCCTGTCGGATGCCGGCGTCACCCACGCCGTCGCGAACGCGGGAAGTCTCTTCAGCGCTTCCTTCCGTGCATCCGCACCCCGCGACTATGCCGAGGCGCAGGCGCAGGAGTCGTTCCGCTATGCGCCGTTCTTCCACTCCTTGCGCGAGCAGGGTGTGGCCTTGCCGCCGAGCGTGTTCGAGGCCTGGTTCCTGACGGCCGCGCACGGTGAAGAGGACCTTCAGATCATCGAAGCTGCGCTGCCCGCTGCGGCCGCCGCGGCGGCGTCGGCTCGCGCGTAGAGCGTCGCGTCGGCCCCGCGGTACCCGGGATCGTCTCAGACGAACATCACGCGGCGGGGCACGGCGTCGTTGTAGACCCGCCCGAGGGGGCTGGTCCATTCGATGTCTCCGCCGGGAAGCTGCCGGGCGGTCCACCGATATCGGTCGTCGATCTCGGGATGCTTGAGCGCATGGTGACCCACGCACAGGTGAGCGAGGTTGTCGTTCGATGTGGGGCCGCCGCGGGCGTGATCGTGGTTGTGGTCGATCTGGCACCGGTGAACCGGCATGCGACAGCCGGGGAACCGGCAATGCTGGTCCCGGGCTCTCAGATGTCGCCGCATCGCCTCGGTCGGGGAGTAGGCATTCGTCGACGTCACCGTTCCGTCGTGACCCAGCAGGAGGCGCGCCCAGATCGCGGCGCGTGCCGCGAGGTCCCGAGCGACGTCGGGATGCAGTGGTCCGAATCCGTCGAGCTCGGCGGGCCGCTCATCATCACCGGCGAGAGTGCTGGCTGCGACGGTGACCTGGACGCGTGCCTGGATGCTGTCGAGTCCGGTCCCCCTGGTGGCGGACGGATCGCCGGCCAGCAGGAGGTCGGTGAGCAGGTCGGCCCTGACCTCGTCGAGCGTGCGCTCGTCGGCCGGAACGTGCTCGATGCAGGGGTCGGTCGTGAACGTGTCGTCGCCGAAGACGACGTGCCCGCCGAGAGGGTCGCGGTCGATGTGATGGTCGTTGAGCGCCGGGTCGTCGCGGAGAGGGTCATCGGGAGCGAGGTCGTGCACGAACACGGCATCGACGCCCAGATCGAGAGCGTCGGGTGAGAGCACAGGATGCTGATCGTCGCGCGTGGCGATCACCTGCTGGCCGAGTCGCGTCAGCCGATCGAGGATCGCGGCCGCGAGATGCTCGGGCAGCAGCACCTGCAGAAGCGCAAGGCCGTCGTCGACCGAGCGCATCGTCACCGCTCTCTCGCTCCGTGCACGTCGGTGCCGCTCGACCAGCGTCTCTCCCGCGAGCGACGCGGCGATCTGTCGCACCATCGCCCGGGTGCGGCCGGGGGAGTCGTGCTCCGCGACCTCGAGGGCCGCGGCGTCGTAGAGACTCAGCGTCTCGGCATCCACCCGACCCTTGCGCACGGCCAGTCGCACGATCATCCCCGCCCGGACGATCTCGCGCACATGTCCGGCGCTGATGCCTCCGCGCCGGAAGGACTCCCGCACCGCGGGGTGATCGGAATCGAGGAGGCAGGCATCGGAGAACGCATACTCGGCGCTGCCCTTGGCGATGCGCCCGGCGGCGGCGTACTCGGCGATCATCGATCGGTGGATCGCCTCACGATGATGCGGGTGCTCACGCACGTCGTCATCGAGCACGCGCATCCGGTCGGCGAGAAGGCCCGACGATTCTGCCTCGAGCACGGAGATCTGCCGCCTCTTCTCCACCCAGGCATCGAGCAGCGCCTGACGGTGCTCGATGCTGTTGTCGGTGGGGGAGGTCATGCCTCTAGTATAGAACATATGTTCGAATGTGCAAGAGATGATGTCGACCGATTGAGTCGAACCCACAATGGATCGTTGCGTTCCTGTGAGCAACTTCCAGACAACTGGGAGGGCCGCGCTGGCAGACTGGGGGCATGGTGACGTTGCTGCTGGACCAGACGCAACTGGAGGTCGTGCTCTCGCCGATCGAGCGAGCCGCCACCTTCCACCGCAGCAACGTGCGGATCGTGCGCGACCACATCACCAAGGTGCAGCTCACCGAAGATGCGTGGACGTGGCTGCGCGGAGTGCCGAACCCCGGAACACACATTCCCGGAGTCCTCGCCGCCGGCAGCTGGAAGGCGGCAGGCAGCCTCGACTTCGTGCTGATCCGTCGGCGTCGTCCGGGTGTCGTCATCGACCTCGAGGGCGACGACCAGTACGGCCGGCTGATCCTCAGTACGCGTCACGGCCTCGCACTCACGCAGGCGCTCCGACTCGACGTGTCGACCGAACCTGCCGACGTCGAAGAGATCGTCGCGACCGCTCCGACACCCACCTCCAAGGGGAGTCGTCGACCGGTCATCCGTCCGCGGCCCGCCTGACCCGCCCGGATCATCGAGAAAGCCCTCCGCCCCATCAGGGTGCGGAGGGCTTCCTCGTCAGCGGACGGACTCAGCCGTGGTGGTTGCCGTCGTGTTCGTGGTGCTCGTGGTGCTCACCGTCGTGTTCGTGGTGCTCACCGTCGTGTTCGTGGTGCTCACCGTCGTGCTCGTGGTTCTCACCGTCGTGCTCGTGGTTCTCACCCTCGTGCTCGTGGTTCTCACCCTCGTGCTCGGCATGCTCGTCCCCGGGCGCGGCCTCGTCGGCGGCATCCGCTCCGTCCTCGGAGTCAGACTCGGGCGCGTCTGCAGTCGGGACGGTGTCGATCACTCCGGTCGACGCGACGGTCCAGTGCGGCCCGTCGTCGGATGTCGACTGATCCTGGGGGTAGTCCTTCGGCTCGTCCTCGTAATACGCGCGGGCGGCGGCGGCGAGCATGGAGCTGACAGCGGCGGAGCGGGGATCGCTCTCGTCGGCGTTCTGCTCCGACGCGTCGCCCTCATGCTCCGCGGCGTCGGACGAGCCGTCCGTCGCCCCGAGCTCGGTGAAGAACTCGACGCCGGCGTGATTCTCGTCGACGTTCTCGTCGGTGCTGGAGTCGCCCGCGCTGTCCGGCGTCTCGGCCGGGGTCGCGCCTGACGTGCCGAAGAGGATCTCGTCGAACGATCGCGTCGGAGCGGCCTCCTCGGCGTCGGCGTCGTGCGGAGCCCCGTCAGAAGAGCTCTCGCCGCCATCGGTGGTCTCTTCGCCCGCATCCGACGAGACGTCCTCGGATACCGCGTCATCGTCGTGCTCGTCGTGGTCGCCGGCCACGTCGTCGCCGGCCTCGACAACGCCGTCCTCGACGACGCCGTCCTCGACGACGCCGGTCTCGACATCGCCGTGCGCGTCGGCGTTCTCCTCGGACTCGAGCGTCTCGACGAGGCTCACCTCGACGGTGGTCTGCTCTGCGCCGTCATCGGGCATGGAGGCGACGTCTTCAGAGGCGACCGCATCCTCGACGGAACCGTCTTCGACCGCATCCTCGTCGACGGCGGTCTCTTCGATCGGCGCGTCCTCGACAGCGGCGTCCGCCTCGACCGCGCCCTCGTCGACGGAATCGTCGGCGTCGCCGTCACCCTCCGCGGTCTCCGCGAAAACCGCCGCTCCTGCGCCGGCAGTGGCGCCGGCCGCGGCC
>NZ_SSDJ01000100.1 GCF_004794465.1 Microbacterium sp. K24 | reverse complement strand
GCTGCCGGGGGCGCGGCGACCGACGGCTCCGCCGCCGTCTGCGTCTCGGGTGCGGCGTCCGCTGCCGGGGTGACGGGCGCGGTCGGCTGGTCGGCGCTGTTGTCGGCGCTGTTGTCGGCGCTGTGGTCGGGGGTCTGGTCGGGAGTGGGTGTCTTGTCGTCCATGTGACGATGCTCCCGCGCGGGCACTGAAGCCTTCCTGAAGCGTCCTGAAGACCTCTTCAGGAAGCGAGCGGCAGGGTGACGACGAACCGGGCGCCGCCCCAGCGCGATTCGTCGACGAGCACCGTGCCGCCCTCGGCCGCCGCGATGCCCTGAGCGATCGCCAGGCCAAGGCCGCTGCCGCCGGCATCGCGGCTGCGCGCCTCGTCGAGGCGTACGAAGCGCTCGAAGATCCGCTCCCGCTCCGCCGCGGGAACGCCGTCCCCGTCGTCTTCGATCGTCACGAACACATGGCGGTCCACCGGGGTGACGCCGAGGGCGATGCGTCCGCGCGCATGACGGGCGGCGTTGTCCGCGAGATTGCGCAGCAGCTGGCCGAGCAGTCGCGGATCGCCCGAGACGCGGGCGGCGGCGATGCCCGAGCCGTCGACCTCGAGACCCGCGGCGCGGAGGCGGCGTACCTCGCCGAGGGCCAGATCGTCGAGGTCCACCGGTTCATCGTGAGGGGTGACGCCCTCGTCGAGGCGGGCGAGCAGCAGCAGCGACTCCACGATCCCCTGCAGACGGATGCCCTCTTCCGACACGATCTCCGCCAGCTCGCCGATGCTGGTCACGCCGGGGTGCGCCTGGGCGAGCTCTGCATGCTGGCGGATCGTGGCGAGGGGCGAGCGCAGCTCGTGCGACGCATCGGACACGAAGCGGCGCTGCGCCGTCGCCGCGGCATCCAATCGATCGAGCATCCCGTTCATGGTCGACGCGAGCGCGGCGACCTCGTCGGCGGAATCGGGCACGGCCAGACGCTGGTGGAGGCGCTCGGCCGTGATGCCGTCGACCTCCTGCCGGATGCGCGTCACGGGGCGCAGGGCACGACCTGTCACGAGCCAGGTCGTGACCGCGACCAGCAGCACGACGAGCGGCACCGCCACGGCCAGCAGCGTCGAGACCGTCGTCAGCGTCTCGGCATCGTCTTCGACCGAGACGGCGAGCACGAGGGTCTGATCTCCCTCGAGGTCGTCGGACACGACGAGCATCGGCTCGCCGTCGATGGTCATGGTCCGCGCGTCGTCGTCGACCGGGAGGGGTGTCGTGCCGAGCGCGTCGCGGGCGTCGTCGCTGGCCGTGCGCACCGCGCCGTCGGGACCGAGGATCTGCACGAACTCGTCTTCGAGGTTCTCGATGTCGCGGCCGTCCGCCCCGGGGCGCCCCGGTCCGTCGCCGCGCTCGGCGAGCTCGTCGAGTCTCTGCTCGGCCGCCTGCTGCGACGCGCCGTGCACGCTGGTGCTCAGCACGACGGAGAAGGAGATCGCCCCGACCACCAGCACCACCGCGACGATCAGCGTGGCACCGAGGGTCGTCCTGCCGCGCACGGACCGCCACCAGCGGCCGGCCACCGAACGACTAGCCACCGTCTGCCGCCAACCGGTAACCGGCGCCGCGGATGGTCTCGATCGCCTCGCGCCCGAACGGCTTGTCGAGCTTGCGCCGCAGATGACCGACGTACACCTCGACGATGTTCGGGTCGCCGTCGAAGTCGTCGTCCCAGACGCCGTCGATCAGGGTGCGCTTGGAGATGACCTGTCCGCGGTGGCGCATCAGGAACTCGAGCACCGAGAACTCCCGCGCGGTCAGAGATACGGGGGTCTCGCCGCGCCAGACGCGGTGCGCGGCGGGGTCGAGCCGCAGGTCGCCGGCCTCGAGCACGGCCGGACGCGCGACGGCGCCCCGACGGACCAGGGCGCGGATCCGCGCGACGAGGATCGCGAACGAGAACGGCTTGGTGACGTAGTCGTCGGCGCCGGTCTCGAGCGCCTCGACCTGGTCCCACTCGCCGTCCTTCGCGGTCAGCATCAGCACCGGCGTCCAGTTCTCCTCGGCGCGCAGCGCCTCGCACACCTTCCAGCCGCTCATGCCGGGCATCATCAGGTCGAGCACGATCGCGTCGTACCGCGTCTCGCGCGCCCGCCAGAGTCCGTCGACCCCGTTGTGGGCCACGTCGACCGCGAAGCCCTCCGCCTCCAGTCCGCGCCGGACGCCGTCGGCGAGGCGCACCTCGTCGTCGACTACCAGGATCCGCATTCCTCCAGTGTGGCGGCCCGACGCTGAATCCGGGCTGAAGCGTGCGCCGGAATTATGAAACCGCTTGACGCTGTCTTCCGGTGAAACCTAACCTCGAAGAGGGGGTATAAGAAAGACTATTTCATAATTGGTGAACCGGGAGGAACGATGACGTTCTCACACAGATTCCGGCGGGGAGTGGCGATCGCGATCGCCGCCCTCCTCCTTGCTCCACTGGGGGTGGTCGTGGCGACCGCGCCCGCGGCCGCCGCCGACCCGCTGCGAAGGGAGGTCTCCCGGGAGAAGCCCGTCTTCATCACCAATTTCTACAAGGGCGGTGAGGGGCCCGATCAGACCGACGTGGTGACCGACCTCTGGGGCAGGATCCCCGCGGACCTCAAAGAGAACACCGTCGTGATGTTCATCGCCGACGAGTCGCTCAAGAACAAGCCGTCGGTCACGAGCTGGATCACCGCCCAGGCCGATGCCGCCCAGGCGGCGAACATCCCCTTCTTCGTGCAGGCGCTCAACGGCGAGACCCCCACGGCCGACCTGATCCCCGTGTCCTTCTTCCGCACCCTCGCCGAGACGCATTCGATGATGCAGGGCGTCAACGGCGCCGAGCTCTACAACGGGAGCAACCAGTCCTCCTACCTGGCCGAGCTCGTGCAGCTGGCGGTCGACGAGGGACTGCACTTCGTGTGGACCGACACGAACATCTGGGGCGCCGGCACGATGATCACCTGGCTCCAGGACAACGCGACCCTGCTGTCGAAGATCCGCGCCAACCCGCAGAACATCATCTTCATGAACAAGGAGTCGTTCGGCGACACCGACACCGACGCCCTCAACCTGGGGATGTGGCTCTCGAACTCGATCGGCAACTGGGGATCGTCGTCGGACTGGTGGCACTGGGGTCTGAACGGCTACGGCCGGCTCTGGGGCAGCGGAAGCCAGACGTGGAAGGACATCCTGCAGTATCCCGAGGCGATGACGGTGCAGTCGATGCTGAAGGTCGTCTCGCAGGGCGGAACCGCGTTCAAGACCGAGGCGCAGTGGTTCACCAACGTCACCGACGGAGAGCGTCTCGCGGGCTACGAGTTCGGGATCATCCCGTTCCTGCGCGACCTGAAGTCGGGGGCGATCCGGATCCCCACCAAGCAGGAGGTCCTCGACCAGAACAAGATGGTCTACAAGGGCAGCGTGTACAACGAGTCGACGATGTGGGACACCTCGGCGTCGAACATCTTCCCGCGCACCGGCCGGTACGGGATCATCCCGATGGTGCCGAGCACGATCCCGAACGCCGACCTGTCGATGTTCGAGAACATCGCGACATCGGGTCAGAGTCAATCGTGGTTCGACGCCCTGTATCCGCAGGAGGCGATCGCCAGCAACACCTTCCTGCTGCGGAACACCAAGACGTGGTACTGGATGAACTACGCCGAGAACCGCGAAGGCGTCGCCAGTTCGAGCTTCGATCCCCGACAGTCGGCGGCGACGGGCTTCGGCATCGAGGCGCCCAACCACACCTTCGCGGTCATGACGGAGTCGACGAACAAAGTCGACGTGATCCTGAACAACTACCGCGTCAACAAGGACAACGTGCGCACGTCGAGCATCTACGGCGTGGCACCGGGCACCGACTTCGACAAGTGGCAGACCTACCGGTACATCAAGGACTACACGAGCGTGAAGCTCGACGGCTCGGGCAACCCGGTCAAGGATGCGAACGGCGTGGTGCAGACCGCGTCGAACCTTCCGCTGAACGACCGCTCGGCCCGCGACATCCGCACGACGAGGTTCACGGTCAACGGCACCTGGCAGGGCGGGCAGCCGCTCGTGACCTTCGCGGCGAACACGACGGCCACGCGTCCCTACACGCAGACCCAGTCCTGGAACGCGGCGACGAAGACGATCACCGTCTCGATCGTGCACAACGGCCTGGTGAAGTTCAGCGTGCAGACCGATGGTCCCGGCCTGCCGGCGGCCGTCGACCTCGCCGCAGGCAAGGCGGCGACCCAGAGTTCGCAGTGGTCGGGCGGACAGACGGCCGGTCGCGCTGTGGACGGCAACACCGACGGCGTCTTCGCCAACGGCTCGGTGTCGCACACCGACGGGAACGGCACGACGAACCCGTGGTGGCAGGTGGACCTCGGCTCGGATCAGGCCATCGGGCAGATCGAGGTCTGGAACCGCACCGACTGCTGCAGCGACCGTCTGAGCGGATACAGGATCGAGGTGCTCAATGCCGCGAACACCGTCGTCTGGTCGAGCACCCGCACCGGCTATCCCACGCCGACGGAGACGATCGGCACCGGCACCGGGCGCTACGTGAAGATCACGGTTCCCGGGACGGGCAAGATCCTCCAGCTGGCGGAGGTGCTCGTCCGCCCGCCACAGGCGCCGAACCTCGCCCAGGGCAAGACCGCCACCCAGAGCTCGACCTACACCGGGGGCGACGGCACCGGGCCGGCGTCGCGGGCGGTCGACGGCAACACGGACGGCGTGTGGGCCAACGGATCGGTCTCCCACACCGGCACCGAATCGAACCCGTGGTGGCAGGTCGACCTCGGGTCGGCGGTGGCGATCACCCAGATCGAGGTCTGGAACAGGGTCGAGAACCCGGAGCGCCTGTCGGGCTACAGGGTCGAGGTGCTCGACGCAGGCGGTGCGGTCGTCTGGTCGAGCACGCGCGTCGGCTATCCGACGCCGTCGGAGACCATCAGCACGGGTGGCGTGACCGGAAGGTACGTGAAGATCACGGTGCCGGGATCCGGCAAGATCCTGCAGCTCGCCGAAGTCCGAGTCCGCTAGCACGACCGAACGCAGCGGCCCGGGTGCGCGCACCCGGGCCGCTGCCGCGCAGGAAGGACCGCCATGCGACGTCAGGAAGTCATCCATCACCTCCGCCGCGGAGGAGTGAGCCTCGTCGTCACGCTGAGCGACGGCCGCCTCCCGCGCATCCTGCACTGGGGCGCCGATCTCGGCGTGCTCGACGACGACGCGCTCGCCGCGATGGAGCGTGCGGCGCTGCCGCCGCTCGGCGACACCGTGATCTACGCGCCCCAGCCGGTGCCGATGCTCCCGCAGCTCGCCGAAGCCTGGCTGGGCGAGTCGGGCCTCGCGGGCAGCCGTGACGGGTCCGCCTGGGCGCCGCTCTTCCGGCACGCGCGCGGGCGCCGGGAGGACACGTCCGCCGCCGATCGCCTCGTCGTGCTGGCGGAAGACCCGGAGAGCGCGCTCGAGATCGAGATCGAGATCGAACTCGACGGCGGCGGACTGCTGCGGGCGAGGCCGACGCTGCGCAACCTCGGCGGCGCGTACCGGGTGGATCGCCTGGCCCTCGCCCTCCCGGTGCCCGCGCACGCCGACGAGCTGTTCGATCTGGCCGGCCGCTGGACGCGCGAGCGGATGCCGCAGCGCAGGCCGTTCGACATCGGATGCTGGGTGCGCGAGGCCCGAGGCGGGAAGCCGGGCTTCGAGGCGCCGACACTGACGGTGGCCGGAGAGCACGGGTTCGACTTCCGTCGCGGCGAGGTGTGGGGCATCCATCTGGGCTGGAGCGGCAACCAGCGGATCGTCGCCGAACGCACGTCCGGAGGCACGCGGATGCTGAGCGGCGGCGAGTTCCTCTACCCCGACGAGCTGGTCCTGCGCCCCGGCGAGCACGTCGTGTCGCCGTGGTTGTACGGCTCGTGGGGCGACGGCCTCGACGCGCTCGCGGCCCGGTTCCACGACCACCTCCGTGCTCGGAAGACGCACCCCTCGCTGCCGCGGCCGATGCTGCTCAACACCTGGGAGGCGGTGTACTTCGATCACGACGAGGCCGAGCTTCTCGCGGCGGCGGAGCGCGCGGCCGCGTTCGGTCTGGAGCGCTTCGTGCTCGACGACGGCTGGTTCGGTGCGCGGCGGCATGATCGCGCAGGACTCGGCGACTGGGTCGTCTCGCCGGAGGTCTGGCCGCGGGGCCTCGACGCGCTCGCGTCGCGCGTGCACGAGCTCGGCATGGGGTTCGGGCTGTGGTTCGAGCCCGAGATGGTGAACCTCGACTCGGACCTCGCCCGAGCCCATCCGGAATGGATCTTCGACGCCGGCCACGGAGTCGGCATCGCTGCACGGCACCAGCACGTGCTGGACCTCGGGCACGACGGCGCCTTCGCCCACGTGCTCGCCCAGATGGCGACGCTGATCGAGCGCCTCGGCATCGATTTCCTCAAGTGGGATCACAACCGCTCGCTCCTCGACGCGGGGCACAGTCCGACCGGTCGGGCGGGTCATCGCGCGCAGACCCTCGCCGTCTACCGGCTGATGGACGCGCTCCGCGCACGGTTCCCGGGTCTCGAGATCGAGGCGTGCTCCAGCGGGGGTGCACGCATCGATCTCGGCATCCTCGAGCGCGCCGACCGGGTGTGGGCGTCGGACTGCAGCGATCCCCACGAGCGCGTCGACATCAACCGCTGGACATCGCTCCTGCTGCCACCGGAGCTCATCGGCACGCATATCGGCGAGCCGCGCGCCTACTCGACGGGTCGCGTCGCCCCGCTGGGCTTCCGCGGCGCGGTCGCGAGCATGTGGCAGCTGGGGGTCGAGGCCGACCTCGCCGCGCTCGGCGACGACGAGCAGGGGGAACTCCGCGGGTGGATCGCCTTCCACCGCGAACATCGGGCGCTGCTGCACAGCGGGAGGGTCGTGCATGCGGATCTCGCCGGCGGAGCGGCATCCCTCGATGGGGTCGTGGGCGACGCCGGTGCGGTGTACCTCTATCTCCTGCGCGAGCGTCCGGCGGGCTGGCCGCCCGGTCGTATGCGCTTCGTCGGCCTGACTCCGGACCGGCGCTATCGCGTGAGGCTCGCGCGCGAACTCGCGGCTCACGAGACGCCCCCGTGGGCGAGAGAAGAGCTCGTGCTGACCGGCCGCGTCCTCGCGGAGGTCGGGATCGAGGCGCCGGGCGTCGGCGTCGACGACCCCGTGATCGTCGACCTCGAGGCATTAGGAAAAACTTCTTGACATCTTGGGAAACCCTATTTATAAATGGGGTACTGGAATCGATCCACGACGAGGAGGTCGACATGGAACGCGTCGTCACCGCGAACTCGGACCAGATGCTCGAACTGCGCCGCGCCAACAGCGCGCGCTGTGCCGAGGTCATCCGCTCCGCGGGTTCCATGACCATCGCCGAGGTCGCCGAAGCCACCGGACTGTCACGACCCACCGTGCGGGCTCGACTGCAGGACCTCTACGACGCCGGACTCCTCATCGAGGTCGCGGCCAACGCTCCGACCGGCGCCGGTCGCCCGGCCTCGCGATTCTCGTTCGTCGCCGACGCGGGCGTCGTCGCCGGACTGGAGCTCGCGAAGCATGTCGAGCGACTTCTCATCACCGACCTTCTCGGCCGGGAGCTGTGGCATGACGAGAGGCCGGTCACCGTGCCGAGCGCGCAGGCGCGTCTGACCAGCGCCGCCGCCTGGGTGGAGCAGGCCGCCGCCGAGCTGGGCAAGAAGCTCGTCCGCGTCGGGGTCGCCGTTCCGGGCTCGATGGATCCCTCCGGTGTCTTCATCGAAGCGGCGGCGTTCGAGGAGTGGCGCGGCGAGGCCGTGCCCCCGCTCATCGGCGCCGCGTTCGACGTGCCGACCGACACGATGCACGACCTCGCTGCGGCGATGTCGACGGAGCGACGGATGGGCGCCGCGAAAGACGTCGACACGTTCGTCGTGCCGATCCTGTGGCATCGCGTGAGCGCCGGCATCGTCATCGACGGACGAGTGCACGGCGGCGCCAACGGACGGTCCGGCAACACCCAGCAGCGATTCAGTGCCGCGCAGAATCACCTCGACGATGCCGAATGGCCCTCCGATCCCGACGTGAGCGCGCTCGTCGACGCCGCCGACGGCGGCGATGCGGCGGCAGATGCCTCTCTCCACCGGTTCACGGCGCTCGCCGCCGAGCAGATCGCGATGCTCCAGCTCGTGATCGACCCGGAGCTGATCGTTCTGCACGGACCGCTGGCCGTGCACGACGCGCTCGTCGCTCGCGTCCGCGCACATCTCGATCGCGACCTGCCGATCGTCGCGCCGATCGTCGTGAGCGAATTCGGTCAGTTCGGGACCGTCATCGGCGCAGCCCTCACCGCGCTCGACGGCGCGGCAGAAGACCTCATCGGCCCAGGAATGGCGCCTCACGTTCTCGATCGCACCCGATTGTCCTCCGCGATCAGCGGCCGCAGAACCGTTCTGGTCTGACCTGCCGACCTCCCCGGCGCACCCGCACCGGGGCCCCTCACCGCACCAAGGAAGAACAATGTCAATGAAGACTGCGCGCATCATCGCGTTCACGGCGGCGGCCTCGACACTGGCCATCGCCCTCGCCGGCTGCTCCGGCTCGGGCGGCGCCCCGAGCGAGGGCAGCGACAAGCCCCTCGTCTACATGGTGCCGAGCAGCTGGGCCAACTACGAGGGCCTCCAGGAGAACATCGACGCCTACACCGAGAAGACCGGCGTCGAGGTCGAGGTGCAGGGCGTTCCCGACGAACAGTACGACCAGAACATCCGCGCCAAGATCTCCTCGGGCGGCGGCGTCGACGTCTTCGCCGGACTCAACGAGGAGAAGGACCCGGGATCGTTCATGACCGAGATCACGAAGCCCGCCTTCCAGGACCGGATGCCGAGCTCGGTGTTCGAGTCGATGAAGGCGGCCGACGGCAAGCTCTACGGCATCCCTGCCGCCGACGGCCTCAGCACCTTCGGCATCTTCTACAACAAGGATGTGTTCGAAGCGGCGGGGGTCGACGCGCAGCCCGAGACCCTCGACGACCTCACCGCCGCCTTCGCCGCGGTGAAGGCCACGGGCGTGACGCCGCTCTTCCTGTCCGGCAAGGACGGGTGGACGCTGCTGCAGCACCGCAACGCGGTCAACGCCGACTTCATCGGCGACAACGCCGACCTCCCGAAGGAGATGGCGAGCAACGAGGGGACCTGGTCGGAGGTGTCCGGATTCGACGACCAGTACGACGCTCTGGCGGGATGGGCGAAGGACGGGCTCACCAACGCCGATGTCCTCACCGCGAGCTACGAGCAGGCCACGGCGGCCGTCGCCGACGGCACGGCCGGCGCGATCATCAACGGCAGCTGGGTGATCGGCGAGATCCGCGGGGCGAACCCGGAGGGGAACTTCGGCTTCTTCGCGCTGCCGAACCCGTCGGGTGCCACGCAGATCGCCCTGAGCCAGCCGAACATCATGCACATCGCGAAGGACAGCACCCAGAAGGATGCCGCCCGCGAGCTGCTCGAGTTCCTGATCGAGCCCGCGCAGGTCGAGAACTTCCTCGCCAGCAACCCCGGTGTCCCGGCCTTCACCGACGTCACGGTCGCCGAGCCCGACCCGGTCATGGACGAGATCCAGGGGTGGGTCGATGAGAAGAAGACCGGCGCCGCGTTCGACACGGCCGCGCGGTTCCCGACCCCGCAGGACGACATCATCGCCGCCTACCAGGAGCTGCTGGCCGGCCGTATCGACGTCACCGAGTTCGGCACGCGCTACGACGCCGCCTGGCAGGCCGCCGGCAAGACCGCCGGTCTCGACGGGTTCTGAGCCGAGCGGTTCGAGGGAGAGGAAGAAGATGAAGAACGCTCTGGCGGCGCGGGTGTACCCGAGGACGTTCCTCGTGCCCGCCATCGCGGTCTTCACGATCTTCTTCCTCTTCCCCGCGCTCCTCGGACTGTGGCTCGCCTTCACGGATGCGTCCACGCTTTCGCGCACGCAGGAGTTCATCGGCATCCGCAATTTCGAGCTCCTGTACGTCGACAACCTGCCGGGGTTCCTGCAGTCGGTCGGTCTGCAGTTCCTCTACGCGGTGATCGTGACGGTGCTGAAAACCGTCGTCGGCGTGGCGCTCGCGTTCCTGCTCGATCGGGCCTTCCGCGGCAATCACGGCCTGCGCGCTCTCGTGTATCTGCCGATGATGCTCTCGACGATCGTCGTCGGCTCCACCTTCTACTTCCTCCTCGCGAATGACGGCCCGGTCAACCAGGCCCTGCGCGGCCTCGGCCTCGGCTTCCTCGCGCAGGACTGGTTCGGGAGCTTCGATCTGGCACTCATCACCGTCGCCGTCGTCGAGACCTGGATGGGCGTCGGCTGGACCATGGTGATCGTCCTCGCGGCTCTGCAGGCCGTGCCGAAAGACCTCATCGAGGCCGCGAACCTCGACGGCGTCTCGGCGTGGCAGATGACCCGCTACCTGAAGATCCCGTTCATCTCGCATGCGATCACGCTGACCGCGCTGCTCTCGTTCGTCGCCGGCATGAAGGCGTTCGACATCATCATCGCCACGACCGGCGGCGGTCCCGGTACGGCGACCAGCGTGCTGACGATCTTCAACCTCAAGGCGCTGAGCACCTCGAACCTGGGCTATGCCTCAGCGGTGAGCTTCACGCAGTTCATCCTGGTGACGATGATCGCGCTCGCGCTCAACGCGGTCATCAACCGCAGCACGAAGGTGAAGGACCTGTGAAGACCTCGACGATCCCCCGGGTCCTGACCTCCCTCGCCGCCGCGGCGGTGCTGTTCGTCTACCTGGCCCCGCTGCTGCTGATCCTGCTCAACTCGGTGAAGACCTCGGCCGAGGCCGCGACGTTCACCTTCGCGCTGCCGGAGAACTGGATGTTCTCGAACTACGCCACGGTGCTCGGCGACCCCGCCATCGCCCGCGCGCTCGTCAACAGCATCATCGTCGCCGGCGGCGTGACGATCGGCACGATCGCGGTCTGCTCGCTCGCCGCCTATGTGATCGCCCGCCGGACGGACTGGTTCAGCAAGGGCGTGTACGCGTATCTGCTCGTCGGCCTCATCGCCCCGTTCGCGGTGATCCCGGCCATCCGGCTGCTGCAGCTGGTCGGGCTGTCGAACACGCACCTGGGGCTCATCCTCGTCGACGTGGCCTCGCAGATCCCGTTCACCACCCTGCTGCTCGTCGGCTTCATCCGCCAGATCCCGCGGGAGATCGACGAGGCCGCGCTGATCGACGGCGCGGGAGCGTTCACCATCTTCTTCCGCATCATCTTCCCGTTGATGCGCCCCGTCACCCTCACGGTGATGGTGCTCGTCGTCACGTTCGCGTGGAACGAGTTCCAGAACGTGCTGTTCCTCACCAACTCCGATGTCTGGACCCTTCCGATGACCATCTTCAACTTCCAGAGTCTGCACTCGTTCGACTACGCCCTCGTCTCGGCGAACCTCGTGGTGACCGCGCTCCCGATGGTCGTCGTGTTCCTGCTCGCCCAGCGCTACATCATGTCGGGCATCATGGCGGGCGCGGTGAAGAGCTGATGACCTCCCCTGCGATCGAAAGGCACCGCATGACCGACCGCTTCGCCCGCTCCGCCTGGTTCCGCGAGGACCGTTTCGGACTGTTCATCCACTTCGGCGGGTACACGGTCATCCAGGACGAAGCGTGGTGGCGGTCGATGGAGCGCGTCTCGATCGAGGACTACCAGCCGGCGATCGACGGCTTCCGGCCGCAGCACTTCGATCCGGAGAGATGGGCGGATGACGCGGCGAAGGCCGGCATGAAGTACGCGGTGATGGTCGCCAAGCATCACGAGGGCTTCTGCCTGTTCGACTCGAAGCTCACCGATTACACGTCGATGCACAACGGCTTCGGTCGTGACCTCGTGCGCGAGTTCCTCGAAGCCTTCCGGGCGCGCGGAATCAAGGTCGGGCTGTACTACTCGCTGCTCGACTGGCACCACCCCGACTACCCGGCGTACGAGGACGAGCACCACCCGCATCGCGGCGACCCCGCCTGGGCCGATCACCGCCCCGACTTCCCCCGGTACCTCGACTACATGCACGCACAGGTGGAGGAGCTGGTGTCGGGTTACGGGAAGCTCGACATCCTCTGGTTCGACTTCTCGTACGGATCCATGATCGGCGAGACGTGGAAGGCCGACGAGCTGCTCGCGATGGTCCGCCGTCATCAGCCCGACATCCTCATCAACAACCGCCTCGAGACCAGCGGCGGGGGCTTCGGCTCGCTCGTCGAAGAGGATCCGAGCGACTGGGCCGGGGACTGGGTGTCTCCGGAGCAGCTGATCCCGGCGGAGGGCATCCGCAACGTCAAGGGCGATCCGGTCCCGTGGGAGGCGAACTTCACCCACAACAACAACTGGGGATACTTCCGCGGGGACACGGCGTTCAAGCCGACGAAGACCATCATCCGGAAGCTCGTCGAGATCGTCAGCAAGGGCGGCAACATGCTGCTGAACGTCGGACCTCGTCCCGACGGCTCGTTCCCCGAGGAGTCCGTGCGGATGCTGCACGAGGTGGGCGACTGGATGGAGCGCAACGGCGAGAGCATCCACGGCGCCGGGATCGCCGGCATCCCCAAACCCGAATGGGGGTACTACACCCGCCGGGGGAACACCCTGTACGCACACGTGTTCGAGGGGCCCATCGGGCCGCTCGCGCTCACCGGAGTCGACAAGGCGGCCGTGCGCTCCCTGCGGCTGCTGACGACCGGGCAGGCGATCGAACCCGTGACGTTCTGGCTCACCGAGCCGTATCCCGACACCGTCTTCGTCTCGTTCGGCGAGAACCCGCAGTTCACCTACCCGCTGCCCGATGCCGTCGACACCGTGATCGCGATCGAACTGGCGGACGAGGAGGACGGCGACCGGTGAGGAGCCGCCTCGACCTCGCGCGACGCGAGTGCCGCTCGCCCGCGCCGTTCGCATGGGCCGGGGGAGCCGGACCCGATGGCGAGGTGCTCCAGGTGAGTCGCCGCGGGTGGGTGCAAGACGGTCGACCGTGGTTCCCGCTCAGCGGCGAGTACCCCTTCGCCCGGGCGCCGCGACACCGCTGGCACGACGAGCTCGCGAAGATGAAGGCGGCGGGACTCGACACCATCGCGACGTACGTGCTGTGGAACCATCACGAGATCGCACCGGGTGAGTGGCGGTGGTCGGGCGACGGCGACGTCCGGGCGTTCGTCGAGGAGTGCGCGTCGCTGCGGCTGAACTTATGGCTGCGCATCGGTCCCTACTGCAACGCGGAGGCCGCCAACGGTGGGCTGCCGGAGTTCGCGCTGCCCGGCAGCCGATCCGACGATTCCCTCTACCTCGCCCACGTCGAGCGGTACTGGAGGCGGCTGGCGGCGGAGGTCGCAGGACTCGGCTTCGCCGACGGCGGGCCGATCATCGCGATCCAGATCGAGAACGAGTTCGACGACGGCGACCCCGCGCACATCGCCACGCTGCGCGGGCTCGCGGTGCGCTGCGGTCTGGACGCCCCCTTCTTCAGCGTGACGGCGAACACGCGCTTCGACCCGGCGACGCATGTGCTGCCTCTGCTGGGCGGCTACGCCTACCGCGGGTGGGAGAGCGGAGGAGGCACCGCTCCGGTCAGCGGCTTCTCGTTCGGCACGGATGAATGGCAGGCGACCACCGACCTCGGCCGCATCTACTACGCGGCCGACGACTACCCGCGCGGCTACATCGAGATGGGAACCGGCAGCCCGATGCGGGGTCTCGACCGCTTCCTCGTGGATGCCGACGATGTGGTCGCCCAGGCGTACGACGGACTCGGCCGCGGCGCCGCGATGCTCGGGTACTACCTGTTCCACGGCGGCACGCAGCGGCCGGGGCTGCACGGCGACTGGTCGTGCAGCTACGACTTCCAGGCGCCGGTGGGCGAGTTCGGGGTGCGGCGGGCGAGCTGGTCGCGCTACCGGCGTCTGCACGGATTCATCCGCTCGTTCACCCCGGAGCTCGACGCCGCCGGGGTGGTGCGCGACCCGCGCGCCCGGCACGAACCCGACGACACCATGAGGCTGCGGCACATCGGCCGCTTCGATGAGCACGGCCGTGGGTTCTGGTTCGTGAACAACCGACAGCGCAACGTCGCCATGCCGGAGCGCCACGACGTGCAGGTGGAGGTGGTCGACGGCGGCGCGACGCTCACCGTGCCGGATCGGCCGCTGCATATGCCTCCGGGTGCATACGCGGTCTTCCCGGTGCGCCTGGCGGTCGGCGATGCCGAGATCCTCTGGGCGACGCTGCCGCCTCTGGCGAGGATGCGGCTCGACGGCATCGACACGGTCGTGGTCTGGCGACCATCGTGGAGCCCGGGCGAACTCGCCACGACCGATGAGCTGCGGATCGAAAACGGCGACGTGACGCTGCGCGCGGATGCCGCCGGCACGACCATCGCGTCCGGAGAAGCGCCGTGGGCCGCGCGGATCGGATCGGGGCGGGTCATCGTCGTGAGCGAGGAGGATTCGCTCGCCGCGAGCCGCGTGACACTCGACGGCGCGGAGCGGCTGGTGTTCAGCCGTGGCGGAGACCTCGTCGACATCGATGCGCCTGCCTGGCTCGTGCCCGCCGGCGATGAGCTGGTCGTCGACGTGCTCCCCGGCGACGGGGTCGCTCCGAGCGCCTCGTGGAAGAGGCTCGGGAGCGCGGGCGTTCCCGGTGCCGACCGCTGGGCGCTCACCGCCCCGGCTCCCTCCCTCGCCGAAACCGCCCTCGTGCCCGCCGGCGAGGGGCGATGGCGCATCGACGTGCGGGCCGGCTCACTCGACGGTCTCGCAGAGGCGCAGCTCACGATCGACTACGTCGGCGCGTCCGCCGCGCTCCTCGTCGACGGCGCCGTGGTGACCGAAGACCTCTTCCACGGAGAGGCGTGGAGCATCGACCTCGTGCACGCGCGCGCGACCTGGCCCGGCGAACTGATCGTGCACGTCGAGCCGTGGGACGACGGCATCCGCGGTGTCGAGCGTCGGGCCGACACCTCGCCGGCCGTGCGCGGACACGAGCTGCGGGCACGGGTGAGGGTCGTATGGGGAGAGCGATCGTGACCGACCCGTCTCCGCGCGACCTGCGGATCGGCATCGTCGGCTTCGGCCTGCGTTCGATCCTCTGGCGCGACATCCATCGCCCGGGCACGGGGGCGATCGTCTCGGCCGTGCTCGACATCAGCGAACGCGGACGTGCGGATGCCGCCGCCGCCCTGCCCGACGCATTCGTGACGGGCGACCGCGACGCGTTCATCGCCTCGGGTCTCGATGCGGCGGTGGTTCTCACGCCGGATGACCGGCATCGCGAGGCGGCCGAGCCGCTCCTCGATGCCGGGATCGCGGTGTTCTGCGAGAAGCCGCTCGCCACGAGCCTGGCCGACGCCGACGCGCTGCTGGAAGCCGCCCATCGCGGCGGAGCCCGGCTGTACGTCGGGCACAACATGCGGCACATGCCGCTGGTCGTGCTGATGCGTCGCCTGATCCGGGAGGGTGCGATCGGCGACGTGCGGGCGATCTGGTGCCGGCACTTCGTCGGCAACGGCGGCGACTACTACTTCAAGGACTGGCATGCGGACCGCCGCCGCACCACCGGCCTGCTGCTGCAGAAGGGCGCGCACGACCTCGACGTGATCCACTGGCTCGCCGGATCCCGCACGACGAGGGTCAACGCGATGGGTGCGCTCAGCGTGTACGGCGACGTCACCGATCGTCGCGACCGCGCAGGGGAGCGGATGCCGGACTGGTTCGACCTCGAGAACTGGCCGCCGCTCGCGCAGACCGGGCTCGCCCCGGTCATCGACGTCGAAGACATCTCGCAGATGAACATGGTGCTCACCGGCGGCGTGCTGGCGTCGTATCAGCAGTGCCATTTCACGCCGGACTACTGGCGGAGCTACACGATCATCGGCACCGAGGGCCGCATGGAGAACTTCGGGGATGAGGTCGGGGGGCGCGTGCACGTCTGGAACCGACGCCACGGGGGATACGCCGAACCGGATGAGGTGCACGTCGTGCCGGAACCTCCGGCGGGGGCGCTGCATGGCGGGGCCGACCGGCTGCTCATCGACGAGTTCCTGCGGTTCGTGCGAGACGGCGGCGCGACGGAGACCTCGCCGGTCGCCGCCCGGGACGCCGTCGCTGCCGCGATCGCACCAACAGAACTCCACATTGAACAATCCCGCCCAGGGATACGAGG
>NZ_SSDJ01000099.1 GCF_004794465.1 Microbacterium sp. K24 | reverse complement strand
TACATCGACAGACCCCCACCACCCAACACCGTCACCTTCACCGAAGACGACACCCCCGCTCCCTTCTGAGCAACGCGCTTCTGAGCGACCCGCTTCTGAGCAACGCGCTTCTGAGCAACCCGCTTCTGAGATCGGCACGCGGCTGAGATCGGCACGCGGCTGAACGGTTCGCGGATGACGACCGCGTCACTCCTTCGGGGCGTCGATGGCGATGACGTTCTTCGACAGCACCTCCTGTGCGACCGGTCCGACCGGCTCGCCCTCACAGGTCACGATGACCCAGACCGAGTAGTCCGCTTCCACGAAGGCGCGTGCGGCCATGAAGTACCCGAACTCGTTGACCGTGTAGCTGAACTGCCGATGTGCGATACCGGAGCCGTCGCCTTCATAGGCGGCGAACTCCCCGTCCGTCAGCATCTCCGGTGCGAGGAAGTCGTCTCCCGACTGATATTCGATCAGGGCGTCCGTGGCCTCTCGGTCATCCATGCCTCCCGCATCCCCGAGCGCGCCACCTCGGTACGACGCCGTGCACGTCCCCGCGGCGTTCACGTATGACCAGCGACCGGGACGCTGCGAGGCCTGAGCCCGCCACCCGTCGTCGGCGACGAATCCGTCACCCCAGCTGATGTCCGCGCGCGGATCCAGCGTCGCCCCCTCGGCGAACGAGAGGCCGCCCCGGGGAGATCCGGCCTGCGAGGTCGGTGTCGGATCCGCTGACGGACGCGGCATCGGCGTGCCGGCCTCGCGTGCGACCGGCAGGGGCGAGCATCCGCTCAAGAGGCTGAGTGCGAGAGCGACGAAGGCGGCCACGGGGGCGAATCGGCGGTGGTGTGAAGTCATGGTCAGGGAGCCTAGAGAGGCGCAGCATCCGTCGGATCGCGCCTGTGGATAACCCCCTGTGACCAAAGTTGAGCCGATCCATATCAACTTTGTTTTGACACCGAATGGCCGCCGGAGTACAGTTGAGTCATCGCGACTCAGGTTTCCCTGATCGCCGCAGATTTCCCTACCAGAACGAACTTCCAACAAAGGAGAAAACACATGGCACGTGCTGTCGGTATCGACCTCGGAACCACCAACTCCGTCGTCAGCGTCCTCGAGGGCGGCGAGCCCAAGGTCATCGCCAACGCCGAGGGCTTCCGCACCACCCCGTCGGTGGTCGCCTTCACCAAAGACGGCGAGGTGCTGGTCGGCGAGACCGCCAAGCGCCAGGCCGTCACCAACGTCGACCGGACGATCTCGTCGGTCAAGCGCCACATGGGCACCGACTGGACCTTCGACGTCGATGGCAAGAAGTGGACGCCGCAGGAGATCTCCGCGCGCATCCTCATGAAGCTCAAGCGCGACGCGGAGTCGTACCTCGGCGACACGGTGACCGATGCGGTCATCACCGTCCCCGCGTACTTCAACGACGCCGAGCGTCAGGCCACGAAGGAGGCCGGTGAGATCGCGGGCCTCAACGTCCTGCGCATCATCAACGAGCCGACCGCCGCCGCGCTCGCCTACGGTCTCGACCGCGGCAAGGAAGACGAGCTCATCCTCGTCTTCGACCTCGGTGGCGGAACGTTCGACGTCTCCCTCCTCGAGGTGGGCAAGGACGACGACTTCTCGACCATCCAGGTGCGCTCGACCGCCGGCGACAACCGCCTCGGCGGCGACGACTGGGATCAGCGCCTCGTCGACTACCTGATCAAGCAGTTCAAGGAGACCACGGGCGTCGACGTCTCCGGCGACAAGATCGCCCTGCAGCGTCTGAAGGAGGCCGCCGAGCAGGCGAAGAAGGAGCTCTCCTCCTCGACGTCGACCAGCATCAACCTCCCCTACCTGTCGCTGACGGACTCCGGTCCGGTCTCGCTGAGCGAGACGATCACCCGGGCGAAGTTCGAGGACCTCACGAAGGACCTCCTCGACCGCACCAAGAAGCCGTTCGAAGACGTCATCCGCGAAGCCGGCATCAAGGTCGCCGACATCGCGCACGTCGTGCTCGTCGGTGGATCGACGCGTATGCCCGCCGTCGCCGAGCTCGTCAAGCGCGAGGCCGGCAAGGAAGCCAACAAGGGCGTCAACCCGGATGAGGTCGTCGCCGTCGGCGCCGCCCTGCAGGCCGGTGTCCTCAAGGGTGAGCGCAAGGACGTGCTGCTCATCGACGTCACCCCGCTGAGCCTCGGAATCGAGACCAAGGGCGGCATGATGACCAAGCTCATCGAGCGCAACACGGCCATCCCGACCAAGCGCAGCGAGACCTTCACCACGGCAGACGACAACCAGCCGTCCGTCGCGATCCAGGTCTTCCAGGGCGAGCGCGACTTCACCCGCGACAACAAGCCGCTCGGAACGTTCGAGCTCACCGGAATCGCCCCGGCCCCCCGCGGCATCCCGCAGATCGAGGTCACCTTCGACATCGACGCCAACGGCATCGTGCACGTGTCCGCGAAGGACAAGGGCACCGGCAAGGAGCAGTCGATGACGATCACGGGCGGCTCCTCGCTGTCCAAGGAAGACATCGACCGCATGGTGCGCGAGGCCGAGGAGAACGCGGCGGAAGACAAGAAGCGCCGTGAGGCCGCCGAGATCCGCAACCAGGCCGAGACGCTCGCGTACTCGATCGACAAGCTGATCAAGGACAACGACGACAAGCTCCCCGCCGACGTCAAGGAGTCGGTCCAGGCCGACGTCGACGCCCTCAAGACCGCTCTCGCGGGCGAGGACGACGACGCCGTGAAGACCGCGTTCGACAAGCTGAACGAGTCGCAGGGCAAGCTCGGCGAAGCGATCTACGCCTCCTCGCAGGCGGATGCCGCAGCCGGCGCCGCCGCTGACGGCGAGGCCCCGACCGCCGACGACGCCTCCTCCACCGATGAGGACGTCATCGACGCCGAGGTCGTCGACGACGAGGAAGACAAGAAGTAATCATGACGGACAAGAACTTCGACAACGGTTCGGTTCCTGAGCCTGCCGAAGGACCGGAAGAGGGGTCGGACGCGTATGCGTCCGGCCCCGCGCCGCAGAACCCCGACTCCACCGAGGCCGCCGCGGCCGAGGGCTCGGACGAGTCCCCGGTCGACGGTGCTCCCGACGACCTGACGGTCGACGACATCCTCGGCGCCACGCAGACCGGTGAGGCCGCGGCAGAAGACGCCGTGCTCGCCGACCTCGAGTCCACTCTGCTGAACGACCTCAAGCGTCTGCAGGCGGAGTACGCGAACTACCGCCGCCGCACCGAAGAGCAGCGTCAGATCGAGGCCGACCGGGCGAAGGGCGAGGCCGCCAAGGGCCTCATCCCCGTGCTCGACGACCTCGACCGCGCCGCCCAGCACGGCGATCTGGTCGAGGGCACGCCCTTCGCTGTGATCGCCGACAAGGTGCGCGCGGCCGTGGAGCGTCTCGGCGTCGTCTCGTACGGCGAGAAGGGCGACGAGTTCGACCCTCAGCACCACGAGGCGATCTTCCAGCAGCCCACTCCGGGTGCCACCAAGACCACGGTGCTCGAGGTCGTCGAGGTGGGCTACCGCCTCGGTGACATCGAGCTGCGTCCCGCGAAGGTCGTCGTCGCCGTACCCGCAGAGTAGGTGATCGATGGCCAGCCAGGATTGGTTCGACAAGGACTTCTACAAGACCCTCGGGGTCTCGAAAGACGTCAGTGACGCCGATCTCAAGAAGACGTACCGCAAGCTCGCGCGCAAATATCACCCTGATTCCAATCAGGGCGATGCGGCAGCCGAGGCGACGTTCAAGGAGATCAGCGAGGCGTACTCGGTGCTCTCCGACGCCGAGCAGCGCAAGGAATACGACGAGATCCGCGCCATGGGTTCCGGCGCCCGCTTCACCGCGGGCGGCGCGGGTGCCGGCGGGTTCGAAGACGTGTTCAGCCGGTTCGGTCAGCAGGGGCGCGGGCAGTCCGCCGACTTCGAAGACATCTTCGCGATGTTCAACCAGGGTCAGGGCGGCTCGTTCGGCAACGGCCGCTTCGGTCAGCCGAGCGGCGGATTCCGAGGCTTCGGCGGTCCGCAGCGCGGCGCCGACGTCACGGCCCGCACGACGCTCGACTTCATCACGGCCGTGCAGGGAGAGACGATCTCGCTGCAGGGCGACGATGGCAAGCCGTTCAAGGTGAAGATCCCCGCGGGCGTCGCCGACGGACAGAAGATCCGTCTGCGCGGGCGCGGACGGCCTTCGCCGGACGGCGGAGAGCCGGGCGACATCGTGGTGCAGATCGCGGTGCGTCCGCACCCGGTGTTCACCCGTGACGGACGCAACCTGCGCGTGGTCGTGCCCGTGAAGTTCACCGAGGCGACCCTCGGCGCGACCATCGAGGTGCCGACTCTCGGCGGCGACGTGGTCAAGCTCCGCGTCGCACCCGGCACCCCCTCCGGGCGGGTGCTGCGGGTCAAGGGGCGCGGAGTCGCGACATCGAAGGGCACCGGCGATCTGCTCGCCGAGCTCCAGGTCGCGGTTCCGACGCATCTCGACGACGCCGCACGCGCGGCACTCGAGAAGTTCCAAGAGGTCGAGCCCGCAGAGAACCCGCGGGCCGAACTCATGGCGAAAGCACGTCGCTGATCATGAGTCGGATGATGGGAGCGAACACCGGGGAGGTGCGAATCCATGGCTGAACGAGGCATGGACGCCGACACCCCGGTGTTCGCTATCGCCGTCGCGGCGGAACTCGCGGGCATGCACCCGCAGACCCTGCGGCAATACGACCGTGTCGGACTCGTCGTCCCCGGTCGCACATCCGGCGGATCCCGCCGCTACTCGGCCCGCAACATCGAGCAGCTCCGCGAGGTCGCCGAGCTCTCCTCCCAGGGCGTCAGCCTTCCCGCGATCGCCAAGCTCCTCGACCTCGAGGATGAGAACCGGATGCTGCGCGGCACGGTCGCCCAGCTCGAAGCGGCGCTCCGCGCCGAGCGCGAGAGCCGGCCCGGTGTGCGCGTCTTCGCCGCCGGTTCCACAGGCGTCGTCCCGATGCCGACCGGCCGACGCATCCGTCGCTCGACCGAGGTCGTGCTGTGGGATCCGCGCGGCGAGGGATAGCCCCCGACAGCCGCTGAGCGCTCAGGCAGACTCGCCGATCCGGCGCGTCAGCCGCCAGGTGTTGCCGGTGTCGTCGAAGGTGTGCGTGAACTCGTCGAGCACCGACTGCGACAGGGCGAGTCCCCGCCCGCTCTCGCTGTTCTCATCGGGCATGGAGATTCCGTGCCAGTCGATCGACGCGGGCGGCGCGGTGTCGATCAGGGTCGCGGTGAGCACGCCGGACTCCAGACGGATCTCCGCCCGCACCGTCACAGCGGTGGGCCCCTCGCCGTGCTGCACCATGTTGGTGACGACTTCGCTGACGGCGAGCGTGAACAGTGTGCGGTCCTCGTCCGGTACGCCGGGAGCATCCGTCCACGCCGCATCGAGCGCGTCGAGCACGGCATCCACCAGCGCCAGCCGCGCCGGCCCGCCGAGATTGATCTCGAACTCGTCAGCGTCCATCGAACGCCGATTCCGGCGTGGGGTAATCGCGGAGGACGCGATCGAGGTTCGTGAGATGCAGGACGGTGCGCACGGCATCCGGAACGGCGGCGATCCTGAGGTCTCCTCCGGCGACCCGCGCGCTCTTCAAACCGCCGACGAGCGCTCCGAGACCGGAGGAGTCGACGAACTGCAGCGCGGTCATGTCGATGACGATCCGCGACTCACCGGTGGTGATCAGATCACCGACCGCGTTTCGGAGGAGCGGCGCCCCGGTCGCGGTGAGGCGGCCGCCGAGGGTGATGACGGCGTATCCGTCGCGGGTTTCACTGTTGAGATCCATGGGACTCCTTCTCGACGATCAGAGCTGCGGGGCCACGGTATCGCGCCGCCTGGATGATGACGCTGAGCACGACGAGGTCGTAGAGCACCCAGGCCGTGTTGACGAGCGTGCCGGTGCCGTCCGCTGTGCCGATGAAGACCCGGACGACGCCGATGACGAGCGCGACAGCGAGCACGGCCATCGCGGTGAGCTGCGGCCAGATCTCGCCCCACGGGACCCCGCGCGGATCGCGGCCGTCCTTGCGCGTCACGGCGAACGACAGCGGTCGGCCCAGCACCACATTGGCGAATGCTGTCGTGCAGGCGCGGATCCAGACCGGGAACAGTGCGAGCGAGTACTGCTGTCCCCGCCAGGTCTTGACGCCCTTCGCGACGAACAGGAACAGCAGCTGGTTCACGAGGAAGTACGGCAGGAAACGGGCGAAGAAGTCGACCGACCAGGCCGTGACCGGCAGCACGCCGAAGACGAGGTAGACGACCGGGGCGGTGAGGTACACGATCGCGGCGAAGCCCGACAGATAGCTCCACATGGTGGCGAAGTACATCAGCCGCTGACCCACCGACAGCCCGCGCTTCGCGAGCGGATTGTCGCGCAGCATCACCTGCAGCGTCCCCTGCGCCCAGCGCAGACGCTGCGTCAGCATGGTGCGGAGGTCTTCGGGCGCGAGTCCCCTCGCCAGGATCTCGTGGTGGTACACGCTGCGCCAGCCGATCGCGTGCAGCTGCATGGCGGTCGCCATGTCCTCCGTCACCGAGATGGTGGCGAGCGGGAGGATCGGCTGGGCCTCGCCGCCCCGGTCGAGGCGCAGGGCGTCGAGGAGCGCCCGCACCGTGTCGAGCGCCGTGATCGGCGAGAGATCGGATGCCGCCAGGGCATCGAGCCCGGCCTCGTCCACGACGACGGCATCGAGCTGCGCGTCATGAGCGATGGGCAGAGCGCCGAGCTCTTCGAGGTCGGCGCGGATGCCGGCCAGATCGTCGGCGATGAGGATGCGCGAGGCATCGTCGACCGCTTGTCTCACGGCATCCGCGACGTCGGAGACAGGCGTGCCGGCGGCGAGATCGCGGCTGCCCCGACGGATCGCCATCCGCAGCGCGGCGAGCTCGCGCTGGAGCCGCGGGTCGGATGCCGCTCGCATCTCCTTCTCGATCATCTGCTCCGAGGTGCGCAGCGCGCGGGCCGTGGAGTCCGTCACCTCGCGCACATAGCCGATGATGCCGAGCTGCATGAGCGCTTCGCGGCGGAGCACGGCGTTCGATCCGCAGAAGAAGGCGGCGTTCCACCCATCCTTTCCCTGCTGGATCGGCCCGTAGAACAGCGGGGCCTGACTGCCCAGCGGATCGGCCTCGTCCACGTTCATGAACCACTGCGGCGTCTGCACGAGCGCCACCTGCGGGTCGTCGGCGAAGTAGCCCAGGGTGCGGTGCAGGATCAGCGGGTCGGGGATCTGATCCGCGTCGAGGATGAGCAGGAACTCCCCATCGGTCTGGAACAGCGCGCTGTTGAGGTTGCCCGCCTTCGCGTGGCGCGGCTTGCCGGTCCAGTCCTCCGAACGGGTGAGGTATCCGATTCCCGCGTCTCGCGCGGCCCGCTCCAGGTCGGGGCGGGCGCCGTCGTCGAGCACCCAGGTGGTGTGCGGGTAGGCGATCCGCTGCGCTGCGCGGGCAGTGGTCATCACGAGCTCGATCGGCTCGTCGTACGTGGTGATGAAGACGTCGGCTGTGCCCTCCGGCGCAGACACCGGCGCGGGACGTTCGCGCGCTCTCCACATCGTCAGGCAGAACAGGAACGTGTCGATCAGGCTGTACGTCTCGGCGATCACGAGGGGGACGGCGATCCACCACGCCGACCAGTTCACCGACTCGAGCCAGCGCCACGCGACGTAGTTCACGCCGAGGAGCACCGACAGCAGGGCGAGGATGCGGATCGTCGCGAACCGTGCGGTCACCGCTCGCGCCTCACGACCACCACGGTGATGTCATCCGTCGCCCGCTCGTCGGAGGCCAGGCTCAGGGCTTCGCGGATGGCGCCGTCCGGGCCGAGCGTCGTCAGCACCCGGTAGACATGCGCGTAGGGATCGTCGGGGTCGAGCACGTCGAGCAGTCCGTCGCTGCAGCAGACGAACGCGTCGCCCTTCTCGAGGCGGGTCGAACGCGGCTCGCGCTCCTCCGGGGGCTGAAGACCCATCCCCATGCCGAGCGGCAGGCTGGTGGAGCGGAGATGCTCCCACGATCCGTCGGCCCGGAGGATGAAGGCGAGGCTGTGCCCGGCGTCGATGACCTGCAGATCGCCCGTCTCCGGCTGCAGTTCGGCGTGCACCGCCGTGACGAACATCGAGGTGTCGGCGAGGTCCTCCTCGAGCAGCCGATCGGCATCGGCGATCGCCTCGGTGATCGTGCGATCCGGCGCGGTGCGCAGCGACGCGCGCACGCTCGCGGCGACCAGAGCCGGACCGGTGCCTTTGCCCATCGCATCCGCCAGCGTGATGCGCAGCCGGCCGTCGTGCATTCGGAGGTCGTAGAAATCGCCCGCGAGCCGGCCGCGCGACACGGCTCCGCCCGCGATCGTGTAGCCGGGAACATCGGGATGCACCTGGGGGCGCAGCGCACGCTGGATGACTGCGGCGTGGTCGAGCTCGGCGTCGTTCGCGAGTTCGGACTGCACCCAGAAGGCGAGGTCGCGGAGCAGGCCGCGCTGGGCGTCGCTCAGGGTGTGCGGGACCGTGTCGAGCACGCACAGTGTGCCGATCGGCTCGCCGCCGGGTGCGTGGAGCGGATGTCCGGCGTAGAAGCGCAGGTGAGGATCGCCCACGACGAACGGGTTGTCGGCGAAGATCTCGGTGTCGAGAGCATCCTCGACGATGACGGTGCGGTCCTGGCTGACCGTGTAATCGCAGAACGAGTCCTGGCGCGGAGCCTCGGATCCGCCCAGGCCGATCTCCGACTTCCGCCACTGCCGATCGCGGTCCAGCAGCGAGACGCTGACCATGGGTACGCCGAACATCTCCTTGGCCAATCGCGCCACTCGGTCAACGCGCTCATCGCGCGGTGTGTCAAGGATCCCCAGTTCCTCGAGCGCTTCTTGTCTTCTTCGCTCGTCGAACATCTGCCGCCCTCCACGGTCACCCTCATCTTAGGAGGTGAGGCGGCCTGTCAAGGGGATCGAGACCCTCGATTCCCTCCGCCAGGCTCAAGTCATGCACTCGATCCGTGCGATGACGTGGAACGTCTGGTGGCGCTTCGGCGGGAACTGGCAGGAGCGTGAGCCGGGTCTGATCGCGGTGGTGCGCGATCAGCGGCCCGACGTGCTCGGTGTGCAGGAGTGCTGGGGCGCGCACGAGCGCACACAGGCCGATGTCCTCGCCGATGCGATCGGAGGATATGCGGCCTTCGTGCCCGTCGGGCTCCCGCCCGCACCCCGACCAATGGATGATCCCTTGCACGAGGGTGTGCAGATGGGCCTGGGGCTCGTCAGTCGATGGCCGATCACCCGCGTGGCGCGCGTCGCGACACCATCCGAAGGGCGCGTGAACGCCGCGCTGGTCAGTTCTGTGCAGCATCCGCTCGGGGAGCTGCGCGTCGTGGTGGGAGCGACGAGCTGGGAGCCGGACCGGGTCGAGGAGACGACCGCGCAGGTCGCGGCGCTCGCCCGACTGACCCGGGCGGGGCACGAGGGGCGTGCCGTGCCGGGTCTGCTCCTCGCCGACCTCAACTACGACGTCACTCAACCGCCTCTGGCCGGCATGGACCTGCGGGACGCGTGGGATGCAGCGCCGGCAGGCGTCGACGAGCGAACCCTGAGTTCGACCAACCGCTTCGCTCCGCCCGAGGCGGCCGATCAGTTCGACCGGCGCATCGACCACATCCTGTTCGTGCCGGGCACGCTCGGTGCGAGCGCATCGTCGGCATGGATCGTGCGGGATGAGCCCGGAGGGATGCCGCCGTCGGATCACTACCCGGTCGTCGCCGACATCCGGATCCGCGATGCGTGCTGAGTGACGATGCACTGCTCGGGGAGCAGCTGGTAACGTTGCCACATCCACCCTCACCCACCGGTCTCTTCCGTGTGCGCGCGGACGGGACGACATCACGAAGGAGTGCACTGTTGGCTGACAACCCCATCGGCGTCGGCATCGTCGGTTTCTGGCACGTCCACGCGGACGACTATGCACGGGAGGCGGTCGAACACTCCGGAACGCGTCTCGTCGCCGCGTGGGACCCTGATGCCGAGCGCGGCGCAGAAGGCGCCGATCGCCTCGGCATCGCCCACGCCGACACGCTCGACGCTCTCCTGGCACGCCCCGACATCGACGCGATCACCGTGACCACCGCGACGAACGAGCACACCGACGTTATCGGACGCGCGATCGCCGCGGGGAAGCACGTCTTCACCGAGAAGCTGCTCGCGCCGACCGTGGTCGAGGCCGAAGCACTGGTCGATGCCGCACGGGAGAAGGACATCGCGCTCGTGGTCTCGCTGCCACGGCTGTCGGAGCCCTTCGTCACGACGGCGGCGCGCCTGGTCGATGAGGGGGCGCTCGGCGAGATCACCTACGCCCGTGTCCGGGTCGCCCACGACGGCTGGCTGGGCGGATGGCTTCCGGAGCGCTTCGCCGACCCCGTCGCGGCGATCGGCGGAGCCTTCGCCGATCTCGGCTGCCACCCCGCTTATCTCGTACAGCACTTCCTCGGTGCCCACCCCGACCGGATCACCGCCGCCTACGGGCATGTCACCGGCCGCGTGGTCGAGGACAACGCGGTCGTCGTCGCCCTCTATCCGGACGGGGCGCTCGGCGTCGCCGAGGCGAGCTTCGTCACCACTCCGGGTGCCTCCGCTCTCGAGCTGCGCGGCACGCGGGCCTCGCTGCTCTTCGGATTCGGGCAGGAGTCGATGATCGCCAAGGGGGGCCGGTTCGGCGACACCTGGACACCCGTGCCCCTCGACCCTGCGGGGCGGAGCCCGTACGCGCTCTGGGTCGATGCCATCCGCGGCGACGCCGACACCTCGGAGAACCTCCAGGCAGCCATCGACCTCACCCGGTTCGTGGTCGCCGCCAACACCGCAGCAACCTCGAAGGGACAAGCATGACGAACTCGACCGACAGGATCCGGATCGGACTCATCGGCGCCGGCGGCATCGCCGGGGCGCACGTGGCGGGATACCTCCGCAACCCCGAGGCAGTGACCTTCGCCGCCATCGCCGACCCGGTCGCCGAGAACGCCGAGAAGCGCCGCGGCGACGACCCCGACGTGCGCGTCTACAGCGACTACCGCGACATGATCGCCGCAGGCGGCCTGGATGCCGTGGACATCTGCCTGCCGCATCATCTGCACGCCGACGCGGTCATCGCCGCCGCGGATGCCGGACTGCACGTGCTGTGCGAGAAGCCGCTGTGCCTCACGGCGGAGGAGGCCGCGGCCATCGCCGCGGCGGTCGAACGCAACGGCGTGACCGTGATGTGCGCGCACAACCAGCTGTTCCTGCCGGCGGTCGCCGCCGCGAAGGAGCTCATCGACAGCGGCGCGCTCGGGCGGGTGTACGAGGTGCGCACCACGGACAGCTTCTTCAACGACTTCACGCCCGAGAGCATGGGCTGGCGTGCACACGCCGCCACGGCCGGCGGCGGAGAGCTCATCGACACCGGCTACCACCCCCTGTACCTGCTGCAGCACCTCGCCGGCGGCACGCCCGTGGAGGTCACCGCGATGCTCTCGCGTCATCGTCTGGAGTTCATGGAGGGCGAGGATTCCGCGCAGGTCCTGGTCCGCTACGACAACGGGGTGGTGGGCCACGTCACGACCAGCTGGGCCTATCAGCCGGCTGTCGGCACGGAGAAGTTCTCGCTCGTGGGAGAGAAGGGGGCGCTGTCCTCCGACGGCAACACCCTGATCTCGCGCCTTCGCGGGGAGGAGCCGGTCACCCGCGAGTTCGAGTCCGTGCACGAGTTCGCGGAGGAGATCGCGCACTTCGCGGAATCGCTCCAGAACGGCACCCGCCCGATCCAGACCCACGTCGAGGGGATCGACGTGCTCGGGGTCATCCTGGCGGCCTACGAGTCCTCGGCGAGCAAGGCCATCGTTGAGGTGAGGAACGCCGCGCGGGTCACGGCCTGACGTCGCTGCGCGATCCGGTCATGCGTGCCGTGCCGCTCCGGCGACCGGAGGACGTCCGCGAGTCGCGAGGTGGTCGACGATCAGAGAGGCGACGGCGTCGGCGCATTCGATCTGCGGCCAGTGGCCGGCGGGCATGTCGACCAGGACCGCCTCGCGGAGGCGGTTCACCTCGCGGGCGGGATCGACGTCCTCGGCCGCCCAGCGACGCACGTCGTCGGTCGTGTACTCGGTCGCCACGATGGTGGCGGGGACGTCGAAGCGCCGATCGTCGTCCAGCCTCTGCAGAGAGTCGACACCTTCGCCGTGCCGTGTGCGCTGGCGTTCCCGCAGCGCGTCGAGCGCGGCATCCTGCGCGCGGCGGCGGGCGAGGTCGGGGGTGTCGCGGTGCGCGTCCGCGGCGAAACCGGTGAACACGAACGTGCCGTCGGCGCTCGGCAGGCCGCCGATGTGGAATGCCCTGGCCACGCGATCCGGACTCCGGTTGACGGCGGCGTGCACGAGCCCGCAGGCCTCGGCGTGACCGACGAGTGCGACGGGCCCGCCCATCTGGTCGATGGTGCGGGAGATCAGGGCGACATGGTCCGCGAGCAGCACGCCGGACCGGTCCGCCGTCCGAGCGGTGAGACCCCGCAGGCTGAGCGGATGCGGCACGTGTCCGGCATTCGTCAGGCGCGTCGCGACATCCTGCCAGGACGAGCCGTCCAGCCACAGGCCGGGTACCAGGATGACGTCCATCGCACTCCTCTCGCGGGACCAGGCCTCATCCTGCGCGGGCGGGATCGTCGGACCGAGGGGGTTGACAGACCGATCACCCGATGACGCCCGCGGCGATGGCGTCTTCGCATCCGAGCAGCAGCACTCCGGCGCTCCAGGCGTGGGAGAGCGTGAGCAGCATGCCCTTCGGCTGGAAGCACTCCGTCTGGTAGTAGCGCTCGGTGACCATGCCCCGGTACGCGTTGAAGTCGCCGTCGAAGCGAGCGACGAACTGGCGGAAGCAGGCGAGCGACTCCAGTGCTCTCTCGCGGTAGTGGTCGTCGCCCGTGGCCTTCGCCAGCCGCAGCATCTCCCGTGTCATGACGAGACCGTAGGCGTGCAGATGCTGATTGGAGGGCGAGGCCTGATCGGCGCCCCGGGTGCCGAAGTCGTAGATCCCCAGCATCGACGTCGCCGGGAAGTCGACGTCGTACGTGTAGCGGAAGGAGAGGGCGAAATCCGCGGCTCTCCGGGAGAGGTCGAGCCAGCGCGCGTTTCCGGTGGCCTCGTGCAGCGCGAGGTATGCCATGACCGCGACATAGCCGTCCTCGCTCGTCCCGGCGAGATCGACGTCCTCGGGGGCGCCGTGCAGATCCTCGTCGAGCACGAGAGACGCGTACCAGTCTCCGGCTCGCACCGCCGCGGACAGATAGCGCTCGTCCCAGACGGCAGCCTCCGCCAGAGCGCCGACCCACGCGAGGCCGGCGGAGCCGTCCCACACGAGCACCTTTCCCGTCTCGGCATGGTGGATGCTGCCCAGGTTGCCGTCGGTCCGCTGCCTCGCGACCACCGCGTCGAGGTTCGAGATCGCCGCGCGCCTCCAGTCCTCCCGGCCGGTCAGCTCGACGGCCCTGACCAGGAACTGCGTCGCCTCACCGAGAGTGCGCCCGTGCAGGCCGCGTCGGTGGGACGTCCAGCTCTGCGTCCATCCGCCGTCGCGGTACCAGACGCCCCAGAACGTGCCGCTCGGCGAGAGCGACGCCGTGCAGAAGTCGATCACGCGCTCCGCCGCCGCGCGCAGGGCTGCGTCGGCTGTGCGGTGCGCGTGGCGCAGCATCGCGTAGGCCCACGGGATGCCCGAGACCCAGCCGACGTGCATGGCCTGGCGATCGACGGACTTCCCGTCGCGGCCCGAGACCTCCCGGTCGAACCCGACCGTCTCGAGGAGCACCCCGGGGTCGGGGTCGTAGTGCCAGCGGTGCAGGCCCTCGGCGCTGAGGGCTGCGGCGGAGGGGATGTCCATCCAGGGGCGGAGCGGAGCGGATGCCGCGCTCTCGGCGTGCAGCGCGCGCAGCACCCGCGCGTAGTCGTGACGGTCCTCGGAAAGCGAGTGCAGGCGGACGGTCAGCTCGACGATCTCGCCCGGGGTGAAGCGATGCCGGAGGACCTCGGCGGGTCGAGGGTCGCCGTCTCCGTAGTAGGTGACGGGGAACTCGCGCGCCGGGAACGTCGCACTGAGCACGGCGTCGCCGTCGTCGAGCGCGAAGCCGACGCCGGTGAGGCCGAGAGGCGTGGTCGGGCTCACGGAGAGCGCGATGCCCGGTCGGCCGGGTGCCGGCCACACGAAGACCGCGGGGGTCGCCGCCCGGTCCGACCGGAAGTGCCACTCGTCGCTGACGAACTCGTCCGCGTCGGCGCTCGGCCGCGCCTCGAACCGAGGGTAGGGACGATCGTTGTCCGCCGGACGGTTGTCGCCGTAGAACAGCCCGGGGATCAGCCACCACGGCGCGACGGCATCCGCGATCCGCACGGAGACCCGCACGGCGGCGTCGACGGGCTCGGCACCCGTGAAGCGCACGGCGATGCGGCGGACGTCGCCCTCCTCGCGCACCTCGAACCGGAACGACGCCGGATCCGCGTCGAGGATGGCGACCGTCGGCGTGCGGGTACCCGTGCTCACGCGGGGGCTTCTCCCAGCGGCCACTCCAGCAGGTCGACCTCGACGATGTCGGCATCCGGGTCCAGCGGCACGCGGAACGTGCGGACCTGGTGCGCACGGAACCCGCCCTCGATCGTGCGATCGAGGAGCGGGAGATCGATTCTCGCGGCGGCCGGACGTCCGGTCGTCTCGACGGCGCGGACGATGACGTCGGCCGCACCGGCATCCGGCGCGTCCTCGCTGCCCTTGATCGCGGTGATCATCACGGCGCCGGAGCCGTCGTCCGCGAAGGACCGACGCGCGGGGAGGTCGCCGTCGTGGAAGGACTCCTGCTGGGCGCGCACCGGCGACCCGAGCACCGCGGCGCGGCGGGTCGGCTGGGCGGTACGCCAGTCGCCGGCGTGCGGGATGAGCTCGAGGCTGAAGCGCTGGATGCCCTGATCCTGGAACGAGTAGATGCCCTCGGGGTCGAGCAGACGCGGATCATGCCAGGAGTAGACGGGACTGCGCACCGCAGTGATGCCGATGCTCGCCGTCTCGAGCCCGGCGGAACCGGCGGGGGAGACGTCCCACCCGTGCTTCGTGGTCGCGACCACGGTGAGGCCCGCGGGTGCGCCGCCGACCGTGCCGGTGAGGTCGACCCACGACTGCGCGGGCTCCTCGGCGCCGTCGACCGGGCGCTCGATCGTGCCGTACGGGATCTCGTACGTCGCGGACGGGTCGTCGATCCCGACCGGGAAGCGGAGCTTCAGCAGATGCGCCTTCTCGCGCCAGTCGATCGTGACATCGACGCGCACCTGACGGGCGTCGTGGTCGAGCAGATACTCCTCGACGAGCGTGCTCGCACCCCAGGAGCGTTCCACCCGTACCCGCGAGCGCAGCGGTCCGGTCTCGCGCACCACAATCTGGTCGAGCGTCATCGCGGCGCCCGGCCAGGCGTACGAGATCACCCGATGTCCCCAGGTGTCGGTGGGGTCGTCGCAGACGGCCGTGCGCGGCTGGCCCCTTGTGCCGGCGAGCGGATCCACGCCCGTCGCCCTGTCGAGGAGCGAGATGACGTCGCCCGTCGCCGGGTCCAGCTCGACACGCAGGTGTGCGTTCTCGATGACGGTGCCGTCGTCGGAGACCGAGAGTGCGGATGCCGGTGCGACAGCCGGTCCCGGGAGCAGTCGGTAGAGGGAGTAGCCGAACGCGGGCACCTCGGCGCGGAAGGTGACCGCGCCACGGCTGCGGTCTCCCGTCGTGGCGGTGGACTGCGTCGCCTGCGAGAACACCTCGACGCCCTCGTGGTCGACCACGCGCACCCCGTGCGGCTGGGCGCCGTACTGGAAGTCGACGTCGACCGAGACGGGCCACGGGTGCGGGTTGAACACCACGACGGGCTGCGTCGCCGGGTCCGCCGGAATGTCGATCCGGCGAGCGATGCGGTTGTGCGCGCGGGTGATGATGCGCTTGGCGATCGCGACGGCCTCGCCGAGCTGGTCGCGGGCGTCCTCGTACGAGGGCTCGATCGCGGAGCCCGGGAGGATGTCGTGGAACTGGTTGAAGAGGATCTGCTTCCACGCGCGCTCCAGGTCGTCGCGCGGGTACTCGTCGCCGCCGAGCGCCATCGCGACCGCGGCCCATCGTTCCGCCGAGAGTACGGCATGCTGCGCTCGCCGCTGCCAGGCCTTGATGCCGGAGTGCGCCGAGTAGCAGCCCGGCGCGTGATGCTGCAGGTCGTCCCGACGCACGGCGAGAGCATCGAGGAAACCCTTTCCGCGGGCGAGCATCTCGTCGAAGTACGTGCGCGGTGACGACATCGTCATCCTCCCGAAAGTGCCCATCCGGTCGTAGCGGTGGATCGAGTCGATGTTGGCCTTGGTCGGGCCGCCGCCGTGATTGCCCACGCCGTAGAACACCATCATCGACCCCAGCGAACGGTCGAGTTGGCCCAGCGACTTCTCGGTCTGCCCCGAGACGTCGCCGGGCGGGCTGCAGTACTCGAACGGGATGCGGAACGCGAGCACGCGGGATCCGTCGGGCGACTCCCAGTGGAACAGCGTCTCGTCGAGGTCGCCCTCGTGCGGGCCGGGGCGCAGGAACGTGTAAGAGTCCATGCGCTGACCCCGCAGGATCTGGGGGATGCTCACGCTGTGCCCGAACGGGTCGACGTTCATGCCGACTGTCGCGATCTGGCCGAAGCGCGACTGCAGGAACCGCTGGCCGTAGAGCCCCTGCCGCGCGAACGACTCGCCCATCGGCATGTTGCAGTCGGGCTCCACCCACCAGCCGCCGACATTGACCCATCGGCCCTCGGCGACGCGCTCGGCGATGCGGGCGAACATCTCGGGATCCTGCTCCTCGACCCACGACAGCAGCACGATCTGGTCGCAGGTGAAGACGAATTCGGGATACTCGTCCATGCGGTCGAGCGCGCTCGCGAAGGTCGCCCGCGCCTCCTGGTACCCCTCCTGCCACGGCCACAGCCACACCGGATCGAGGTGCGCGTTGCCGATCATGTGCAGCGTGCGATCGGGGGTCGCGGCGGGCCGCAGCGTCGCGGGTCGGCCCTCCGGCTGCGCGCCGGAGGGGGCATTGGCGATCGGTGCGCGATCGATCGGTGCTTTCGAAGCGCCTGCGCTCACGCCAGTTCCTCTCCTGCGGCCCATGCATCAAGGATCTCGGAAAGGGCGTGCAGGAAGAAGGTGTGCATCTCCTGGATCCGCGGAGTGTCGGACGAGGGTGAGAGCAGCACGTGATCGGCGAGCGCGAGGGAGGGGCCGCCGTCGCCGCCACCGAACAGCAGCGTGGTGGCGCCGTTGGCCCGCGCGGCGGTGAGGGCGTCGACGATGTTCTGCGAGCGACCGGAGGTGGTGAACGCGGCGACGACGTCATGCGGCCGGGCGAGAGCCTGCACCTGGCGGGAGAAGATGTCCTCGAAGGCGTAGTCGTTCGCGATGCAGGTCGACACCGTCGCGTCGGTCGAGAGCGTGACGGCGGGAAGCGGGCGGCGATCGCGGCGGTAGTGGCCGATGACCTCGCCGGTGAAGTGCTGTGCGTCGGCGGCGCTCCCGCCGTTGCCGAACGTGTAGAGGGTGCCGCCCTTCTCGAAAGCGTCGATGAGCACGGCGCCCACCGCCTTGACGGCGGGCAGCTGCGCGGCGGCATCCGTCGCGGTGCGGATGTGGGCGTCGAGCTGTTCGTCGAGCCAGTCAGACACGGACTTCCTCCACGAGGTCGAGGGCGAGGGCGCCGGCGCCGACGACGCACACCTCGTCGCCGAGCCCGGCGAGGGTCACGGTGACGCGCGCGGCGGCGGGGGGCATGGCGGTCGTCTGCACGATGGTGCGGACCGGGTCGAGCAGCTGGGAACCGGAGCGCGTGACGCCGCCGCCGAGCACGACGACGTGGGGCTCGAACACGTTGACCAGATCGGTCACCGCCTGACCCAGCACGGCGGTGGTCTCCTGCCACAGCTCGGCGGCCAGTCCGTCGCCGGCGCGGGCGGCGGAGGACACGTCCTCCGCCCGCACGACCGCCAGGTCGCGCAGCGTGGACGATCGCATGTCCGTGGCGAGGGCGTCCTGCGCCCGCGCGGCGATCGACGTGCCGGAGGCGTAGGCCTCGAGGCATCCGCGCCGCCCGCACAGGCAGTCGCGTCCGCCAGGCCGCACCGTGAGGTGGCCGAACTCGCCGCCGTTCCCCGCTGCGCCGCGGTGCAGGCGTCCGTCGATGATCGAGCCGCCGCCGACGCCCGTGGAGAGCGTGAGGTAGAGGGCGATGCCGGCGCCCTGCGCCGCGCCGTAGCGGTGCTCCGCCAGCACCGCGGCCGTGGCGTCGTTCTCGACGACGGCGGGTACACCGAACTCCTCGGCTGCCATGGCGACGATCGGGATGTCGATCCAGCCGGGCAGATGGAGCGGGTGCGTGAGGACCCCGGCAGGGGCATCGAGCGGACCGCCGCAGCTGATCCCCACGGATAACGGTGCGCCGAGCCCCGCGGCGGCGATGCTGCGACGGCCCATGTCGAAGAGGTGCGCGATGACGGCGTCGGGTCCGCGGTGCTTGTCGGTGGGCTCCGAGAGGAAGCCGTGCGTGCGGCCGTCGGGCGTCATCATCGCCACGGCCAGCTTGGTGCCGCCGATATCGAGTGCGAGCACGCTGCGCTGCGTTGCCATTCCATCCTCCGGCCTGCCGTGTCCACGGTGTTCGTCACATGTCTGGAGACAGTGTGACATCGTTCCCACATCTTAGCAAAGCAGAATTCTGCGAATGGCGCCTCGGCAGGACTTCGCAGACCTCCTCGAAGTTCGCAGCCTCAGGCCGCAAACCCTGCGAGATTCGCGTCGTTCTGCGAGTTTTCAGCGCCTACAAGCGTCAGTCCGGCCAGCGGCGCAGCCGCTCCGTCAGATCCGCGAGGTACTCCGGCGGGCCGGCCTCGGCGAACCAGAGCCACAGCTCGGCGGCATGGATCGGCGCCCACGCTCGTGCGGCCTCGCGGTCCGCGCCGTACGCGTCGACGAGCGCATCGAAGGACCGCTCGTCCTTGAGAGAAGCACCCCAGGCGGCGCGGGAGAGATCGCGCAGCGGGTCTCCGACATGCGCGGCCTCCCAGTCGATGATGGCGGTGATCTCGCCGTCGACGGCCAGCACGTTCCCGTCGGTCCAGTCGCCGTGACAGAACACTGCGCCCTGAGACGGAGGGATCGCCAGGGGCAGCGGCGGCCCTCCCGCCGCCCGGTAGCGCCGGATAATGGTGTGATCATCGGGTGCGGACGGCAGTCCATCGGGCACCGGGAGCGCGTGCAGTGATCGCAGAAGCGGAGCGGATGCTGCGAGCCGCTCGATCCGCTCGTCGGCGCTCCCGCTGTCGAGGCGCGCACCCGGCATCAGCGTCATCAGGATCGACCCCGGTTCGACCTCGACCAGCTCCGGCACGGGCAGGCCCGATCCCCGGAGGGCCCGCAGGGCGGCGAGCTCGGTGTCGTGGCGGAGCGGATCCGTCATCCGCTTCTCGATCAAGGTACGGCCATCGCGCTCGACGATGCGTACCTGGCCGACCGCGCCCTGGCGCATCACTCCGGCGGTGCCGCGACCGAACCCCGATCGAGGAACTGCGTCGGCATCACGATCGTGCGCACCGGGGCATCCGGGGACTCGATCCTCTCCAGGAGGGCTCGCATCGCGGCGGCGCCCAGCGCGCCGGCATCCTGCTGCCTCGTCGAGACGCCGGGGTGCACCATGCTCATCCACGGCGCATCGTCGAATCCCACGATGCTCACGTCTTCGGGAACGCGGAGCCTCAATTCGGATGCCGCGCGCCAGGTGCCCTCGGTGAGGACGTTGTTCGCCGCAAAGACCGCAGTCGGACGATCCTGCCGAGACAGCAGGCCGAGCGCCGCGGCCTTGGCCTCTTCGGCGTCCCAACCGGCCTGGACGATAAGCGAAGGGTCGACGGGCGCCTTGCGCCCTTTCAGGGCATCGAGGTAGCCGCGCTGACGCTCGTCACCCGTGGTCCACTCGGTCTCGTCGATCAGCAGCGCGATGCGACGGTGCCCTGCGTCGAGGAGACGCGTGGTGGTGTCGCGCGCGGCGGCGCGGTTGTCGACCACGACCGCATCCGTGCCTTCTGCGTCGAAGCGACGGTCGACCTCGATCAGCGGCACGCCGATGCGGCTCAGGTAGGCGCTCAGCTCGGCCGAGACCGGAGTGGCGATCACACCGGAGACGCGTGATCCGACGAGAGTCTCGGCGGCCTCGAGCTCATCGGGACTGTTGCCGCGCAGGTCGACCAGCACGACGGTCCGGCCGTGAGCGCGAGCCTCCTCGCCGATCCCGGCTGCGAGCTCGGCGTAGAAGACGTTGCGGAGATCGGACACCAGCACGCCGACCGATTTGCTCGTGCGCTGCTTGAGGCTGCGGGCGGTCACGTCGACGACGTAGCCGATCTCCTTCGCCACCGCGCGTACGCGATCGCGCACCTCAGGGGCCGCATAGCCGTTTCCGGACAGGGCCCGCGACGCGGTCGACCGTGAGACGCCGGCGGCCGACGCGACCTCGCGGATCGTCGGTCGCTCGAAAGGCGGACGCGGCCGATCGCTCATGGCCGCGAACTCGGGAGGGGAGCGGGGGCGACGTCGAGCAGAGCCTCGACGTGCTGTCCGAGTCGAAGGCCACCGACCGTGACGTCGAGAGCCAGGCGCTGCCGTCGCCCCGCCGTGGTCGGTGTCACGGTCAACTGCACGGCGGCCTCCTCATGGGGTCCGAGCGCGATGTCGATCTCGCGCCGGGACGAGCGCCAGCCTAGCGGCAAGACCAGTGACACCCGGGCATCCGTCGATGAGGGGAAGGGGTTGCGCAGGCGCAGGTCGTACGTCAGCGGCTCGTCCACCACGCCCCCGGCGCGGTAGGGGAGGAGTCGGGCGGTCTGACCGTCGGGTCCGATTCCGACGTCGTCGAGCGGCAGCAGACGTTCATGCAGATCGTCGACCAGGCGTCCGGACTCGGCGAGGTCGTCGAGATAGTCGTCGTCCACCCGCCGCGGCTCCCAGTGCCCGCTCGCCATGAGGCCCGGGCCGAGGCGGCGGTACAGCGCCGCGCTCCTCGAGTAGTCGCCCAGGCGGAAGAGGTTGCGGTACTGGTAGTTCATGATGTCCCGGCGGCCGTCCCTCCCGCCGAGACCCTCCTGCTGGTCCCCCGTGAAGACCACCGTCATCCCGTCGATCTCGAGCGAGTAGGCGACGGCGTACAGGGTGTGACCGGGCTGCTCGTGCGCGGTGAACGTGTACTCGTTCCAGGTGAACGGCTCGTCGAGCGGCAGCACGCGATCGGCGACGATCGGGTCGTACCACTGGCAGGGCAGGTCTTCGCGCCACGGGTCGGCCATCGTCGGCGCGACGTTCGCCGGGATCCACAGCTCGGTGCCCTCCACGTCGCGCAGCAGGGGCATGCCGGCGATGTGGTCGTCGTGGTAGTGCGTGGGAAGGGCGACGGTGATGCGGGTCACTCCGTGGTTCCGCCGCAGCGCCGGCACCGAGGCGAGCCACGGCCGGCGGGCGGAGCGATCCTGCCCCGGCACGATTCCCGTGGTCATGTCATAGCCGTAGTCGATGATCAGCGCCTCGCCGGTTCCCGACAGCACGACGTACGAGCACGACATCGACGTGCGGTTGAGCAGCAGATGCTCGGAGAGGGCGACGAACGGATCGTCGAGCCGCGCCAGCAGATCCCAGGGATAGGAGCGGCGCGAATCCACGTACTCCTGCATCGTGTCGGCGAGCAGCTCGAGCGCGGCGACGGCGTCATCCATCACCGCGCCGTGCGAGGGCGCCAGGCGCGTCACTCCTTCGCGAGCCAGAATCCGCGCGCTCAGCACCGTCATCGCCGGTCCTTCGTTCTGCGTGTAGGACCATTGGGTCGCCGCGAGCGACCAGACCTTGCCCGGCGCATAGATGAGGTCGCCGGAGAACGCGATCACCTGGCCGTCGCGCTCGAGCAGATAGGTGACCGACCCGATCGTGTGCCCCGGGGTCGGGACGACGCGCAGCCGCAGACCCGCGACCTCGAGCTCGCGGTACTCCGGCACCGTCGCATGCACGGGAATGGAGGCCAGGAGCGAGAAGCGATCCTGGCGAAGCGCGTAGTCGTTGTCGAGCGGTCGGCCCTCCCACATCTCCTCGACCCGGTCGAACAGCTCGCGCTCCACGGGCGGCACATGGATGCGCGCCCCATGGGCGACCGCGAGGGGGAGCCCCTGGCCCTGATCGCGGTGGTGGTGGGTCATCAGCACGTCGGTCAGCCGACGGATGCCGAGCCCGGGGAGCTCGTCGAGCACGAGGCCGGAGCCGAAGTCGATCGCGACGGCGTCGCGCGCTCCCGCGGGAGCATCGGGATCGGCCAGCAGGTAGACCTGGCAGGTGTCGTCGAGGCGCCAGACGCCGCGGGCGATCTCCGTCGCCGTCATCGCAGTCCTCTCCGATAGTCGGCCCAGCTTCGGGCGATCACGGCGAGGTGCTCCCGGTCGATCGGCTCGTCCTCGCGCACGCGCTCCAGGTAATAGAGCGCGGGAACACCATACTTCGGCTGCGCCTTCGCGTACTCGAGCCACTCTTCGCGGTCGGGCATCGGCCACTGATCAGTGTCGACGGGGTGATGCGGGAGCACCGCCGAAACGATCGCGTGCCGAGCGCGCAGCTGTTCGGCCACCGGCACGGGGGTGCCTGCCGTGTCGCGCTCGAGTACGTCGTTCGTGCGGATCATGTCGGCGACGTCGCCGAACGACGGATGCACGGTGTGCGCGATCACGAGCGCGTCGGGCTTCGCGCGCACGGCCGCCTGCCGGATCCGCCCGACGAGCCGGTGCACCGCGGCGATCCCCCACACGCCGTCGCTGTCGCCGGCGGAGCGCAGCATGGCGCCGCTCGGCGCCCGCTGGGTGAAGTCGACCTTGAACCCGTCGGCGTCGAGACCGCCGGTCGATATCAGGCCCTCGACGATGGCGTCGAGACGGGCGAGGTAGGCGGGGCTGCCCGGGTCGGCGGCGATCGCCCGGCCCGCGGCATCCGACACGCATTCGTCGGCGGGCAGTCCGGCGGGATCCCAGGCCTTCCACCACAGCAGCACCCTGCGGCCGCGCCCGTGCTGCCGCGCGATCCAGTCGCGCAGATCGGGCCAGGCGTCCGTGTCGGGCTCGGCGGTGCCGTACCGCGCCTGCCACCGGTCGTCGATCACGATCGTTCCCGGGTCGAGCGAGGCCGAGTCGAGGACCTGCAGGAACTCGTCGTAGACCTCCTGGCGACAGAGGTCCGGCGCCGGGGCACCGCCGCGCGCGACCTGGGCACCCCACCCGCAGAAAAGCGGCTCCCGCCACCACCGCTGCACCTCGACCCTCGCTTCGGGGGCGCAGCCGGAGCGGACGAGATCCGCGTGGTAGTCCCGGAGCATGTCCCCGGGAGAAGCGGCCGCCCGGATGACGAGTGTCGGCGAGCGCCAGCGTCCGGCGACCCGCGTGTGACCCTCGTAGGAGAGCCGGAGCAGCGCCGCGCCGTCGATCGGGTCGTAGCGCATCGTCGTGAAGCGCAGCTCGTCCACAGGCGCCCGCAGCCAGGTCCCGAGCCAGGAGCCCTCGCCGGGGTCGATCGGCGACTCGACGGGCGAGCGGCCGAAAGCGAGCGCGAGCGGAGGCGGCGAGAAGATGCCGTTGAGCCGTCCCGGATCGGCGTCGCCCACCACGCCGAGCACCGCGGCCGACGAGACCGGACGCACGAACGCGATCGGCTCGGTCGGGCTGGGTACGAAGAGTGAGAGAGCGTCGATGCCGGAGCGGAACGCGCCGCTCGCGCCGGTGGGCAGGATGCCGTCGCCGCCGAGGATGGTGACGTCGGCGAGGTCGCCGTCGCCCGCGGCCTCGAGGGTCAGCTCGACGGTCTCGGCGGTGCACCGCAGCTCGAGGATGCGCTCCGCCCACGCGGTCGACTCCGTCCGGATCGTCACGACGAGGGCATCCGCCTCGGTGCGCACGACCGGTTCGGAGATGGTCATCGCCTCGTCGGCGGCCGTGCGCGTGTGCACGCTGGAGAGTGCGCTCAGGCGCATCCATCGCCGCCCGTCCGCGTCGGCGAGGTCGAGGTACGGGGAGCGGATCAGGCCGCCCGATCCTGTGCGCCAGGAGAGGGAGTAGGTCGTTCCGCGGATCGCGCGGCGGTCGGCATCGCTCGTCATCGAGGGGACGGAGATCATGGCGAAGAGTCTATGTGATAACGTTCCCACTCACTCGGCCGGTCGAGGAATCTCGTTTCATCCGGCGCTCTCCAGAGAGGCGAGGAAGGCGGCCGCCCCGGACTCAGGGGATGTCAGCACGCGCGGGTCGGCGCCGGCTCCGGTGGCCATGGAGGCCTGGGCGAGCACGATCGCGTCGACATCGCCGGCCGCGGCGATCGCGTCGCCGATCAGTCGGTCGTGCCGCGCGGCGACTCCG
>NZ_SSDJ01000098.1 GCF_004794465.1 Microbacterium sp. K24 | reverse complement strand
GCCTCGGCGGCCTCCCGGGCGGCGCGCATCTCGGCGCGGGTCCGCGGGACGGCGGGCACCTCGGGGCGCTCGTCGTCAGTACTCATACGGATCCCCCGGCTCGTCGATCGCGACGACGTCGGTCGGCACGACACGGAGAGTGCCGTCGGCATCCGCTCGAACGGTTCCGGTGACCTCGACCCATTGGCCGGTCGGGTACTCGTCCGGGTCGACGGTGACGGGCAGCGTCGCTGTCTGCGCGTCGATCACGCAGTGCGTGATGACGAGGCGTGTGAGGTTCACGTCGTCGTCGCCCGAGGCTCCGGGCGTGACGAAACCGGTGAGGGTGACGGCGGCGCCGTCGTACGCGATGGTGTTCGTCGCGGTGGCGAAGACGCTCGCCCAGTCGCCGACGCCGAACGTCGAGGTGTCGGCCACCCCGAGCGTCACGGTGTCGGCACCTGCGAACAGCGCGCTCTGCTCCCCCGCGCGCGACATCGCCAGTTCGATGGACAGGGATGCCGGGGGCAGCACGAGCGCGGCGGCCACCACACCCGTCGCGACGACGCCGCCGGCGACCGCCCCGACGGCGGCGAGGGTCTTCCGAGGCGATGCCGTCGAGCGCGGAGCGTCAACCGCGTCGTCGGCGGCATCCACGGCGGCGGCATCGGTCCCGTGATCGTGCCCGTGGTCGCCCTCTTCGCCGAGCGGCAGCGTGAACGACCACACCGCACCCGCCAGGGTCACGACGGCCGCGGCGCAGGCGAACCACACGGATTCGGGGCTGATGTAGAGGGTCAGGCGGCCGGTGACGCCGAGGCCGAGAGTGACGACGGCGACGAGGGTCGCGAGTCCGACGCCGAGCCACCGGGTGCCCAGGGCGCGTGCGCGCCGCGACCTCCGGTCGGTCGAGTGGTCAGCCGTGTGCTCAGACAAGGACGTTCACCCCGATCCCGATGGCGAAGGCCGCGGCGACCACGACGCCGACGATGCCGGCCAGCGTGCGCCCGGTGAAGGTCGTGCGCATGAGCGCGAGCATCTTGATGTCGACGAGGGGTCCGACCAGCAGGAAGGCGACGAGCGCTCCCGACGAGAACGTCGAGGCGAACGACAGGGCGAAGAACGCGTCCACGTTCGAGCAGATGGCGACGGTCATCGCGAGCACCATCATCGCGACGATCGAGAGCACCGGGTTCGATCCGATCGCGAGCAGCATGTCGCGGGGGATCAGCACCTGCACGGCTCCGGCGAGCGCGGATCCGATCACGAGGGCCGGCATCACCGCGCGGAGCTCGACGAGGAACTGCGTGAGGCTGCGGCGCACCGGCGTGCCGGGCTCGTGGGTCACGCGGTCGCACGTGTCGACGAAGCGCTCGGTCAGCAGCGAATCGGGCGAGGGGTGCAGGCTGTAGATCCAGCCGATGAGGTTCGCGATCAGGTAGCCGCCGACGAGACGGGCGATCAGGATGCCGCCGTCCCAGCCGAACGCGGCGTGCGTGGTGAGGATGACGATCGGGTTCACGATCGGAGCGGCGATCAGGAAGGTCAGGGCCTCCGCGGGGGCGAGCCCGCGCATCATCAGTCCGCGGGCGAACGGCACGTTGCCGCACTCGCACACCGGGATCACCATCCCGAGCAGCGACAGCACGGCACGACGACCCCAGGCGCGCTTCGGCAGCCACCGGTGGATGACATCGGCGGGGAGCCACACCTGCACCACGATCGAGAGCAGCACCCCGAGGATCACGAACGGCAGGGCCTCGATCAGAACGCTCAGGGCGAGCGTGAGACCGTCCTGCGCGCGAGTGGGCAGCGAGGCGGGGAACAGCGCCGGCAGGAACCGGTCGACGAGGAACAGGGCCGCGATGATCGCGACCCCCAGTCCGAGGCCGACCCACGCCGAGCGCGGTGAGCGCGTCGGGCGATGGGCGTGCCCCTGGCCCGGGCGGGTCGCCGTGCCTGCCGGAAGGCTCACGCGTTCGCTGCCCGTTCGGCGTCGCGCTTGTTGGTGCACGGGGTGCACAGTCCGAAGATGTCGACCACGTGTGCGGCTTCGGTGAAACCGTGGAGGGCAGCGGTGCGGTGCGCCCACTGCTCGACATCCTTCGCCTCGATCTCGACGGTCAGTCCGCAGGACCGGCAGATCAGGTGGTGGTGGTGGCCCTGCGTGGTGCAGGCGCGGTAGAGCGCTTCGCCCTCGGGGCTCTGCAGCGAGTCGGCGTCACCGGATGCCGCGAGCCCGGCGAGCGCCCGGTACACGGTCGCGAGTCCGATGCCCGTGTTGTCGTCGCGCAGCGAGGCGTGCAGGTTCTGCGCACTCACGAAACCCCGCGCGTCGGCGAGTGCTTCACGCACGCGTTCGCGTTGCCAGGTGTTCCGCTGAGCCATGGGTCAAGTCTAGGCGGCAGGGGTTGGCGAGGGCTGGGAGCGTCGCACTCAGGCCACGCGCCGCACCCGGGCGCGCACCCGCTGCACGATCCAGCACACGACGTAGATCGTGAACGACAGGGTGGTGATGTAGGGGCTCACCGGCAGGGTGCCGGCGAGGGCGAGCAGGATGCCGCCGACGGCGGACACGAACCCGAACAGCGCGGCGAGCAGCGGGACCGCGACCGGGCCGGCCGTCACCCGCATGGCCGCAGCGGCGGGCGTCACCAGCAGAGCCATGACCAGCAGCGCGCCGATGATGTGCACGCTCACCGCGACGATCAGGCCGAGCAGCACCATGAAGATGAGGCTCACCGCGCGGGTAGGCACCCCTCGAGCGGCGGCGGACTCGGGGTCGAGCGAGTCGAAGCGCAGCGGGTTCCACATGACGAGGAGTCCGATCAGCACGACGATGCTGATGCCGATGAGCCAGCCGAGATCGGGACTCGAGACCGAGACGATCTGCCCGGTCAGCAGACTGAACCGGTTGGCGCTGCGCCCGTCGTAGAGCGAGAGGAACAGGATGCCGAGGCCGAGGCCGAACGGCATGAGAACGCCGACGATCGAGTTGCGGTCCCGGGCCTTCGCGCCGAGGACGCCGATGAGGATCGCCGCGACGAGCGCGCCGCCGAGAGAGCCGGCCACGACGCTGCCGCCGAAGAGCAGGGCGGCGGCCGCACCCGCGAACGACAGCTCGCTCACGCCGTGCACCGCGAACGCCAGGTCACGCTGCATGACGAAGACGCCGATCAGTCCCCCGACGATGCCGAGCACCGCCCCTGCGATGATCGAGTTCGCCAGCAGGGCGACGAGGTCTCCGTAGTCCTGGAACGAGAAGACGTCGCTCCAGTCGAACAGCGGCACCATTCCGGACGGCGCGATCATGCGGCGCCTCCGTGCTCGTGGTCGCCGTGGTCGTGGTGCGGCTCGGCATCCGGAACTCCCACGACGACCAGCCGGTCGCCGGCGCGGAGCACGAAGACCGGCGTGCCGTAGAGGTCGGTGAGCACGCGGGTCTGCAGCACCTCTTCCGGGGTGCCGAGCAGGAACCGCCCGCCGGCGATGTAGAGGATGCGATCGACGCGGTTCAGGATCGGATTGATGTCATGCGTGACGAACAGCACGGCGGCCGCGCGCTCGCGTCGCTGCCGGTCGATGATGTCGGTCACCCCGACCTGGTTCGCGAGGTCGAGGTTCGACAGCGGCTCGTCGCACAGCAGCAGCGAGGGCTCGTCGGCCAGCGCCTGCCCGACGCGCAGCCGCTGCTGCTCGCCGCCCGAGAGCAGGCCGACGCGACGGTCCGCGTAGTGCGCGGCGCCGACGGCTTCGAGCAGGCGGTCGACCTTGGCGCGATCTCCGCGGTGCGGGACCGGGAAGCCGAAGCGACTGCCCTGCACCCCGAGGGCGACCAGGTCGCGCGCCCGCATGCTCGTGTCCGGGGCGAGCGATCGCTGCTGCGGGATGTATCCGATCCGCGCGTTTCCGCGATGCACGGGCGACCCGGCGACCCTGATCGTGCCCGACGACAGGGGCTGCAGGCCGAGGATGCTGCGCAGCAGCGTCGTCTTGCCGGAACCCGAGGGCCCGAGCACGGCGATGAACTCCCCCGGCTCGACCGTCAGATCGAGTCCCGCCCACAGCTCGCGGTCGCCGCGCTGGAGGGCGGCGCCGGCGATCTCCAGGACCGGGCCGGTCACGGCTGGACGGCGGCGGCGAGGCTCTTGATCGCGTCACGCATCCACTCAGAGTACGACGATCCGTCGTCGAGGAGCTCGGTGAACGCGACAACCGGAATATCGGCATCCTTCGCGGCGGTCTCGACGCGCTCCGTCTCCGCACCGCCGGTCTGCGCGTTGGTGAGCAGAGCGGTGACCTGACCGCTGTCGATCACGTTCAGCGCCTCGAGCAGGACGGCGGGGGCGACGTCGGTGCCCTCCTCGACCGCCTCGGCGAACCCCTCAGGGGTGACGTCCGTCAGGCCCGCCGCTGTGGCGAGGTAGCCGGGAAGCGGCTCGGTGATGAACACGCTCGCGCCGGCGGCATCCGTCTTGATGGTCTCGAGGTCGGACTCGAAGCCCTCGAGGTCGGCGACGATGTCCTCGGCCGCGGCCGTGAAGTCGGCCTCGCCCTCGGGGTCGAGCTCGGCGAGGTGCGCCGCGATGTCCTCCACGACGTGGATCATCGTGTGCGGGTCGAACCAGACGTGCTCGTTGAAGCCCTCGATGTGATCGTGGCCCTCGTCGCCCTCGGCGTGCTCGTGGTCGTGCCCCTCGGCGTCGGCATCGCCCTCTTCGTGGCCCTCGTTGCCGGGGAAGTCATGCGAGAACTCGACGGCCGTGAGCACCTCGGCATCCGCTCCGTCGAGCAGATCGTCGATGAACGCGTCGTAGCCGCCGCCGTTCTCGATCACGAGGTCGGCCTTCTGCACGGTGAGGCGATCGCGCGCGGTGGCCTCGTAGGAATGCGGATCCTGTGTCACGGAGTTGATGATCGAGGTGACCTCGACCCGGTCGCCGCCGATCTGCTGGGCGAGCGAGCCGTAGACGTTGGTGCTCGCGACGACCTGGATCGTGCCGTCGTCGCCCTCCCCCGCAGCAGGGGTGGAGCATCCGGCGAGCGCGAGGGCGGCGACGGATGCGAGGGCGAGGACGATCACGGGCTTCTTCATGCTCTCACTCTAAACGCTAATGAGAACCATTATCAAGTTTGCGAGGGCGCGGTTTCGTCGGCAGGTCGAGATGACAGTTGCAGGTCGAGAATCAGGATCTCGACCTGCAACTGTCGTCAGCGCCTGCAGATGCAGCGCGGCACGGCGGCCTCAGCCGACGAGACCCGTCGGAGCGATCCACGCCGTGTGCTCCCCCGGGACCGCGCCGTCGACGACCGCGCCGAGCACGACGTCGTCGGCATCCGTCCCGAGGTCGAACGGCTCGACGCCGAAGTTCGTCACGACCTGCCACCCGTTCGGCCGCGCGAAGCGCAGCACGTCGTCGCGTCCCGTCTCGATCCACTCCAGGCGCTCGTCGGTCTGCAGCAGGTGCCGCAGGCGCAGCGCCTCGCGGTACAGCGACAGCGTCGACGACGGGTCGGCCGCCTCGACGTCGACCGCGTACTCCGCGAACCACGACGGCTGCGGCAGGTGCGCGTCAGCCGACCCGAATCCGAAGGACGAACCGGATGCCGTCCACGGCAGCGGCACGCGGCATCCGTCGCGCCCGAGGCCGTCGAATGCCTCCTCGCGCAGGAACGCCGGATCCTGGCGCTGCTCGGGCGCGATCTGTGCGACCTCGTGCAGTCCGAGCTCCTCGCCCTGGTAGAGGTAGGTGCTGCCGGGAAGGCCGAGCAGCATCAGGGTCGCGGCGTGCGCCCGACGCAGGCCGCCCTCGCGGTCGAGCTGGTCAGCGGGACCACCGGCAGCCACCCACTCGGTGCCCTGCTTGACGCTGCGGCCGCGCAGCGACGGCAGTCCGTAGCGGGTGGCGTGCCGGGTCACATCGTGGTTCGACAGCACCCACGTGGTCGACGAACCGCTCGCCTGCGCCTGCTCGAGGTTCTCGGTGATCACATCGCGGAAGTCGCCCGCCGAGAACTCCGCCACCAGCAGGTCGAAGTTGAACGCCTGCCCCAGCCCCTCGGCCGAGGCGTACCGGGCGCGACGCTCGGGCGTCTCGACCCAGGCCTCCGCGACGGCGGTGCGCGGCGGGTCGTACTCGTTGAACACCGCGCGCCACTCGGCGTAGATCTCGTGCACCTCGTCGCGATCGAGGAGCGGATGCCGACCCGAGGTGCGGTCCATCGCGTCGAGCTCCGCCTGGCTCGGCAGCGGCTCGGTGAGGTCCTTCGTCAGCATGTGCGCGACATCGATACGGAACCCGTCGACTCCGCGGTCTGACCAGAAGCGCAGCGTCTGCAGGAAGTCGGCGCGCACCTCGGGGTGATCCCAGTTCAGGTCGGGCTGCTCGACGGCGAAGCTGTGCAGGTACCACTGTCCGTCCTCGACGCGCTCCCAGGCGCTGCCGCCGAAGGCCGCGCCCCAGTCCGTCGGCGGCTCGGAACCGTCCGGCCCCTTCCCCTCGCGGAAGATGTACCGTTCGCGCGCCGCCGACCCGCGGCCTGCGGCGAGCGCCTCCTGGAACCACTCGTGCAGGTCGGAGCTGTGGTTCGGCACGATGTCGACGATGACGCGGATGCCGCGAGCGTGCAGCGCCTCGACCATCGCGTCGAAGTCGTCGAGCGTGCCGAGGCGGGGATCGACGTTGCGGTAGTCGGCCACGTCGTAACCGCCGTCGGCGAGCGCCGAGGGGTAGAACGGGCTGAGCCACACCGCGTCGATGCCGAGTTCGGCGAGGTAGTCGGCGCGGGAGACGATGCCGGGGATGTCACCCAGTCCGTCGCCGTTCGCGTCGGCGAAGCTCCGCGGATAGATCTGGTACACGGCGGCCTGCCGCCACCAGACGGCGGCATCGGCCTTGCGGGTCTCGACGAGAAGCGCGTCGGTCATGAGAGAGGAACTCCTTCTTGTTGCTTCCTGGGGGTGGTGTGAGGTGTCAGCCCTTGACGGCTCCCTGCGTCACGCCCTCCATGACGAAGCGCTGCGTGAACAGGTACGCCAGGATCGCGGGGGCCATCGCCATCAGATACGAGGCGAAGGCGACGTTGTAGTTGTTGCTGAACTGGGTCTGGAACAGGTTCTGCCGCACCGGGAGCGTCTGCATCGCCGGATCCGAGATGATCAGCGATGGCATCATGAAGTCGTTCCAGGCATAGAGGAAGGCGAAGATGCCGACCGTCGCGCTCATCGGGGCGAGCAACGGGAAGATCAGCTGCCAGAACGTCTGCCAGGTCGAGGCGCCGTCGATGCGGGCGCTCTCCTCGAGCTCGATCGGGATCGAACGCAGGAACGCCGTGAACAGCAGCACGCTGAAGCTCAGCTGGAACATCGTCGCGAGGATGATCACGCCGAACGGGTTGTCGAGACCGACCCGGCCGGTGAGCTGGATCTGCGGCAGCGCGACCACGGGGAACGGGATGAACATGGCCGCCAACAGGTAGAAGAACGACCAGCGGAACAGCTTGCGATCCCAGTTGCGCACGATCGCGTACGACGCGAACGCCGCGAGGATGATCGTCGCGCACACGGTACCGGCGGTGACGAGCAGCGAGATGCCCGCTCCGACGGGGAACTTGGTGAGGTTCCACGCCGCGACGAATCCGTCGATGCTGAACGGCGCGGGCAGCGAGAAGGCGTTGCCGTCGACCGCCTGCCCGGTCGTCTTGAACGCCATCGAGATGGTGACGTAGAGAGGGAGGAGCACGGTGACCGCGCACAGGAGGAGGATGATCGTGCCCGACCAGTTCGGCCGCTCGATCTTCATGCGGGGCTTCTTGCCCGCGGTCTGGGTGGTGATGGTCTGCGTCGACATCAGAGTGCGTTCCTTCCGCGCGTCAGCGACAGCTGGAGGAGGGAGATGAGCACGGCGACGATGAAGAAGATGGTCGCGTTCGCCATCTGATAGGCGTAGTCGCCGCCGTTGAAGCCCGCGATGATCGTCATCGCGACGCTGCGGGTGGCGGTGCCGGGACCGCCGTTGGTGAGTCCGACGATGATGTCGTAGGCGTTCAGGAAGCCCTTGAAGCCGAGGATCACATTGATGACGACGTAGCCGGCGACCAGCGGGAGCGTGATGCGCACGAGCTGCTGCCTCTTGTTCGCGCCGTCGATGCTGGCGGCCTCGTAGACCTCGCTGGGAACCGACAGCAGACCCGCGATGTAGATGAGGAGCGTGCCCGGAACCGCCTGCCAGGCGGTCACGATGACGATCGCGACCCAGGCCAGGTCGGGGTTGGCCAGCAGGCTCGTCTCGAGGAACGGGATGCCGGTGGCCGCACCTGCGGCCGGCAGGGAGTTGGAGAACAGGAAGTTGAAGACGTAGGCGATGATGATGCCCGAGATCACCATCGGGATCACGAAGATCGTGCGGAGCCCGGTCTTGAAGCGGATGCGCGAGGTCAAGCCCACCGCGAGCAGGAACGCCACCACGTTGACGACGATCACCGTGGCGATCGAGAACCCGAACGTGAACAGGTAGCTCTGCAGGATCGACGGATCGCTGAACATCGCGATGTAGTTGGTGAGCCCGTTGAAGCTCCACTCGCCGATGCCGATCGAGTCGGTGAAGCTGAAGAAGATGCCCATCACGGCGGGCACCGTTATCGCGAGCGTGAAGATCACCAGGGTCGGGAGCAGGAACAGGTAGTAGATCGGCTCGACGCGCTTCGTGCGGCGGCGCAGCCCGCGGGTGCCGCCGCCGGTGACGACGGAGGTGGTGTCCGTGGTCACCGCCGGCGGTTTCGTGATGCTCGGGACTGCCGGGTTCGGCAGGGCGGTGTTCGTCATGGCGTCGACTCCTCTGTCTCGCCGGATGCGGAATCCTGAGTGGTGGGTATGGGCGCGCGGAACGCGATCCGCGCCCAGTCGGCGTCCATCGTGCGGAGCATCGACTGCGGGTCGGCGCCGAGCACGATCGCCTGCACGTAGTTGTTCAGCGGGAGGGTCTTCGGCACGAGCACCGAAGGACCCTGGTAGATCTGGCCGTTGTCGTAGTACTCGATCATTCCCTCGACCCGGGGATCGTCGGGTGCCGGGGCGTCCGTCGTCGGGGTGAAGCCGAGCTGCGAGGCGTTGTAGGCCTCGATGTTCTCGGGCAGGTAGAGGTACTCGAGGAAGTCGCGTGCCGCTTCCTGATGGCGCGACTCCTCGGGGATCATCGCGGCGAGGTCCATGTTGACGCGCACGCCGAGATCGGCGGGATCGTCGGTCATCGGCAGCGGGAAGGTCCCGAGGTCGAGGTCGGGGGCGGTCTTCTCGATCTCGCTGAAGGCCCACGGTCCCTGCAGGTACATCGCGGCTTCGCCCTTGCCGAACGCGAGGTTGCCGTCGCCATAGGCGCGACTCGCGGCATCCGGGTTGGTGTATTCGGTCACCAGCTGCATCATCCGGTCCATGGGATCTGCGAAGTCCTGCTGGAACGACACCGGCGCATCGGGGCCGACCTCGGTGCCCTCTTCGGCCATCGCGTCGAAGAAGTCGATCACGTCGACGGAGCCGCCGGCGGTGTAGTCGTACCAGCCCTGCGCGACGGTCCAGTCGTCTTTGAACGTCGCGTAGAAGGGATCGATGCCCGCGGCCTTGAGCTGGTCGCAGACGGCGAGGAGCTCGTCCCAGGTCTGCGGGACCTCGAGACCCTGCTCGTCGAAGATCTGCTTGTTGTAGATGACGGATGCCGCCATCACCGAGTACGGGAGTGCGCTGGTGCGTCCTTCGCAGGAGCCGTACTGGTCCATGAGCGGCTGGAGGTCGTCGCGGATGCCACCGGCGGCCTCGGTGTCGGAGAGATCGGTGAGCGCGCAGCGCTGCACGAATCGCGCGATCTCGTAGTTGTAGTTGGCGAGCATGATGTCGGGCGGGTTGCCGCGCACGAAGCTGGCGGAGACGACGTCGACGCCGGAGGTGTCGATCTCGACCTTCACCTTGTCCTGCGAGGAGTTGTACTCGGCGACGAGTTCGTTCATGAACTCGATGGCCTCGCGCTTGCTGAAGGTGAAGCGGATCGTCTCCGCTCCCGAGCCGGCTGCGCAGCTCGTGAGGGCGGCCCCGACCAGCGTGAGCCCGAGGGCTCCCGCGATCATCCGCACCGCGCGTGTTCGTTTCTCAGACACCGTCGTCCTTTCGATCCCGTATATCCGCGTACTAAATCTAGTGAGCGAATTTACTCTGTCGAGAGGTACTCTCTCATTGGCTCGACAGAAAGGTCAAGGGGAGTGACAGAAGTCTCGACGGATCTCGGCACGGGGCGCGCGAGCGTCGGCGCCGTCCTCGACTTCGCCTGGGCGGCAGGCGAGTTCACCGCGACCGAGGTCATGGCGGGAACGTCGCTGACCCGCTCGACCGCCATCGACGCCATGGACACGCTCCTCGACGCCGAGATGCTGCGCGAGCTGCCCAACGCCCGCGCCGTCGGCAGCTACCGCTCCGGCCGCCCCGCCCGTCGCTTCAGCCTCTCCCCCGACCTCGGCGTCGTCGTCGGGATCGATGCGGGCGACACGCACCTCGCGGTGACGGTCGCCGACCCGATCGAGCAGACTCTCGTGCACCACCGCGTCGACCTCGATCCGACCCAGACGTCGGAAGAGCGCCGCGAGACGATCGTCGAGAGCCTGCGCGCGGCGCTCGACGAGGCCGACGTGCCCCGCGAGCGCGTGCTCGCCCTCTGCGTCGGCGTGGCGGCCCCCGTGAATCGCGACGGCATCTCCCCGCCGCACCCGGACGGCTTCTGGGAGCGCACCAACCCCGGACTCGCCGAAGCCCTGCACGACTGGGCGCCGGTCGTGGAGATCAAGAACGATGCCCAGCTCGCCGCGATCGCCGAGGGCGCGGTCGGAGCCGCGATCGGATGCCGGGACTACGTCGCCCTGCTCGCCAGCGAGCGCTTCGGCGGCGGGGTCGTCGTCGACGGACACGTGCTGCACGGCGCGCACGGCGGCGTCGGGGAAGGCGTGGTGTTCGACCACATCGTCGGCGTCGGCTCCGCCTTCGGCCTCCCCTATGCGGTGCGCAACCACGCGCAGGCGGCCGTGGACGCCGGAGAGATCGACCGCGACGGCGCGGTCGGACGCATCGTCGCCTCCGGGCACATCGACCCCCGGCTGGTGCTGACCCTCGCCGCCTCCGGAGATCCGGATGCCGTGCTCGTCACCGACCGCGTCGGTGCGACCGTCGCCCGCGTCGTGGGGGTACTCGGCAGCATGTACGACCCGGCGCGCGTCATCGTGTGCGGCGCGGTCGCCGAGAGCATCGAGCCCGTGCTGGCCGCGGCCCGCCGGGTGCTCCCCGGTGAGCTGCACCTTCCGGCGCCCGAGATCCTCGCGTCCGAGCTCGGCGCCGAGGTCG
>NZ_SSDJ01000097.1 GCF_004794465.1 Microbacterium sp. K24 | reverse complement strand
TCGGCGAGGCCGCCCGGCTCCTCGCCGACGCCGCGACCTGGAGCGCCCTCGGCGACACGCTGACCATGGCGCTCGGCGGCCTCCTGCTGGCGATCGTCGTCGGCGTCGGGCTGGGTGTGGCCATCGGCGCCTCGCCGCTGGCCATGCACGCCACAAGGGTGCCGCTCGAGTTCCTGAAGCCCATCCCGCCGATCGTCATCCTGCCCGTCGTCGTGCTGGTGCTCGGGCCGACCTGGAACATGGGCATCTTCCTGGTCTTCTTCGGATGCTTCATCGCGATCGCCGTGCAGGCATCCGCCGGCGTGTTCGACACGGATCCGGTCGCCCGCGCGACGGGCCTCTCCTACGGCATGGGACGCGCCGAGATCCTCGGACGCATCGTTCTGCCGAGCGCGCTTCCCTACATCGGCACCGCGATCAGGGTCGCGGCGCCGACCGCCCTCGTCGTCGCCGTGGTGGCCGGCCTTCTCGGCGGCGGGCCCGGACTCGGACAGAGTCTGCTGCTCTCGCAGCTCGCCGGGAACCAGGCCCAGCTGTTCGCGTACGTCCTGATCCTCGGGATCCTCGGCCTGCTGATCCAGGGGCTCAGCCAGTGGGGTGAGCGGCGACTGCTGCACTGGCACCCGCAATACCGGAAGCAGGTGGTGTGATGACGCTCACGTCCTCGATCCAGACCCGCACCCGTCTCTCCCGCCGACAGGGTCTCGGCACCACGCCCCGGAGCGTGCTCATCGGTGCGGAGATCGCCGTGCCGGTGCTGCTGCTCGCGCTGTGGTGGTTCGGCTCGGCCGCATCGACCAACACGTTCTTCCCGCCGCTGCAGCGGATCCTCGAGCGGCTCGTGCAGCTCGCGCAGACACCGGTCTTCTGGGGCGATGTCGCCTCCTCGGTGGGGAATCTCGTCGCCTCGTTCCTGCTCGCGACCGTGATCGGCGTGCTGCTCGGCCTCGTCTTCGGCCTCGTGCGACCGCTGAGCTGGTTCGCCGAGCCGACGATCCACTTCTTCCGGGCGATCCCCCCGGTGGCCCTGGTGCCGATCTTCGTCTCGCTGATCGGATTCGGCAACGAGACCCGCATCCTCTCGATCACGCTCGCCGCGGTCTTCCCGATCCTCATCTCCACGATCGACGGGGTGCGCGCCGCGGAGCCCACCCTCGAGATGGTCAGCCGGGTCTACCGGCTCAGCGCACGCGACCGGCTCCTGTCGGTCACCCTCCCCGCCGCGAGTCCCCGCATCCTCTCCGGCATGCAGGTGAGCCTGATCACCGCCTTCGTCGTGATGATCGCCAGCGAGATGCTGGGGTCGTCGACCGGGCTCGGGGCGGCCACGCTGCTCGCGCAGCAGTCGTTCGCCATCCCGGACATGTGGGCCGGGATCCTCGTGCTCGGCATCATCGGGTACGCGGCGACCGCCCTGTTCACCCTCTTCCGGCGCCGCGTGCTGCGCTGGTACATCGCCTCCCAACAGCAGGAGAAGAACTCATGACCACCACCGCACCCGCGCCCGTCCGCCTCAGCGTCGACGGCCTCGCGAAGTCGTATCCCACCAAGAGCGGCCCCGTCGAGGTGATCGCCGACCTCACCTTCGACGTGCGCGTCGGAGAGGTGTGCTGCATCGTCGGGCCGTCCGGCATCGGCAAGACCACGCTCCTCAAGTGCCTCAGCGGTCTGCAGAGCATCACCGCCGGCAGCGCGGCCATCGACGGCGTGGTGATCGACGGCCCGCCCGAGGAGATGGCGCTGGTCTTCCAGGAGTACACCCGTTCGCTGATGCCCTGGCTCACGGTCGAGAAGAACGTGCGCCTGCCCCTGAAGCACCTGCGGCTGTCGAACGCCGAGCGCGAGAAGCGCATCACCGACGCGCTCGCCGCGGTCGGCCTCGCCGGAGCGGAGACGAAGTTCCCCTGGCAGCTCTCCGGCGGCATGCAGCAGCGCGTCGCCATCGCACGCGCCATCGCCTACCGCCCCGAGGTTCTCGTGATGGACGAGCCGTTCGCCTCGGTCGACGCGCAGACGCGCTTCGAGCTCGAAGACCTCTGCCTGCGCATCCGCGAGCAGTTCGGCATGACCATCGTCATCGTCACGCACGACATCGACGAGGCCGTTTACCTCTCCGACCGGGTCGTCGTGCTGGGCGAGCGGCCGGCGAAGGTCACCGAGATCATCGAGGTCGACTTCGGCGGGCCACGGGATCAGCTGACGACGCGTGCGCTCCCGGCGTTCGCAGCGCTCCGCACCATGATCTTCGAGCTGATCCGGAAGGCGGGCTAGTGCCGGTGCCCGAGAAGCGCGGCTACGAGGGGTTCGAGGGCCGGGCGGAGGAGTTCACCTCGGATTCCGAGCCCTGGTGGCCGCAGCCCGGTCGGGCGCGACCGCAGGCGCCCAACATCATCGTGATGCTCATCGACGACCTCGGCTTCAGCGACCTCGGCCCGTTCGGGAGCGAGATCGACACGCCGCACATCGACGCGGTCGCCGCCGACGGCTGGGTGTTCACCAACTACCGGACAGCCCCGATGTGCTCGCCGGCGCGTGCGGCGCTGCTCACGGGCCTCAACCCTCATCGCGCGGGCTTCGGGTTCGTCGCGCACATCGATCCCGGCTATCCCGGATTCAGCTGCGAGCTTCCGGACGCGGCGCCGACCCTGGCGGAATCGCTGCGCGCGGGCGGCTACGCGACCTTCATGGTCGGCAAGTGGCACCTCACCCTCGAGTCGCGCCTGCACGACGGCGCGGACCGTTCGACCTGGCCGCTGCAGCGCGGCTTCGACCGCTACTTCGGGAGCATGGACGGATTCACGTCTCTGCATCACCCGCACCGCCTGGTGCAGGACAACTCGGTGGTCGACGTGCGCGAGTTCCCCGAGGGCTTCTTCCTCACCGACGAGCTCACCGACCGGGCCATCGGGATGATCGACGACCTGCGGGTGAACGAGCCCGACAAGCCGTTCTTCCTCTACTACGCGCACACCTCGGTGCACGGCCCGATCCAGGCGAAGGATCCCGACATCGAGAAGTACCGCGGCCGCTACGAGGCGGGGTGGAACGCCCTGCGTGCCGAGCGGTTCGCCCGGCAGCGCGAGCGCGGCATCGTTCCCGCGCACACGGCCCTGCCTGAGGATCCGATCGCGGACGGCGACCGGATCCCTGCGTGGGAGACGCTGAGCGAAGAGGACCGCCTGCTGTTCGCGCGGCACATGGAGGTCTACGCCGCGGCCGTCGATGAGATCGACCAGAGCGTCGGGCGTCTGCTCGAGAGGCTCGAGCGCAGTGGCGAGCGCGACAACACGATCGTGGTGCTCGCGAGCGACAACGGGGGAACCGCCGAGGGAGGGCCCACCGGAACGCGCAGCTACTTCGCGCAGTTCGGCACGCACGGGGGGATGCCGGAGGGATGGGTGACCGACGTCCCGCGCGACGTCGACGACATCGGGGGCCCGCGCGTCTTCGGACAGTATCCAACCGGGTGGGCGCGGGTGTCGAACACCCCGTTCCGATCCTTCAAGGCCACCACCTACGAGGGCGGCGTGCATGCGCCGCTGATCATCTCCTGGCCGGGCTCCGAGATGGCTCGCGGGCTGCGCGACCAGTTCGTGTTCGTGGCCGACCTCGCGCCGACCCTGCTCGAGCTCGCCGGCGTGCCGGCGCTCGAGGAGCGGGCGGGTGCGCCCGCCCTCGAGATGGACGGAGGCAGCATCCTCGGGGTGCTGACGGATCCCGCGGCCGACGGACGGGAGAGCCAGTACTTCGAATGCGTGGGGCGTCGGGCGATCGTCGACGGGCGGTGGAAGGCGCTCTCACCGCTCGTGCCGACGAAGGAGGAGGGTGCGGAAGGCGGAACCTGGGAGCTCTACGATCTCGCGGCCGACCCCACCGAGACGGTGGACCTCGCGGCGTCGATGCCCGAGCGCGTCGCACAGCTGGCGGCCCGCTGGCATGAGGACGCCTGGCGCAACACGGTGTTCCCCCTGGATGACGACGGGTCGATGTTCCGGCTCCGACCCGACACCGAGGAGCCGCTGTCCGCACCCGTGTCGCTCACCCCGTTCCGCCCGCCGCTCGAACGGTTCCGCTCGTCGAAGCTCACCGTGCTGCGCTCTTTCGCGGTCGAGATCGCCCTCGAGGTGACGGCGGACGCCGCAGGCGTGATCGTGGCCCACGGCGACCAGGGCGGGGGATATCTGCTCGCGATCGACGCGCAGGCGCCGCTGATCGTGTACAACGCCTACGGGGTGATGCACCGGGAGCGGGGACGTCGGCTCGAACCGGGCGCGCACCGGCTGGTCGCACGGTTCGACGAGCTGCCCGACCTCCGGTGGCGCATCGTCCTCGAGGTCGACGACATCGAGGAGGCCGGCATCCGGAGCGTGCCGATGCTGCTGGGCATGGCGCCGTTCACGGGCATCAGCGTCGGGTACGACTACGGAGGCCCCGTCGACTGGGACCTGCACGAGGATCACCGCTCCTACCCGTTCCGGGGCGGGGCACTCACCTCGGTGCGCTACATCCCCGGGCCGCGCTCTTCGCACGACGCGACGGTGCTGCGCGAGGTCGGCCGGGCGGTGCAGCGGATCGCGGACTGAGCCGCGCCCGGCGACGGGGAGTTCAGAGGGCGCAGCGGAAGCCGAGGTTCGTGGTCGCGGAGTCCTCGGTCTGCGAACTGCGCGCGGCGGGACGGTAGCGCACGCAGTACTCGGGGGCGCACAGGTGCGATCCGCCCTTGGTGACGCGGCGGCCGGGACCCGCGGCATCCGCCGCGAAGAGGTTCGCCCGTTCGCCCGGCTGCACCGTCGGCGCCATGCCGTGCCGCGGCGACCAGGCGTCTGCCGTCCACTCCCAGACGTTGCCGATCATGTCGCGCAGGCCGTAGCCGTTCGCGGGGAACGATCCGACCGGCGAGGTGCCGACCCAACCGTCCGCGCCGGTGTTGCGGTACGGGAAGTCGCCCTGCCAGGTGTTCGCCATGAGCACGTCTCCCGGGCGAAGCTCCTCGCCCCAGGCGAAGCGCGTTCCGACCAGTCCGCCGCGAGCCGCCCACTCCCATTCGGCCTCGGTCGGGAGACGCTTCCCCGCCCATGCGGCGTAGGCGACGGCATCCTCGAACGCGATCTGGACGACCGGATGGGCGAGGCGGTCGTCGATGCCCGAGCCGGGCCCCTCCGGAGCGCGCCAGTGCGCTCCGGGCTGCCACCGCCACCAGCGACGCCAATCGGCGAGATCCACCGGACCGGGGGTGGGCGTGAAGACCAGGCCGCCGGGAACGAGGGTCGCCGGATCGGCGCCGGGGAAGAGCGCGGGATCCAGCGGCTGCTCGGCGACCGTCACGTACCCGGTCCCCGTCACGAACCGGAGGTAGTCGGCGTTGGTGACCGGATGCTCGTCGAGCTCGAACGCCGAGACCTCGACCTCGACGATCGGGCCCTCCTCCGGATAGAACTCCGTCGCACCCATCCGCAGCCGTCCTCCGGGTACCCGGATCATGCCCGTGGTCACGACAGCACCGAGACCAGCACGAAGACGACGGCGATCACGCCGAACCCGGTGCCCAGCGCCGTGAGGGCGGCCAGCAGGCCGCCGCCGGGAGCCTCGCCGTGCGACGCGCCGGTCAGGACCGCGCTCACCCGGAGCTGGCGGCGACGCGCGGCGAGCCACAGGCCGCATGCCGCCAGGAGACCGAGAAGCCCGGGCGCGAACCCCCAGGCCTCGGCCGACGGGGGCAGCGCGAGCGGAAGGACGCGCAACGACAGCAGCGACCCGATGGCGACGGCGAGGGCGGTGCGCCGCCAGGCCAGCTCGGTGCGCTCGGGCTGCAACCCGGGGTCGAAGAGCGCGCGATCGGTCATCGCCACAGCACGCCGGCGATGACGAGCCCCCCGACCGCCACGACGACGATCGCGAGCAGCACGGCCGAGAACGCCCCGGGCAGGGGCTTCGACTGTCGCAGCGCCCGCTCGGCGCGCATCCACTCCCACCAGGCGAGCGGCGCGACGGCCGTGCCGGCGATCATCAGCAGCATCGATGCGGCGAGACGCAGACCGGGGTGCAGGTCGAGTCCCAGCACCTCGAGCGCGACGCCGCCGGCGATCAGGGCGAGCGCCGTGCGCGTCCACGCGAGGAAGGTCCGCTCGTTCGCCAGCGAGAAGCGCGGATCAGGCTCCTCGCCGACGCCGTACACGGAAGCAGGGAAACGTCGCATCGTTTCATCGTATCCGTGGGCGACGCGCTCAGCGGGTGTACACGGGGCGGCCGGCGAACCACGTCGCGACCACCTCGGTGTGCACGATCTCCTCCGCGGGACCGGCGATCGCATCACGCGCGAGCACGACGAAATCGGCGGACTTGCCGGGCGTCAGCGAACCCGTCTCCGCGCCGAGCCCCATCGCGGTCGCCGCGTTGATGGTGAAGACCTCGAGCGCCTCCTCGGCGGTGATGGCCTGCTCCGGCCACAGCACGCCGGGCGCGCGGCCGAGCGGGTCGGCGCGCGTGACGAGCCCCTGCAGGCCCTCGAGCGTGTTCGGGGACTCGCTCACCGGCCAGTCGGAGCCGCCGGCCACCAGGGCGCCGGCGTCGAGGAGGGCGCGGTTGGGCTGCGAGTGCTCCGCACGCTCGCCGAGCACCTCGGCGAGGGCCTGGGGGATGACGCCCGGGAACCAGATGAAGGGCGAGATGTCGGCGGAGACATCGAGCGCCTGCAGCCGGGGGATGTCGGACTCGGCGAGGAACTGCCCGTGCGCGATCTGGATCGGGGTCGAGAATCCCTCGGCGCGCAGCTTCTCGGCGACATCCAGCACCAGCCGTGCCGACCCGTCGCCGGTGCAGTGCACCTTGGCTCCGAGACCGCGCTCGGCGACCGTGCGCAGCCATCCGTGCAGCTCGTCGAAGGTCATCGTGGTCTCGCCGTGGAAGTGCGCGCCGTGCGCGGCATCCGCCAGGTACGGCTCCAGGAACGACGCGGTCCTCGACGGCGGGACGCCGTCGAGGAAGATCTTCACGAAGTCCGGGCGATGGTGCGCCGTGCGGAACTCCTCGCCGCGGGCGATGAGCGGCTCGCCGATCGGATCGAATCCGAAGATCTCGTCGTTGATGAGCAGCGACGACACCACCCAGGCCTGCAGTTCGTCGGCGCGGTCGAGCGTCGCCAGGGCGTCGAGGATCTCGACCGAGACCCCGGCGTCCTGGAAGGCGGTGATGCCGAACGAGTTGAGCAGCTCCACCCCGCGCCGCGACGCGGCGACGTGCTGGGCGGACGTGAGCCCGCCGGTGCGGTCGTACGCCTCCTGCACGGGGATGCCGGCGGCTTCCAGCAGCACGCCCGTCGGCGTGCCGTCGTCCGGGTCGAGGATCGTGACGCCGGAGGAGGGGATGCTGTCGACGGTGATGCCGGCGAGCTCCAGCGCGCGGGTGTTCGCCCAGCGGTTGTGGCGCGAGTCCTCCACGATCACCACCGGCCGTCCGCCGGCGGCGTCGTCGAGCCGGAGTCGCGCGGCCGTGTTCGCCAGGCTCGGCAGGAGCGTGGTCGCCACGACGCCCCCGATGATCCAGGCGTCCTCCGGCAGCCCCTCCGCCTTCTCGCGGACGCGGTCCAGGATCTCGTCGAGCGACAGCGACGGGGGCAGCGAGAGCTCGAACAGCTCGGTGCGTCCGGCGAGCGCGTGATGGTTGTGCACATCGACGAAACCGGGGTAGACGGCGGCGTCGCCGACCTCGAGCGTCCGGGTGTCCGGACCGCCGAGCGCCGCGACCTCCGCCCGCGACCCGACGGCGAGGACCCGCCCGTCGCGCACGGCGAAGGCCTCGACGACCGGATTCGTCCGGTCGGCGGTGCGGATCACGGAAGCGGTGACGATGAGGTCGGCGGGCGCCGCCATCTCAGGCGTCCCCGAAGGTCGCCGGCTCGAGCTCCGGCGTGTGCAGCGTGGTCGACAGCAGCCGGCCGTGTGCGCCGAAGGTGAAGTGCGTCGGCACCTCGCCCGACTCGTCGAGGCCGAACAGCACGCCGTGCGAGCGGATCGCGTTGACGTCGCGGTGATCGGCGATCGTGACCGAGGCGCAGGGGATGACCTTCTCGCGCCAGGCGAAGATGTAGATGCCGGGGCGGATCTCCCACACGCTGTTCTCGTCGGTGTCGGCGAGACCGCGCTCCGGGCCGGCGAGGCACTGCCAGGAGTACCAGCGCGGCGACAGGTAGACGTGCTCGTAGGCGTGCTCGGTGCTGTAGATCCACTCGACGCGGCGTCCGATGAGGGTCGTCGTCGGTGCGGCCTCGGCACCCGACACCTCGGCGCCCTCGATGACGCCGGGTGCGAACACGTGCTGCACCCGGGTGCGCCCCTTCTCGGGCGCGGGCAGGATCACGGAGATCACCGCGAGTGCGCGACCCTGGCGAAGGTCGAGCACCAGCGAGACGGCTTCGTTCGGCAGGTACCGGTGGTGGAACTGCACGAAGAACAGGTCGTCGTCGACCTCGAAGGCCTCGTAGTCGTCGGTGTCGGCCGCAGCCTCGGTCGGATCCTCGGCGCCGGGCCGGTAGTCCCACGCGACGGTCGTGTCGTCGAACCGGTGCACGATGCGGGTGCCGCGGGCATCGACCACGGTGATCTCGCGACCGCTGAGCGCGGTGCTGTGCGGCGCCTTGTTCGCGTCGAAGCCGGGAGCCAGGCCCTCCAGCGGCAGCCAGGTCGAGGTGTCGGCGGGATTCAGCGTGGTCATTGCGTTCCTTTGCTCGGAGACGGGGTGGAGGCGGGGTGGAGACGGGGTGTCGGGGGAAGGTCAGCGAGTGCTGAACTTCTCCAGGTCGGTGGCGAGGCCGTCGTAGACGGCGGGCTTCGAGCGCTTCAGGTACACGCCGTACACGATGCCGCCGATGAGGGCGACGACGAGCAGCAGCGGCATGAGGCGGATCGCGAGCTCTTCGGATCCGGCGACGATGTTGAAGTTGACGACGGCGAGCACCGAGATCGTCGCGATGCCGAGGAAGCCGATGCCGGGGGCGATGAAGGTGCTCCACCAGCGCGGATCCCCGGCACGACGGAAGTACACCACGATCGAGATCGCGGCGAGGCCCTGCAGGATCAGCACGCTCAACGTGCCGAAGCCGAGCATCGCGGGGACCAGCGTGAGGATGGGGTCCGCGCCGGCGAGGGCGAAGACGATCGCGACGACGGCGGAGAACGACGCCTGCACGATGCCGGCGAGCTGCGGGGCTCCGTTCGCGCGGGTGCGGGAGAGCGCGTGCGGCAGGATCCGTGCCCGTCCGAGCGAGTAGAGGTAGCGCGTGGCCGAGTTGTGGAACGCCAGCATCGCCGCGAACAGGCTCACCAGGAGCAGCACCATCATCACGGTCGTGAGCGGACCGCCGAGGTACTGCTGGGAGATCGAGAAGATGAGGTCGCCGGTCGGCAGGTGCTCGAGCGCGGTCGCCTGCGCCTGCGCGACCCCGGTGGCGCTCACCACGGCCCAGGTCGTGACACCGAGGATCACGCCGATCGCGATGATCGAGGTGTACGTGGCCCGGGGGATCGTGCGCAGAGGCTGCTTCGCCTCCTCGCTGAACAGCGCCGTCGCCTCGAAGCCGAGGAACCCGGTCGCGGCGAGCAGCAGACCGATCGGCAGCGAACCCGAGAACACCGCCTCCGGGCTGAAGGCCCCCAGGTCGTACCCGGTCTGCACCAGCACAGAGATGTCGAAGACGACGAGCATCAGCACCTCGAGCACCAGGCAGACGCCGAGCACCTTCGAGCTGAAATCGACGCCGACCCGTGCCAGCACGAAGCACACCACGATCGAGAGCAGGCCCCAGATCAGCCAGTGCACGTCGAGTCCGGTGAGGTCGCGGATGATGTTCTGCATGAAGAAGCCGCTGGTGCCGATCGTGCCGACGACGAAGAAGTTGTAGCCGAGCGTCGCGATGAGGCCGGCGATGAGCCCGCCGGTGCGACCGAGACCCTTCACGACGAACGCGTAGAAGCCGCCCGCGTTGACGAGCTGCTTCGACATCTGCGCGTAGCCGATCGCGAAGAGCAGCAGGATCACCGCGACCAGGAAGAACGACATCGGCGTGCCCCCGCCGTTGCCCAGCGCGATCGCGAGCGAGGCGACGACGACGATCCCGGTCAGCGGGGCGACCGCGGCGAGCACGAGGAAGACGATGCCCGCCACGCCGAGGGCGCCGGGTCGGAGGGTGGTGCGGGTCTGCGTCGAGGACGCAGAGGTCGGGTCGGCCACATCGGCTCCTTTGCTAGGGACGGCCGTGCTCGCACGGCCACCGACGACGAGGGGAATCGTCGATAGAGCGAGTCTGCTCGCGCGGTCGCGCTCGCACTTGACCCTGAGCGAAAGACGATGGTGCGAGCGTGCACACCCCGACGGTCGTCGGTCGCGACCCGGCAGAGGGGGAGCAGGATGACCAGGACGACACCGCCGTCCTCACCGGCACGGACCCTCGTGCCCGGCGGCGCTCCGAAGGACGACATGGATCTGCAGCTGGAGGGGACGACCGCCCTCATCACCGGAGCGGCGAGCGGGATCGGCCGCGCCACGGCTCTCGCGCTCGCCGCAGAGGGCGTGCGCGTGGCGCTCCTGGACCGTGACGCCGCGGCCCTCGCCGAGACGGCGGACGGATGCCGCGACGCGCTGGTCCTCGTCGCGGACGTGACCGACGAGCAGCAGGTGCGGACGGCGGTGGCGACCGGTGTCGCGGCGCTGGGCCGACTCGATGCCGTCGTGTGCTGCGCCGGGGTCTCGGGCCCGGTCGGAACCGCGATCGAGGAGACGGACCTCGCCGCGTGGAACGCCGTGTTCGCCGTGAACGTCACCGGAGCGTTCCTCGTGCTCAAGCACGCGCTCCCGGCGCTGCGCGCCGCGGCCGCGGCATCCGTCGTCCTGCTCGCGAGCGATTCGGCGTTCGTCGCGTCGCCGGGGATGGCGCCGTACTGCGCGTCGAAGGCGGCGCTGGTGCAGTTCGGGCGAGCACTGTCGGTCGACCTCGCGGGCACGGGTGTGCGGGTGAACGCGGTGGCGCCGTCGATCGTCGACACGCCGATGAGTCGCGGGGACCTCGGCTCCGCCGCCTTCGACGACCCGGGATTTCCCGTGCAGACCGCGGCGGAGGTGGCCGCTCACGTGGTCTACCTGGTCTCGCCGCGCAGCAGGGCGATCAGCGGCACGAGTCTGCTCAGCGACTTCGGGTACACCGCCCGTTCGGGGTTCCCGGCGTAGCGCGCGTCCCTCCGCACACATCCATCCGCACACTCCATCCACACGCAACGATCCACCTTGAAGGAGAAGACATGGGACTCGCAGTCGGATCGACGGTCTCCGGACGCGTCGTCGTGATCACCGGCGGCGGCACGGGAATCGGCGCCGCCATCGCGGAGCGCTACGCCGCCGAGGGCGCGCATGTCGTGGTCGTCGGCCGACGTCCCGAGCCGCTGCACGAGGTCGAGCGGGCCGTCGGGGCGCACGTCGTCGTCGCCGATGCGGCCGACACGGCCTCCGCGAAGGCTGCGGTCGCCGAGGTGCTGGCGACGTTCGGCCGCATCGACGTGCTGGTCGCGAACGCGGGCGGTCACGGGTTCTCTCCCGTCGCCGACACCGATGACGCCAGCTGGGACGCGGCGATCCGCGCGAACCTCACGACCGCGTTCGTCATGGCGCGCGAGTCGCTGCCCGCGCTGATCGAGTCCAAGGGGCAGATCGTGATCGTCTCGTCACTCGCCGGGCTCTTCGCGGGGCCGTCGGTGGCCGGTTACACGGTCGGCAAGCACGCCCTCATCGGTCTCACCCGCACGCTCGCCCGCGACTACGGCCGGCACGGCGTGCGTGTGAACGCGGTGTGCCCGGGGTGGGTGCAGACGCCGATGGCCGACGACGAGATGGACGAGTTCGCGACGCACGCCGGACTGGAGTCCCGCGAGGAGGCCTACGCGACGGTGACGGCCGATGTGCCGCTGCGTCGCCCGGCCCGCCCTGCCGAGATCGCGTCGGTCGTGCGCTTCCTCGGGTCGGGGGAGTCGTCGTACATCACGGGCGCGGTCATCGTCGCCGACGGCGGCTCGCACGTGGTCGATGTGCCCACGATCGCGTTCGATCACGCCGGCATGTAGGGGAGTGGTCCTGCTCAGCCGATGACGAGATCGAAGCCGTCGTCGGCCGGCACGACCGCGACCTGCGTCAGGTCGTCGACGAGATACGTCGGATCGTGCGCCGCCGCGTGCTTCCCGACGCCGATCACGCGCATCCCGGCGGCGAGACCCGCCTGGATGCCGGCGCCGGAATCCTCGAACACGACGCAGTCGGCGGGGTCGATGCCGAGCAGGCTCGCCCCGAGGAGGAAGCCCTCGGGGTCGGGCTTGGATGCCGAGACGTTCTCCGCGGTGACGGCCGAGACCGGCACCGCGAGTCCGGCCGCCTGCATCCGCGCGGTCATCAAGGCCACGTTCGCCGAGGTGACGATCGCATGCGGGTGTCCGGCCAGGGCGTCGAGCAGATCGCCGGCCCCGGCGATCGCGATCACGCCGTCGACGTCGCTCGTCTCGGTCGCGAGCATCGCGTCGTTCTCGCGGAGGTTGATCGCATGATCGCGCTCCGGCAGCATGATGGCCATGCTCTGGTGGCCCTGGCGGCCGTGCACGACGCTGAGCACGTGCTGCGGGGAGAGGCCGTGCGGTTCCGCCCAGGCCAGCCAGAGTCGCTCGACCACTGCTGTCGAGTCGACGAGAGTGCCGTCCATGTCGAGGAGGACGGCGCGGGTTCGAATCGTTTCGGTCACCCCTTCAGGGTAGCTCCCCGCACCCCTCGCTCTCGCCGGGCCGCTCGACGGGAGGGCGGATGCCGTCACCCGCCCAGGTAGGCGCGGTGCAGCAGGTCGGGGTCGGCGCGCAGCTTCTCGGACGTCCCCTGGAACGACACCCGGCCGCCCGCGACGACGACGGCCTCGCGGGCGAGGCCCAGGGCGAGCTGGGTGAACTGCTCGACCAGCAGCACCCCGACGCCGGACTCGGCGATCGACCGCACGATCGGCATCAACCGGAGGAAGACCACGGGCGCGAGCCCCAGCGACATCTCGTCGATCAGCAGGATGCGGGGTTTCGCGGCGAAGGCGCGCGCGAGCACGACCATCTGCTGCTCGCCGCCCGAGAGCAGCGCCGTCGGCGAGTCGATGCGCTTCTCGAGCTCGGGGAACTGCGCGAGGGCGGCGTCGAGCTCGGCGGCGGTGCGCGCGGTCAGCGAGATGTTCTCCCGCACCGTGAGCGAGGGGAACACCGCGCGCCCCTGCTCGATGTGCACGATCCCGCGCCGCGCTCTGGCGACCCGCGACAGCTTGTCGATCGGCTCGCCGTCGAGCGAGATGCTCCCGGCGGAGTGCGCGGTCACGCCCGACACCGATTCGATCAGGCTGGTCTTGCCGGCGCCGTTCGGACCGACGAGCGCCAGCACCTCTCCGCCGCTCACCCGCAGCGAGACGTCGGAGATCACGGGGCCGGCACCGCGGCTCACGGTCACGCCGTCGAGAACGAGTTCGCTCATTTCAACAGCTCCGTCTCTCCCATGTACGCCTTGACGACGTCGGGGTTCGCGAGGACCTCGGCCTGCGGTCCGCTGGCGATCACGCGGCCGAAGTCGAGCACCGTGAGAGTCGGGCAGACCGAGCGGACGAGGTCGAGGTCGTGCTCGATGATGATCAGCGCGACGCCGTATCGTGCGGGCAGTTCCCGCAGCCGGGCGGCGAGCGCCAGGTGCTCGTCGTGGGAGAGCCCTGCGGCCGGCTCATCGAGGATCAGCAGCCGCGGACGAGCGGCGACGTTCGCGGCGACCTCGACGAGCCGGCGGGTGCCGACGTCGACGCTCGACAGCCGGGCGCGCGCCGGTGGGCATCCGAAGAACGCCAGCACCTCGTCGATGTCGGATGCCGCGAGGCGGCGCCGTGCGACGAATCGCACGTAGGCGCCGACGGTGAGCGCCGGCGGCACGCGATCCTGCTGGAAGGTGCGACGCAGTCCGAGCCGGGCGCGGCGGGTGGGGGACAGGCCCGCGAGATCGCGGTCCCCGAGCAGGACGCGTCCGCCGTGCTTCGGCAGGAACCCGCCGATCGCATCGACGAAGGTCGACTTGCCCGCGCCGTTCGGTCCGATGAGACCCATGATCGAGGCGGCCGGCACCCGGAACGAGACGTCGTCGAGCGCCTTCAGGGCCCCGAACTGCACGGTCAGCCCGTCGACGGTCAGCACGGGCGCCCCGTCGAGCGCCGCGTCGTCGACCGTCGCCGTCGTGGTGGTGGTGATGACGGCGGCATCGGCTCCGGCATCCGCGGGAAGCGCCGACAGGGCGGCGCCGGTCGTCCGCCGATCGGCGCGACGGTAGAACAGGTTGCGGATGCCCTGCCCGAGGTTCGTGCCGCTGGTGAGCGCCTGCACGCCGAGCACGCCGAAGACGACGAAGCCCCAGTCCTGCGGGATGCCCCAGCGCTTGAGCAGTTCGGGGACGAGCACCCACAGGATGCCGCCGAAGATCGCCATGTCGATCAGGTGCGCGCCCGACATGATGGCGAGCACGTACAGCGCGAGCGACTGCAGCGGGGTGAAGCTCGACGCGAACGGGAGCTGCACCTGTCCGGCGAGCAGCCCGCCCGCGATGCCGCCGAGAGCCGCGGATGCCGCGAACGCGGTGAGCTTCGCGAGCTGCACGCTCTGACCTGCCGCGGCGGTGCCGCGCTCGGAGAACGCGACGGCCTTCCAGCTGGATCCCCATCGGCTGCGCTGCAGGAAGAAGACGCCGAGCGCGCAGAGAGCCAGCACGACGATCGACAGGAAGAAGAACTGCCGGTCGTTGGAGAACATCGAGGGGCGCTCGATCGCGGTGCCGTCGGCGGAACCGGGGAACTGGATCTGCACGAGCGTGACGTCGGCGGCCGCGGCGAATCCGAGGGTGACCACGGCGAGATTCACGCCGCGGAGTCTCAGCGCCGGAAGCCCGACGAGCACGCCGACGAGACCGGCGCCGATGCCGCCGACGACGAGCCACACCACGAAGCCGCCCGGCGCCTGCATCACGTTGAGCAGCGACACGATCCAGGCGCCGACCGCGGCGAACGTCAGCTGGCAGAGCGCGATCATCCCCGCGGACCCGGTGACGATCCCGAGCCCGAGGATCGCGATGGCCGCGATCACCGCGCTGATGGCGAGGAACACGAAGTAGCCGGGCAGCGCTGCGCTGAGGATCGCACCGACGCCGATCGCGGCGACGGCGACCGCGAACGGCCAGCTGATCCGGAACGCGCGCCCTTCGATGAAACGGGGGCGGTCAGCGTGCGGCATCCCACACCTCCTTGCGTTGCGTCCAGAGCAGCAGGACGACGATGAACAGGAACGGGAGGAAGTTGCGCACCAGGGCGACCTCGTCGATCTGCGCGACGAGGCCGCCGAGCACTCCCAGCACGACGCCGCCGACGACGGCGAGGTCGAGCCGGCGGAACCCGCCGAGGAGTGCCGCGGCGGCCGCGGGCACGATGAGCATCGCCAGGCTCGTCGCGTCGTTGGACTGCGACGGCGCGACGATGATGATGGCGATCGCGCTGATGACCCCGGTCACGAACCACACCGCGATCGACAGCGGACGCGAGCGGATGCCGAGCAGCTCGGCCGTGGTCGGACGCTCCGAGAGCGCCCGCAGCTGCGTGCCGACCCTGGTGCGGCGCAGCACGATGCGCACCACGACCGCGGTGATGACCGCCATCGCCACGGTCGCGACGGTCACCTGGCTGATCACCACGCCGCCGATCGAGAACGCGGGGCCCGCGATGATCGGGGTGAACGGCTGCGGCTTGTTCCCGAACAGGATGAACGACATCGAGATGAGCAGCAGCAGCGGACCGACCGTCATCGCCGAGCGCGTCGTCGTGGACGCCTCCGACAGCCAGGTCGCCGCGATGAACCCGATCGCCGCGGCGAGCAGGCCGGCGACCAGCACGCCCACCACGGAGCCGAGCCAGATCGGCAGGCCGAGCTCGCGCACGAACCACACCGCCGTGAAGGCGCCGAACATCCCGGTCGCGGCCTGGGCGAAGTTCACCACCCGCACGAGCCGCGACATCAGGGTGAGGCACACGCCGAGGACGGCGTAGAGGCCGCCGGCGGCGAGACCGGCGATGGCGCCTTGCAGCATGAGGCGTCCTTTCGATTCGAAGGCGGCGGACGGTGAGCTACTCGCCGATGCGGAGCCAGTCCTCGGAGACCTTCTCCCAGGCGTTGGTGCCCGACTTCAGGATGATCGGCCAGCCCGCGGTGTTCTGCGTGCCGAACGCGTAGGGCGTGCCCACCATCGGGTTCTCGATCGGATCCATGCCCTTGAGCGCCTCGGAGACGCTCTCGCGGGTGATGTCGCCGTCGATGCCCTCGAGCACCTCGATGAAGTACTTCGCGGCGAGGTATCCGCCCTGGCTGAACGACGTCAGCGCGATGTCGTTGGACTCCATCAGCGCGCGCCAGTCGGCGTTGATCTCGTTGTCGTCCGTGAACGGGTAGAACTCGGCGGGCACGTAGATGCCGGCGCCGGCGTCGTCGATCGCGTCGGCGAAGTTCTCGCTGTAGACGCTGGTCAGGTACAGCCACGTCACGTCGTTCCAGCCCTGGGCGTTCGCGGCCTTGACCTGACCGATCGCGTCGGGTTCGACGGGGTTGATGGCGAGCGCCTTGCAGCCCTGGTCGCGCGCCTTGACGATGTAGGGCGTGTAGTCGGATGCCCCGTACGGCACGGTGTCGTCGACGTACTTCGGCTCCTTGCCGGTGATCTCGGTCCACTTGTCGATCGCGGCCTGGTAGGTCGGACGCGTGGAGCCGGCGATCTCGAGCAGGATGCAGATGTCGTCGAGGCCGAGCACCTCGGAGCCGTACTGCAGCGTCAAGGTCATGTCGTTGAACGGCCCGACGTTCGCCGGCGAGATGTTGTCGCTGGCGAAGCATCCGGTGTCGACGCCGATGCCCGGCATCGAGAGGATGCCCTCCTGCTCGTAGTACTTCGCGTTGATCTCGCACTCGATGAGGCTCGCGGAGCCGACGAGCGCGACGGCGCCGTCGCTGCCGACGAGTTCGCGAGCGGATGCCGTGGCTGTCGCGGGATCGCCCTTGTCGTCGAGCATCTTGTAGTCGATCATGCGTCCGTCGAGGCCGCCGGCCTCGTTGAACGCGTCGAAGACGGCGGCGGCGGCCTGGGAGGCCTCCGGGAAGGTCGCCGGTCCGCTGATGGTGTTCACGGAGCCGACGACGATCGGGTCGCCCTCGCCGCCGGATCCGCCGTCTCCGCCGGCGCAGCCGGCGAGGGTGAGGGCTGCCACGGCGAGGAGCGCCGCAGTGCCGGATGCTCGTTTGTTCATGTGATTCCTGCCTCTCGTGTATTCGGATCGTGCGTGTGGTGCTGCGGCTCAGCCCTGAGGCTCTGAGTCTGCGGAAGGGGTGCGCAGCGCGCGGTTCACCATCTCGGTGTCGGTGAACTGCTCGAAGGCGACGACGCTGCCGCCGTCCAGACGCCAGACGTGGGCGACGCGCGCCGCGAAGAAGCGCCCGGTCTGCCTGTGCGTTCCGGAATAGGTGCCGATCCCGACGACGACGTCGCCCCCGTCGACGATCTCGTCGATCGCGACGGTGTAGTCGTCCCAGTCCTCCTGGATGCGGGAGAAGACGTTCCGGGCGACGGCATCCGGTCCGACGTACGTGCCGGCGTACGGGAAGCCGGCGGCCTCGGTCCAGTGCACGTCGGGCGCGAGGGGTGCGAGCATGCCGTCGAGGTCGCCGCGGTCGCTGGCGGCGTAGTGATCGCGGATGATGTCGGCGTTGTTCATCGCTGTCTCCCTCAGACGGGCTGGGCGTCGGGGTAGGCGACGGAGCCCAGCGGGTAGATGTGGCCGCCGGCGCGGGAGTGCTCGGCCTGGCCCGCGCCGTTGAGGCCGAGGAAGATCCCCGTCGTCATCAGCTGATAGCCGAGGTCGTGCAGCCAGACGCTGGCGACGGCGATGCGGAACTCGCGGAAGCAGAAGAGGTACAGGCCCTCGGCGAACTTCCAGACCGTCGACAGGTCCATGTCGCCGTGGCCGCGCTGCACACCCTCCAGGCACTGCCAGGCGTAGCGCCGGCTCGAGATGTAGACGTGCTCGTAGAGGTGCTCGGGGCTGTAGCGGTAGATGTTGCGCTTGCCGATGAGGTCGCGACTCGGGCCGGGCACGTCGCCGGTCGCCGGGCCGCCGTCGGTCGTGGCGGCCCAGAAGTCCTGGCCCACCTGCGGGGTGCCCTCGACGGCCTCGGCGGCGATGCGGGAGCGGATGACGGTGGCGCGATGCGTCGTGTGTGAGAAGACGACGGTGATCGCCTCGCGCTCGCGGCTCTCCAGCGGGATGTTCACGAAGACGACGTCATCGCGCACGGCGACGGCATCGTAGGGATCGGTGCCGGAGGCGTCGAATCCGTCCCACGTGACGGCGACGGAGTCGAAGCGCAGCTCCAGCGCGGAGCCGTCGTCGAGGGTGAGGGTGAGGGCCGTGCCGGCCAACGACACGTTCGGCCGGCGATAGGTGTCGATCCCCGCGGCGAACTCGTCGTAGGTGCGCCATTCGTCGAGCGCCGGGTCGAGGGAGGTGTCGGTCATGGAGGTCCTGACGTCGCACGCGGCGGGGCCTCATCGCCCCGGGCACCGCGACATCGCGGTGCGCTTGCCTCATGCTCGGTCCAGGCCCGTCATCCCCTCAAGGGCAGGACGACCATCGCGCGCCGAGAGTCAACCGGCGTGCCCTCCCGGGCAAGCGCGGCGTCAGTGGGCGGCGCGGTACTCGCTGGGGGAGGCCCCGAAGGCCGCCTTGAACGCGCGGCTGAAGTGCGCGGCATCCACGAAGCCCCAGCGGGCGGCGATGGCGGCGACCGGACGATCGGCGAGCATCGGGTCGAGCAGGTCGCGCCGGCACTGCTCGAGGCGGCGCGTGCGGATCCAGGTCGAGACGGTCACGCCCTGCTCCTGGAAGAGCCCGTGCAGGTGACGGGTGGAGATGAAGTGCGCGGAGGCGATGGACGCCGGGCCGAGGTCGGTCGAGGCGAGGTTGCGATCGATGTGCGACCGGATGCGCTGCACGAGCGCCCGGTGCGGGTCGGCCGAGGCCTCGTCGAGTCCGAGCTCGCGGGTGAAGACGGTCGTCACCAGGTCGAGCGCGCTGTGCGCCAGACGTGCACCGGTCGTGCCGGCCAGCTGGTCGAGGTTGCCGGCCAGCTGCGTCAGGTACGGCACGACCATGCCGCCGAGACCCTCCTGTCCGGAGATGCGCACGGCGGTGAGCTGGCCGATCATGTCGGAGGGCAGGCTGATCAGGTGCTTGGGGAACATCACGACCATGGTGCGGAAGTCCTGGTCGAACACGAGAGAGTACGGGCGGTCGGTGTCGTAGACCGCGAGGTCGCCCGCCTGCAGCACGGCCTCGCGGTCGTCCTGGATGAGCAGCCCGGTGCCGGCGAGCATCAGGCTGACCTTGAAGTACGAATGGTCGCTGCGGGCGATCAGCTCGGGCGTGCGTTCGACCACGTGCGATGTCGCGCGCACCTCGGTCACGTGCACCTCATCGACGGATGCTCCGCGGATCACGCCGCGGAAGCGATCGGCGCCTCCGCTGGTGACCTGCAGGGGGACGAACGATTCCGACACGGCGGCGCGGAAGTCGCTGATGTTGCGCGCGACGAGCGTCGATACTGATTCGGCGGGAGCAGCGGGTGCACCGTTCATGACTGATCACCTCGGGTGGTGGGAACGACGACGTTGTATACGATCCGTTCCGAGATGTTATCACCGGCGGAGCCGGACGCGATCACGATCTTCCCGCGGTGTCGGCGCTCACTCGCCTCGAAGGGCGCGGGTCGCTTCGGCCGTGCGCTCGAGGGCGTGCACCGTGTGCGCGTGCCGACGCTGGGCCACTCCGATGAAGAGGCAGTCGACGAGCGTCAGCTGGGCGATGCGGCTCACCATGGCGCCGGCGCGGAAGCGCGGCTCTCTGGCGTGCGTCAGCAGGGTGTGGTCGGCCGTCCGGCCGAGGGGGCTGTCTGCCGCGCTCGTCAGGCCGATCGTCGTCGTTCCGGCGGATCGCGCCGCCTCGAGGAAGCGCACCGTCTCGGTGGTCGTGCCGGAGTTGGAGAAGCCGATCGCGACGGACCGCATGGCGCCCAGCGCGGCGGCGGCGCTCGCCTCGTGAGCGTCGGAGAGCACGATCGCCGAGCGCCCGATGCGCAGCAGCTTGTGGCCGAGGTCGTCGGCGACGAGCCGGCTGGCGCCGACGCCGAACAGGAGGATCCGCTGGGCCTGGTCGACCGCCTCGACGGCACGTTCGAGTTCGTCGTAGTCGAGGTTTCCGACGGTCTCCTCGATCGCGAGGGCCTCGAGCGCGGCGACCTTCGCGGTGGCGTCGCGCAGGGAGTCGCCGACGGCGATCTCCGAACCGAACCACGACGGAGAGCTGAGCTGTGCGGATTCGCGTCCGAGCTCGGTCGCCAGGGCCATGCGCAGCGCGGGGTATCCGCTCAGGCCGATCGTCCGGCAGAAGCGCACCACGGAGGCGACCGAGGTCTCGCAGGCGGCCGCGAGCTCGGTGATGGTGCTCTCGGTGACCTTGACCGGATCGTCGCCGACGACGCGCGCGATCCGCGCGAGCGAGGGCGGCAGTGTCTCGGCGGCCGTCGCGATCGTCGTCTGGATGCTCATGCCATCTCCGTTCGGAGGTCGGGTGTGAACAATTGTTTCATGATGCGCTGCTCATGCGTAGACTATTTTCATGCATTCTCCGCTCGGCGTCCTCGCCGTCGACCTCGGCAAGTCCCGTTGCCGGGTCGTGCGGGACACCGGAGACCGCGTCGAGCGCGACGGGATCGGTGCGCCCGGTCTGGCCGCTGCCGGCGGCGTCTCCGCCGCCCGCGACGCCATCCTTCCGCTGCTGTCCGACCTCGATCTCTCTTCGGTCGCGGCGATCGGCGTCGGAGCGGCAGGCGCCTGGACCGCACCGGTCGCAGCATCCGAACTCGCACGTCTCCTCGCGGCCGAGACCGGCCTCGCCACGGTCGTGACCTCCGACGTCGTCACCGCCCACATCGGCGCACTCGGTGGCCGAGAGGGTGTCCTGCTCATCGCCGGCACCGGGGCGGCCGCGCTCGGCGTCGATGCCGACGGCGCGCGGCTCATCGACGGCTGGGGCCCGGAACTCGGCGATTTCGGCAGCGGATCCTGGCTCGGCCGTGAAGCGCTGCGTGCCGTGATGCGCGTATCGGAAGGGCTCACCGCAGACACGGCTCTGACCGAGGTGCTCACCGGCCCCGTCGGCACCGCGGCCGATATCGGCGGATGGCTCGCGCAGGACGGATCGCTGCCCCGTCGTCTCGCGACGCTGGCGCCGTTCGTGCTCGATGCCGCAGAGACCGGCGACCCCACCGCCGCAGCGATCGCCGCGGAAGCCGTGCGCCTGCTCACCGCCACGGCCGTCGGCGCCTCGACCCGCACGAGCGAGGTCGCCCTGCACGGCGGTCTCACCGATCACGCGTGGTTCCGCACAGCGCTGGAGGCGTCGCTGCGCACCGCGCACCGGCGCGTGGTCAGCGCCCATGGCGACGCCCTCGACGGCGCACTGCTGCTCGCGCGCCGTCACGATCTCCCCCACGAAAGGTTCGCGCACCGTGCCGATTGACGACAGCCGACTGTTCGCCCTGCTCGCCGAGCTCTCCGGCCTCGACACCGAGGCCTCCACGACCGAGCGCGGCGACCTCGACCTGCTCGACACCGCCGAGCTCGTCCGCAGGATGAACCGCGAAGACGCGCTCGTCCCCGAAGCCGTCGGCGCGCGCACCGCGGAGATCGCCGCAGCGGTCGACGGCATCACGGAGCGGTTCCGACGCGGCGGCCGTCTCATCTACATCGGCGCGGGCACCGCGGGGCGCATCGGCGTGCTCGATGCGAGCGAATGCCCGCCGACGTTCGGCACCGACCCGTCGATGGTCGTCGGCCTCATCGCGGGCGGCGAGACCGCGATCCGCTCCGCCGTGGAGAACGCGGAGGACGACGACGAGGCGGCGGCCGCCTCGCTGCGCGCGCTGCACCTCAGCGAGCAGGACACCGTCGTCGGGATCTCGGCGTCGGGGCGCACGCCCTACGTGGTCGGCGGACTCCGCTTCGCCGCCGGGGTCGGCGCGCTCACGGTCGCCATCGCCTCCAACGCCGACTCCGCGATCGGCGCCGCGGCCGACATCGCGATAGAGGTCGTCACCGGACCGGAGTTCATCTCCGGATCCACCCGACTGAAGTCGGGAACCGCGCAGAAGCTCGTCGTGAACATGCTCACCACGTTGTCGATGATCAAGCTCGGCAAGACGTATCGCGGAGTCATGGTCGACCTGCTCGCCACCAACGAGAAGCTGCACGCGCGGTCGATCCGCACGGTGTCACAGCTCGCGGGGGTCGACGTCGACGATGCGTCGGTCGCCCTCGCGGCGGCGGACGGCTCGGTGAAGCTCGCCCTGCTGACGCTCGCGACCGGCGTCACGCCGCAGGTCGCGGCATCCGCTCTCGACGACGCCGGCGGCATCCTGCGCGATGCGATCGCCGAACTCGTCTGACGCGTCCGGCTCGCGCGCTCGCGGGAGTCAGTGCCCGCAGGTGCAGGCGGCGCCTCCGCCGCAGCATCCTCCCGCATCCGCCGCGCCGTGCGCCTGTGACGACTCGGGCACGTCCATCGCCGGGTTCTGGTCGAGGAAGCCGTACGGCTTGAACCAGAAGCCCGCGTAGTCGACCGGCATGATCGGCCAGTCCTCCGGGCGGGGGAAGTGCGTGAGGCCGAACGTGTGCCACAGCACGATGTCCTCGCCGTCGAGGGAGCGGTCGCCGGCCGAGTACTCCGGTAGTCCCGCACCGCCCTGATGAGCGTTGGGGTAGCGACCCGCCGGCCAGATCTGCCCCGGCTCGTGCTGCGTGGCCCAGAGGTGCTTCGTGGCGAAGGCGGCGCGTGCGGCGACCGACGACGCCGGGTCGGCCATGAGCAGCGCGGTCGGCTCGGGGACGAGGTGGTACGCCGTCGGTCGTCCGACGCGGTTCGTCCGCGAGGCGCTCTGCACCTCCCAGACCCGGGCGACCGAGGTGTCGGCCTCGCGCTGCGCGGCGTGCTCGGTGGTGAGCGGCGTCTCCGACCAGGAGAAGGCGTTGCCGAACGGGTTGTCCGGCCCCATCGGCACCCGCTGGGCGTCGACCTCGACGAGCCGGTTGTCCTCGCCGTCGATCGCGACGTCGAGGCGTGCGCAGAAGAGGTGCTGATGCACGGGCGCGAAGACCCCGGGAGCGAGCTCGGTCGCGTGCCTCTGCCGCACCCCCGGCTCACCTGCGGCCGAGAACACGATTCCGGTGGCCTTGGCGACGACCTCGATCGAGCCGTCCAGGTAGAAGTGCCAGTAGAAGCCGTAGTCGTAGTTGCCGATGGTCGAGAAATACGACACGACGAAGCGGCGGGAGCGGCGCACGTCCGCGCGCCCGGCGAGATCGGTGTGCTTCCAGAGGATGCCGTAGTCCTCCTCGTGCATGCAGATCACGTTGGGGATGCGCACCGGGTTGCCGTGGTCGTCGGCGACGTAGCCGTCGAGGTAGCGGATGACGCCGAGGCAATCGCAGCCGAGCTCGAGGTGGTTGGCGTTCTTGCCGAGCAGGTACTCGCCGGCGTCGAAGTAGCTGATCCAGAACCGCCCCGGAGCCGTGTCGCCGTAGGGGACGACCATCTCGGGCACGCTGGCGCGGCTGAGCACCGAGCGTCCGCCGAAGGAGACGTCGTGCAGCACGAGGCCTTCGCGGGCGTTGAAGTCCACGCGCATCGACCACCCCTCCCAGTCGACCTGGGAGCCCGAGACGGTGAAGCTCGGCCCCTCCGGCTGCGAGATCTCGATCGGCTTGAGGGTGGTGCGCGCCGCGCCCTGCACCTCGGGGTAGTAGTTGCCGTGGCCGGCGGGCACGGGGACATCGCCGTGGTCCTCGACGCGGATGACGCTGTGCGCGGTGAGGTCGATGTGCACGATGAGGCCTTCGACCGGGTGCGCCCAGGGGGAGTCGGCCTCGTCGTACTTCAGGAACGTGAGAGAGCGGATGACGCGGCGGCCGACCTCGTCGGCACGGCCGGTGTAGCCCGGGGCGAGCGGGCCGCAGAATGCGAGCGCCATGTGCTCCGCGAGCCCGCGGCGCGTCATCGCCGCCTGCCACTCGGGGGAGGCCTTGGCGATGGCCTCGGCCCGCTCGTACTCCTCGAACAGGTACTGGGGCTGTCCGTAGGGCGGGGCGTCGTTGGGCACGCGCGCGGTGCGGACGACCTCGCCGCGCGTGATCGAGACGATGGCCTCGGTCGCGACGCCCGTGGCCGTGTCGAGGAGGGTCACGTCGACGCGACGGTCGATGGGCGACCCGGGCCGCCAGGCGGCGCGCTCGTCCTTCGTCGGCTCATCGGGCAGCAGCATCGGCACGCGCGTGGTCTCGCTCAGGAGCCCGGCGCCCTCCAGCACCGCGCGGGCGGCGGCGATCTCCTCGCCGGTCAGCGGGTCGAGGGGGTGCGGCACGGCGATCTTCTCGAGGGACACGGACTGCGGGTGATGGGACATCGTCGACCTCACTATTTTCGAGCGACTGCTCAATAAACGGGTTGGCACGATGGTACGACGGAATCGCGACCGTGCACAAGAGTCGTCGGTGCGCTCGGATCGCGGGTCGGCTCAGGCGCGCCAGGGCGCGAGGACGCCGTCGAGCACGGCGAGGTGAGCGGCCGCCGTCTGCGGCTCGGTGACCTCGACGACCTGCTGGCCGTAGGTGACCGAGCGCAGCAGCGTCATCACCGCCTCCCGCGGGGTGTCGGAGCGCAGCTCTCCGTCGTCCACGGCCTCGTCGAGCGCGGAGCGGATGCTGCCCTGCCAGGTGGCGAGAGTCGGGGTCCCGGCATCCGGCGTCGACGCCAGTGTCGCGAGTCGCCCCCAGAACCCGACCACCACGTGCGCCTCGGTCCGGGTGCGCTCGTCGACCGGAAGCACCTCGCGCATCAGCGCCTGGAGCCGCGAGAGACCTCGCCGTCCCGCGGTGGCTTCCGCGATCCGCTCGTCGGTGCGGCGCGTGACCTCCGCGGCGGCGGCGCGGACGACGTCGTCGAATCCGTCGAAGTAGTGCCAGAGCGACCCCGTCGCGATGCCGAGCTCCTTCGCCACCGCTCGGGATGACACGCTGTCGTGCCCGTCGCGGGCGGCGACCGTGAGCAGCGCCTCGGCGATCTGCCGGCGGCGCTCATCATGGTCGACGATGCGGGGCACCTGCTCATCTTGTCGCATGACCGAGGGCTGTAGCGATATTGAGCGATTGATCAATATACTGCGGCTGTGGACCACCTTCTGCCGGCAGCGCCGTGGCTGATGGCCGTTGCGGCGATCGTCTCGGCCGCTGCGTGCGCGGCCGCGTGGCGAGCCGTGCCGTGGCAGGGCCGGCAGACGGCGCTCATCATGGCGGTCGTGATGCTGATCGTCGCCGCAGGCGATGGCGATCCGCTGGTCGGGCTCGTCCTCGGGGGAGTGCTGCTCGTCTCGGCGATGCTCGGCACGGTGGGCGTGCGGGGAACGCCGGCTGCGGCCACCTGCTGCCATCGCGCCCTCGTGTCGCTGGTGATGGCGATCTGCGCGTTCGAGAGCGCCTCGTCCGGTCCGGCCGTCGCATCCTCCGGGCAGGGGCACGGCCACGGCCTCTCCGGCATCCTGTCGGTCCTCGTGGTCGTCGGAGTCGTCTGCGTGGTGCTGTGGACCATCGTGGCGGAATGGGTTCTCGAGCCGGTGCATCACGGCCGCACCGCTCGTCTGCTGACCGTCGAGGCCTGGGCCATGGCGGCGGGTGTCGCGGTGATGTGCCTGGGGTTCTGACCCGCGGGGCGGTGTCGCCGTCGCGGCGGTCCGGTAGCGTGGCCGGATGCCTGTCGCCCTGATCACCGGTGCCGCGCGCGCCAACAGCATCGCCGCCGGAATCGTCCCTCGCCTGCGCTCCGCCGGGTGGACCGTCGTCACCAGCGACCTGCGTGACGCCGATCACCCGGCCGATCTCTCCGCGCCGGAGGCGCCCGAGGCGCTGATCGCCGAGGTGAACGCCGCCCACGGACCGATCTCGGCACTCATCCTCAGCCACGCGCACGACGTCGAATCCGGCATCCTCGACACGACCGCCGAGAGCTTCGACCTGCACGTCGCCGTGAATGCGAGGGCGAGCCTGCTGCTCATCGCGGCGTTCGCCCGCCAGATCGGCGACGACGGCGGCGCGATCGTGGCGCTCACGAGCGACCATGTCACCGGGAACCTGCCGTACGGAGCCTCGAAGGGCGCCCTCGACCGGCTCGTCATCTCGGCAGCCCGTGAGCTCGGACCGCGCGGCATCTCGGCGAACGCGCTGAACCCCGGCCCGATCGACACCGGGTGGATGGACGACGCCACGCGCACGCAGCTGCGCGAGATGACACCGCTCGGCCGACTCGGTCGTCCGGCCGACGTGGCCGCCGTCGTGGAGTTCCTGGTGTCGGACGAGGGACGCTGGATCTCGGGGCAGCTCCTGAAGTCGGACGGGGCGTTCGGCGCGGACTTCTGACCGGGCGCGGACTTCTGGTCGGGCGCGGGGTTCCCTGATCAGATGCGGGCGGCGGGGCGCACGAACGCCCAGGCGGCGATCGCTGCGGCGGCGGCCGCGACGACCATCGTGACGGCCATCGTCACGGCGTTCGTCCCCCCGATCCCGGCTGCGAGCGGCGCGACGACCGGCCCGAAGAGGAACGTCGCCATGCCGAGCAGAGCGGATGCCGTTCCCGCCCGCGCGCGATGATGCGCGAGGGCGAGGGTCTGACCGTTCGGGCCGCCGATCCCCGAGCACAGCATGAACCCCACCAGCGCCGCGACGACGCCGACGACCCCGGTGCCGCTGAGCGCGAGCAGGAGGAAGGTCGTCGTCGCGATCAGCGTCGCGGTGATCCCGCCGAGGTAGACGTTCAGCGGGCCCCAGCGGCGCACGACGAGACGGCTCGCCTGGCTGCCCGCGATGCTGGCCAGGGCGCCGCCCGCGAAGGCGAGGCTGAACGTCTGCGGAGTCAGGCCGAACTCGTCCTGCAGCACGAACGACGACATCGACAGGTAGGTGAAGAACGCGACGCCGCCGCCCGCCGCGGCGATGAGCACCGAGAGGAAGAGCCGGTCTCGCACGACGGCTCCCGCATGTCCGCGCAGGGCGCGCAGCCCGCCGCCGTGCCGCTCCTCGACGGGGAGCGTCTCGGGCAGCGCGAAGACGACCACGAGCAGCAGGACGACTCCGACGGCGCCGAGCACCCAGAAGATCCCGCGCCAGTCCATGATCCGCGCGAGCTGACCGCCGACGACCGGTGCGATGATCGGCGCCGTTCCGGAGACGAGGAACAGCAGCGACAGCATGCGCGACAGCTCGACGCCCTCGAACTGGTCGCGGGCGATCGCCAGGCAGATCACGATCCCCGCCGATCCGGCGAGTCCCTGGAGGAAGCGGGCGAGCAGCAGCAGCTCGATGGTCGGGGCGATCGCGCACAGCGCCGACAGCACGGCGAACGCCGCGACTCCGACCATCAGCGGCAGGCGACGGCCGAAGCGATCGCTCAGCGGCCCGGCGATCAGCTGCCCGAGTCCCAGTCCGATCATGCACGCCGACATCGTCACCTGGCCGAGCGCCTCCGTCGTCCCGAGAGACGCCGCCAGCTGCGGCAGCTGCGGCAGGTACAGGTCCATCGACAGCGGGCCGAAGGCCTCCAGCATCCCCAGCACGAGCATCGCGTGCAGCGTGCTCATCCGGGGGCGGTGCGGCTGCTCCGGCGCGGACATGCTCATTCGACGAGGCGGAGCGTGCGGCGCAGCCAGCTCTCGCGGGCGGCATTGGCGGCCTTCGAGACCTCGGCGTCGGGGGAGAACCCGGCGAAGCCGTGGTACCCGCCGGCCCAGACGTGCAGCTCGGCCTGGCCGCCCGTCGCCCAGATGCGTGCGGCGTACTCGACGGCCTCGTCGCGGAACGTCTCCGCGGCGCCGACCTCGATGAACGCGGGTGCGAGACCCGACAGGTCGGTCGCCCGTGCTGGGGCCGTGTACGGCGAGACCGCGTCGCTGAACCGGTCGGCGCCGGCGATCGCGTTCCAGGCGGTGTCGTTGTTGTTGCGGTCCCACGCCCCGAAGCCGTCGTACTGCCGCGCCGACACGGTCTCGTTGCGATCGTCGAGCATGGGGCACCCGAGCAGCTGTCCCGCGAGCGCAGGACCCCCGCGGTCGCGCGAGAGCAGCGCGACGGCCGCCGACAGCCCGCCGCCGGCGCTCATGCCCGACGCGATGATCCGATCCGGGTCGATGGCGAGCTCGTCGGCGTGCGCCGCCATCCATTCCAGCGCGGCGTAGCAGTCCTCGGCCTGGGCCGGTCCGGGATGCTCGGGCGCCAGGCGGTACTCGACGGCGACGCCGACCGCACCGTGGCGCTCGGCGAGGTCGATGAGCTCACCCGTGCCGAAGAAGCGCGTCCCCAGCACCATCCCGCCGCCGTGGATCGAGAGCACCGCGGGTGCCGGCCCGGACGCGGCGCGGGCGGGACGGACGATCGTGATCTCCAGATCCGGTGCGCCCTCGGGGCCGGGGATCACCCGGTCCTCCCACGAGACCGCCCGTCCCTGGGCCTGCACGGAGATCGGCGGGATGATCGTGGCGAAGTGGTCGCGGTTGGCGTGCAGGGTGTCGGCGCGGAGCGGAATGACCTCGACGAGGCTCACGAACGCGTCGAGGCCGGCCACGAGCTCGGGGTCGTAGGGGACGGGCGCGGTCGCGGTCATCGTGCGGCGCTCCAGACGCGTCGCAGCCAGGAGGCGCGTGCAGCGAGCGCGGCGCGCGAGATCTCGGCATCCGGCATGTACATGTCGAAGCCGTGCGCACCTCCGCCCCAGACGTGCAGCTCCGCTTGTCCGCCCGTCGCCCAGATCCGCCGCGCGTAGTCGGTGTCCTCGTCGCGGAACATCTCCGCTTCGCCGACCTCGATGTAGGCCGGGGGCAATCCGGACAGGTCAGCGGCGCGGGTGGGAGCAGCGTACGCCGGTGCGTCGTCGCGGAAGGCGAGGTCGTCGCCGAGCACGCACGACCAGGCGAGCAGATTCATCTCGCGCTGCCAGGTTCCGATGCCGTCGTACTGCCGGCTCGAGACCGTCGTGTTCGTGTTGTCGATCATGGGGCAGAGCAGCAGCTGTCCGGCCATCACCGGTCCTCGCCGGTCGCGGGCGAGGAGCGCGACCGCGGCGGTGAGGCCACCGCCCGCGCTGCCGCCGCCGACGATGATCCGGTCCTGGTCGACGCCGAGCTCCGCCGCGTTCTCGTGCACCCAGACGAAGCCGGCGTAGCAGTCCTCGACGCCCGCGGGGAACGGATGCTCCGGAGCCAGACGGTATTCGATGTTGACGGCGACCACCCGGTGCTCCGCGACGATGTCGACGACGCGACCGGTCTCCCACGTACGGTGGCCGACGATCATGCCGCCGCCGTGGATGTTGACGAAGGCGGGAAGGATCTCGTCGGAGCTGCCGCGGGGTCGGAACACGGTGATCTCGATGTCCGGGGAGCCGACCGGGCCGGGGATGCCGCGATCCTCCCACTCGATGTCGCGACCTGCGATCACCGTGTCGTTGTCGGGGAACATGCGCTCGGTGCCTTCGCGGGGAAGGGTCGCGCGCGTCAGAGGGGGCTGCGGATTCCGCGCGAGCTCGTCGAGCACGGCCCGCACCTCGGGATCGAAGGGGACGGGCGCGAGGGCAGGGCGGCCGGTGGCGGTGGTGACGGTCATGGGTTCTCCTTCGGACGGCATCAGGGGCCTTCGGGTGAGACCACGTCACGGTCGGCCCAGAAGGGTGCGACGAGGCGACGCAGCTCGGCGGCGCCCACCCGGTCGACGAGGTCGGCCGCGTCGAGGTTCGCCCGCAGCTGCGCGATGCTCGAGGCGCCGAAGAGCGTGGTGGTCAGCGCCGGATGGGTCAGCGTGAAGGCGAGTCCCAGCTGCGCCGGCGTGGTGTGGAGAGACGTCGCGAGGGCGGTGAGGGCGGGCACGTCGTCGATGATCCGCTCGCGGATGTCACCGGGATCGCGGCCGATCTGCCTGCCGCCGTCGACCCTGCCCGCCAGCACGCCGCCTTCCAGGCAGTCCGACGCCTGCAGGGTCAGCCCCTGTTCCCACAATCGGGCGAAGGGCTCGCCGTCGGGGATCGAGCGCCGCGACACGCTGTACTTCAGCTGTGCGATCTGCGGACCGGCGACCCCTTCGTCCGCGGCGATGTCGATCAGGCTCTGGATGCTCGCGGCCGACCAGTTGTTCACACCCCAGGTGCGGATGAGTCCGGCATCCGTCAGCTGCGCGAGATCGAGGACGAGGTCGCGCAGCTCGAGGTCGTCGCGGCGCAGGTCGCCGAGCACGACGAGATCGGCGTGCTCGGCGCCGACCCGCATCAGCGCATTCTCCAGCTGGGGGCGGAAGCCGTCGGCGTCGAAGGCCTCGAGCCACAGCTTCGACGAGAGCAGCCACTCCTCGCGGCGCAGGCCGGCGGCTCGCACCATGCCGGCGAAGATGACGTCGGTGAACACGGGCGGCATCTCGGGCGTCGAGTACACGCCGACGTCGAAGAGGTTCACGCCGCGGTCCACCGCCTCGCGCAGCATCGCGGTCGCGTCGGCGAAGTCCATCCGGTCGTAGGTGTGCCAGGAGCCGAGCGAGAACAGCGAGGCGCTGATCCCGCTGCGACCGATCTCGCGGCGGGGGAGGGGGGTGGTCATGGTGTGCCTCACAGTCTCGGGTCGATGACGGCCTTGACCTCATCGAGGTGGTGCATCTGCGCGATCTTGGACGACGCCTCGGCGAGGCCGACGGGGGCGCTGAAGAGGTCGTCCCACGGGTACCGGTCGGCGAATGCCGTGAAGAAGTCGATCGCGCGGGCGTAGTCGGAGATGTCTCCGTTGAGCGAGCCGACCATCGTGAGCTCTTTGCCCATGATCGCGCTGAGGGCGAATCCGTCCCCGGCGGGTCCGGTCGATCCGACGATCACGACGGTGCCGCGCTGGGCGGCCATGCCGATGGCATCCGGGCCGACGCTCGGCGCGCCCGCGAAGTCGAAGACGTGATCGGCGCCGTGGCCACCGGTCAGCTCCCTCACCTGCTCCACGACGGGGCCGTCGCGGAAGTCGACAACGGCATCCGCCCCGAATCGCGCGGCGAGGTCGAGTCGTGCGGCGGGTGCGCCCACGGTGATCACCTGTCCGGCGCCTGCGATCTTCGCGACCGCGGTCGCGAAGATGCCCAGGGCTCCCGCGCCCTGCACGACGACCTTCGAGCCGGGCCGGATGCGTCCGGCGCGCTCGAACGAGCGCAGCACCGTCTTGGCGGCGCATCCCGCCATCGATGCCCAGGTGTCCTTGACGGATGCCGGGAGCAGGAGCTTGGCCGCCCCGGGGGTGACGTACGCGTACTCCGAGAGCCCTGCGGTCGCGAAGGGGTGCACGTCGGCGCGCTGCAGGAAGCCGTAGCCGCGGCGGGAGCAGGCCACGGGTTCCCGCAGCACCACGCAGCCGTGGCATTCGCCGCAGGTCGACTCCGACCAGCCGATGCGATCGCCGGCGGAGAGCGGGCGGCCGAGGGCATCCCGGGTGTCCGGCCCGGTCGCCACGATCTCGCCGACCATCTCGTGGCCGAGCACCATCGGGAGCATGCCGGGGAAGGTCATCCGTCCCTCCCAGATCTCGATGTCGGTGCCGCACAGCGTGGTGCAGGCGATGCGCACGAGGGCGGCACCGGGTTCGATCTCGGCGGGAAGGGGAAGGTCCTGCAGGGTGAGCGCCGCGTTGTGCGCGGTGAGCACGGCGGCGCGCGTCGTGGTGGGGAGCGTCGGGGCGGGGAGTGTCATCGTGTCCTCTCAGACCAGGAGCTGTCCGCCGTCGACGGCGACGGAGACTCCGGTGATGTGGCTGGCGGCGTCGCTCGCGAGGAAGAGCACGAGCGGCGTGACCTGATCGACGTCGGCGATCGCGCCGAGCGGGATGCGCGACTCCCAGGCGGCGCGGGCCTGGGGGTCGGAGGCGAAGCCCGCGGTGAGGGGCGTGAGCACGGGGCCGGGGGCGACGGCGTTCACCCGGACACCGGCCGAGGCGAGCTCGATCGCGGCGGTGCGGGTGAGAGCGTCGACGGCGGCCTTTGTCGCCTCGTAGTGGCCGAGACCGGGAGTGGGCTGCCGGGCGCCGATCGACGAGATGTTCACGATCGAGCCGCGGCCGGCGTCGGCGAGGAGGGCGCCGAACACCCGGAGCATGAGGAACGTCCCGCGCACGTTGACCCGCAGCGCCGCGTCGACGACATCGACCGGGACCTCCTGCAGCGTGCCGCCGCCGGCGACGATCCCGGCGTTGTTCACCAGCACGTCGAGTCCGCCCGCGTCCGTGATGTGCTCGGCGGCGGCGAGGACGGATGCTTCGTCGCCGATGTCGAGCGCCAGGGCGGTGGCCCCGATCTCGGCGGCGACGGCGGCTGCGGCATCCGCGTTCACGTCGCCGATGACGACGTCGGCGCCGGCCGCGCGGAAGGCTGCGGCGATGGCTCGACCGAGCCCGGAGGCGCCTCCGGTGACCAGGACGCGGCGGGGTGATTCGGTCATGTTCGTCCTCACTGACGGTGTTGCGGCGGGGTGATTCCGTTATATTCTACAAGCATAGAAAAACACAAGCCCGGTCTTCCGAATCCGCGAGGAGCTTCCATGCCCGAATCGACATATCCGCGCAAGCCCCTGCATGCCGGAGGGGAGCCCGTGCCCGCACTGGCGCTCGGATCGTGGAACACGTGGGACCGGATGACGCCGGAGGAGGCGGTCGCGGTGATCCGCCGTGCCGTCGACCTGGATGCCGGGTTCTTCGACGTCGCGTACTACAACATGGGTCCGCACGCCGAGAACTCGAAGACCGACATCCTGTTCGGCCAGGCCTTGCGCGCGAGTGGCGTCGACCGCGCCGACGTCGTGCTCTGCGGCAAGCTCTGGCTCTGGGACTGGCCGAATCAGGGGTTCCGCGCGCAGCTGCTCGAGTCGCTCGAGCGCGCCGGACTCGACCGCTTCGACACGCTCGTCGTCGGCGACTACCTCCATGCTCCCGACATGCCGCGCCTCGTCTCCGACGTGAACGCGCTGATCGCCGACGGGCTCGTCGGGTCGTGGGGCATCAACAACTGGCGCATCGAGCAGACGCGCGACGCGATCGCCGAAGCCGAGCGGCGAGGGCTGGCGGGTCCGGTCTTCGCGCAGCTGAAGTACGGCATCGCGCGGCGATCGATGGCCGAGGGTGACGCCTACGGACCGCTGTTCGCCGAGGGTGCGCTCACGCTTCAGGCGTCGGACGTGTTCGAGGGCGGCATCCTCGCCACAGGTCGTATGCCCGACCGCAAGATCGGCGCCGATGTCGGCGGCATCCGCGAACAGATCGCGGCGATCTACCCCGACGTCGAACGGATCGCGCGCGAGTTCGGGGTCACGCCGGCTGCGCTCGGCATCGCCTTCTGCCTGACGAATCCCGCGACGGCGAACGTCCTGTTCGGCGCGTCACGCCTCGAGCAGCTGGAGCAGAACCACGCGGCGCTGGCGCTCGCACGCGATCGCGGCGACGAGGTGCGCGCCGCACTGGCCGGATGCTGGGTCGACCGCGAGGTGCGGTCGGACGGGGTGTGGTGACGGGGGCTGCAGTCCCCTTCGCGTCAGTGCACGCCGCCGAACTCGATCAGGGAGACGCCGACCGCGATGAGCGCGACACCGATGGCCATCATGACGGAGAAGTGGTCCTTGAAGATCAGGCGGCCGAGCACCGCCGTCACCGCGACGCCGGCGGCGGCCCAGATGCCGTACGCGACCCCGACCGGCATCCCCAGGGCGAGGATGGTGCCGAGCAGCGTGAAAGCGGCGAGGTAGCCGACGACGATCACGGGGATCCAGCGCTTCCGTCGTAGTCCCTCCGACGCGCGCAGGCTCAGAGTCGCGGTGACCTCGCTCGCGATCGCGAGGGCGAGCAGCAGCCAGGTCACGACGCGGCCTCGGCCGGCTTGCGCTGGTGCGAACCGAGTTCGACCAGCAGCACCCCGACCACGATCACGCCGACCCCGACGATCTGCACAGGTCCGAGCGTCTCCCCGAAGAGTGCGGTGCCGAGGACGGCGGTGAGCACCACGCCGATCGCCGACCAGATCCCATAGGCCACGCCCACCGGCATGCCGCGATCCAGCACGATCGACAGCAGCCACAGCGATCCGCTGTATCCGACGACGACGAGGATGAGCCAGAGGGGATGGGTGAACCCCTCGGCTGCACGCAGGGCGAGAGTGGCCGAGACCTCGAGGGCGATGGCGACCAGCAGCGGCGGCCAGGCCGACGGGCGGGGGCGGTCTGACATCAGGACCTTTCGTGACGGGATCACTGGGGAGAACCCTCGGGATGGTGATTCGATTCCTCGTTCTTCGAGGGTAGTGCGGCGTCCGCGAGTGGACCGATATACTTCGAACAGACTTTCGAATGTCGGGTGGTTCGCGGGTAAACTGGGGGCATGTCGAAGCTCCCTGGTCTGGTCGAGGCGGTCGCCCGCCTCGGGGACGTGTGGGCGGATGCCGGAGATGCGACGGGGTTGTCGCGGGAGCAGTTGATCGCGGTGAATGACGCGATCGGTGTGCTGCGGCGCCGGTTGGACGCGGCGCATGCGGATGTCGCGGCGCGGATCGCTCATGAGTCCCGGGCTGAGCTCGGGTCGGGGAGTCTGGCGAAGGAGTACGGGTACCGGACCGCGGGGAAACTGTTGGCGGCGACGGGTGGGATCTCCACCGGGGATGCGTCCCGCCTGGTGAAGGTGGGGGAGGCGACCGCTCCCCAGACGGACCTGGTCGGGGCGAGGCTCCCGGCCCGGTATGAGTTGTTGCGGGAAGCGCTCGCGTCGGGGGCGTTGAGTATCGCCGCGGCGGGGTTGATCATCGCCCTGTTGGATCGGTGCCGGGTGGTGGCCGGGGTGGGGCGGATCGGATTGGCGGAAGAGATCCTCGCGGAGCGGTGCGCGGGGCTGGGGTTGGATGATGTCCGGAAGTTGATCGCCCGGGCGGAGGCGTGGTTGGATCCGGATGGGGTGCAGCCGAAGGATGAGGAGCGCCGGGCGAAGCGGTCGTGCACGATCGTCGAACGCGACGGCATGGTCCATCTGAACGCGGTGTTGGATGCCGAGACCGCCGCCCCGGTGGTCACCGCGATGCGGGGATACGTGTCGGCGGCGTTCGCCGCCCGCAAGGATGCCCCGAACCCGAACCCGAACCCGGACGCGGCGGATGCGAACCGGCGCACGGTGCCGATGCTGCACGCGGATGCGCTCGCGATGTTCTGTGCGCACGTGCTCGGATGCGAATCTCGGGTGCCGCTCGCCGGGGCGACGGTCATCGTCCGGTTGACGTTGGATGACCTGCAGGCCGGGTCCGGGTCGGCGACGATCGATGGGATGGATCATCCGGTGAACATCGGGGCCGCGAGACGGATGGCTGCCGCGGGTGGAGTCATCCCGTGGGTGTGTGGGGGAAGAGCGAAGTCTTGGATTGGGGGAGGGAGAAACGGTTGTTCACGCGAGCCCAACGCCTCGCCCTCGCGGAACGTGATGGTGGGTGTGCGATGTGCGGGCTGCCACCGGGGATGACGAAAGCACACCACATCAAATGGTGGACGAGGGATCGCGGACCCACCGACCTGTCCAACGGGGTGCTGCTGTGTGAGACGTGCCACCACCGGATCCATGACCGGGATGTCGTGAGGAACGGGTTCCACCGGGATGCGATGTACCGGTCGATGGTGT
>NZ_SSDJ01000096.1 GCF_004794465.1 Microbacterium sp. K24 | reverse complement strand
GCCGCCGCGGGGCTGCTCGGCGATCGACGCGACCGGCCGACCGCGATCGTCGGCGTGTGCGACGAGGCGGCGATCGGCGCGGTGATCGCCGCGCGACGCCTCGGGATCGCCGTGCCCACCGAACTGAGCGTCGTCGGCATCGACGACCACGAGCACGCCGAGATGTTCTCCCTGACGACCATCGGGCAGTCCCCTCGGGAGCAGGGGCACGAGGCGGTGCGGCTGCTCACGCAGCGGATGAGCCACCCGGACGATCCGCTCGAGCACGTCGCCGCAGCATCCGCCCTCGTGGTGCGCAACTCCACGGCCCCGCCGCGCTGAGCGCGACGCACGCACCCACCGGGTACGCACCCACCGAGGACGCACGAAGGCCCCGGGCGAACCCGGGGCCTTCGATGAAACGCTGTGACGCGGTGATTACTTGAGGGTAACCGTGGCGCCTGCCTCTTCGAGAGCAGCCTTGGCCTTCTCGGCGGTCTCCTTGTTCGCGCCCTCGAGCACGGCCTTCGGAGCGCCGTCGACGACGGCCTTGGCCTCGCCGAGGCCCAGCGAGGTGAGCTCGCGGACGGTCTTGATGACCTGGATCTTCTTGTCGCCGGCAGCCTCGAGGATGACGTCGAACGAGTCCTTCTCCTCCTCGGCCTCGGCAGCGCCACCCGCGCCCGCAGCGCCGGCAACGGCGACGGGTGCAGCAGCGGTGACCTCGAACTTCTCCTCGAACGCCTTCACGAAGTCGTTGAGCTCAACGAGGGTCAGGCCAGCGAACTGCTCCAGCAGCTCCTCGGTGGAAAGCTTCGCCATGATGTATCTCCTAATAGATGGGGTTTGTGTGAAGAGATCGCCGGTCGCTCACGCGGCCTGTGCGGTCTCCAGCTTTTCGCGAAGCGCGTCGATGGTGGCGGCAGCCTTGCCCATCGTCGCCTTCATCATGCCCGCAGCCTTCGCCAGCAGAACCTCACGGCTCTCCAGCGCGGCGTACTTGTTGACCTCGTCGGCGGTGAGGGCGTTGCCCTCGAAGACGCCGGACTTGATCACGAGAAGCGGGTTGGCCTTGGCGAAGTCACGCAGAGCCTTGGCGGTGGCGACGAAGTCACCGTGCACGAAAGCGACGGCCGACGGACCCTTGAGGTCGTCGTCCAGCGCAGTGATCCCGGCCTTGTTGGCAGCGATCTTGGTCAGCGTGTTCTTCACCACGGCGTACTCGGCGTCCTGACGGATGCTGTTGCGCAGCTCCTTGAGCTGGGCAACCGTCAGACCGCGGTACTCGGTCAGCAGGACGGCGTTCGAGTTCTCGAATGACTTCGTGAGCTCGGCGACCGATGCATCCTTCTGCGCCATGGTCACTCCTTGGTGTGTACGTGGCGCCGCACGGTGGTGGGGCGCCGGCCTCGGACCCCCTGCAAAAGAAAGAAGCTCCGGCGCAAGCGCACGGAGCTTCGAGAAGTTCGTGTCCTGCGCGGGCCCCTGCTGTGCAGAGCTTCGATCGCCTCGCGTTCGCACGCACGACGATGACCAGCGGTCTTCGGTTGAGTCCAGGCTACCTCACGCGGAGCCGTCGCCCAAATCAGCGGCGATCGGCGGCTCGGCCGCCGTGGCCGGCGAGGGCGTCGGCCGCGCGGATGAGACTCAGGTGCGACAGCGCCTGCGGGGTGTTGCCGGCCTGGCGGTCGCCCTCGACGTCGTACTCCTCGGACAGGAGCCCGAGGTCGTTCGCCATCGCGACGAGGCGCTCCATCAGGAGGGCGGCCTCGTCGACCCGGCCGGTCGCCGCGTACTGCTCGACGAGCCAGAAGCTGCAGGCGAGGAACGGATGCTCCCGCCCTGCCAGCCCGTCGACCCCGGTCTCCGTGCGGTAGCGCAGCAGCAGGCCGTCCTGCATCAGCGTGCTCTCCATCTGCGCCACCGTGCGCAGCATCCGGGGGTCGTCGGGAGCGCAGTACCCCACCTGCGGAAGGATCAGCAGCGACGCGTCGACCTCCGTCGAGTCGTAGTGCTGCACGAAGAAGCCCTCGGCATGCACTCCTCGCTCGTCGATCTCGCGGCGCAGGGCATCCCGGGTCCGCTCCCACCGATCGGCGTCGCCGCGCAGCCCGTGCTCGCGCACGGCCCGGACGCCTCGATCCATGGCGGCCCACATCATGACGCGAGAATGGGTGAACCACCGGGGCTCGCCGCGGATCTCCCAGATGCCGTTGTCGGGACGGTCGAGCGATGCGACCACGTGCTCGATGAGCGCCCTCTGCAGAGGCCACGAGAAGTCGCCCTCCTCGAGGCCGGCGATCCGGGCCGCCTCGAGAGCGACGAGCACCTCGCCGACGACGTCGCCCTGATACTGGTCGACCGCGCCGTTGCCGATGCGCACCGGCGCCGCGCCGCCGTAGCCCGGCAGGCTCGGCATCTCGCGCTCCATCAGGTCGCGCTCCCCCGCGATCCCGTACATGATCTGCACCTCGCCCGGCTCACCGGCCACTGCGCGCAGCAGCCAGCGCCGCCACTGATGCGCCTCCTCGAGGAAGCCGTGCGCGATCAGGGCCTCGAGCGTCAGCGCGGCATCCCGCAGCCAGACGAAGCGGTAGTCCCAGTTGCGCGCGCCCCCGAACTGCTCGGGCAGCGAGGTGGTGGCCGCGGCGACGATGCCGCCGGTGTCCTTGTTCGTGAGTCCCCGCAGCACCAGCAGCGACCGGACGACCTCGTCGCGGTGCGGGCCCTCGTGCGCGATCCCGCTCGCCCAGCCCTGCCACCAGGACCGGGTCGCCGCCAGGGCCTCCTCGACGTCGAGGGGCTTCGGCTGATGCTCGTGGGAGGGGAACCAGCTGAGCACGAGGTCGCGATGCTCGTCGGCGCCGACCGTCAGCCGCCCGCGGTGGACATGGTCGTCGGCGACGAGCTGCACGCCGCGCACGATCACGGCTTCCGGGCCGGCCGTCGCGCGCAGCGCCGGTTCCTGAGGCGTGCCGACCTGGCGCACCCACGGCAGCCGGCGGGAGTAGTCGAAGTGCAGCCGCAGCTCGGTGGCGAACTCGACCTCGCCCGAGATGCCCACGATCCGACGCACGACGTCGGTGCGCACCGGCTGGTAGGGAAGGAACTCGTGCACCTCCGCGACACCGCCCGCCGTCGTCCAGCGGGTGACGAGGATGAACGTGTCGGAGATGTAGTGCCGGTGCGAGGTGGCTGCGTCGTCGGTGGGCCGGAGGCTCCAGCATCCGTTCCGCGGTTCGCCGAGCAGCGCGCCGAACAGCGACGGCGCGTCGAAGCGGGGAAGGCAGAGCCAGTCGATGCTCCCCTCACGCGACACGAGCGCGCCGGTGCGGCAGTCGCTGAGCAGGGCGTAGTCCTCGATCGGAGCGGGCATCCGCTGAGTCTGACATGCCCGGCTGTGGAGCGGTTACGGTGGGACCATGACCGATGCGACGACGCTGGTGATCTTCGGGGCCGGAGGCGATCTCACCTCTCGCCTCCTGCTTCCCGCCCTGGGGCAGCTGCTGATGCGCGAGCCCGCGCGTGAGGTGCATGTCATCGGCGCCGACCGCGAGGACTGGACGGATGCCGACCTCGAAGCGGTCGTCCGGAAGTCCTTCGCGACGATGGACGCCGAGGAAGCGGCATCCCGGGTCGACGTGACGTATCGCAAGACCGACATCACGCAGCCCGACGACCTGCGCGCGCTGCTGAAGGGGCGCACGGGACAGGTCGCGCTGTACTTCGCCGTGCCGCCCGCGATCGCCGCGGCGTCGGTGGCGGCCATGACGTCCGACATGCTCCCCGCCGGCGCGATGCTCGTGATGGAGAAGCCCTTCGGCACCGACGAGGCCAGCGCCCGTGCGCTGAACACGACGCTCACGGCGCTCGTGCCGGAGAGCCAGGTGTTCCGCGTCGATCACTTCCTCGGCCGGTCGACGACGCTGAACCTGCTCGGCGCCCGCTTCGCCAACCGCATCCTCGAACCGCTGTGGTCGGCGGAGAGCATCGAATCCGTGGGCATCGTCTACGACGAGCGGCTGGCGCTGGAGGGACGCGCCGGGTACTACGACTCGGCCGGAGCCCTCGTCGACATGATCCAGAGCCACCTGCTGCAGGTGCTGGCCGTGCTCGCGATGGAGGAGCCCGCGACGCTCGACGAGGTCGACTTCCGAGAGGCGACCGGGGCGGTGCTGCGCGCGACCTCCGTCTGGGACGACGATCCCGTGGCGTCGACGCGCCGCGCGCGGTACACGGCAGGCAGCGTCGACGGCGTGGACAAGCCGTCGTATGTCGACGAGCCTGGAGTGGACCCGGCCCGAGAGACCGAGACTCTCGCCGAGGCGACGTTCGAGGTGCGCAACGCCCGGTGGGCCGGGGTGCCGTTCCGGCTCCGTTCGGGCAAGGCGCTCGGCGAGCCCGCCACCGAGATCGTGGTGCGCTTCCGCCCCGTGCGGCACATCCCCGCGGGTCTCACCGGATCGTCGGACGGCGCGATCCTGCGCTTCTCGCTCGGCCCCGACCGCATGTCGCTCGAGCTGAACCTGAACGCTGCCGAGGACCCCTTCGAGCTGGAGCGGGCGACCCTCTCGGCAGAACTCGGCGAAGGGGCGCTGAAGGCCTACGCCGAGGTGCTGTCCGGCGTGCTCGACGGCGATCCGCTGCTGGCGGTCCGCGGCGACGCGGCCGAGCAGTGCTGGCGGATCATCGACCCGATCCTCGCGGCATGGCGCGAGGGCGCAGTGCCCCTCGAGGAGTACGCCGCCGGTTCCGCCGGCCCCGACGGCTGGCCCGCCGCGCGCTGACACCTCTTTGCCGAGCGGCCCCTTTGTGTGTCACCCAGCCCTCTGTGCGCGAGCTCAAGGGGGCGGGTCGAACGAAAAGGGCCGGGTCGACGATGTCGAGGTGAGCGCTTCCGGAAGTCCTCAGGGAGTGGAGCGACGTCGACGCGGGAACAGGCCGACCGCCCGGAAGTGCGACGCCGCGGCATCCACTGTCCTCACGTGCTCGCTCATGACGCGCACGACGCGCCACCCGGTCGCCCCGCGTACCCAGTCCTCACGCACCTTCTCCTGCAGGACGACGTCATCGGCTGATCGCTCGCCACGCAGTCGGCCGTCCCGATACTTCGTGCGCCCATCGCACTCGATGAAGGTGCGAGACTGTTCGACCGCGATATCCATCCAGAAGCTCCCCCCGTCCGGGCGTGGAACCGGCACCTGCAATCGCGGACGCGCGAAACCCAGCTGGTGCAGGCGGTACCGGGTCACGCTCTCGAGGGGGAGCTGGGCTCGGCCGTCCGCGAGATCCGCGATGCGACGTGCCTGCACGACGCCGCGTGCTCCTGGTCGACGCACACCCTCGACCACTTCATCGAGCAGCGAGCGGGCCGCATCGTCATCGAAGCCCCACGGCTCTCCCCCGACCGACGCGAGTGCGGCGTCGGTGAGCGCGAGCGACGCCTCTGCGCTGACCGTTCGTGTCACATCGAACACCGTCCGGGCGAGCGAGGTGCAGCGGATCCCGCCGACCTCGGAGATCTCGGAGTGTGACAGGTCTCCTTCGTGCCGGAAGATGCCGGGGATGCTGTGTCGTCGATTCGGAGCGGTCATCACATGCACTCGCGCGGGTCGGATGCGGTAGAGCGGCAGGCCCCAGAGCACGGCCGCCGACACGTGCGAGAACACCGGGTCGCTGCCTCCGGCCGCGAGCGCGGCGGCCACGACCTCCACGCGATGCCGCGACTCCGGAAGGAGCTCGCTCCAGCGCGATTGCTCGATGAACCATCCGCGACGCACCCGATGCAGCACATCGGCGTCCACTGCTTCGCCGAGACTGCGGGAGTTCCAGCCCGCGTCGCGGAGTCTCCGACTGCTGAGCAGGAGGTCTGTGATCTCGTCGATCGTTGCGTGGAGCATCCGCCGATCCTGCACCTCGCGCAGCTCGCCGTGGCAGCGAACCGTCCTGTCGCGACGTCCGCCCACGATTCCTGTGTTGTGGAGGAGAGATCGTTCGATGCCGACCCACCCCTTTCTGTCCGACCCATCCCGTTGTGAACGCCTTCAAGGGGCTGGGTCGTACAGAGGGGGGCCGCTCGGCGACGCGCGGAGAGCGGATGCCGGAGCGCGGCGTGTACGGACGGAGACGTCGGCGGACGGGGTTAGGGTCGAGGAGTGAACCCCGAACTCGCCGCTCGCATCGTCGCGGACTCCCGCGATCGCGTGGCGTGGATGAGGGCACGATCCCGCGGTATCACCGCGACCGACGTCGCCGGGCTCACCAGCGAGAAGTCGATCTCCCGTGCCGCCGACGCCAAGCTCGGCGGCGGCCCGCGGTTCGGCGGCAACGCCTACACCGACCACGGTCGCCGTCGCGAGCCGGAGATCGCCGCCTGGGTCGCCGCGACCCACGGCATCCTTCCATCGTCGGCGCTGTTCCGCGCCGAGGTGGAGCATCGCCACCTCGCGACCCCCGACGGCATCGCCGTCGACGCCGCCGGGCGCGTGAAGCTCGCCGAGATCAAGACGACCAACAAGCCCTGGAGCGGCATCCCCCGCACCTACCTCCGCCAGGTGTGGTGGCAGCAGCATGTGCTCGGAGCGGAGCGCACGCTGTTCGTCTGGGAGCAGCACGAGGACTTCTCCCCCATCCACGACGAGCCCCGTTGCGTGTGGATCGACCGGGACGACCGGGAGATCGCGAAGCTCGTGGGCCTCGCCACCGACCTCATCGACGAGCTCTACCGCCGCACCACCGGCCAGCAGCCGCCGACGCGTCTCGCCGACGTCGCCGCCAGCCGCCGCGAGCAGCTCCGCGAGCGCGACGCCTTCCGCGCCCTGGCACTCGCCGACTGACGCCCCCGGTCCTCGGCAACCCTCAGACGGTGCAGGTCGCGTTGAGGCCGAGCAACCCGATGGCCAGTCGCCTCGACGCCCCGGCGGACACCCAGTTGCTCCCCATGACGTTCGTCGCTGTCAGCGTGGTCGTGCTCCCGAGGAGGTTCGTGACCAGGCTCGTGAGCAGAGCCTGGTTGAGCGTGGCCGAATACGTGTAGAGGCCGCCTACCGGCCCGCTGGAGGCGATGTTCGCCGGCGGCACTGTGCCCGTGTTCGCGCCGGATGTCGCCGTCAGCCGCACGTTGGCGAGCGGATAGGCCGACGTCCACGTGAGCGTCACGCTCTGGAAGACCAGGCCGACGCCGATCACGGAGAGATTCTGGATGGTGCAGCCCGTGATCGTCGGCGTGGACAGCGTCAGAGCGGAGGCCGGCGCCGTCGCCGACTCGGCGTCGGTCCACGCCGCCTCCGTGAGACCGGCGGGGGGCGCGGCTGCGACCCCGACGAGAACGGAGATCCCGAGCACCGCGGCGGTCACCCGCCGTCGCATCCCACGCTTCATCGGGGGCCTCGGCTCGGACGGAGGCCGTCCGCATCGCGGGCGGCACGGCGGCGCGCCAGGACGAACGTCCCCGCTCCCAGGACGAGCACAGCGCCGCCCGCCCAGATCCAGGGCACCGGGGGCGATGCGCCTGTGGTCGCCAGCCCGCCGTCCGGTCCGGCGACGACGGTCTCGCCCTCACCGCTGGCGTGTACCCGCACATTCGTCGAGCCGGACTCCGCGTCCCCACGGAGCGCGATGCTGAGTCGAAGATGGGCGATATCGGTGTCGGCCATCTCTGCGAGCCTGATCTCGCTGCCGTCGCGCGGGATCTCCCAGCCGGAACGCAGCACGCTCTCTCCCCCCGGGCATCCGCCGGCCTGCCATTCCTCTCCGCAGAGCGAGGCATCCAGGAGCAGGGGAGCGTCGCCGGTGGCGCTGACACCGATCGTCACGGTTCCGGGATCGGGGGCGTCGGCGCTCACAGCCACGTCCCACTGCACGGGCTGGCCGGGCAGCAGGGTACCGGCCGCGTCCCAATCGGCGACGGACACGAGCCTCAGAACCTGCCCCTGGATGACCTCGGTCGTCGGTGCCGCCCACGCGGGCGACGCGGATGCGACGAACACGAGCCCGAGCACGATGACGGCACTCGGACCGGCACGAGTGATCGATCGGCGGATCATGAGCGCCTGTCTCTCCGAAGCGCTCCCCCGGCCGTGAGTTCGTCCGCCCGAACCTCCTGAACCCCCGATGCCGATGGCGAAGGGCGATCGTTCCGTGGCCAGAACGCCCAGACGACGAGAGCGGTGGCGCCGAGAGTCACCCCGCCGAGCACCCACGGACTGCCGAACCACACGACCACGTAGGCGAGGCCGGGCAGCGAGCCGCGCACGATCCTGACCTCCTCGACGACGTAGGGATCCGGATCCTCGACGTCGTTGGCGTCGCCTCGCATGCGGATGGTCCGTGCGTCAGCATCCCCCGTGGCCTCGACGGCGATCACGCGGTGAGTGATCGGCAGGGCATCCGGGCGGTCGACCGTCACGACGTCGCCCACGACGACATCGGATGCCGGGATCTTCTGCACCAGTGCGACGGACCCCGCCGGAATGGTCGGCGACATCGACCCCGTCTTGAACATGATCAGCGAGTAGCCGCCGGTGTACGCCATGATCACGAGCACGATGCAGACGACGCCGCCGAGCGCGGCGAGCGTGAGGAGCGCCTCTCGCACACCGCGACCGACGGTCCGCGCGCCGCGAGCGATGGTGTTCACGGGGCGACTCAGTTCGTGGTCCCGGTGAAGGTCCACGTGGGTTTGACGGCTCCTCCTTGTGCGGTGGTCGCCGCATCCGAGGGCAGGGTGAGCACGATGCAGTAGGTGATCGTGTTCACGGGCCCGACGGTGAGCGCCTGAGCGGTGAGCGCGGGCACCGCCGTGAGCGTGCCGGTCGCCGGCAGCGCCGTCGTGCAGTTCGCCGGCGCGGCGACCACCGAGATCCCCACCCGGAGGGCGTCCTGCAGAGCCAGGTCGGCGCCGGTCGGAGTGCCGTTCGCGTTGTTCGTCACCGTCACGCCGGTGAGATTCACGCTTCCCGGGAGGGTTCCGGACGCCTGGACCTGCACGTAGGCGGCTCGCGTCTGCCCCGGCCAGAGTCCGGAAGCGTTCAACGGCACCGTCAGCACCGTCTCGGTGGGCCCGTGCGACGCGAAGGCCGTCGCAGTGTCGGATCGGGACACGATCGAGAACGTCCCCGCGCTGACGGCGGACGTCGCGATCTCCTGATCCGTCCACGCCGCGATGGTCATGGTCGCCCCCACTCCGAGGACGAGTCCGCCGGCGAGCAGCGCCCGCACCCGTCGGAGAGTACGCGCGGGCCGCTCGGATCTCCGCCGGTCGCGACGGGTGGGACTCACTGCACCGAGGTCGCGTTCCACTGCCATGTGACGGTCCCCGTGTCGCCCTGCTCGATGCCGCCCGCGCCGTCCTCCGCCGTGACCTGGATGCACAGGTTGACGTCGGTGCCTGGTGTCATCGTGGTGGGTACGGCGGTACCGGCGGCGAACGCGGCCGCATCACAACCGAACGTCGCCCCCGTCGACACGACGGCGTAGCCCAGCTTCCCCGCGGTGACGAAGTCTCCGGTACCCACGGGCGCGACGGAGTCGAGCGTCGCGTCATAGGTGCCGCCGAGTCGGAGCGCGTAGGGCGCGTAGACCACGTCATCAGGGCTGAGGTTGGTGGGGTTGAGCGCGAAGGTCAAGGTCGCGCCCGGGCTCGTGGGATTCTCGGTGAAGGTCGTTCCGTCCGTCGACCCCGTGAAGGTGAAGGATCCCGCGGTGAACGTGCCGGTCGCGAACTCGGAGTCGTTCCACGCGGCGAGCGTCACCGCTGCGCCGACCCCGAGAACGAGCCCGCCTGCGAGGACCGCGGCCACTTTCCGCTTGGTGTCTGTCTTTGCCATCGTCGTTCCCCCTCAGGAATCGGTCGCCGGCATGAACACGGGTCCCCCTCCGAGACCTACGGTTCCGCCGGTTTCAGTCTTTCAGGCAAATCCCAGGTGACAAGCAGTTTCCGCGCATGAACAACGCACATCGCGCGCAGAGCGGCCAAGATGGTTGACGAATGTCAACGATGTGCGTATAGTTGACGAAGTTCAACCATCTCGTGCGCGCCAGAGCTGTCGCAGCATCCACCCGCGACCACCCGAAAGGTGCCCGGCAATGACCACGGATTCTCCCGTCAAGATGACGCACCGCCAGGTGCTGGAGGCCCTCACCGGCCTCCTGCTCGGCATGTTCGTCTCGATGATCGCCACGACGGTCGTCTCGACCTCGATGCCCGTCATCGTGCACGACCTCGGTGGCGACCAGGCCGCGTACACCTGGGTGATCACCGCGACCCTGCTCACGACCGCGATCTCGACTCCGATCTGGGGCAAGCTCGCCGACCTGTTCAACCGCAAGCTGCTCATCCAGCTCGCGATCGTGATCTTCGTCGGCGCGACGGCCGCCGCCGGCTTCGCACAGGACACCAACACCCTCATCGCCTTCCGCGCGCTCCAGGGCATCGGCGGCGGCGGGCTCGCCGCCCTCAGCCAGGTCATCATGGCCGACATCATCAGCCCGCGTGAGCGCGGTCGCTACATGGGCCTCTTCGGCGCCGTCATGGCCGTCGCCACGGTCGGCGGTCCGCTCCTCGGCGGATGGATCACGGATGCCGCCAACTGGCGCTGGAACTTCTTCGTCGCCCTGCCGTTCGCGATCGCCGCGCTGATCATCCTGCAGAAGACGCTGCACATCAGCACCGCGCGCACCCGCAAGGCGTCGATCGACTACACCGGCATCGTGCTCCTCTCGGCCGCCGTGTCGCTGATCCTCATCTGGATCACGAACGCCGGATCCACCTTCGACTGGTGGGGCGTCGAGACCATCCTGATGGTCGGTGGCGCTGTGGTCGCCGCCGTCGCGTTCGTCATCGTGGAGCTCAAGGTGCGCGAGCCGCTGATCCCGCTGTCGCTGTTCCGCGGACGCACGTTCACCCTCTCGGTGCTCGCGTCGATCTCGATCGGCGTCGCGATGTTCGGCACCTCGGTCTACCTCGCGCAGTACATGCAGCTCTCCCGCGGCGCGACGCCGACGGAGGCCGGCCTGATGACGCTGCCGATGATGGCGGGGCTCCTGATCTCGTCGATGGTCGTCGGCCAGCTGGTCACCCGCTTCGGCAAGTGGAAGGGCTACCTGATCCTCGGCTCCGTGCTGCTGATCGTCGGCTCGGTCACGCTGTCGACCCTCCACTACGACACGAACTTCTTCCTCGTCTCGCTCTACATGTTCGCCATGGGCGCCGGCGTCGGCATGACGATGCAGAACCTCGTGCTCATCGTGCAGAACGTCGCGAAGCCCAGTGAGATGGGCGTCGCGAGCTCGGGAGTCACGTTCTTCCGCAGCCTCGGCGGCACCGTCGGCGTCTCGGTCATGGGCGCCGTGGTCGCGAACAGCCTCACCGGGCTGTTCAGCGACGGCAAGGAGCGCATCGGAGAGGCGATCGCGAAGCTCGGCGACAAGGGCGCAGAGGTCGCGGCGCAGCTGTCCAGCGGAACCCTCCCCGAGGTGCGCCTGCTCCCCGAGCCGGTCCGCTCGATCATCGAGGACTTCTACGCGCAGGCCATCTCGCACGCGTTCCTCATCGGCATCCCGCTCGCGGTGATCAGCCTCGTCGCGATCCTGTTCCTGCCGAACCGTCCGCTCACGACGATGACGACCACGGAGCGCGCCCAGGCGGATGCCGCGAAGGCCGGCTCGCCGGTCGACGACGCGGCCGACGTCGCGATCGCCGATGCGACCGCCCTCTCCGGAGCGACGACGGGCACGGTCACCGTGGTCACCGGGTCGAACGACCGACGCGGCGAGACGGCATCCGATGACCGCCGCTGAGCAGATCTCCGAATCCCCCGAGGCGCGGGCCGCTGCGGTCCGCGCCCTCGAGGCGGAGTTCGGCGAGCTGATCACGCACTTCCGCCGCCTCATCCTGGAGAACGCGAACCGCGTCAGCCCCGGCATGCTCCCGGGCGCCTACAAGACGCTCACTACGATCGCCCGGTGCGAGCAGGTGACCGCGTCGACCCTGGCGGAGCGGATGCTGATGGACAAGGGACAGGTGAGCCGCTCCGTCCGCGAGCTCGAGGACCTCGGCCTGGTCGAACGGTCCCCCGACCCACGCGACGGACGCTCCGCTCTGCTGCGGCTGACCGACGTCGGCACCGAACGGCTCGCAGCCGCGCGGCTGCCGCAGGAGGGGATGCTCCTGCAGACGCTGCAGGACTGGAGCCTCGCCGACATCGGCAACCTCTCCCGGCTGCTGCACGCCCTGGCCTCCGGCGTCAGCCCGGAAGCCGACGCCTGACCCGGTCGTTCAGCCCTGCAGGACGCGCCTCGCCTCGGCAGCGACCTCGGCCGCGATGGTGTCGAGGAGCTCGGAGCGCAGATTCCACTGCTGCCAGTACAGCTTCACCCGCAGCGTCGGACCGCCCAGTCGGATGAGCCCCGGCGACTCCTGCAGCCGCGGGAGCATGCCCCATCCGAGACCGAGCTCCACCGCCAGCGCGTAGTCGTGCGAGGCCGGCACATAGTGCCGCGGAATCCCCTGCTGTGTCACCCCCTGCGCCCGCAGCCACTCGTGCTGGAGGGTGTCGCGCCGATCGAAGTCGACGAACGGCGCCTCGGCGAGCGCGTCGTCGTCGACACCGTCGGCGAACCAGCGCTCGACGAACGCGGGCGCCGCCACGGCCTCGTACTCGATCATGCCGAGCGGCGCGACCGAGCATCCGGCCACGGGGGTCTCCTCGCTCGTGACCGCGGCCATCACCGCGCCGGACTCGAGAAGGCGTGCGGTGAAGTTCTGATCGTCGCGGTGTAGGTCGAAGTCGATGTCGTGCATCGCCGAGAGCCGAGCGAGCGGAGCCAGGAACCAGGTCGCCATCGAGTCGGCGTTCACCGCCAGAGGGATGCTGGTGCGTCGGGTTCCCGCGCCGTCGTCCACGCCCACCCCGGCGAGCGCATCATGCTCGAGCAAGGCGATCTGCCGGGCGAGCCGCACGACCGCCTCTCCCGCCTCGGTGAGCGCGGCGGGCTTGGTGCGCACCACCAGGATGCGGCCGAGCTGCTGCTCGAGGGTCTTGAGTCGCTGGCTCACCGCGGACGGAGTGATCCGGAGCCGCCGGGATGCGGCATCCAGCGTGCCCTCGTCCGCGACGGCGGCGACGGTGGCTGCGAGCTCGGGGTCGATCCTCACATAAGCAATGCTAATGGTTCGGTAGGAATCATCGCTGGTGCTGTCGATGGGTGATTCCTAGTCTGGGATCATGCTCTCCGTGCTCGCCGGCCTCGGTCTCGGCCTTTCCCTCATCGTCGCCATCGGCGCGCAGAACGTCTTCGTGCTGCGGCAGGGGATCCGACGCGAGCACGTGCTCGCGGTGGTCGTGATCTGCGCGGTGTCCGATGCCGTGCTGATCATCGCGGGTGTCGCCGGACTCGGCTTCATCATCGAGACGGCGCCGTGGCTGGTCGTCGTCGCCCGGTGGGCTGGAGCGCTCTTCCTGCTGATCTACGGCCTGCTCGCCGCACGACGCGCATGGCGGGGCGGAGAGGCCGGCCTGGACGCCGGCGGCGTGGACGCGGCATCCGTCCCCGCCGGCAGCGGCGGCACGGCGACGACGACGGGCACGCGGCTCGCCCCGGTGATCCTGACCGTCCTCGCCCTCACCTGGCTGAACCCGCACGTCTATCTCGACACCGTGCTGATGCTCGGATCGATCGCCGCGACGCACGGGCAGGAGCGCTGGCTGTTCGCCGCCGGCGCCGTGGCCGCCAGCATCCTGTGGTTCACCGCGCTCGGCTTCGGCGCACGCTATCTCGGCCGCTGGCTGCGCACGCCGCGGTCCTGGCGCATCCTCGACGCAGTGATCGCCGTCGTGATGGTGTCGATCGCGGTGAGCCTCGTGCTCCCGGTGCTCGGCGGCTGATCCGCGTCTAGCCGTCGATCTGCGCCATGCGCGCGCGCACGAGCGCGGTGATCGCGCTCTCGGGCAGCGGATGCTCCGGCTGGAACCGGATCGTGCCCTTGTCGACGCTCACACCTGGATGGTCCGCGAGCCGGCCAGCGACCTCGGCCACGGCCGCAGGACTGAACGGATAGACGCCGATGTGCTTCTTCGCCCGCATCACGGAGAGCAGGGCCTTCCCGCGATAGACGAGCGCCGGCATTCCGTAGCCCTTGCCCTGCTCCGCCTCCGGGGCGAGCGTCTTCGCGACGGCGTACACGCGCTGGATGCTGTCACGATCGGCCTGATCGAGGTCGGCCACATAGTCGTCGATGGTTCCCATCACGGCATCCTGCCACCTGTCAGGGCAGCCCCGCGAGCGGTCTGGTGCTCAAATCGTCGGGCCCCGGTCGCGACTCGTCCCGCCGATCAGGCGCCGTCGAGCGGGCGCATGATGCGGGTCAGGAACCGCTGGGTGCGCTCGTGCTGCGGAGCCGTGAACAGCTGCTGCGGCGCCCCCTGCTCGACGACGACACCGCCGTCCATGAACAGCACGTGATCCGCCGCCTCCCGGGCGAAGCTCAGCTCGTGGGTGACCACGGCCATGGTCCATCCCTCGTCGGCGAGCTCCTTGATGACGACGAGCACGTCGCCGACGAGTTCGGGGTCGAGAGCGCTGGTCGGCTCGTCGAAGAGCAGCAGGTCGGGCTTCAGCGCGAGCGCGCGGACGATCCCGACGCGCTGCTGCTGCCCGCCCGAGAGCTGGTGCGGACGAGCATCCGCCTTGTCGCTCAAGCCGACCCGATCGAGCAGCGCCAGCCCCTCGGCGACGACCTCGTCCTTCGGACGTCCTTGCACGCGCCAGGGCCCCTCGATCACGTTCTGCAGCACCGTGAAGTGCGGGAACAGGTTGTGATGCTGGAACACCATCGCGGAGCGGTCGCGCAGCGCGAGTCGCTGCTGCTTCCTGTCCCTCGCGCGCGCTCCGGACGCGCCGAAGTCGATGTCGGGACCGCCGGCGACCTCGATCGTGCCGGCATCCGGCGTCTCGAGGCCGTTGAGCGCCCGAAGCACGGTCGTCTTGCCGGAGCCGCTCGGGCCGATGAGCACCACGACCTCGCCGCGGTGCAGCGTCAGGTCGATGCCGCGGAGCACCTCGTTGTCGCCGAAGCTCTTGCGGATGCCCCGTGCGGTGAGGAGCGGATCCGCCGACGGCGTCGATACGGGATCAGCGTGCGACATGGCGGTCCAGCCTCCTCTCGAGTGCGCTCTGCCCGAACGACAGCATGAGGCAGAGCACCCAGTAGACGAGCGCCGCCGCGAGATACAGCACCATGAACTCCAGCGTGGCCGACGCGATCTGCTGCGCCACCTTGAACAGCTCCGTCACCAGGATCAGCGACGCGAGCGAGGTGTCCTTCACGAGCGAGATGAACGTGTTCGACAGGGGCGGCACGGAGACCCGCGCGGCCTGCGGCAGGATGACGCGCGTGAGCGTGTGCGTGCGGTTCATGCCGACCGTGTAGGCCGCCTCCCACTGCCCCTTCGGCACCGAGAGGATCGCTGCCCGCACCACCTCGGCGCCGTAGCCGCCCACGTTCAGCGACAGGGCGATGATCGCGCTCGGCCACGGGTCGATCTTGAGACCGATCGACCCGAGGCCGTAGAAGATCACGAACAGCTGCACGATCATCGGCGTCCCGCGGATCACCGAGATGTAGAACCGCGCGATGCCCGAGACGAGCGGGTTGACCGAGATCCGCATCAGCGCGATGCCGATCGCGATCACCAGCCCGAGAGCGAACGACGCCAGCGCCAGCGGCACCGTCGCCGTCAACCCCGCCAGGGCGATGGGCCCGAGCGAGTCGAGGAACAGCTGCCAGAGCGACGTCGAATCCATGGGCTACTGGGTGACGTCTTCGCCGAAGTACTTGTCGCTGATCTCGGCGAGGGTGCCGTCGGCACGCAGCTCGTCGAGGGCGGCGTCGACGGCCTCGACCAGCGACTCCTTGTCCTTCGTGAACACGAAGGCCTGCTCGCCCGCCTCATCCGTCTCGGCGGCGATCTTCAGACCCGACGGACTGTTCGTCGTCTCGTAGTCGAGGAACGTGAGCTTGTCGTTGATGGTCGCATCGACGCGTCCCTGACGCAGCAGCTCGACGGCCTGCGCCCAGCCTTCGACGCCCTCGACCTGTGCACCGGACTCGGTGGCCAGCTCGTACCAGTTGCTCGTGAGCGACTGCGCGGTCGTCTTGCCCTCGAGGTCGTCGAACGACGTGATGGAGTCGTCGTCCTCGGGGACCACGATCACACCGGGCGAGACGGTGTAGGGCTCGCTGAAGAGGTACTTCGCCTCGCGCTCGTCGTTGATCGTGACCTGGTTCGCGATGACGTCGAAGCGGTCGGCGTCGAGGCCGGCGAAGATCGCGTCCCACTGGGTCTCCTCGAACTTCACCTCGAGGTCGAGCTTGTCGGCGACGGCCTGGATGATCTCGACGTCGTAACCGGTCAGCTCGCCGGCGCCGTTGTCGCCGTGGAAGCTGAAGGGGCGGTAGGTGCCCTCGGTCGCGACCGTCAGCACGCCGTCGTTCACGAGACCGAAGTCGGATGCCGAGCCGCCGTCGTCGCTCGCGCCCGACTCCTCGGGTGCGCTCGAGCCGCTGCAGGCGGTGAGCGCCGCGGCCGTGAGAACGAGTGCCGTGACGGCGATGAGGCGACGAGACATGAAACCCTCCTGGGGTGCGGTGTGCGCAGTGCTGTGGCGCAAGGATGGAACCCATCCACAGTACGCGCCGATGCCCCGACCCCCTGCATCCGATGACTTCAGATGTCGGACTCCGGGGCGGACGCAGAAACGCCCCCGGGCGGACCCGGGGGCGTTTCGGTGACTCAGCGTCAGATGGCGTTGACGTCCAGCGGGATGCCGGGGCCGAACGTGGTCGACACCGCACCCTTCTGGATGTAACGGCCCTTCGAGCTCGACGGCTTGAGGCGCACGATCTCCTCGAGCGCTGCGTCGATGTTCTCGTTCAGCTGCTCGGCGGTGAAGGAGGCCTTGCCGACGACGAAGTGCACGTTGGCGTGCTTGTCGACGCGGAACTCGATCTTTCCGCCCTTGATCTCCTCGACGGCCTTGGCCGTGTTCGGGGTCACGGTGCCGGTCTTCGGGTTCGGCATCAGGCCACGCGGGCCCAGGACCTTGCCGAGACGACCGACCTGGCCCATGAGCTCCGGGGTGGAGACCGCGGCGTCGAAGTTGGTCCAGCCGTCGGCGACCTTCTGGATCAGCTCGGCGCCACCGACCTCGTCGGCGCCCGCGGCGATCGCGGCCTCAGCGGCCGGACCCGTCGCGAACACGATGACGCGGGCGGTCTTGCCGGTGCCGTGCGGAAGGATGACGGTGCCGCGCACCATCTGGTCGGCCTTGCGGGGGTCGACGGCGAGCTTCAGCGCGACCTCGACGGTCGAGTCGAACTTCGCGGAGCCGGTCTCCTTCGCGAGGGCGACTGCCTCGGACGGGGTGTAGAAACGGTCTGCCTCGATCTTCTCGGCAGCAGCGTTGTATGCCTTGGACTTAGCCATGATTATTCTCCTCAGCCCTCGACCGTGATGCCCATGGAACGGGCGGTGCCGGCGATGATCTTCGAGGCGGCCTCGATGTCGTTGGCGTTCAGGTCGGCCTGCTTGGTCTCGGCGATCTGACGGACCTGGTCCTTGGTGATCTTCGCGACCTTGACCGTGTGCGGCGTCGACGAGCCCTTGGGCACGCCTGCGGCCTTCTTGATGAGCTCCGCCGCCGGCGGGGTCTTCAGGACGAAGGTGAAGCTGCGGTCCTCGTAGACGGTGATCTCGACGGGGATGACGTTGCCGCGCTGCGACTCGGTCGCGGCGTTGTACGCCTTGCAGAACTCCATGATGTTGACGCCATGCTGACCGAGCGCGGGGCCGATCGGCGGCGCCGGGTTGGCTGCACCGGCGTTGATCTGAAGCTTGATCAGGCCGGTCACCTTCTTCTTCGGTGCCATTCTCTTTCCTTTCATCGAATCGGATGCGAGTCGCACCCGTTTCTCCCGCGAACCCGGCATCTCCGGGCTGCGGTCGTCTGTGCGCACGCCGAAGCGGCACACAAACCACACAAGTCTACCCGATGAGCGGAGCCTCCGTGTTCGGCATCCGGCGGCAGCGAATGCGGGATCAGAAACGCATCGGAGCGGGTGGTTACAGAGTCGTTTCTGATCCATCCTGCGCCGACGGGGCGCCGTAAAGCGACGCCATCCTCTCACCGAGGGTTCGGAGCGCGCTGCGCACGGACGCAGGAGCCACCACCTCGGCGGCGCCGGTCCAGCCGGCCAGCTGCTCGGCCAGTGCATCCACGCGGTGCGCGCTCACCTCCATCCGCACCCGTCCGGTGCCGTCCGGCGGCCCGTCGAGCATCCGGGCCTGCGCGCCGAAACGGTCGCTCAGCGCCTTCACCGCCCACGGTTCGACGTGCACGATCGCCCGTACGGCACCGCGGAAGCTCTCGACCCGCTCGACCATCTCCGCCCAGGCCCGCGCGCGATCGAAGCCGGCCGGCGCGACCCCCCTCGTCGCGAGCACGCGGACGTCCACGATCCGGTCGGCTCGATAGGTGCGGAGCCGGGTGTCGTCAGCGGCATCCGTCCCCTCGCTCGCCGGCGCGGCGATCAGGTACCACCGCGGCCCGCGGCTGCCGACCATGAGCGGCACGACCTCCGTCTCGCTCCGAGCGGACGAGCCTTCGTACTGCAGCGCGATCCGCCGCGATCCGGCGATCGCCCGCTGCACCTCCGCGACCACGGCGGGAGGAGTGTCGTCCTCGGTGATCCCCCAGGGCGCATCGCGCACGGTCGACGCCGCCACCCGTTGCGCGCCTTCTCGGAACGGCTCCGGCACCGCTCGGACGAGCTTGCGCATCGCGGCGATGCGCTCGGGCGTCGCGGCGCCGCTCTGCGCGAGCGCGACGAGCAGCGAGTTCACCTCGCCCTGGGTCAGGCCGGTCAGATCGGTCCGCGCGCCGCCGATCAGCCGCCAGCCCCCTCCCCTGCCCCGCGAGGGATAGATCGGCACACCCGACATGGCGAGGGCCTCGAGGTCGCGGCGGGCGGTCGGCACCGAGACCTCGAGCTCGCGGGCGAGCTCGGCTGCGGTGATCCGGGGTCGCCCCTGGAGCAGCAGCAGAGCCTGGATGAGACGGTCGGCGCGAATCTCGGAATCCCTTCTCCGAAGTGATCATTCGGTGATCACTTCACCCGGAAGCATAGAACAAACAGCCCCACCGAAGAAGGAGAAGAACATGTTCCGTGGTCTCGCCAATCTCAACCTCGTCGCCGAAGACATGACCGCAGCCGTGGCCTGGTACGCCGAGGTCTTCGACTCCGCGCCCTACTTCGTCCGCCCCGAGCAGGGGCCCGTGCAGTACGCCGAGTGGCGCTTCGGCGACGATGAGGACGAATTCGCCCTCATGGACGCCCGCTTCCGTCCGGCGCTCGCTCAGCCGGGCGGCGCTCTCCTGAGTATCCACGTCGACGACGTCCGCTCCACGTTCGACCGGCTCATCGAGCTCGGCGCGACGGCGTTCGACGCGGTGACCCAACGCGGAGAGGGCTGGTGGTCGGCATCCGTCAGCGATCCGTTCGGCAACCTGCTCGGCCTGATCCAGAGCCCGCACTGGGCCGCCCAGCACGCCGGCTGACCCCTCACTCTGCCCGCCGACCGGCCCTCTTCTGCGCGAACCACCCCTCTACGGACGCTCACAAAGGGGCGGCTCGCACTCAAAGGGGCCGCTCGACAACGCCAGAGAACGCGAGAACGCCCCGCCGGCGGACCGGCGGGGCGTTCTCGTCACAGGCTCAATGACCCAGGGTCAGACCATTTTGGTGACCTGGTCGAACGAGAGCTCGACCGGGGTCTCGCGCTCGAAGAGCGACACGAGCACGGTGAGCTTGCCGCTCTCCGGCTTGATCTCGCTGATCGAACCGGGAAGACCCGCGAACGAGCCCTCCTTGATGGTGATGGTCTCGCCGACCTCGAAGTCGACCTCGGCCGGCAGCGGACGAGCGACGGCGACGCCGCCCTTCGACGCGATGTTCTTGGCGGTCGGGACGTCCTTGACCTCGACGAGGGCCTTCAGCATGTTGAAGGCCTCTTCGAAGCGCAGCGGCGTCGGGTTGTGGGCGTTGCCCACGAAGCCGGTGACGCCCGGGGTGTGACGGACGACCGACCAGGTGTCTTCGGTCAGCTCCATGCGCACGAGCACGTAGCCCGGGATGCGCACGCGGGTGACCATCTTGCGCTGGCCGTTCTTGATCTCGACGACGTCCTCCATCGGGACCTCGATCTGGTAGATCTCGTCCTCGACCTCGAGCGTCGACTTGCGCTGCTCGATGTTCGCCTTGACCTTGCGCTCGAAGCCGGCGTAGGAGTGGATGACGTACCACTTGCCCGGGAGCATGCGGAGGTCCATGCGGAAGGCCTCGTACGGGTCCTCCTCGGCGTCTTCGTCCTCGGCCTCTTCCGCCTCGACGGCGGCCGCGACGGGGTCGTCGTCAGCATCGTCGGCGGCGACCGGGCGGTCGTCTTCGCCGTTCACGTCGGGGCCGTCGTACGGGGTGACCTCGTCGGCCGCCGCAGCTTCCTGCTCGGCGGACTCCTCGGCCACAGAATCGTTGAGGACCTCAGCGGCAGCCTCAGACTCAGCCGCTTCGTCCAGGTTGAGAGCGTCGTTCACGATCGCATCCGCCTCCGGGTCGTCGATGTCGATGTCGATGTCTTCCGTGCTGTCTTCCTCGGCGTCCTCGTCTTCGACGTGGACGGCGACGTGCTCGGCAGAGGTGACGGAGAGCTCCTCTTCGGCGAGGACGTTGCCCTCCTGGGCCTCGTCCTCCTCGCTGGACTGCTCTGCGGCGGTCGCCCAGTCGGCGTCGTCGGAATATCGTTCAGACACGTTGCTTCTTCTCCATAGCTGCGGCTAGAGCCGCGGGCGTCATCAGTCGGGGATTCCGAATACCCAGTGCGTCACGAACGCGAACAGAGTGTCCAAGCCGTAGACGATGCCCATGACGATCAGAACGAAGACGAGCACCACACCGGTGAACTTGAACAGCTCCTTGCGAGTCGGGGTGACGACCTTGCGCAGTTCGGAGATGACCTGACGGATGAACAGGGCGATGCCCCCGAAGAACCTGCCGAAGAAGCCGGGCTTCTTCTCGCGGGTGGCGCCAGCCGCGACCAGCTCGCCGCGCGGTTCTTCCTGATCCATCCTGAATGTACCTTTCGTGTGTCAGCGTTGCGCTGACGCGCAGGGCGGACAGGAATCGAACCTGCAACCTGCGGTTTTGGAGACCGCTGCTCTGCCAATTGAGCTACCGCCCTAGAGGCTCCGAGGCCCCGGGGTGTTCTCCGCCCTCTGCCGCCGAACTGTGATCGGGTGATCCCAGGCACGGCGAAAGAATGCAGACAACAACTGCTCCACCAGCATACGGCATCCTCCGAGCGAAGCCGAACCGGCCGGAGGCCCGGTTGTTGTTAGGCTCGGCGAGCGGATGCAGTGGGAGGGAGCGCCGGTGAGCGCTGAGGTGCAGCAGTTCCAGGTGGACCTGCGCGGAGTCGTCGACCTGCTCAGCAGGCACATCTACTCCAGTCCTCGGGTGTATCTGCGGGAGCTCCTGCAGAACGCCCGCGACGCGATCACGGCACGCCGCGAGGTGGACGGCGGGGGTGGAAGCATCCGGATCTCCCCTCTGACCGCCGAGAACGGCGAGTTCGTGCTGCGCGACGACGGCATCGGCCTCACCGCCGCCGAGGTCGCCGACCTGCTCGCGACGGTCGGGCGCAGCTCCAAGCGCGACATCTTCGACCTGCCCCGCAGCGACTACCTCGGTCAGTTCGGCATCGGACTGCTCAGCTGCTTCATGGTGGCCGACACGATCGTGATCCGCTCCCGCAGCGCCAGGGGCGGCGCATCGGTCGAGTGGACCGGCAGCGCCGACGGCACGTTCCAGGTGGCTGAGATCGACGAGGAGCTGCCGATCGGCACCAGCGTGCACCTCGTGCCGCGGTTCGACGCCGATGAGCTGCTGCGCCCCGCGGCCGTGCACGAGCTGGCGACGACGTTCGGCGAGTTCCTCCCCGTGCGGGTGACCGTCGACGCGGCGGCCGGCGGCATCGACATCACGAGGGACCCGCCGTTCCTCGACCCGGCGCGCGACCTCGCGGCCGCCGTCGACTACGGGCGGGATCTGCTCGGCGCCGCTCCCCTCGACGTGATCGAGCTGTCCGAACCCGCCACCGGCACGCGCGGCCTCGCGTACGTGCTCCCCTACGCGCCCCCGCCCGGCGCGCGTCAGGCGACGCGGATGTACCTCGGACGGATGCTGCTCTCCGAACGCGTCGACGACGTGCTGCCGGACTGGGCGTTCTTCGTCCGGGCCGTCATCGACTCCACCGGACTCGCTCCCACCGCCAGCCGGGAGTCGCTCGTCGAGGATGCCGCGCTGGAGCGGGTGCGCGAACAGCTCGGCGCCGGCATCCGCCGCTGGGTGCTCGAGCTCGGGCTGCGCGAACCGCATCGTCTCGCTCAGTTCGTCGCGGTGCACGAGGTCGGCCTCAAGTCGCTGGTGCGGCACGACGAGGAGCTCGCGCGGTTCATCACCCGCTGGCTGACGGTCGAGACGACGCACGGCACGATGCGGGTCGGCGACCTCGTCGAGCGCTACCCGCACATCCGCTACGCCCAGAGCGTCGACGAGTTCCGTCAGGTCGCCGGCATCTCCCCGGCCGACGAGGTGCTCGTCAACGGCGGCTACCTCTACGACGCCGACCTGATCCGCATGCTGCCGGAGCTGCACCCGCACGTCTCGGTCGAGCAGGTCGACGTCACGGGCGAGCTCGACCGGCTGGATCCGCCTCCCCTCGACGACCGCGACGCCGCGGTGGGTCTCGAGGCGCGCGCAGGAGCGGTGCTCGCGGCATCCGAATGCTCGGTCGTCGTGCGCTCGATCGACCGGCCCGACCTCGCCGGTCTCTACGTGGCCGACCCCGAGGTGCTGCGCGCGATCGATCGCGGACGCACCAAGGGCGTCACCGGGGCCCTGTGGGGCGGGGTACTGGACCGCATCGACCGCACGCTGTCCTCGGCACGCGAGGACGACCTCCGTGCCCGCCTGTGCCTGAACTGGTCGAACCGCGTGGTGCGCGCGCTCGTGCGGGTGCAGGACGATGCGGTGTTCGCCCGCACCGTGCAGCTCCTCTACATCCAGGCGCTGCTCGCGGGGCACCACCCGCTCAGCGATGCCGACCGCGCGCTGATGACCACCGCGCTGTCCGACCTCGTCTCGCTCTCGGCCGGACTCGAAGGGGACTCGATCCCCTTCGGGGACGCCCACTGACATCTCACCGAAGGGTCCGTCCATGGCACGTCCGAAGAAGCGCTTCCAGCAGCTCATCGAGGAGATCGACCGCACGCCGTGGGGGCCGGCCGAGCAGGCTCTCGTGAACGAGGCCGTGGCGCTGGCCGTCGAGATGGGCGACGAGCGCCTCGAATACGAAGCGCGGATGCGGCAGACGGCATCGGCGAACATGGGCGGCGCGACCGACGTCATGCTGAACTCCTTCGCGTGGTGTCTGGCGCATCACGACGCCGACCCGCAGCGCTTCCCCGCCGATCTCGACAACGGCGGCGCCGACCTCATGTGGCAGTTCAAGTGGATGGCCTCGTCGCTGCGCTCGTCTCCGGCCTTCTCGCAGGAGCAGATCGCCGCGGTGCTCGACGACATGGAGAGCCACTATCGCGCAGCGGGGCTGGGTGCCAGCGGGGTGCTCACGGCGCGGTTCGAGGATGCGTGGGATGCCGGACGCCTCGACGACGCCGAGAAGCTGCGGGTGCAGCTCGAGGCCACGCCCCGCGACGATCACAGCCACTGCGACGCGTGCGGTCGCAGCCAGTTCGCCGGCTTCTTCGCCGAGACCGACCGCGATGCCGACGCCATCCGCCTGGTGGAGGAGATGATCGAGGGCGGCTTCTCGTGCGGCGAGGAGCCCGAGCACGCCCTCTCGCGCGTGCTGATGCCGTACCTGCGTGCCGGACGCCTCGACGAGGCGAAGACGGCGCACCTGCGCAGCTACCGGCTGGCGAAGGACAACCCGGACAACCTCCGCATCGTCGCCAACAACATCGTGTTCGCGGCTCTCACCGGCAACGAGGCGCGAGCGCTCGCGATGATCGAGCGGCACATCGGCTGGCTGGCACACGACGGGCTGAACGTCGACGCGCACTTCGCGGCCCTCGCCGCATTCGCCGTCGCCCTCGATCGGGTGGTGGCGACCGGGCACGGCGAGACGCCGGTGCGCGGCGCCGACGCCGCCGCCCTCGTGCCCCTGTTCGGCGCGCACGACGGCGTCTGGAGTGCGGCCGACCTCGCCGCGGCCGCGTGGGCCTCCGCCGAGCGGATCGGTGCCGAGTTCGACCGGCGGGACGGCACCGACGGCCATGCGCGGATGCTGGCACGGATGCGAGCGCTCGAGACCGAGCAGTACGACGTGCCGATCCGGTCCGACGCCTTCGCGGCTCCGACCCCGTCGGTGACCCCGGTGGATGCCGACGGCTGGTACGAGCGGGCGATGCAGCTGGCCCAGTTCGGCGCGGAGCACGAGATGCTCGAGGCCCTGCCGCGGGCTCTGGAGGTCGAGGATCCTGCCAAGCTGGCGCAGCTGCAGTCGATGCGCCTCGGCATCCTCATCGCCCTCGATCGCGCCGATGAGGCGGCAGAACTGCTCCCCGAGCGGATCGCAGCCCTGCGCGCCGCGGGCAGGAACGAGCAGGCCGACCTGGAGGAGCGCCTGGGACTGGCGACGTTCGGGGCGAACACCCCCGAGGCGGCCGCCGGACTCGAGGAGGAGATCGCCGCATCCGCCACCCTGCCGGCCTGGTCGCGGGGCGACCTCGCGATCAGCCGTGCCTCTCTGCACCTGCAGGCGGATGAGGCGGATGCCGCGCTCGACCACGCCGAGGTGGCGGCCCGGGCGTTCGCCGAGGCCGAGGACGCACGCCTGTCGAACACGACGACGCTGGTGGCGATCTCGGCTCTGCTGAACAAGGGCGACATCGAGTCGGCGTCGTCGGTGCTCGACCGGTTGCTCGCCCAGGACGACGTGAGCGCGGGCCATCGCGCCCAGGCACTCCAGACGAGAGCACGGGTGCGCGGCGGCACGGGCGCCTACGCCGACGGTGCGACCGATGCCGATGAGTCGTGCCGACTGCTCGCCGAGCTCGGCGCGACCCGTGCGCTGGCAGAAGCCCACCTCCTGGCCGGCGCCCTCTGGGAGGATGCCGACGAGCCGGAGAAGGCGGTCGCGCGGTACCGGGTCGCGGGCCGCATCGGCGGCGAGGCCGGAGGCGACTCCACCGGGGTGAGCTTCCGGATGGCGCGCGCCATGCTCCGCGCCGGCGACGCGGTGGAGGCCGCCGAGCTGTTCGGCGAAGTGCTGCAGCAGGAGGAGCAGGCCGAGGTCTCCCCCGCATCCCGCGCCATGACGGCGTCGATGCTCGCCCGCGCACTGAGCGCCTCCGGCGAGTTCGGGCAGGCCGTGGGCGCCCACGGGTACGCGTCCGACCTGTTCGGCGAGGCCGAGGAGCACGCCGACCAGGCCATGTCGATGACCGAGCAGGCGAAGATCCTCGCGCGTTTCGACGAGAACGACGACGCGATCGCGCTCCTGGAATCCGCCGCCGAGATCGTGCGGAAGGCGGATGACGCGGCCGGAGCCGTCGCCGAGGTGCTGCACAGCCTCGGTCAGGCCTACGGCGGGCGGGGCGACGAGCGCGCGTTCGACCTCTTCGACGAGGTCGCGGCCCTCGCACAGGAGCACGAGGCCGGCTGGCTGCTGGCGGACGTGACCGACTCCCGCGGACGGGCTCTGGCCGAGCTCGGGCGCGTGGACGAGGCGGTCGCCGCAGCCCTCACCGCCGCCGACGGGTTCGCGGCACTCGGCGACACGGGAATGGCCGGCGGATCGGAGCTCTTCGCGGCCCGGGTGCTCGCCGGCAACGAGCGTCCTGCCGACGCCGTGCCCGTGTACCGGAGCGCCGTCGAGCATGGCGCCGATCACCCTGCGCTGCGACAGGTCGCGGCGCTCGAGCTCGGTGACGTACTCGAGGCGCTCGGTCGGCACGGCGAGGCCGCCGAGGTGCGGGCGCTGGCCGAGAGCTGATCGGAGCGCGGCTCAGAAGAGCTGACGCCAGTTGGCCTTGGCGAGGTCGAGGAGCTCGTCACCGCGGCCCGACATGACCGTGCGGATCGCGTAGAGCGCGAAGCCCTTGACCTGGGCCGCCTCGATGGCCGGCGGCATCGACAGCTCCTGCCGTTCGGTGACGACGTCGAGCAGGGCGGGCCCGTCGTGGTCGAGCACCTCGCGCACGGCATCCGGCAGATCCTCGCTGCGCTCCACGCGGCGTGCGAAGATCCCCATCGCCTCGGCGATCGCCGCGAAGCTGGGGTTCTCGAGGCCCGTCCCGTAGGTGACGAACCCGGCGGCCTTCATCTCGAGCTCGACGAAGTTCAGCGAGGAGTTGTTCACGACGATCGTCTTCACCGGCAGCCCGTTCTGGGTGACGGTGAGGAGCTCGCCGAGCATCATCGAGAGCCCGCCGTCTCCGGCGAGCGCGACGACCTGCCGGTGCGGGTGGGCGACCTGCGCGCCGATGCCGTGCAGCAGCGCGTTCGCCATGGAGCCGTGGGTGAACGAGCCGATCAGGCGGCGTTCCTTCGTCATCGTGAGGTAGCGGGCCGCCCACACGGTCGGCGAGCCCACGTCGGCGGTGAAGATCGCGTCGTCGTCGGCGTACTCGTCGACGAGTCGGGCGAGGTACTGCGGGTGGATCGGGCGCTTGCCCCTCGTGGGCACCGCCAGCTCGTCGAGCTTCGCCCGCGTCTTGCGGTAATGGGCGGTGGCATCGTCGAGGTGACCGCGGTCGTCGCGGGTGGCGAGCCGGGGCAGGAGCGCATCCGCCGTGGCCCGCACGTCGCCCACGAGACCCAGATCGAGCGGATGCCGCTTGCCGAGCTGCGATCCGCGGATGTCGACCTGGATGGTCGTGGCGCCCTCGGGATAGAACTGCTCGTAGGGGAAGTCGCTGCCCAGCACCAGCAGGGCGTCGGCGGCCTCCATGGCCCGGAAGCCGGATGCGAAGCCGAGCAGCCCGGTCATGCCGACGTCGAAGGGGTTGTCGTATTCGATGAACTCCTTGCCGCGGAGCGCGTGCACGATCGGGGCAGCCAATCGGTCGGCGAGGGCGATGACCTCGTCGTGGGCGCCCTCGACACCGGCGCCGGCCAGGATCGTGACCTTCTTCGCCGCGTTCAGCAGCGTCGCCGCCCTGTCGAGCTCGGCCCCGCTGGGCGTGATCACCGGGCGGGCCCGCTCGATCACCACGGCCCGGTCGTCGGCGATGTCGGCGAGGGCGACGTCGCCGGGGATCACGAGCACGGCGACGCCGCGCTGCTCGATGGCGGCGCGCATCGCGATCTCCATCAGCCGGGGCATCTGCGCGGCGTCCGCGACGTACTCGACGTAGACGCTGCACTCGCGGAAGAGCTCCTGCGGGTGCGTCTCCTGGAAGTAGCCCGTGCCGATCTCGGTCGTCGGGATGTGCGCGGCGATCGCGAGCACCGGAACACGCGACCGGTTCGCATCGTAGAGGCCGTTGATCAGGTGCAGGTTGCCGGGACCGCAGGAGCCCGCGACGACCGCGAGCTCGCCGGTGGTCGCGGCATCCGCCGCGGCGGCGAAGGCCGCGGCCTCCTCATGACGCACGTGCACCCATCGGATCGTGCCGTCCTTGCGGAGCGCGTCGGTGAAGCCGTTGAGGGAGTCCCCGGGGATGCCGTAGACGCGGTCGATCCCGTTGACCCGCAGAGTCCGGACGATGTTCTCGGCGACAGTGGTCATGCTTCGACCCTACGCCCGCTGCGACTCCTCGGGACGGATGCCGTCGAGCCAGGCGTCCGTCACCTCCGCGGCGCGCGTGAGGCGGGGAATCGGCGGCATCCGATCCTCGAACAGTCGGCTGCTGGCCTCGTCGAGGGTGCTCAGCAGAGTGCCCACGACCGGGGCGATCGGACCGAGCACCGCCCGCCGCAGCTCGAGCGGCAGGTCCGCGGAGACGTAAGCGGGCAGGCGCTCGGCGAGACGGTCGACCAGCTCGGGATCGGCCTCGACCGCGGGGCCGAGGAGCAGGATGGCCTCGGGATCGATCGTCGCGCCGGCGGCCGCCAGCTGCACGGCGATCCGGTCATCGACCGCGGCGAGGTCGGCCGACAGCGGTGCCCCCGCGCGACGCTCCGTCAGATCCCGCAGCAGGCCCGCGTCGTCTCCGTCGTACGGGTTCGGCAGCAGCGCCGAGAGGTCCATCCGGTACATCACCCCGGCGAGGTTCCGGGCGCCTCGATAGGGCGCCCCGTCGATCGTGACCGACGCGGCGACGGTGGGCCATGCGGTCGCCAGCACGAAGGAGGCGAGGCCCTGCGCCGCACCGAGCCGATGCTCCGCGACACCGGCCGCCGCGAGATCGAGGTGCACGCGTGCGGGCACCCCGAGGGCCTCCGTCGCGCGGGCGGCAACATCGACGCCGACGAGGCCCGGGAAGTCCGCGGAGTTCGTCACGATGCCGTCGGGCCCCAGAAGCCCCTGCAGGCAGACTCCCACCCCGAGCAGGCCGGCACTCCGCTCCGGACGCGGCACGAGCGCGGCGATCGCGGTCCACGCGAGGCGCAGGCGCTCATCGACGACGTCGGCCGCGACGGGCCACTCCGCGTCGGCCCGCTCATGCAGCCAGCGCCGCGCCGCCACCACCGTGCCCGCCAGGTCGCTCACGAGCAGGTGAGTGGAGCGCTTGCCGATCTCGACGGCGGCCACGTAGCCGATCTCGCCCCGGAAGCGGTACCGCATGGCAGGGCGACCCGACTCCTTGGAGGTCGCCACCCGCTTGCCGGCGACGGCGGCCGCGCCGCGTTCGACGAGCTCCCCCACCCGGTCCATCACCGTGGGACGCGACAGCCCCGTCCCCGTCGCGACGTCGGTGAGCACGACCGGACCGTTGTCCCGGAGGAACTGCGCGGTCAGCGCCGCACTCCGCGTGCGCAGCTCGAGCAGTCGGCCGCCTCGGGTGAGCCCGCGGGCTCCGTCTGCATCATCCACCAGGCCATCGTACTGACCGCCCCGACGCGACAACTCGCCCGGTGAGAGCATGCGAGGCGGCACCCCCGAAAGGGTGCCGCCTCGCACGTCTCCGGCCGGATCAGCCGATGCGGATGAGCTTCTTGTTGACGAACTCATCCGCGGCGAGGTGGCCGAGCTCACGCGCGGTGCCACTGCGCTTGATGCCGCCGAACGGCAGCTCAGGGCTGTCGGCGAGCACCAGGTTGACGTAGACCATGCCGGCCTCGATCTTGTCGGCGACGCGTTCGGCCTGCTCGGCATCCGTCGTGAAGACGTACGAGCCGAGACCGAAGGTCGTGTCGTTCGCCAGGGCCACGGCGGCGTCCTCGTCGGCGACGCGATAGACGACCGCCGCGGGGCCGAAGAGCTCTTCGCGGTAAACGTCCATCGAGGGGGTGACGTCGGCCAGCACGGTCGGCGCGAAGAAGGCGCCCTCGCGGGTGCCGCCGGTGAGGAGCGTCGCGCCCTGTTCGACGGCCTGGTCGATCTGCTTCTGCAGGTTCTCCGCCGCCGTCTCCGACGACACGGGGCCGAGCACGGTGTCGTCGAGCATCGGATCGGTCGCCTCGACCGCCGCCATCGCCGCCGTGAACTTCTCGACGAACGCGTCGTAGAGTCCGTCGACGATGATGAATCGCTTCGCGCCGTTGCACGCCTGGCCGTTGTTGTCGAGACGCGCGTCGACGCCCGCCTTCACGGTGGCATCCAGGTCGTCCGTGGACAGCACGATGAACGGGTCGGAGCCGCCGAGCTCCAGTGCGACCTTCTTGAGGTTGCGTCCGGCGACCTCGGCGACAGCCGCGCCCGCCCGCTCGGAGCCCGTGAGCGACACGCCCTGCACGCGCGGGTCGGCGATCATCGTCGCGATCTGCTCGTTCGTCGCCAGCACGCTCTGATAGGCGCCCTTCGGGAACCCGGCGTCGTGGTAGATCGCCTCGAGAGCGGTCGACGACTCGGGGCACTGCGGTGCGGGCTTCAGCAGGATCGTGTTGCCGACGATGAGGTTCGGGGCGGCGAAGCGCACGATCTGGTACGCGGGGAAGTTCCACGGCATGATCCCCACGAGCGGGCCCAGCGACGAGCGGCGGATGATCGCCGACCCGTCGCCGAGGATCGCGATCGGCTGGTCGGCCATGATCGACTCCGCCTGGTCGGCGTAGTACTCCGCGATGTCCGCGGCGAAGTCGACCTCGCCGAGCGCCGCCTCGCGGGGCTTGCCCATCTCGCGCACGAAGACATCGGCGAGCTCCTCCCGCCGCTCGCGGTGCAGCTCGGCTGCACGGCGGAGCAGCGCCGCACGCTCGGCGACGGTCGTCGAACGCGACCACTCGCGGTGCGCCGCGTCGGCGGCCGCGACCGCCTCGTCGATCTGCGCGTCCGTGAACGTGTCGAAGGACGCCAGCGTCTCTCCGGTGGCGGGGTTGATGACGGCGTAGTCGGTCATGATTCGTCCTCTCGTTTTGGGGGAAGGAGTGGGCCCGCAGGCAGAGCTCAGAGACCCACCCCGTGATTCAGGAGACGGGGATCAGCGTGTACTTGGTGGACAGGTATTCGTGGATGCCCTCGAAACCGCCCTCGCGTCCGACGCCGGACTGCTTGACTCCGCCGAAGGGTGCGGCCGCGTTCGACACGACGCCCACGTTGAGGCCCATCATGCCGGTCTCGAGCTTGTCGATCATGCGCTGGCCGCGCTGCAGGTTCTCGGTGAAGACGTAGGAGACGAGACCGTACTCGGTGTCGTTCGCGAGGCGCACGGCCTCGTCTTCGGTGTCGAAGGTCGCGATCGCCAGCACCGGTCCGAAGATCTCCTCGCGGAGGATCGCGGATCCGGGAACGACGTCGGTCAGCACCGTGGGCTCGTAGAACGTGCCCGTGCCCTCGACCGCCTTGCCGCCGGCGAGGAGCCTCGCTCCGCGGTCGACCGCGTCGCCGACGAGCTCGCCCGCCTTGGCGACGGCATCCTCGTCGATGAGCGGTCCGATCGCCACGTCCTCCTCCGTGCCGCGGCCGATCTTCATGGCGTTGACGCGCTCGGTGACCTTGCGCGCGAACTCCTCGGCGACGGATGCCTGCACGATGAAGCGGTTGGCCGCCGTGCACGCCTGGCCGATGTTGCGGAACTTCGCCAGAAGGGCGCCCTCGACGGCCTTGTCCAGGTCGGCGTCCTCGAAGACGACGAACGGCGCGTTGCCGCCGAGCTCCATCGACACGCGGAGCACGCCCTCGGCGGCCTGAGCGATGAGCTTGCGGCCCACCTCGGTCGAGCCGGTGAACGACAGCTTGCGCAGACGCGGGTCGGCGATGATCGGCGCCGAGAGAGCGCTCGACTTCGACGTCTGCACGACGTTGACGACGCCGGCGGGAAGCCCGGCCTCCTCCAGCAGCTTCGTGAAGAAGATCGTCGTCAGCGGCGTGAGCGCCGGGGGCTTGATCACCACGGTGCAGCCGGCGGCGAGCGCCGGGGCGATCTTGCGCGTCGCCATCGCGAACGGGAAGTTCCACGGCGTCACGAAGAACGACGGACCGACCGGCCGCTGCGACACGACCATGTTGCCGGTGCCCTCGGGGTTGATGCCGTAGCGGCCGCTGATGCGCACGGCCTCCTCGCTGAACCAGCGCAGGAACTCGCCGCCGTAGACGACCTCGCCGCGCGCCTCGGCGAGCGGCTTGCCCATCTCGAGCGTCATCAGCAGAGCCAGGTCCTCCTTGTGCACCTGCACCAGGTCGAACGCACGGCGGAGGATCTCGCTGCGCACGCGCGGAGCGGTCGCCGCCCACGATTCCTGCGCGGCGACGGCCGCGTCGAGTGCGCGCTTGCCGTCTGCCGGCGTCGCGTCGGCGATCGTGCGGATCACGGCGCCCGTCGCGGGATCCGTGACGTCGAAGGTGCCGCCGGTCTCGGCATCCGTCCACTCGCCGCCGATGAAGAGGCCGGTGGGGATGCTGTCGAGCAGCGCCTGCTCGGTCTGAGTGCTCATGGATTCTCTTTCTGTGGGGAGGAGTGCGGGTCAGCGACGGCGGATGCTCGGCGGGGCGTCCATGCTCAGGGTCTCGCCGCGGAAGAACGCGGGGCGCTTGATGCGCTGCCAGATCATGATGACCACGCCGACGAGGATGATCGTGACACCCAGGACGAACACGAGGCCGAGGCCGCCGATGCTCGATCCGCTGCCGTATTCCGGGTCCATCGAATCGACCAGGGTGGTGACGAACAGCACCGCCAGGATGCCGCCGCCGACGAGCGGGAACAGGAACGTGAAGAAGAAGCTGCGGGCCGAGTCGAACCACTGCTTGCGGAAGTACCAGACGCAGGCGAATGCCGTGAGCCCGTAGTAGAAGCAGATCATCATGCCGAGCGAGAGGATCGTGTCGGTCAGGACGTTCTCGCTCAGCAGACGCATGACGGCGTAGAACGCGGATGCGACGACGGCGGCCACGATGGTCGAATAACCCGGCGTGAAGAACCGCGGGCTCACCTTGGCGAACTGCTTCGGAAGGGCGCCGTAGTGCCCCATCGCGAGGAGCGTGCGCGCCGGTCCCACCGCCGTCGACTGCAACGACGCCGCCGAGCTCGACAGCACGGCGAGCGAGACGAGGAAGGCCAGCGGTCCGAGCACGGGGTCGGACAGCGCGAAGAAGACGTTCGCGGAGATGTCCTCGTTCGCGAGCCCGAAGGCCCCTGTCCCGACGCCGGCGAACATGATGAGGCCGATCGACAGGAGCAGGTACAGGCTCACGACGACGAACACCGTGAGCATCGCGGCGCGGCCCGGCGTCTTGTCGGGATCCTTCGTCTCCTCGTTCATGGTGAGGACGACGTCCCAGCCCCAGAAGATGAAGATCGACAGCGACAGACCGGCGGCGAAGGCGCTGAACGTCGGCACCTCGAAGGGGTTGAACCACGACCAGGAGAACGCCGTGGGCTCCGGCGCCTCGCCCGACACGGCCTTGACGATCGCGACGACGGCGAAGACCACCAGGACGACGAGCTGGAAGGTCACCAGGATGTACTGGAACTTCTGCGTCGTCTGCATGTCGCGGTACGACACGAGCGTGGCGCCGAGCATGAACAGCAGGCACACCACGACGTTGATGATCGGGTTGAACGCCAGGTCGGCGATCCCCGCGTTGCCGGTCAGCTGGGCGATCAGCAGGAAGAGGAACTCCACCGCGATCCCGGCGAGGTTGGACAGCACGATGACGGTGGCGGCGATGAGCCCCCAACCGGTCATCCAGCCGATCCAGGGCCCGAAGGCGCGCACGCCCCAGGTGAACGAGGTGCCGGAGTCCGGCATCACGCGGTTGAGCTCGCGGTAGCCGAAGGCGGTCAGCAGCATCGGGATGAAGCCGACGAGGATGATGGCGGGCACCTGGGTGCCGACCTCTGCCACCGTCGGGCCCAGCGACGCGGTGAGCGTGTAGGCGGGGGCGATGGTCGAGACGCCGATCACCACGGCTCCGAGCACACCGACGGCGCCGGCCCTCAGACCCTTCGTGGAGATGCCGGTGGTGACACCGGACTCGGGCTCCGTCGCCCGATTCGTGCTGCTCATCAGCGGACTCCTGCTTCGGCGCGGGTGCGCGGGACGACGATCATCGGGACGGGCAGCTCGTGCAGCATCTTCGCCGCCGTGGAGCCCAGGAACAGTCGACGGGGCTGAGCCAGCCGACTGGAGCCGACGAGGACGACCTCGCCGGGGAGCCAGGAGAGATGCGCGACGGCATCCTCCACGGTGTCGCCGGGCGCCCGCTCGACGGCGGCGGTCCGGCCGTCGGGCAGCAGCTCCGAGGCGACCGCGAGAACCTCCTGCGAATGCTCGTCGCCGACCACGCGGATCGCTCCGGTGTCGAGCCCCGGTGGCACGTCGAAGGGCACGAGCGACACGAGCCGCAGGTCGACGCCGGCGTCGCTCGCGAGAGAGACCCCTTCATCGAGCAGCGCGTCGGCGCCGGGGCGGGTGCCCACGGCGACGGTGACGCGCGGGATGACGTGATCATCCTGCTGCGCGGTGCCCGCAGGCGCGAGCGCGACCGGGATGGTCGACGAGTGCAGCAGCTCCGAGGCGACGCTGCCGAGGCGATGCCGCCCCAGGATGCCGCCGCCCGCGGCGCCGACCACGATCACCCGCGCGCCGAACTCCTCACCGGCGGCGATGAGCCCCTCGGCGAACGACTCGCCGAAGCGCACGTGTCCGCTGCGGGTCAGCTCCTGCGGCAGCCGGACGATCGCGTCGGCGAGCCACTTCTTCGCCTGACCGCGGATGTGCTCCTCGTAGGCGCGCTCCGGCGGGACCGCGGCGCTGCGCGTGCCCTCGGTCGGGAGCACGATCACCAGGTGCAGCGTCGCGCCGAGGCTGCGAGCGAGCCGGGCGCCGAGCGCCGCGGCATCCGCCCCGCTGTCCGTCGCCGTGTAGCCGACGACGACCGAGCCGGTCATCAGTCGCCGCTCTCGGTGGGTCCCGCGTCGCGGATCGCGTCGACGATGTTCGCGGCGGCGAGGTGACCCATGCGGATCGCCCCGTCGACGTGCTGGTATCCGGCGCCCGCCAGGTCGCTGCACGCGAAGTGGATCGGTCCGACGGGGGTGCGGAGGTCCGCGCCGTAGCGGTGCAGGCCGCCCATGTCGAAGCTCGCGGCGTACGCGCCGCGGGTCCACTCCTCGCTGCCCCAGTCGCTCTCGTAGTAGACGACCGGGTTCTTCGCCTCGTCGCCGTAGTAGTGCGAGAGCGAGGTGAGGATGCGCTCCTTGCGCTCCTCGGCCGACAGCTCGAACACTCCGTCGGCGTTCGCGTCGGAGACGAAGCCGACGAGGGTGCCGCGCTCGTCGCCGTGGTTCGTGTTGTCGTACGCCTCGTGCACGAGCTCGTACGGGCTGAAGGCGGTGGCGCTGAGCCCCTGTGCACGCCAGAACGGCGTCTCGTAGACCGCGTGCACCTTGATGACGAAGCCCATCGACAGGTGCTGGTGCATCTGGTGCTGGCGACGCGGCAGCGGCGGAACGAACGAGATCCGGCTGTAGAGCACCGGTGCGTGCGCGAGGATCGCGTACCGTGCGCTGACGGTGAGGTCGTCGGTCGTGGCGGTGACGCCGTTCGCGCCCCACTCCAGGCTTCGCACCGGCTGGTTCAGGAGCACGTCGTCGCCCAGGCGCTCCGCGAGGCGCAGCGGCACCTGCTGGAGACCGCCGACGACGCGCTTGTCGAGGATGAAGTCGGCGTCGACCAGGTTCGAGTACGAGCCGGCGGATGCCGCCATCAGCAGCGACTGCAGCAGCGAGAAGGAGTGCGTCGGCTTGGTGAGCATCGCGGTGCCGGTGGCGAAGGCGAGGTTGCGCACGGCCTCGTCGTCATCGGTCCGGGCGCGCAGCCAGGCGTCCCACGTGACGGTGTCCCATTCCTCGGCCTTCGGGTGCGCCCAGGGACGATCCGGGTCGATCTCGGCGACCATGGCGTCCAGACGCTCGGTGATCTCGGCGATCACGGCCTCGGTCGCCGGCGCCACCGGGAACATCTCGCCGGTGAAGCGGTGCGACTGGCCGTCCGGACCCACGTACACGCTGTCGCCGTCGCGGTAACGGCTGTACGTCTCGAGGCCCAGCTCCTCGATGGCGTCCTTCAGCGCGTCCTGATCGGGAGAGACCCACTGGCCGCCGATCTCGAGCATCGCGCCCTCGATCACATCGGTCCAGAGGCGGCCGCCGACGCGGTCTCGTGCTTCCAGCACGGCGACCGAGAGGCCGGCCTGGCGCAGGTCGTTCGCCGCCGTGAGCCCTGCGGCTCCGGCGCCGATGATCAGTACGTCGCGGGTGATCTCAGCCATGTGCAACTCCTTCGGTGGGGGATGAAGTGCCGGTCGCGACCCGGAATCCCCCGATTTGGGGTCGCGACCGGACATCTGGTGCGGACCGCGGCAGGCCGCGGTCGGGGACTACGCGGCCGCGAGTGCGGCGGCGACCACGTCGAGTCCTTCGTTGAGCAGATCGTCGCCGATCGCGAGCGGAGGGAGGAAGCGGATCACGTTGCCGTACGTGCCGCAGGTGAGCACGATGACGCCCTGGGCGATGCAGGCCTTCGCGACGGCGGCGGTGAGCGCGGCATCCGGCGCCTTGGTCTCCGGGTCGACGAACTCGGCCGCGATCATGGCGCCGTGCCCGCGGACGTCGCCGACGCGGGGGTCGCCCTGCTGGATCGCGATGAGACGGTCGGTGAGGATCGTGCCGATCTCGCGGGCGCGCTCGATGACGCCGTCGTTCTCGAACACGTCGATGGCGGCGAGCGCCGCGGCGCAGGCGATCGGGTTGCCGCCGTAGGTGCCGCCGAGTCCGCCGGAGTGGGAGGCGTCCATGATCTCGGCGCGGCCGGTGACGGCGGCGAGGGGAAGACCGCCGGCGATGCCCTTGGCGGTGGTGATCAGGTCGGGCTCGATGCCGAAGATCTCGCTCGCGAACATGTGTCCGGTGCGGGCGAATCCGGTCTGCACCTCATCCGCGATGAAGACGACGCCGTTCGCACGGCACCAGTCGACGATCGCCGGAAGGAAGCCCTCGGCGGGCACGATGAACCCGCCCTCGCCCTGGATGGGCTCGATGATGACCGCGGCGAGGTTGTCGGCGCCGATCTGCTTCTCGAGCTGCAGGATGACACGGGCCGCGGCCTCGGGACCGGCGAGGCCGTCGCGGAACGGGTACGACATCGGCGCGCGGTAGACCTCGGGTGCGAAGGGACCGAAGCCGCTCTTGTACGGCATCGACTTGGCGGTGAGCGCCATGGTCAGGTTCGTGCGGCCGTGGTAGCCGTGGTCGAAGGCGACGACGGCCTGGCGGCCGGTGTGCTTGCGGGCGATCTTGATCGCGTTCTCGACAGCCTCGGCGCCCGAGTTGAACAGGGCGCTCTTCTTGGCGAAGTCGCCGGGGGTCACCCGGTTCAGCGCCTCGGCGACCTCGATGTACGACTCGTACGGCGAGATCATGAAGCAGGTGTGGGTGAACTGCGCGGCCTGCGCGGCGACGGCTGCGGCGACCTTGGGGTGCGCGTTGCCGACCGTCGTCACGGCGATGCCGGAGCCGAGGTCGATCAGCGAGTTGCCGTCGGCATCCACCACGACTCCGCCGCCGGCGGCGACGGTCGCGACGGGCACCGTGTGGCCGACGCCTGCGGCGACGGCATCGGCCTTGCGCGCGAGGATCTCCGCCGACCGGGGGCCGGGAAGCTCGGTGACGAGGCGTCGCTCCTGGGGGAGCTCGGGTCCGCCGAGGGGAACTGCAACAGCTGCGGTGTCGAGGAGTGCCATGTCCGCGAGCGTACGGCGGCTCCGGACACCGCCGCACTCGCCGACTTGTACAATCTGAAGCAAGAGATCGCCGGTGTGTACAAGAGGAGTTCGCCATGGCTGTGGCCGAGGAACCCACGCTCCGCGCGCTGCTGCACCGAAGGGACCTCGGCCTCGCGCTGGTCTCCTCCGCCGAGGAGCTGCCGGACGGCCCGCTCGACCGACCGCTGCGGTGGGTGCACAGCTCCGATCTGGCCGACCCCACCCCGTTCCTCTCGGAGGACCTCGCCCTGCTGACCACCGGCAGCCAGTTCGACGACGCGGTCGACATCGACACCTACGTCGGGCGCCTGGCCGGTCGGGGCGTGCTCGGACTCGGCTTCGGCACGGAGGTGCACCGCTCCGGCATTCCCGAAGAGCTCGTGCAGGCCTGCGCCGAGCACGGGATGCCGCTGTTCGAGGTCCCTTACCGCACGCCGTTCATCGCCGTCGCCCGTGCACACGCCGAGGCCATCGCCGCGCAGGCGTACGCCCGGCGATCCTGGGCCCTCGACACGCAGCGAGCCCTCGCCCTCGCCGCCCTCCGCCCCCACGGTCTCGACGCGACCGTCGCCGAGCTCGGCCGGCGCCTCGACGTGTGGGCGGGCATGTTCGATGCGGCCGGGGCGCTGCTCAGCTCGCATCCCCGCGGTGCGATCGAGCCGGGCGTGCTCGAAGACCTCGGCGAGAGGGTCATCGAGATCCTCACCCGCGGGCTCGAAGCCGGCCAGTCCCTCACGCTCGACGACCGCACGTTCACACTCTTCACGGTCGGGCGGGGCGGCCACCTGCGCGGAGTCATCGCGCTCGCGGTCGACGTGCTCGACCCGGAGGCCCGGTCGGTCGTGACCTCGGTCATCGCGATGGCGGGTCTCGCCATGGAGCAGAGCGAGCAGCTGGCGCGCAGCCGGCGGCGCCTGCACGCGCAACTGCTCGGATCACTCCTCGCCGATGACCCCGGACTCGCCCGTCGGGTGCTCGGCGCCCTTCCCCCCACCCCGATCGTCGTCGCCGTCGCCGGAGATGCTCCCGCCGGACCGCTCACCGACTGGTGGGAGAGGCACCGGTCCGAACACGGCACACCCTCCTTCATCGCCGAGTCGGAGGACGGCGTGACCGTGTGCCTGTCCGCGAGCGACGAGCATCTCCTCGACGAGGTCGCGGTGCGCTTCGGCATCCGTATCGGCGTCTCCGCCCCCGAGGGCTACGACGCCTTCTCCCGCGCGCACGCGCAGGCGCTCACGGCTCTCCGCCAGCACGGCGACCACGGCGCCGCGCGATATGCCGACACCGTCGGCTCGAGCATCCTCACCGCCCTCGCGACCGACGAGGCGCGACTCGTGGCGGAGTCCCGCCTGGCTCCGCTGCGCGAGCACGACGCCCGCACCGGCGCCGACCTCGAGCACTCGCTGCGCACCTGGCTGGAGCACGACGCCAGGGCCGAGTCGGCGGCCGCGGCGCTCGGCGTGCACCGGCACACGCTCCGTTCGCGCATCGCCCAGGCGGGAGGCATGCTCGGCATCGACCTCTCGGCTTTCCCCGCACGGGCCGAGCTCTGGACGCTGCTGCAGACCGCCAGGGACTGACGCGCGTCAGGCGACTCAGTCGTGCGGCGCGTCGGCGGGGTGCAGGTAGCGGCGCACGAACTCGTCGAACAGCGGGACCATGTCGACCGACTCGTCGAGCAGCCACTGCAGCTGGATCCCGTCCATGACGGCACTGATCAGGCGTGCCGCGAGCGCAGGGTCGATGTCGGCCCGCACCTCGCCCGCATCCTGCCCGCGTCGGAGGATCTCGCTCGCCTCGTCGGCCCTCGCCCGGTAGCGGGCGGCGAAGTCGGCGTGCGACGGATGCTCGGAGTCGGTCGCCTCCGCCGAGACGATGGCGTACAGCGACGTGAGCCCCCGCGAGGTCTGGTTGTGCGCGACGACCCTCTTCGCCTGCTCGATCAGCGTGTGCTCGGCAGGGTCGCCCGCCGCCGCGCGCACCTTCTCGTCGCGCTGGCGGAGGACCTCGGCGAACAGCTCCTCCTTGCCGGAGAAGTGGTGCAGGAGACCGGCCGGGGTCACGCCGACGCGTTTGGCGATCTCCCGCAGGGATCCGCCATGGAACCCCGTGCGGGAGAACACTCCGAGCGCCTCGTCGACGATCGCCTGCCGTCGCGCCTGTCCCGTCGCATAGGGACCGCGGGGGCCGCGACCCGCCGCCGGTCGATCGTCCGTGCCCACTGCGCGCTCCTGTCCTTCGGCGAAGCGAGGCGGGGACTCAGCCGTGGTGACCGCCTCCCGCTCCCCACGAGGAGCCGAATACCTGCTGTTTCATCGCGGGGCGCAGGCGCTGCTCCATCTCGCGATCCACGAAGTAGTCCTTGAGCTTATCCCGCGTGAGCTCGTTGCCGATCGCGGCCATGATCATCGACTGGTCGAGCGACAGGTAGCGTTCGGCGATCGCGCCGCTGTGCACGGCGACGGCGTCGTAGAACCCGCCGGGACCGTACGCGCCGAGATCGTTCTCGATCCCGTGGAGGTTCTCCATCGCCCCCTTCCGGTCGTACGGCAGGGCGAGGAACGCCGCGTGCGGCGTCACGACGCCGTCGCCGAACTCCGGAGCGGGATTCGTGCCGACGGTGCACCCGGGACGGTCGACGTCGACGTCGGTCTTCTCCGCGTCGGACGTGTAGCCGTCGGACCGCATGCCGGCGATGTCGACCCCGTATTCCGCGTATCCGCCGAAGGGGTTGCTCGCGGGCGAGAAGCCCCAGTACCCGTAGCCGGCCTCGTCGAGCCCGTGCTGCTTCTGCACGGCGACGGTGATCGGGTGGTTGAGCTTCCAGGACTTCGGGCCCCACTTCGTCTCGGGCACCAGCAGGTCGGGCATCAGCGACTCGAACATGCTGCCGCCCCAGCTCGGCACGAACGACATCTCGCCGTACTGGTACGCGCCCTCCCAGACCTCGACGCCGTCGTAGGTGCGGTACTCCCCCTGCGGGAGCTGTTCCTGCCAGGCCCAGTCGCAGCCCGGGGGCATGGTGCGGTGCGTGCCGTACAGCGCGGTGGCCGGGATCTGGCCGTTGGCGATGCCGAGATAGGTCGCGATGCGGCTCTCGCTCACCGTCGTGTCGTAGTGGTGGCAGGTGTAGTACGCGCTCTCTCCCGATCCGTTGTACATCGGCGCCTCGACGCTGCAGTCGGGCGGGGGCGCGTCCCAGAACCCGCCGCGGTTGGTGCCCGCGGGGAGCCCGGCGGCACCCGCCGGATCGAAGAACGCGGCGAAGTCCATCGAGTCGTAGAGCGCGTCGGCCTGCTCGGCGAGCGCGGGATCCGCCTCGCGCACGATGCGCAGCGCGGCGGCCAGCCATCCGTTGTCCACGGTGCTGAGGAACGGATACACCGGGTCACCGGAATCGGGCCAGGTCGTCAGCTTCTCCCCCGTGGTCGGTGAGTACCAGTTGTAGAACATCCCGCTCGCGTCGTTGCGATCGAGCCCCGTCAGGGTGTCGAGCGTGGTCGACATGCGGGTGCGGGCCTCGCCGGCGCTGATGATCCCGAGATCCCGTGCGGTCACGGTCGACCACAGGTAGCCGCCGATGTTCGTCGGCGAGGTGTAGGCACTGGAGGTCTCGAGGTCGCCCGTGACGTTGTCGGCAGGAAGGCCCGTCGCCTCGTCGGTCATCGCGACCAGTGATTGCCAGGTGTCGGCTGCCCATCGGTTCAGGTCCCGGTCGTCCGATCGGTCGCCGCCCGCCATCGCCGGTCCGGACACCGTCAAGCCCGCGACCACCAGTCCGGCCGTCGCCAGGGCACTCATCCATCGCTTCATCGTGTCTCCTCGTCGAGAACGCGCTGCGGTCGGCAGCACACCGATACGCGAAAACCTAACATGTGTTCGGTGTTGACTCAACCCGTCGTCACTCCGGTCGCGCTTTCGGCCGCCTTCGCGGCTCGCGGGCGACAGGAAGTGCGACCGGAGCACGACCGGTCGCGTTCCGAGTCACCGCGGAGCGTGGGCCTCGAGGAACTCGTACACGTCGGTCGTGTCGACGCCCGGGAACGCACCGGTCGGAAGAGTCGCGAGCAGCGTGCGCGGCGTCTTCACATTCGGCCAGGAGTTCTCGCGCCAGCGCGCCTCGAGCTCGGCCGGCGCCTGCCTGCAGCACACCTCGACGGAGTGCTTCGAGACTCCGCGGTGGCCGGTGTCGCGCCCGACGAACCATTTGGTGTCGTCGAACCGCACGCCCACGCTCACCGAGTGGAGGCCCTCGCTCGAGGCCTCGACCCGAGCCGTGCACCAGTAGGTGCCGTTGCCCGTGTCGGTGTACTGGTAGTACGGGTTGAAGCGGTCGTCCTCGTCGAAGACGACGCGACTCGTCCAGCGTCGGCAGCACATCTGCCCCTCGATCGCGCCGAGGCGGTCGGTCGGGAAGTTGACGTCGTCGTTCTCGTACGCCTTCGTGATCGTGCCCGACTCGTGCACCTTGAGGAAGTGCACGGGGATGTCGAGGTGGCGCGTGGCCAGGTTGGTGAACCGGTGCGCGGCGGTCTCGTACGACACGGAGTACGCGTCGCGCAGATCCTCGATCGAGATCGACCGGCGGGCCTTGGCATCCTTCAGGGAGGGCACGACGTGCGCCTCGGGGATCAGCAGAGCACCGGTGAGGTAGTTGGTCTCGACCCGCTGCCGCAGGAACTCCGCGTAGCTGTGCGGCTCGGAGTGTCCGAGCATGCGGCTCGACAGGGCCTGGAGCACCGCGGTCCGGGCGTCGCCTTTCGCGGGAACGCTGCTCGACAGGTACAGCCGTCCGTTCGCGAGATCGGCGACGCTGCGCGTCGTCTGCGGCAGGTCGGGAGCGTAATGCAGGGTGAACCCGAGGTAGGCGGCGATCTCGGATGCCGTGCGCTGAGTGAGCGGACCGCCCGGGTGGCCGACCGCCGCGAGGATCTCGGATGCCTTCTGCTCGAGGTCGGCGAAGTGGTTGTCCTGGCGGCGCATGAGGTGGCGCAGTTCGACGTTCGCGCGCCGCGCCTCCTCCGGTGTGGCCGCGCGCTCATCCCGCAGCCGGTCGATCTCGCCGTGGAGCGCGAGAAGCGCCTTGAGAGCGTCGGTCGGCACCGACTTCGCGATGCGGAACGGATCGATGCCGAGCGCCCGGAACGTCTGCCCCTTCATCGCGCGCTCCAGTGCGATCTCGATCGCGCTGCGCTCGTCGAGGGGCTCCCCCTCGAGCAGCACATCGAGCGTGACGCCCAGGGCGCGCGCGATCGCCTGGAGCAGGGTCAGCTTGGGCTCGCGCTTGCCGGTCTCGATCATCGACAGCTGGCTCGGCGCACGCTCGACCATGGCCGCGAGGTCCTCGAGCGTCAGTCCCCGCGCGGTGCGCAGCTGGCGGATGCGCCTCCCGATGGTGAGGGCGTCGGTGTCTTCTGCGGCGTCAGCGGTGCTCATGGCGGTGATTCTGTCACAGAAACAGAATTTCCGGCATTCTTCACCCCCGATTCGGTCGGTCGGGCGGCGGAACTTCACACAGAGTGGATGCCAAGCCACCACGCTCACCGAGGAGACACCATGTCGAACACCGCAGGAACCACCGCACCCCGCCCCGCCGGCCTCCGCGCCGGAGACCAGGTGCAGACGGCCGCCGAGCTCCGGGAGATCTGGGAGACCGACCCCCGCTGGGACGGCGTCGAGCGCACCTACACGGCCGAAGACGTCATCCGGATCCGCGGATCGGTCCGCGAGGAGTCGACGCTCGCCCACCGCGGCGCAGAGAACCTCTGGAACCTCCTGCACACCGAGGACTACGTGCGGGCGCTCGGCGCCTACACCGGCGGTCAGGCCGTGCAGCAGGTGCGCGCGGGCCTCAAGGCGATCTACCTCTCGGGCTGGCAGGTCGCGGCCGACGGCAACCTCGCCGGGCAGACGTACCCCGACCAGTCGCTGTACCCGGCCAACTCGGTGCCGGCGGTCGTCCGCCGCATCAACAACGCCCTGATCCGCCAGGACCAGCTCGAGCACGCCGAGGCCCTCGCCGGCGAGGGCGAGATCACGCAGGACTGGCTCGCCCCGATCGTGGCCGACGCCGAGGCCGGCTTCGGCGGGCCGCTGAACGCCTACGAACTCGCGCAGTCGCTGATCCAGTCGGGCGCAGCCGGGATCCACTGGGAGGACCAGCTGGCCAGCGAGAAGAAGTGCGGCCATCTCGGCGGCAAGGTGCTCGTGCCCACCCAGCAGCACATCCGCACCCTGAACGCCGCCCGTCTCGCAGCCGACGTCGCCGGCGTGCCGACCATCATCATCGCCCGCACCGACGCCCTCGCCGCCGACCTGCTCACCAGCGACGTCGACGAGCGCGACCAGCAGTTCACCACCGGCGAGCGCACGACCGAGGGGTTCTACCGGATCCGCCCCGGCATCGAATCGGTCATCAGCCGAGGCCTCGCCTTCGCCCCCTACGCCGACCTGCTCTGGGTGGAGACGGGCGAACCCGACATCGAGCTCGCCCGGGAGTTCGCCGCCGCGATCCACGCGGAGTTCCCCGGTAAGCTCCTGGCCTACAACTGCTCACCGAGCTTCAACTGGAAGCGGCACCTCTCCGACGCCGAGATCGCGACCTTCCAGCAGGACCTGGCCGACCTGGGCTACAAGTTCCAGTTCATCACCCTGGCCGGGTTCCACGCCCTGAACCACTCGATGTTCGACCTCGCCCGCGGCTACGCCGAACGCGCCATGAGCGCGTACGTCGAGCTGCAGGAAGCCGAGTTCGCCGCCGAGGCAGACGGCTACACCGCCACCAAGCACCAGCGCGAGGCGGGCACCGGCTACTTCGACGTCATCTCCACGGCGCTCAACCCCGACAGCGCGACTCTCGCCCTCGCCGGCTCCACCGAAGCCGCGCAGTTCCATTGATCCCGCGAGACCCCCGGTTCTCGTCGAGACCCCTCGCTGTGTGCGACCACAGCCCGGGGTTTCGGCGACAAACCGGGGTCTCAGCATCCACGCAAAGGACTTCATCATGACCACTCCCACTGCTCCCCCGACGACCGCTCCGACTCCGACGACCCAGCAGGGGCCGGCGATCGACATCACCGGCGCCCTGCGCGACCGTTACGACGAGATCCTCACCCCCGAGGCGATCGCCTTCCTCACCGAGCTGCACCATCGGTTCGCGTCGCGCCGGCACGACCGGCTCGCGGATCGGATGCGCCGCCGCTTCGAGATCGGCAACGGGCACGACCCCCGCTTCCGCGACGACACCGCGCACATCCGCGACGACGCGGACTGGCGCGTCGCCGGTGCCGGCCCGGGTCTCGAGGACCGTCGCGTGGAGATCACCGGGCCGACCGATCCGAAGATGACGATCAACGCCCTCAACTCCGGCGCGCGGGTCTGGCTGGCCGACCAGGAGGATGCCACGAGCCCCACCTGGAAGAACGTCATCGAGGGGCAGCTCTCGCTCCGCGACGCGATCCGCGGCGAGCTCTCCTTCACGTCGCCCGACGGCAAGGAGTACCGCGTCACCGCCGAGCGCACGCCCACGATCGTGATGCGCCCGCGCGGCTGGCACCTGCCCGAGAAGCACGTGTCGTTCATCGATCGGATGGGGCGCCGCACCGCGGCATCCGGCTCCCTCGTGGACTTCGGGCTCTACTTCCTGCACAACGCGCAGGCCCTGATCGACGGCGGCCGCGGCCCGTACTTCTACCTCGCCAAGCTCGAGTCGAGCGAGGAGGCGAAGCTGTGGGACGACGTGTTCTCGTTCAGCGAGGAGTACATCGGCATCCCGCACGGCACCATCCGGGCCACCGTCCTCATCGAGACGCTGCCCGCCGCGTTCGAGATGGACGAGATCCTGTACGAGTTGCGCGACCACTGCGCCGGCCTCAACGCCGGTCGCTGGGACTACATCTTCTCGATCATCAAGAACTACCGCGGACGCGGGGCGCGCTTCGTGCTCCCCGACCGCAGCGAGGTCACGATGACGGTGCCGTTCATGCGGGCGTACACCGATCTGCTCGTGCAGACCTGCCACAAGCGGGGCGCCTTCGCGATCGGCGGCATGAGCGCGTTCATCCCGAACCGCCGCGACCCCGAGGTGACGGCACGCGCGATCGAGAAGGTCTCCGCCGACAAGAAGCGCGAGGCCGGCGACGGCTTCGACGGCACCTGGGTCGCGCACCCCGACCTGATCCCGACGGCTCAGGCGGAGTTCGACGCCGTGCTGGGAGACCGTCCGAACCAGGCGGACCGGCAGCGCGACGACGTGCACGTGCAGGCACGTGACCTGCTCGATCTGCGCATCGGCAGCGCCGTCACCGATCGGGGCGTGCGCGACAACGTGTCGGTGGCCATCCGCTACCTCGAGGCGTGGTTGCGTGGACTCGGCGCCGTCGCGATCGACAACCTGATGGAGGATGCCGCGACGGCGGAGATCAGCCGGTCACAGGTGTGGCAGTGGATCCACCAGGACCGCGTCACGCAGGAGGGCACGCCGATCACGGCCGAATACGTCGAGGGTCTGATCACCCGGGTCATCGCCTCGGCCACCCGGAGCGCCGGTGACCGGTTCGACGACGCGGCGGAGATCTTCCGCGAGGTCGCCCTGCGGGAGGAGTTCCCCACCTTCCTGACGCTCGGCGCCTACAGCCGGTTCCTCGTCGACGAGGACTGACGTCCCCGAAAAGGCCCCCGGATGTGCCGAGCGCAACCGGGGGTCTTCTCTGCCTGTGGATAACTTCGTCCGGAGGGCGCCGGCCGCCCTACGCTCGCGGGATGCCGTCTGCTCCCCTCTCCCCGCGTGCCGCGCGCATCCGCCGCACCGTCTCCGTCGTCCTGGGCCTGAGTGCCGTCGTCATCGCCGCGCTGTGCCTCGTCACGATCGTCACGACGTTCTTCTTCACGGACTTCTTCACGAGCTTCCCTCTCCCCGGTCCGATGCTGAACACAGCCGTCTGCGGCATCGGACTGGTCGTCATCCTGGCGGCGGTCGCGCTCACACTCGCTGACCAACCCACGGGTTCCGCAGCCCGACCACGGGTGCCGATGCTGCTGGGCAACACCGCGTTGATCCTCTCCGCCGCGTGCGTGCTCGCCCTCCTCACCCCGCTGATCTACTACGTGGTCGTGATCGTCTGGCTCGCGGTGAGCCTCCTCTGACCGGCCCACCCTCCGATCTCCGGGCGTAGCCTGGACGCATGGCCGACGTGTGGACCGACATCGTCTCGGAATTCGTGCACCTGTATCCCCGGGGGCGACGGCTCGTCGCCGTGGCAGGAGCGGATGCCGAGCGCTCGCGTCACAGTGCCGACGAGCTCACGGCAGCGCTGAGCGCGACAGGGCTCCAGGTCGAGCGGAGGCATTCCGCCGACGGCGACGAGCAGTTCCTCCGCACCGAGGTGATCGCGCCGTTCCGCGCGACCTCCGCGAGCGACAGCGTGCTCGTCGTCTCGGGCCCGTCCGCGCTGCTGAGCGAGACGGCCCGCGGCATGTGGCACTACGTCGTGTGGCAGCTCGCGGACGACGAGGCGCCGCATACCGTCGCCGCCGCGATTGTCGACGTCACCGACCCCGCGAACCCGACCCGACGATTCGCCGATTACTGCGCCCTCCCCGCCTCCTACGGCGCGTGACCGCTGATCCTCACGCGAACGAGGCGGCCACCGAATTGCGGTGGTAGTCGAACACGATGCTCGTGCGCGTCGATGCGACGCTGCTCTGCGCCGACAGGTGCTCGAGCACGAACTCGCGCATCTCCGACGAGTCCGCGACGGCGATGTGCAGCAGGAAGTCGTCGTCGCCGCCCAGGAAGAACACCTGGATGACCTGCGGCAGCACTCGCACGCGCTCCGCGAACTCGACGATGCTCTCGCGCCGACCGCTCGGACGCAGTGTGACTCCGATGATCGCCTGGAGCCCGGCGCCCAGCATCCGCTCGTCCACGCTCGCGTGGAAGCCGGTGATGACGCCGCGCTCGACGAGGGCGCGCAGCCGGGCGTGCGCCGTCGAGGGAGCGACGCCGAGGTGACCCGCGAGCTCCGCGTTGGTCATGCGCCCGTCGTCGGCGAGAAGCTGCACGATCCGCGCATCTGTCGGGTCCAGGGCGGGTGCCCGAAGAGTGTTCGGCTGAGGACCCTGCGATGTCGTCTCCACGTGAACCATTATTCAGGATTCATCTCTGATCCGAATCATCTTCAGTGAATCTGTTGCCTGGTCGACGTTTCTGCGATTCTGTATCCACCAAAACCTAGTCCTGGAGGATCGATGAAGATCGGCGTGCCCACCGAGGTAAAGAACAACGAGAGCCGCGTCGCGCTCACCCCCGCCGGCGCCGACCGCCTCGTCCGTGAAGGACACCGGGTGCTCGTGCAGTCCGGGGCGGGCCTCGGTTCGCGCATCTCCGATGACGCCTTCCGCGCGGCCGGTGCGGAGATCGTGCCGACGGCGGCGGATGCCTGGGGCGAGGCCGACCTGCTGATCAAGGTCAAGGAGCCCATCGCACAGGAGTACGGGTTCCTCCGTCCCGACCTCACGCTCTTCACCTACCTGCACCTGGCGGCGGACCGCGCGCTGACGACCGGGCTCGTCGACGCCGGCACGACCGCCGTCGCCTACGAGACCGTGCAGCTGCCCGACCGCAGCCTCCCCCTTCTCGTGCCGATGAGCGAGATCGCCGGACGACTCTCGGTCACGATGGGCTCCTACTCGCTGCTGCGGTCGAACGGCGGCCGCGGCATGCTGCTCGGCGGAATCGCAGGGACGCCCCGCGCGAAGACCGTCGTCATCGGCGGCGGAGTCGCGGGCGAGCACGCCGCGGCGAACGCCCTCGGCCTCGGGTCGCAGGTCACCGTCATCGACATCTCCCTCCCCCGCCTGCGCGAGCTCGAGCACCGTTACGGCGGCGCACTGCAGACCCGGGCCTCGAGCCGCTACGACATCGCCGAGGAGCTGGCGACCGCCGACCTCGTGATCGGCTCGGTCCTCATCCCCGGCGCCGCGGCGCCGAAGCTCGTCACCGACGACATGGTCGCCGGGATGAAGCCGGGATCGGTGCTCGTCGACATCGCGATCGACCAGGGCGGATGCTTCGAGGGCTCGCGCCCCACCACGCACGACGACCCGACGTTCGCGGTCCACGACGCCATCTACTACTGCGTCGCGAACATGCCGGGCGCCGTGCCCGAGACGGCGACCCGTGCGCTCACCAACGCCACCCTCCCCTACGTGTCGGCGATCGCCGGCAAGGGCTGGGAGCGCGCGGCATCCGAAGATCCTTCCCTCGCCAAGGGTCTGAACGTCCAGGGCGGACGCATCACCCTCGACGCCGTCGCGCAGGCGCACGGCTTCGCGACCGCCTGATCCGTAAAGAACTCCGGTTCTTCATGACGACGCGCCCGGCGACCGGCCTGCCCACCCGAGTACGCTCGTAATCGTGACCGAACGCGCTCCTCTCTCCCGCAAGCTGTCCGCCATCGCCGAGTCGGCGACCCTCAAGGTCGACGCGAAGGCGAAGGCTCTCAAGGCCGAAGGCAAGCCCGTCATCTCGTATGCGGCCGGCGAGCCGGACTTCGCGACCCCGCAGTTCATCGTGGATGCCGCGGCCGAAGCCCTCGCCGACCCGGCGAACTACCGGTACACCCCGGCAGCCGGCCTCCCGGCTCTGCGTGAGGCGGTCGCCGCGAAGACCCTCCGCGACTCCGGACTCGAGGTCTCGCCGAGCCAGGTCATCGTGACGAACGGCGGCAAGCAGTCCGTCTACCAGGCGTTCCAGACCGTCGTGAACCCGGGCGACGAGGTGCTGCTGCCCGCTCCCTACTGGACCACGTACCCCGAGGCGATCCGCCTCGCCGACGGCACGCCCGTCGAGGTCTTCGCCGGAGCCGACCAGGACTACAAGGTCACGGTCGAGCAGCTCGAGGCCGCGCGCACCGAGCGCACCACGGTCCTCGTCTTCGTGTCGCCCTCGAACCCGACCGGATCGGTCTACACCGCCGAAGAGACGAAGGCGATCGGCGAATGGGCCGTCGAGCACGGCATCTGGATCATCAGCGACGAGATCTACCAGAACCTCACCTACGAAGGCGTGACGGCGACGTCGATCGTCGCCGCGGTCCCCGAAGTCGCCGGCCAGACGATCCTCGTCAACGGCGTCGCGAAGACGTACGCCATGACCGGCTGGCGCGTGGGCTGGATGGTCGGCCCGGCCGACGCCATCAAGATCGCCGGCAACCTTCAGTCGCACCTCTCGAGCAACGTGAACAACGTGGCGCAGAAGGCCGCGATCGCCGCCCTCAACGGTCCGCAGACCGAGGCCGAGCAGATGCGCGAGGCCTTCGACCGCCGCCGCCGCCTCATCGTCGCGGAGCTGTCGAAGATCGAGGGAATCCGTGTGCCGAACCCGCTCGGGGCCTTCTACGTGTACCCCGACGTGCAGGGCCTGCTCGGTCGCACGTGGGGCGGCGTCACACCGACGACCTCGCTCGAACTCGCCGACCTGATCCTCGAGCAGGCCGAGGTCGCTGTGGTCCCGGGCGAGGCCTTCGGCCCGAGCGGCTACCTGCGACTGTCGTACGCCCTGGGCGACGACCAGCTCCTCGAGGGCGTGCAGCGCCTGCAGCGCCTGTTCGCCTGACTGCGACGCGACCTCGCCGAGACCCCGCTTTATCGCCGAGACCCCCGTTCGCAGACGTCCGCGGACGGGGGTCTCGGCGCGAACCGGGGGTTTCGTCGCACGTCACGACTCGGGCTGGTACCCGATCAGCCAGCGGATGCCGTAGCGGTCGACGAGCGTGCCGTCCCAGTCGCCCCACGGGCGGCGCTGCAGCGGATCGATGACTCTGCCGCCCACGGACAGGTCGGCGAACCAGCTGGTGAGCGTGGACGCATCCGCCGTGCCGAGCAGGGAGAAGAACATGCCTCCCATCTGCACCGCATCGGCATCGATTCCGGCATCCGCACCCGACAGATCCACGACGCCCTCGAGCATGGCGTGGGCGATCGCGTCGGAGGGCCCGTCGTGGCGGTCGAACTGCGCATAGTCGAACATCCGCAGCTCGCCGCCGAACACCGACTGGTAGAACCGCATCGCCTCCGCGGCATTGCCGGGGAAGAGCAGATACGGGGTCAGTCCGGTCATGCGGCGAGTGTAGCGCGCAGGCTAGAGCTCGACGCCGACCAGCACCGGCTCCGGCTGCAGCACGAGTCCGAACTCGGCGTGGACCCTGCTCTGGATGAAGCGCGCCAGCTCGGCGACTTCGCCGGCGGTGGCGCCGCCGCGGTTCGTCAGTGCGAGCGCGTGCTTCGTCGATACGGATGCGCGGGAGCGCGGCAGCTTGAAGCCCTTGCGGATGCCGGCCTGCTCGATGAGCCATGCAGCGCTCACCTTGACGTCGGAGGCCTCGGTCTTCGTCTGCGGGACGAGCCCGTCGTAGGAGGCGAGCGGGATCACGGTGACGGCATCGAGGTCCGGCGCGACCGGCCAGCGCGGGCACTCCGGCGGCAGGGCGCGCGCCACGGACTCGGGCACGATCGCGTTCTGGAAGAACGAGCCGACGCTGTGGGTGTCGGGGTCCGCATCGTCCAGCAGCATCCCCTTGGACGCCCGTGTGGCGAGGATGCGCTCCCGCACCCATCCGAGCGCGACCGGGGCCTCGTGGTCGAGTCCGAGGGCTCGGCGCAGCTGCTCGCCGCGCACGACGCGCTCGCCCGCGACGAACAGGTCGACGGTGATCGACAGGATCACGGCCCGCCGCAGGGGTTCGCCGCCGTAGTGATGCTTCAGCACCGAGGTGCGGAATCCCAGTCCGAGCTCGGATGCGGGAACGGTCGAGACCTCGCCGGTCGCCTCGTCGATGAGCTCGACCTCGACCAGCGTCTCCTGGATCTCCTGCCCGTAGGCGCCGATGTTCTGCACGGGCGCCGCGCCGACCGTCCCGGGGATGCCGCTCATGGCCTCGAGGCCCGCGTATCCGTGCTCCACGGCGTAGGCGACGAGATCGTCCCAGCCGTGGCCCGCCTGGGCCCGCAGGCGGATGCGCCCGACGTGCGGAGAGGGCAGCTCTTCGATGCCCTCGGTGCGCACGCGGATCACCGTCCCGTCGAAGGGCGCGTCTCCCACGAACAGGTTCGAGCCTCCGCCGAGCACGAACCACGGCTCGCGCGCGGCCCAGGTGGCGCGCAGGGCCTCGACCAGCTCTGCCGTCGTCGATGCCTCGAGCATCCTTTCAGGAGCGGCGCCGGTGCGCAGCGTCGTGAGCTGGGCGAGACGGATGGGGTCGATGTCCCGCACCTCGGTCACCCCCATCAGACGGCGATGCGCAGCTGCGCCTTGACCAGCACGGTCGTCTCGCCGAAGGTGACCTTGAGGTCGATGCGCGTGGCGGCGTCGTCGACGGCGCCGACGGTGGCCACGACCTGCAGATCGGCTCCGGCCTCAGGATCGACGACCACGGGCTTGGTGAAGCGCACGCCGTAGTCGAGGATCTTCGCGCCGGGCTCGAGGGCGGCGACGACCACGGACGACGCGATCCCCATCGTGAGCATGCCGTGCGCGAGCACTCCGGGCAGGCCGACGGATGCCGCGACGTCGTCGCGGTAATGGATGGGGTTGAAGTCCCCCGATGCGCCCGCGTACCGCACGAGCGACTCGCGGGTGAGGTGCACGGTGCGCTCGGCGATCACGTCTCCGACGGTGTAGCCCATCAGGCGGCCTCTCCCTCGGCGGTCTCGTCGGCTCCGACGAGCAGCACGCTGGTGGCCGTCACGACATGCTGTCCGGCCGCATCCGTGATCTCCGCCTCGCTGGTGATCATCGCGTTTCCGCCCATCATGCGGATGCCGGTGACGCGCAGCTGCCCGACGAGCTCGTCTCCGGCGACGATCGGACGCGAGTAGGCGAATCGCTGCTCGGCGTGGATCGTGCGCGCCAGCACGATGCCGGAGTCCTCCTGCGCCAGCAGCTGCTGGAGCGTGTGGTCCTGGATGACCATCGCGAAGGTCGGCGGTGCGACCACGTCGTCGAAGCCGAGGGCACGGGCGGCATCGACGTCGGTGTGCTGCGGGGCATCGGCGAAGACGGCGCGGGCGAACTCGCGCACCTTCTCTCGTCCGACGAGGTACGGGGCGGTCGGCGGGAACTCCCGGCCGACAAGATCTTGGTTCACTGCCACCCCTCGATCCTACCGAGGCGGGACGAGTCAGTCCTTCTTGCGCCCGCGGATCGCCTTCATCGCCATCTGCACGGCGATGACGACGAGGTATGCCGCGAACAGCATGTTGCCGACGAACGGGTCGATGAGCGTCGCGAGCCACGCACCCAGGGCGGTCGTGGTGCACGCGGACACGCCGACGATCGCAGCCGCGACGAGGTCGACGTTGTGGTTGCGCAGGTTGCCGATCGTGCCGGAGATCGCGGTGGGGATCATCATGAGCAGCGACGTGCCCTTGGCGATCAGGTCGCTCGTTCCGAAGGCGAGCATCAGGACCGGAACGACGATCACCCCGCCTCCGACACCGATGAGCCCGGCGAGGATGCCGGTGACGACGCCTGTCGCGACCAGGGCGAGCCCGTTCAGCAGCTGAACCTCGAACTCCGCGTCGCGCGACGGGATCACCAGGAAGAGGCTCACGATCACGACCACGAGGAAGCCCACGAACAGCCACCGGAGCACGGTCTGGGAGACCCTCGGAAGCAGGCGGGTGCCGATCTGCGCACCCACCACGGAACCCGCCGCGAGGATGAGGCCGGGAACCCAGGCGACCGAGCCGTGGATCGCGTAGGAGATCACGCCCACGGTGGCCGTGGGCACGATGGCGGCGAGCGAGGTCCCCGCGCCGAGCCGCTGATTGAAATGCAGGAAGAGGACCAGCAGCGGCACGATGACGGTGCCGCCGCCGACTCCGAAGAGTCCGGACAGGAGGCCGGCCAGCAGGCCGATCCCGATGAAGGCGGTGTAGGCGCGAGGCCCTCGGTTCAGGGTCTGTGCGTCGCTCACCGGATCAGCCTACTCGCGGCGACCCTCCCCCGTTCACCAGTGGTACGGGGTGCCTCCCTGTGCGAAACTGAATCCCATCAGACGATGACGTCGTGACCGGATCGAAGGAGATCTCATGGTTCGCAGCACCCTCCCCGACGTGGAGATCCCCGCCGTCTCCGTGTACGACTACCTCTTCGGCGACCTCGACGAGGACCGCCTCGATGCCGTCGCGCTGGTCGACGGCACCAGCGGCGCCGAGACGACGTACCGGCAGCTGGTCGCCCAGATCGATCTGTTCGCCGGCGCACTCGCCGCCCGCGGCGTCGGCGTCGGCACCCGCATCGGTGTGCTCTGCCCGAACATCCCGGCGTTCGCGACGGTCTTCCACGGCATCCTGCGCGCGGGAGCCACCGCGACGACGATCAACTCGCTCTACACGGCCGACGAGATCGTGAACCAGCTCACCGACGCCGAGGCGGAATGGCTGATCACGGTCTCTCCTCTGCTTCCGGGCGCGGAGGCCGCCGCGGCGCAGGTGGGGATCGACGCCGATCACCTCATCGTTCTCGACGGCGCCGACGGGCATCCCTCACTCCGCGATCTCCTCGGCGAAGGCCGCGCGGCGCCGGACGTCTCCTTCGACCCCGCCGAGCATCTCGCGGTGCTGCCGTACTCCTCGGGAACGACCGGACGTCCGAAGGGCGTGATGCTCACGCACCGCAACCTCGTCGCGAACGTGAGCCAGTGCCGCTCGACGATATCCCTGGTCGACGGCGATCGCGTGCTCGCGGTGCTGCCGTTCTTCCACATCTACGGGATGACGGTGCTGCTGAACTTCGCCCTGCGGCAGCGTGCCGCCCTCGTGACGATGCCGAAGTTCGACCTGACCGAGTTCCTGCGCGTCGTCGCCGAGCATCGCACGACCTGGGTGTTCATCGCCCCGCCGATCGCGGTGGCCCTGGCGAAGCATCCGCTGATCGACCAGTACGACCTTTCCTCCATCTCCGTGATCTTCTCGGGGGCCGCTCCCCTCGACGGCGGGCTCGCCTCGGCCGTCGCGAAGCGGCTGGACTGCACCGTTTGCCAGGGGTATGGCATGACTGAGACCAGTCCGGTGACCCACGCCATCCCGGCCGCCCGCGACGACATCGACCGCTCCTCGGTCGGAATGCTCATCAGCAACACCGAAGCACGTCTGATCGACCCCGAGACCGGAGCGGACGTCGCCGTGCCCGACGACGGGGCGAGCGAACCCGGCGAGCTGCTGATCCGCGGTCCGCAGGTCATGAAGGGCTATCTCAACCGTCCGGATGCCACTGCCGAGATGCTCGACGCCGACGGCTGGCTGCGCACCGGCGACGTCGCGACCGTCACGCACGACGGCATCTTCCGCATCGTCGACCGGCTCAAGGAGCTCATCAAGTACAAGGGCTACCAGGTCGCACCCGCCGTGCTGGAAGCCGTGCTGCTGGAGCATCCGTCCATTGCTGACGCCGCCGTCATCGGTGCTCCCGACGACGATGGCCAGGAGGTCCCGAAGGCGTTCGTCGTGCGGCAGGCGGATGCCGATCTCGACGCGGATGCAGTCATGGCGCACGTCGCCGCCCATGTCGCGCCGCACGAGAAGGTCCGCCAGGTCGAGTTCATCGACGCGATCCCGAAGTCCGCATCCGGGAAGATCCTCCGCAAGGATCTTCGCGCCCGCTGACCCGCCGCGCAGGTTCTGCGGCCATTCCGAACTTCTGCGGCCACATCTCGCGAATCGGGCCGCAGAAGTTGCTCCTGGCCGCAGAACCTGCGGCCAGGAACGACGAAGCCCGCCACCCCGGAAGGGGCGGCGGGCTTCGTGGTGAGAGGTGCTTACTTCTCGACAGCGTCCTCAGCGGCAGCCTCGGCTGCTTCGCCCTCGGCCTGCGACTCGGCGCCGGCGTCCGGCGTCTCCTCGACGGCTGCGTCCTCGGCGGGAGCCTCCTCGGCGGGAGTCTCCTCGACGACCTCAGCGGGCTTCTCGGCCTTCGGAGCGGCGGCGGCCGACTTCTTGGCGGACTTCGGCTTCGGGTTGACCGGCTCGAGGACGAGCTCGATCACGGCCATCGGAGCGTTGTCGCCCTTGCGGTTGCCGACCTTGGTGATACGGGTGTAGCCACCCTCGCGGTCAGCGACCAGCGGTGCGATCTCAGCGAAGAGCGTGTGCACGACGCTCTTGTCGCCGATGACCGACAGCACGCGACGACGCGCGTGCAGGTCGCCGCGCTTCGCGAACGTGATCAAACGCTCGGCGAGCGGACGCAGGCGCTTGGCCTTGGTCTCGGTCGTCTTGATCGACTTGTGGGTGAACAGAGCCGCCGCGAGGTTGGCAAGCAGCAGGCGCTCGTGTGCGGGGCCGCCTCCGAGGCGGGGACCCTTAGTGGGCTTGGGCATAATCGTCTAACTCCTGGTCAGAAGGGTCGGGTATCAGAAGGACTCGTCTTCGCTGCCGCCGTAGAAGTGGGCGCCGTCGAAACCGGGCACCGAATCCTTGAGCGACAGACCGAGCGAGATGAGCTTGTCGCGCACCTCGTCGACCGACTTCTGGCCGAAATTGCGGATGTTCATGAGCTGCGTCTCCGACAGGGCGACGAGCTCGGAAACAGTGTTGATGCCCTCACGCTTCAGGCAGTTGTACGAGCGGACCGACAGGTCGAGGTCCTCGATCGGCATAGACAGCTCGCTGGAGTTCACTGCCTCCACGGGTGCCGGGCCGATCTCGATGCCCTCGGCCTCGACGTTCAGCTCGCGGGCGAGGCCGAACAGCTCGGTGAGCGTCTTCGCGGCCGACGCGACGGCGTCGCGGGGGCTGATCGACGACTTGGTCTCGACATCGAGGACGAGCTTGTCGAAGTCGGTGCGCTCACCGGCACGAGTCGCCTCGACGCGGTAGCTGACCTTGAGGACCGGCGAGTAGATCGAGTCGATCGGGATCTGACCGGCCTCGGCGTACTCGTTGCGGTTCTGCGTGGCCGAGACGTAGCCGCGGCCACGCTCGATGGTGAGCTCGAGCTCGAACTTCGCGGTCTCGTTGAGGGTCGCGATGACGAGCTCGGGGTTCTGCACCTCGACACCGGCCGGAGCCGAGATGTCAGCGGCAGTCACTTCGCCCGCACCGGTCTTGCGCAGGTATGCGGTGATGGGCTCGTCGCGCTCCGACGAGACCACGAGCTGCTTGATGTTGAGGATGATCTCGGTGACATCCTCCTTCACGCCGGGGATGGTGCTGAACTCGTGCAGCACGCCGTCGAGACGAACGCTGGTGACAGCGGCGCCGGGGATCGACGACAGCAGGCTGCGACGCAGCGCGTTGCCGATCGTGTAGCCGAAGCCGGGCTCCAGAGGCTCGATGATGAACCGGCTACGGTTCTCGACGATCTTTTCCTCGGTCAGTGTGGGACGCTGTGCAATGAGCACTCTGTGTTCCTTTCGATCACATGCCCGCTATATGACATGTGGTGTGGTGAGGTCTTCAATTGTGGAAGTCGATGCCCGCACGCGGGCATGCGAGGGATGCCGTGGCATCCCTCGCATAAGCCGTGTCAGACGCGGCGACGCTTCGGCGGGCGGCAACCGTTGTGCGCCTGCGGGGTGACGTCCTGGATCGAGCCGACCTCGAGGCCGGCGGCCTGGAGCGAGCGGATCGCGGTCTCGCGGCCGGAGCCCGGACCCTTCACGAAGACGTCGACCTTCTTGACGCCGTGCTCCTGCGCCTGACGCGCAGCGGACTCGGCAGCAAGACCTGCGGCGTACGGGGTCGACTTGCGCGAGCCCTTGAAGCCCACTCCACCCGACGATGCCCAGCTGATGACAGCGCCGGACGGGTCGGTGATCGAGACGATCGTGTTGTTGAACGTCGACTTGATGTGGGCCTGGCCCAGCGCGATGTTCTTCTTTTCCTTGCGGCGCGGCTTGCGCGCGGCGGCCTTGGGTGCAGCCATGAAAATGTTCTCCTAGTCCCTGGGGCCGCGTTTAGCGGGCCTTCTTCTTGCCGGCGACGGTGCGCTTCGGGCCCTTGCGGGTACGGGCGTTGGTCTTGGTGCGCTGACCACGGACCGGGAGACCACGACGGTGGCGGATGCCCTCGTAGGAGCCGATCTCGACCTTGCGGCGGATGTCTGCAGCCACCTCGCGGCGCAGGTCACCCTCCACCTTGTAGTTGCCTTCGATGTGGTCGCGGAGGGCGATCAGCTGGTCGTCGCTGAGGTCCTTCACGCGGATGCTCTCGTCGATCTCGGTCGCCTTGAGGATCTCGACCGAGCGGGTACGGCCGACGCCGTAGATGTAGGTAAGGGCGATCACCACGCGCTTGTCGCGCGGGATGTCAACGCCGGCAAGACGTGCCATGCGGTTCTCCTGGATGTAGTGGAGGTATGGAACAGGATCGGTGCCCGGGCCTCCGCCCCGAGGTGTCCTCTTCGCTGGTGCCTGAGCCCCGACGAAGGATCTGATCCTGCCGTTTCGTATTGAGTTGTGAGATGTGCGCGAGCGGTCCGCGCAGCGCAGGTCAGCCCTGGCGCTGCTTGTGACGCGGGTTGCTCTTGCAGATCACCATGACGCGGCCGTGGCGGCGGATCACCTTGCAGTGATCGCAGATCGGCTTGACGCTCGGGTTGACCTTCATGATGTTTCCTTATCGCTGTCTTCGTACCGCCTCGTTACCGAGGCAGGCCGTTACTTCTCGACCGGTCAGCGGTAGCGGTAGACGATACGGCCGCGGGTGAGGTCGTAGGGGCTGAGCTCCACGACCACGCGGTCCTCGGGGATGATGCGGATGTAGTTCTGTCGCATCTTTCCGGAGATCGTTGCCAGGACCTTGTGTCCGTTGCTGAGCTCAACGCGGAACATCGCGTTGGGCAGAGCCTCGGAGATCACGCCCTCGATCTCGATGACACCGTCTTTCTTAGCCATAGCCTCGCTGACGCTTCTGCAGACCGGTCGATCTGCGGTGGGTGGGTGGTGTGCGGTGCAGCACCGATCGGACACGCCGAATCAAGGCACAAAGCACCAAAGATCAATATTAGACCCTCTGGAGGCATCCGGCAACTTGGCCGGTGCTCCCCGGCTCAGCCGATGAGATCGGTGAGCTTCTTCAGGTCATCCGGGTTGTTCTGCAGGTCGAGCCGGGTTCCGTTGATCTCGATCGTGGGGGTTCCCCCGATCTCGTTGGCCTTCGCCTGGGCGACGCCGAACTTGCGGTACGTCTCGTCGTTGATGCAGGAGACGGCGTCGTCCGCACCGACCTGGGAGGCGAACCCGGCGAGCTCCTCGGTGGTGAGGCCGGAGGAGTTCTCGGCCGGCTGGTTCTCGAACAGAACCTTGGCGTAGTCGAGGTAGAGGTCGGGGTTGGACTCGGCGACGCACACGGCCGCACCGGCCGAGCGCGACGAGTAGTCGGTTCCCTGCGAGTAGCGGTCGAGGATCGCGATCGGGTGGTACTGGAGGGTGATGCGCCCGTCCTCCGCAGCTGCCTCGAGCGCCGCTCCGTACTGGTCTTCGAAGTTCTTGCACACAGGGCACTGGAAGTCCACGAACACCGCGACCGTGTCTTCGCCTTCGCCGATGGAGATCGACCCGGCGTCGGCATCGAAGGTTCCGTTGCTCGTCGGCGTAGCACCCGGGGAGGTCGCCTGGTTGTTGAGGAACACCACGAGGCCACCCAGCACGACCAGCACCACGACCACAGCGATGGAGACGCCGATCGCGAACCAGTTCGTGTTGCTCTTCGCCGCTGCCATTACTTTCCGATCTCTCGAGGCTCGACCCCGAACGGGGCGAGTCCGGCTCTTCCACCATCGGGCGCGGTGAGCACCCAGATACCCCCATCATGCAGGGCTACGCTATGTTCCCAATGTGAGCCGTCTGTGCCGTCGACGGTCGTGACGGTCCAGTCGTCGTCCTCGACGTAGGTCGCCTCACCGCCCGCCGTCACCATCGGCTCGATCGCCAGGACGAGCCCGGGCTTGACGTCGGCTCCGCGGTCAGGTGTGCGGTAGTTGAACACGCTGGGCGCCTCGTGCATCTTGCGTCCGATGCCGTGCCCGACATACTCGCGCAGGATTCCGTACGGCGCGCCCGACACCGCGGAGGGCCCCTGCGCCTCGATGTACTCCTGGATGGCGGCGCCGATCTCGTCGATCGACGACACGGAGGCCATGGCGGCGATCCCCGCCCACATCGATCCCTCGGTCACACGGGAGAGCTCCTCGCGCTGCGCCACCAGCTCGGGACGCTCGGGATCCGGCACGACGACCGTGACCGCGCTGTCGCCGTTCCACCCTTGGAACTGGGCGCCGCAGTCGACAGAGACGATGTCGCCGGGCACCAGCACGCGCTCCCCCGGGATGCCGTGCACGACCTGCTCGTTCACCGACACGCAGATGGTGTGGTGATAGCCGCGCACGAGCTGGAAGTTCGACTCCGCCCCACGATCGAGGATGGTGCGGTTCGCCGCGGCATCCAGCTCCAGGGTGGTGACGCCCGGCGTGATCAGCGGACGCACGGCGTCGAGCGCCGCCGCCGTGATGAGTCCGGGCTCGACCATGGATCGAAGCTGGGCCGGGGTCTTGTAGATCGACCGGCGGAACATCGCGAGGCCTCAGGCCGAGGCCGCGAGGCGCAGGCCCCGGGCGGCGAGTGCTGCGGAGATGCGCTCGGTGATCTCGTCCAGCGAGCCGACGCCGTCGATGCGGTCGACGATGCCCTTCGGCCCGTACACCTCGACGATCGGCGCCGTCTCCTTCTCGTAGATGTCGAGTCGGTGGGCGATGGCCTCGTCGGTGTCGTCCGAGCGACCCTGCTCCGCTGCCCGCAGGCCGAGGCGCGACATGCTCTCCTCACGAGGGACATCGAGCACGATGACGGCGTCGAGCGACTCCCCGCGACCCGCGAGGAACTCCTCGAGGTGTGCCACCTGGGCCACATTGCGCGGGTACCCGTCGAGCAGGAAGCCGTTCGCGGCATCCTCCTGCGACAGGCGATCGCGCACGATCTCACTCGTCAGCTCGTCGGACACGAGGTCGCCCTTGTCGAGGATCGCCGTGACCTGCTGGCCGAGAGGCGTCCCCTCCTTGATGTTCGCGCGGAAGATGTCACCGGTCGACACGACCGGGATGCCGTAGGACTCGGCGATGCGCACGCCCTGCGTGCCCTTTCCGGAGCCCTGGGGTCCGACGATGAGGAGACGAGCGGATGCTGTCATCGGAGAAGCCCTTCGTAATGGCGCTGCTGCAGCTGAGCATCGATCTGCTTGACGGTCTCGAGGCCGACGCCGACGATGATGAGGATCGAGGCCCCGCCGAACGGGAAGTTCTGGTTGGCGCCGACGGTGGCCAGGGCGATCAGCGGGATGAGCGCGATCAGGCCGAGGTACAGCGAGCCGGGAAGCGTGATGCGGGTGAGGACGTAGTCGAGGTACTCGGCGGTCGGGCGGCCGGCACGGATGCCCGGGATGAACCCGCCGTACTTCTTCATGTTGTCGGCGACCTCGACGGGGTTGAAGGTGATCGCGACGTAGAAGTAGGTGAACCCGATGATGAGCAGGAAGTACGCCGCCATGTAGACGGGGTGGTTGCCCGTGGTGAAGTTCGCGCTGATCCAGGTGACCCATGGCGCCGGCACGGAGCCGTCCTGCGGAGTGTTGAACTGCGCGATGAGCGCCGGGATGTACAGCAGCGACGAGGCGAAGATCACGGGGATCACACCCGCCATGTTCACCTTGATCGGGATGTAGGTGTTCGTGCCGCCGTAGGTGCGGCGTCCGACCATCCGCTTGGCGTACTGCACCGGGATGCGTCGCTGGGATTGCTCGACGAAGACGACGAGGCCCATCACGATGATGCCCACCGCCAAGACCAGGAGGAACACCTCGAAGCCCTTGGTCTGCCAGATGAGGCCCATGGCGCCGGGGAAGGTCGCGGCGATGGAGGTGAAGATGAGGAGCGACATGCCGTTGCCGATGCCGCGCTCGGTGACGAGCTCGGCGAACCACATGATGAGTCCGGTGCCGGCCGTCATCGCCATGATGATGAGCAGCTGCGCCCACCACACGTCGTTGGTCAGCAGCTGCTGGCAGGCGGCGAGATCGGTCGTGCCGAAGAGCTGACCGCTGCGGGCGACCGTGACGAGGGTCGTCGACTGCAGCAGCGCGAGCGCGATGGTGAGGTACCGCGTGTACTGGGTGAGTCGAGCCTGACCGGCCTGACCCTCCTTGTGCAGGGCCTCGAAGTGCGGGATGACCACGCGGAGGAGCTGGGTGATGATCGTCGCGGTGATGTACGGCATCACGCCGAGCGCGAAGATCGACAGCTGCAGGAGCGCACCGCCGGAGAAGAGGTTGACGAGACCGAGCAGTCCGTCGGTGCCCGAGTTGGCGGCCAGGCACTCCTCGACGTTCGGGAAGTTGACGAAGGGTGCGGGGACGTTGGAACCGAGTCGGTAGATCGCGACGATGGCGAGAGTGAAACCGATCTTCCGACGCAGGTCGGGCGTGCGGAAGATCCGCGCGATGGCGCTGAACAAGAACGTTCCTCCTGAAAAGTTGCCGATTCCCGAAGGACGGCCGAAAGACCAGGGTAACCCATCCGACGACCCCGGACTGCGAGAGCGGACCACGGCCCGCACTGCGTAACCACAAGAGGGGCCGGAGAATCCTCCGGCCCCTCTTGTGCAGTGGTTACTTGACGGAACCGCCCGCTGCCACGATCTTCTGCTCGGCGGAACCCGAGACCTTGTCGACCGCGACGGTGAGCTTCACGGCGATGTCGCCGTTTCCGAGAACCTTGACCTTCTCGTTCTTGCGAACGGCGCCCTTGGCGACCAGGTCGGTGACGGTGACGTCGCCGCCCTTCGGGTACAGCTCCGCGAGCTTCTCCAGGTTCACGACCTGGTACTCGACGCGGAACGGGTTCTTGAACCCGCGCAGCTTCGGGGTGCGCATGTGCAGAGGCATCTGCCCACCCTCGAAGCCGACGCGAACGGTGTTGCGAGCCTTGGTGCCCTTGGTGCCGCGACCGGCGGTCTTGCCCTTGGAGCCCTCACCGCGACCGACACGGGTCTTCGCGGTGTTGGATCCGGGGACCGGACGCAGGTGGTGCACCTTCAGCACGCCGGGACGGGATGCCGGAGCATCCTTCTTCGGCGCAGCCTTGCTGGCGGCAGGCTTCTTGGCGGGAGCGTCGGCCTTGGCGTCGGCAGCGGCGGTCTTGGCCGGCGCCTTCTTCGCGGTGGGCTTCTTCTCAGCCGTCTTCTTCTCGGCGGCAGCCTTGGGAGCGGCAGCCTTCTTCGGGGCCTTCTCGGCCTCGACGGCGTCGTTCTTCTCAGCCATTAGTCGATCTCCTCAACCTTGACGAGGTGGGCGACGGTCTTGACGTAACCGCGCGTCTGCGCGTCGTCGGGGCGAACGGTGCTGTCACCGATGCGCTTCAGACCGAGGCTGCGCAGCGTGTCACGCTGGTTCTGCTTCTCGCTCACCTTGGACTTGACCTGCGTGACCTTGAGGCGCGAAGCCATCAGGCACCTACCTTCTGTGCGGCGATGGCGTCAGCCTCCGCACGGACGAGACGCGCCGGAGCAACCTGGTCGAACTCGAGGCCACGACGTGCGGCGACCGCACGGGGCTCCTCGAGCTGCTTCAGGGCAGCGACGGTCGCGTGCACGATGTTGATCGTGTTCGACGAACCGAGCGACTTCGACAGCACGTCGTGGATACCGGCGCACTCGAGCACGGCGCGGACCGGACCACCGGCGATGACACCGGTACCGGCAGCAGCCGGACGAAGCAGGACCACACCTGCGGCCGCCTCACCCTGCACGGGGTGCGGGATGGTGCTGGCGACGCGCGGAACGCGGAAGAAGTTGCGCTTGGCCTCTTCGACACCCTTCGAGATCGCCAGGGGGACCTCACGGGCCTTCCCATAGCCGACTCCGACCAGACCGTTGCCGTCACCGACGACCACGAGGGCGGTGAAGCTGAAGCGACGACCACCCTTCACGACCTTCGAGACGCGGTTGATCGTGACGACACGCTCCAGGAACTGGTTGTCTCCGCGGTCGCGCGAGTTGCGGTCGCGGCCGCCACCCTGGTTGCGATCGCGACCGCCGCCGCGGCGGCCTTCGCGAGCAGGCTCGGCCTGGGTCGTGCCGGCGGCCGTCTCAGAGACGACCGGGGCCGTCTCGGGAGCGGCAGCAGCCGTTTCGGTCACTTCGTTCTCCTTGTTGTCACTCACAGTGCCAGACCCCCTTCGCGGGCGCCGTCGGCGATGGCGGCGACACGACCGGCGTAGCGGTTGCCGCCACGGTCGAACACTGCCTCGGAAACGCCTGCGGCCTTCGCGCGCTCGGCGAGGAGCTCGCCGACCTTGCGTGCCTTGGCGGTCTTGTCACCCTCGATGGAGCGCAGGTCGGTCTCGAGCGTCGATGCCGACGCCACGGTGTGACCCTTGCTGTCGTCGACGAGCTGCACGAAGACGTGGCGGGCCGAACGGTTGACGACGAGACGCGGACGCGCCTCGGTGCCGACGACCTTCTTGCGAAGGCGGGCGTGACGACGCGCGCGGGCGTCAGACTTTGACTTGAGAGCCATGGTTACTTACCACTCTTTCCGGCCTTGCGACGCACGTTCTCGCCGGCGTAGCGCACACCCTTGCCCTTGTACGGCTCGGGCTTGCGGATCTTGCGGATGTTGGCAGCTGCCTCGCCGACAGCCTGCTTGTCGATCCCGCTGACGGTGAGCTTGTTGGTGCCCTCGACCGTGAGCGTGATGCCGGCGGGCGGGTCGATCAGGACCGGGTGCGAGAAGCCGAGGGCGAACTCGACCGAGCTGCCCTTCTGAGCCACGCGGTAACCGGTTCCGACGACCTCGAGACCCTTGGTGTAGCCCTGGGTCACGCCGATGATGTTGTTGCTGATGAGCGTGCGGGTCAGGCCGTGAAGCGACCGCGACTCGCGCTCGTCGTCGGGACGGGAGACCAGAACCTGGTTCTCCTCGACCGCGACCTCGATGGGGCTGGCCACCGTGAGGGTGAGTTCACCCTTGGGGCCCTTCACCGCGACCTCACGGCCGTCGACCGAAACGGTGACGCCCGCAGGCACGTCGATGGGAAGTCGTCCAATACGCGACATGAGGGATTACCACACGTAGGCGAGAACTTCTCCGCCCACGCCCTTCTGCTCAGCCTGACGGTCGGTGAGAAGACCGGAGGAAGTGGACAGGATGGCCACGCCGAGGCCGCCGAGCACCTTGGGGAGCTCCGTCGACTTCGCGTACACGCGAAGGCCGGGCTTCGACACGCGCTTGATGCCAGCGATCGAGCGCTCGCGGTTCGGGCCGTACTTCAGCGACAGCGTGAGGTTCTTCCCGACGCGGGCGTCAGAGGTCTCCCAGCCGGCGATGTAGCCCTCCTGCTGGAGGATCTCGGCGATGTGCGTCTTGAGCTTGCTCGACGGCAGGGTCACGGAGTCGTGGTGCGCCGAGTTCGCGTTACGCAGACGGGTCAGCAGATCTGCGACCGGGTCTGTCATTGTCATTGTTGTTTTCCTTTGTTCATGAGGTTCCGGCTGCCGTTACACGACAGACGGCCTGCGATGACACGCAATCTTCAATTGTACGTGCAGATCGACGGGCCCAGTGACCAGTGACCACTGAGCCCGTCGAAGGCTTACGCCTGTGCGTCGGTCGACTGGAACGGGAAGCCGAGGTGGCGGAGCAGTGCCCGGCCCTCGTCATCCGTCTTCGCGGTGGTGACGACGGTGATGTCGAAACCGCGAACCCGGTCGATCTTGTCCTGATCGATCTCGTGGAACACGCTCTGCTCCTGGAGACCGAAGGTGTAGTTGCCGTTGCCGTCGAACTGCTTGGGCGACAGGCCGCGGAAGTCGCGGATGCGCGGCAGTGCAAGCGAGACCAGGCGGTCCACGAACTCCCACGCGCGGTCACCGCGGAGGGTGACGTGCGCGCCGATGGCCTGGCCCTCGCGCAGCTTGAACTGCGCGATGGACTTGCGGGCCTTCGTGACGATCGGCTTCTGGCCGGTGATCTTGGTGAGGTCGTCGACCGCGCCGTCGATCACCTTGCTGTCGCGAGCTGCCTCGCCGACACCGGTGTTCACGACGACCTTGACCAGTCCGGGGATCTGCATGACGTTCGAGTAGCCGAACTCGTCCTGCAGCGCCTTCTTGATCTCGGCGTTGTACTTCTGCTTCAGGCGCGGCTGGATCTTGCCAGCCGGCGCGGCAGTGTCGGTGCTCATCAGAGGTCCTTACCGCTCTTCTTCGCGAAGCGCACGCGGACGGTGCGCTTGACGCCGTCCTTGGTCTTCTCCTCGACCCGGTGGCCGACCTTGGTCGGCTTCTTGGTCGAAGGGTCGACGAGTGCGACGTTCGAGATGTGGATGGGAGCCTCGACAGTCTCGAGGCCACCCGTCTTGGTGCCACGCTGCGTCTGACCGACACGCGTGTGCTTGGTGACGTAGTTCACGCCTTCCACGACGACGCGGTTGCGATCGGACAGGATCTCGAGGACCTTGCCCTGCTTTCCGCGCTGGTCCTTGGATCCGGTGATGACCTGAACCAGGTCACCCTTCTTGATCTTCGCCATGACTAAATAACCTCCGGCGCGAGCGAGACGATCTTCATGAACTTCTTGTCGCGAAGCTCACGACCGACCGGTCCGAAGATGCGGGTGCCGCGAGGCTCCCCGTCTGCCTTCAGGATGACGGCGGCGTTCTCGTCGAACTTGATGTAGGAGCCGTCCGGACGACGGACCTCCTTCTTGGTGCGGACGATGACCGCCTTGACGACGTCGCCCTTCTTCACGTTGCCGCCCGGGATCGCGTCCTTGACGGTCGCGACGATCGTGTCGCCGAGACCGGCGTAACGACGCTTCGAGCCACCGAGCACGCGAATCGTGAGCAGCTCCTTGGCGCCGGTGTTGTCGGCGACCTTGAGGCGGGACTCCTGCTGAATCACTTGGCCTTCTCCAGAATCTCCACCAGACGCCAGCGCTTGGTGGCGCTCAGCGGGCGGGTCTCGTTGATGAGGACCAGGTCGCCGATGCCGGCGGTGTTCGCCTCATCGTGCGCCTTGACCTTCGAGGTGCGGCGGATGACCTTGCCGTAAAGCGGGTGCTTCACGCGGTCCTCGACCTCGACCACGATGGTCTTGTCCATCTTGTCGCTGACGACATAGCCGCGACGCGTCTTGCGGTAACCGCGAGCCGCGGAGTCGCGCACGTCGTGTGCAGCCGACTCGTGCCCTGCGGCCTGCGTCTCCACAGTCGCTTCCTTCTTGGTGGCCATCACTCAGCCTCTTCCTTCACGGCGTCGTCGGCGGAGTCCGCCTTCTTCGCCTTCGACTTGGTCGCCTTCTTGGCCGGAGCCTCGACCGGAGCAGGCGTCGCACGGATGCCCAGCTCGCGTTCGCGGATCACGGTGTAGAGACGCGCGATGTCGCGCTTGACGGCGCGGATGCGGCCGTGGCTCTCCAGCTGGCCGGTGGCCGACTGGAAACGGAGGTTGAACAGCTCCTCCTTGGCCTTGCGCAGCTCCTCAACGAGGCGCTGGTCTTCGAACGTGTCGAGCTCTGCCGGAGCGAGCTCCTTGGTGCCGATCGCCATTACGCGTCGCCCTCCTCGCGCTTGATGATGCGTGCCTTGAGAGGCAGCTTGTGAATGGCACGGGTGAGTGCCTCGCGAGCGAGTTCCTCGCTCACACCGGCGACCTCGAAGAGGACGCGACCCGGCTTGACGTTGGCGACCCACCACTCGGGGGAACCCTTACCGGAACCCATGCGGGTCTCGGCAGGCTTCTTCGTGAGCGGACGGTCGGGATAGATGTTGATCCACACCTTTCCACCACGCTTGATGTGACGGGTCATCGCGATACGAGCGGACTCGATCTGACGGTTCGTCACATACGCGGGCGTCAGGGCCTGGATGCCGAAGTCGCCGAAGGAGACCTTCGTGCCACCGGTGGCCTGACCCGAACGACCCGGGTGGTGCTGCTTGCGGAACTTGACCTTACGGGGGATGAGCATTATGCCGACGCTCCTTCTGCGACAGGTGCCTCGTTGCGCGGCGCGCGGCGGCGGTCGCCACCACGGTCGTCACGACGGGCCTTGGGTGCATTGGCCTGCTCGCGAGCGAGCTCCTTTGCGGTCAGGTCACCCTTGTAGATCCAGACCTTCACGCCGATGCGGCCGAAGGTGGTCTTCGCCTCGTAGAAGCCGTAGTCGATGTTCGCGCGCAGCGTGTGCAGCGGCACACGACCCTCGCGGTAGAACTCCGAACGGCTCATCTCGGCGCCGCCGAGGCGGCCGGAGACCTGGATGCGGATGCCCTTGGCGCCGGCGCGCTGAGCGCCCTGCAGACCCTTGCGCATCGCACGACGGAACGCCACGCGAGCAGAGAGCTGCTCGGCGATGCCCTGTGCGACGAGCTGAGCATCGGCCTCGGGGTTCTTGACCTCGAGGATGTTCAGCTGGATCTGCTTGCCCGAGAGCTTCTCGAGGTCGCCGCGGATGCGCTCGGCCTCGGCGCCACGACGACCGATCACGATGCCCGGACGGGCGGTGTGGATGTCGACGCGGACGCGGTCACGGGTGCGCTCGATCTCGATGTTCGAGACACCGGCGCGGTCGAGCTGCGTCTTCAGCAGGTTGCGGATCTTGATGTCCTCGGCCACGTAGTCGGCGTAGCGCTGGCCCGGCTTCGTCGAATCAGAGAACCAGCGCGAGACGTGGTCCGTCGTGATGCCGAGGCGGAAGCCGTACGGGTTTACCTTCTGTCCCATTACTTGCTCGCCTTCTTCTTGCTGTCGCCCGCGGCGGCCGGAGCCGCCTCAGGCGTCGAGAGCACGACCGTGATGTGGCTCGTGCGCTTCTTGATCTGGAAAGCGCGACCCTGTGCACGGGGCTGGAAACGCTTGAGCGTCGTGCCCTCGTCCACGTACGCGTTGGCCACGTACAGGTCCTGCTCGTCGAGGAACTCGCCGTCGCGATCCGCCTTGACCTGCGCGTTGGCCATGGCCGACGCGACAAGCTTGTAGATCGGCTCGCTGGCGCTCTGCTGCGCGAACTTCAGGATGGCGAGAGCCTCCTGAGCCTGCTTGCCCTTGATGAGCGCGACGACACGACGAGCCTTCTGAGGGGTCACGCGGATGTGTCGCACGCGTGCGATCGATTCGACCATTAGCGGCGCCGCCCCTTCTTGTCGTCCTTCTCGTGGCCGCGGAAGGTGCGGGTGGGCGCGAACTCGCCCAGTTTGTGACCGACCATGGACTCGGACACGAACACAGGGATGTGCTTGCGTCCGTCGTGGACCGCGATCGTGTGACCCAGCATGGCCGGGATGATCATGGACCGGCGAGACCAGGTCTTGATGACGTTCTTGGTGCCGGCTTCGTTCTGCACGACCACCTTGCGAAGCAGGTGATCGTCGACGAAGGGGCCCTTCTTAAGACTGCGAGGCATCTTCTCTTACTCCTACTTGCGCTTCTTGCCGGCGTTACGACGACGCACGATGTACTTGTCGCTTTCCTTGTTGGCGTGACGGGTGCGACCCTCAGCCTGACCCCAGGGGGTGACGGGGTGACGTCCACCGGACGTCTTGCCCTCACCACCACCGTGCGGGTGGTCGACCGGGTTCATGGCGACACCACGCACGGTCGGGCGGACGCCCTTCCAGCGCATGCGGCCGGCCTTGCCCCAGTTGATGTTCGACTGCTCGGCGTTTCCGACCTCGCCGATGGTCGCGCGGCAGCGCGAGTCGACGTTGCGGATCTCACCCGAGGGCAGACGCAGCTGAGCGTAGGGGCCGTCCTTAGCGACGAGACGCACGGATGCGCCCGCCGAACGTGCCATCTTCGCGCCGCCGCCGGGGCGGAGCTCGATCGCGTGGATGACGGTACCCGTCGGGATGTTCTTCAGCGGGAGGTTGTTGCCCGGCTTGATGTCGGCCCCGGCGCCGGACTCGACGACGTCGCCCTGCTTCAGCTTCGCCGGCGCGAGGATGTAGCGCTTCTCGCCGTCGAAGTAGTGCAGCAGCGCGATGCGCGCGGTGCGGTTGGGGTCGTACTCGATGTGAGCGACACGGGCGTTGACGCCGTCCTTGTCATTGCGACGGAAGTCGATGACGCGGTACTGGCGCTTGTGGCCACCACCGATGTGACGGGTCGTGATGCGGCCCTGGTTGTTGCGACCACCGGTCTTCGAGAGCGGGCGCAGCAGCGACTTCTCCGGCGTCGATCGGGTGATCTCGGCGAAGTCAGCCACCGACGAGCCGCGACGGCCCGGGGTCGTGGGCTTGTACTTGCGAATAGCCATGATTGTCCTTATCCCCCGGATCAGCCGATTGCCGTGAAGATGTCGATGGTGCCCGACTTCAGGGTGACGATGGCGCGCTTGGTGTCCTTGCGCTTGCCGGTTCCGAAGCGGGTGCGGCGAGACTTGCCGACGCGGTTGAGGGTGTTGACCCCAGCGACCTTGACGCCGAAGATCTTCTCGATGGCGAGCTTGATCTCGGTCTTCGAAGCGCGCGGGTCGACGAGGAAGGTGTACTTGCCCTCATCGATGAGCCCGTAGCTCTTCTCGGACACGACCGGCTTCAGGATGACGTCGCGCGGGTCCTTGTTCAGGGCCGTCTGGAGAACAGATGCCTGCTCGCTCATGCGGAGACCTCCTGGTTGGCGCCGGACTTGGAGGCGATGAAGCCCTCGAGCGCGGCCTGGGTGAAGACGATGTCGTCGGAGACGAGCACGTCGTAGGCGTTGAGCTGGTCGAACGTCAGCACGTGCAGGTTCGACAGGTTGCGGATGCTCTTCAGCGTCACGTCATCGTTGCGCTCGATCACGACGAGCACGTTCTTCGACGAGACGACGTTGGTGAGGAAGTTCACCGCGGTCTTCGTCGAGGGCGTGCCGTCGATCCCGAAGGACTCGATGGCGTGGATGCGCTCACCGCGGAAGCGATCGCTGAGTGCACCCCGGAGGGCGGCGGCGATCATCTTCTTGGGGGTGCGCTGCGAGTAGTCGCGCGGCTTCGGTCCGTGGACGATGCCACCACCGGTCATGTGCGGTGCGCGGATGGAACCCTGACGGGCGTTACCCGTGCCCTTCTGCTTGAAGGGCTTGCGACCGGCACCGGAGACCTCGCCACGACGCTTGGTCGAGTGCGTGCCCTGGCGAGCCGCCGCGAGCTGCGCGACGACGACCTGGTGGATGAGCGGGATGTTCGTCTTGGCGTCGAACAGCGCGGCGGGAAGCTCGATGGAGCCTGCCTTCTTGCCGTCTGCCTTGAGGACGTCGAGCGCGAGAGTGGAGTCAGCCATGTTCAGGCACCCTTCACTGCGTTGCGGACATAGACGATGCGGCCACGAGCACCGGGGACGGCGCCCTTGACGAGCAGCAGACCCTTCTCGATGTCGACGGCGTGCACCGTGAGGTTGAGGACGGTCACGCGCTCGCCACCCATACGGCCGGCCATGCGCATGCCCTTGAAGACGCGGCTCGGGGTCGACGATGCGCCGATGGAGCCGGGCTTGCGGTGGTTGCGGTGCGAACCGTGGGATGCCGAGACGCCCTTGAAGTTGTGGCGCTTCATGACACCCGCGGTGCCCTTGCCCTTGCTCGTGCCGACGACGTCGACGAGCTGGCCGGCTTCGAAGGTGCCGTCGACCGTGAGTTCCTGACCGAGCGTGTACTCGGCGGCGTCCGCGGTGCGGATCTCGGTGACGTGACGGCGCGGCGTGACGCCGGCCGCTTCGAAGTGAGCCGTGAGGGGCTTGTTCACCTTGCGCGGGTCGATCTGGCCGTACGCGATCTGCACGGCGTTGTAGCCGTCCTTCTCGGGCGTGCGGACCTGGGTGACCACGTTCGAGGCGAGCTCGATGACGGTGACGGGAACGAGCTTGCCGCTCTCGTTCCAGACCTGGGTCATGCCGAGCTTCGTGCCCAGCATGCCCTTGGAAACCTTGGAGTTGATGTCAGCCATGTCGAACCTCAGAGCTTGATCTCGATGTTGACATCGGCCGGGAGGTCGAGACGCATCAGCGAGTCGACAGCCTTGGGCGTCGGGTCGACGATGTCGATCAGACGCTTGTGGGTGCGCATCTCGAAGTGCTCGCGGCTGTCCTTGTACTTGTGCGGCGACCGGATGACGCACACGACGTTCTTCTCGGTCGGAAGCGGCACAGGGCCGACGACGGTCGCGCCCGCACGGGTCACGGTGTCGACGATCTTGCGTGCCGATGAGTCGATGACCTCGTGGTCATACGACTTCAGGCGAATGCGGATTTTCTGTCCCGCCATTGTCTGCTCACTCTCTTCAGGCGTCTTACCGTCCTGGGCCGGGTGACCCAGGGGCATTGGACGCACGTCGGCGCTGTTCGCGCCTTCGGCACGCGGACGACTCTCGCGAGCCGATCTGCTGCACCACTGTTCTCATGTCAGCCGCGTGTCTTCCGACATGCGGATGCCGACCTCCGCCGCGCACGGCGAACCCTCTCGGAAGAAGGTGTCGGGGATTGTTCTGCTACCCGCGGCCTAGAACCCTGCACCATCCCGGAGGAGGCGCCGTCTATGCACTGCCCTGGCAGTGATCCCTCGCACGCACAGCGGCGACGGAATATCGAACCTGTCTATTCTGCCATGCCCGATTTCACTTCTGCAAACCCGGGCGTGTCGCGCCTCGCCCGCCGACCTCTGAACGGGTCGGAAACGGGGTCAGATCGAGGAGGAGAGCGGGGCGAGGCATCCCCATGCCTCGCCCCGCTTGGGGAGGACGTTCAGTGCGAGGGGGCACACCGAACGCGAGGATGCCGGCGTGAAGGGACGCCGGCATCCTCGATCGAGGGCGCGACGGATGATGACCCGCCGCGCAGGCAGGGAGACGCTCAGGCGCACAGAGTGCGCGCGTCGTACGATGATCCCCAAGATCGTTTTTCCCCAGTTTGTTCGCGAGTGACGCGAGTTTCGGGAGCCGAACCCCTTCGGCAACCCCGACCGCAAGATCCCCAGGCGGTCTCGAACATCATACGTGGTCCAGGGCCTCCTGCGCGAGTCCACGAGCACCGAAATACTGGCTGGACGCGAGAAACGGCGGTTCACCATGGGTGAACCGCCGTCTCACGTACGGGTCGAGACCTACTGGTTGCCGACCGCCTTGTCGGCCTCGTCGCGGATCTCGTCGATCTTGTCTGCCGCACCGGGAGCGATCTTCTTGGCGAAGTCCGCGACACCGTCGAGGACCTTGTCGCTGATGTCCTCGGCCTGTTCGCTCTTGACGGCCTCGGCGATCTTGTCCTTGTTCTGCTCGTACAGGTCCTTGCCCTTGTTGACGGCGTCCTCGATACCCATGATTCCCCTTCTCAGGTGTGTGCTGCCGACCGGTAGGGATCGGCAAGACTCATTGTGCATCCCCGCCCCGGCAAAGGGAACCCTTGCGACGGACGTTAACGACAGAGGGGCCGGACCCGAAGGTCCGACCCCTCTGCGAGGAAGCAGATGCTTACTTGATGATCTTCGTGACCGTACCGGCGCCGACGGTGCGTCCACCCTCACGGATGGCGAAGCCGAGGCCCTCCTCCATGGCGATCGGCTGGATCAGCTCGACCGTCACGTCGGTGGTGTCGCCGGGCATGACCATCTCGGTGCCCTCAGGCAGCGTGATGACGCCGGTGACGTCGGTGGTGCGGAAGTAGAACTGCGGGCGGTAGTTCGTGTAGAAGGGGTTGTGACGCCCACCCTCGTCCTTGGAGAGGATGTACGCGGTGCCCGCGAAGTCGGTGTGCGGCGTGACCGAACCCGGCTTGACGATGACCTGACCGCGCTCGACGTCCTCACGCTTCGTACCACGGAGCAGGAGACCGCAGTTCTCGCCGGCCCAGGCCTCGTCGAGCTGCTTGTGGAACATCTCGATACCCGTGACCGTGGTCTTGACGGTCGGACGGAGTCCGACGATCTCGACCTCGGAGTTGATGGCCAGCGTGCCACGCTCGGCGCGACCCGTGACGACGGTTCCACGACCGGTGATCGTGAAGACGTCCTCGACGGGCATCAGGAACGGCTTGTCCTTGTCGCGCACCGGGTCCGGAACGTTGTTGTCCACGGCTTCCATGAGGTCGAGGATGGACTGGGTCCACTTCTCGTCGCCCTCGAGGGCCTTCAGAGCGGAGACGCGGACGACAGGAGCGTCCTCGGCGAAGCCCTGCGAGGCGAGCAGCTCGGAGACCTCGAGCTCGACGAGCTCCAGGATCTCCTCGTCGTCGACCATGTCGGCCTTGTTCAGCGCGACGAGCAGGTACGGCACGCCGACCTGCTTGGCGAGCAGGACGTGCTCACGCGTCTGAGCCATCGGGCCGTCGGTGGCGGCGACCACGAGGATCGCGCCGTCCATCTGAGCCGCACCGGTGATCATGTTCTTGACGTAGTCGGCGTGGCCGGGGGCGTCGACGTGCGCGTAGTGGCGCTTGGGGGTCTCGTACTCGATGTGCGAGATGTTGATGGTGATACCACGCTGGCGCTCTTCCGGCGCCGAGTCGATGGAAGCGAAGTCGCGCTGCACGTTGGTGTCAGACGGGAACTTGTCAGCAAGCACCTTCGAGATCGCTGCGGAGAGCGTGGTCTTGCCGTGGTCAACGTGACCGATGGTTCCGATGTTGACGTGCGGCTTGGTCCGCTCGAACTTGGCCTTAGCCACTGGGTCCTCCTCAGGACGTCATGTAGAGGGTGCCGGGCACTGGTTTGCGACCGGTTCTCTACGGGTGTGAATCTCAGTTTAGTAGAGAGGGAATGTGAAGTTGTAGGTGACCTGAGAGCCGGGCCGGAACCCGGCTCTCAGGAAGATGATTACTCGCCGCCCTGGTGCTTCTGGACGATCTCGTCGGCCACGTTCCGGGGAACCTCAGCGTAGCTGTTGAACTCCATCGAGTAGACGGCGCGACCCGAGGTCTTCGAGCGCAGGTCGCCGATGTAGCCGAACATCTCGGACAGCGGCACGTGTGCACGCACGACCTTGACGCCTGCGGCATCCTCCATCGACTGGATCTGGCCACGACGCGAGTTCAGGTCGCCGATGACGTCGCCCATGTACTCCTCGGGCGTGCGCACCTCGACGGCCATCAGCGGCTCGAGCAGCACGGGGTTCGCGCGGCGCAGAGCCTCCTTGAAGCCCATGGAGCCGGCGATCTTGAACGCCATCTCCGAGGAGTCGACGTCGTGCGCGGCACCATCGACGATGGTCGCCTTGACGCCGACGATCGGGTAGCCCGCGAGGACTCCGACGTTCATCGCGTCCTGGAAACCGGCGTCGATCGATCCGATGTACTCACGAGGGATGCGACCACCGGTGACGGCGTTCACGAACTCGTAGGTCTTCTCGTCGTCCAGATCGAGGGGCTCGATGTTGAACTGGATCTTGGCGAACTGGCCCGACCCACCCGTCTGCTTCTTGTGGGTGTAGTCGTACTTCTCGACGGCCTTGCGGATCGTCTCGCGGTACGCCACCTGCGGCTTGCCGACGTTCGCCTCGACGTTGAACTCGCGCTTCATGCGATCGACGAGGATGTCGAGGTGCAGCTCGCCCATGCCCTTGATGGTCGTCTGACCGGTCTCGGGGTTGAGCTCCGTGCGGAAGGTCGGGTCCTCCTCAGCGAGCTTCTGGATGGCGACACCCAGCTTCTCCTGGTCGGCCTTGGTCTTCGGCTCGATCGCGACCTCGATGACGGGCTCGGGGAACGTCATCGACTCGAGGACGACCGGCGAGGTCGGGTCGGTCAGGGTGTCACCGGTGGTGGTGTCCTTCAGACCGATGACCGCGTAGATGTTTCCGGCGGTCACCGAGGCGACGGGGATCTCCTTGTTGGCGTGCATCTGGAAGATCTTGCCGATGCGCTCCTTCTTGCCCTTGGTCGAGTTCACGACCGCGGAACCGGAGTCGAGGTGACCCGAGTAGACGCGCACGTAGGTGAGGCGACCGAAGAACGGGTGCACCGCGACCTTGAACGCCAGCGCCGCGAACGGGTCGTTGGCGTCGGGGTGACGCTCGATGATCGTGTCGTAGTCCTTCGGGTCGTGCGCCTCGATCGAGCCCACGTCGAGCGGGTTCGGCAGGTAGTCGACGACCGCATCGAGCATCGGCTGCACGCCGCGGTTCTTGAAGGCCGAGCCGCAGAGGACCGGGTAGATCTCGGAAGCCACGGTGAGCATGCGGATCGCGCCCTTGATCTCGGCGACGGTCAGCTCTTCGCCGCCGAAGAACTTCTCGAGCAGCGCGTCGTCGGTCTCGGCGACGGTCTCGAGGAGCTGCTGACGGTACTCGTCGGCCTTCTCCTTGAGGTCGGCCGGGATCTCCTGGATCTCGTAGGAGGCGCCCATGGTGACGTCACCCTTGGAGTCACCCGCCCACACCAGTGCGCGCATCTCGACCAGGTCGACGACGCCGATGAAGTCGTTCTCCGCGCCGATGGGCAGCTGGATGACCAGCGGCTTCGCGCCGAGGCGGTTGATGATCGTGTCGACCGTGAAGTAGAAGTCGGCGCCGAGCTTGTCCATCTTGTTGACGAAGCAGATGCGCGGGACGTTGTACTTGTCGGCCTGACGCCACACGGTCTCGGACTGGGGCTCGACGCCCTCCTTGCCGTCGAAGACGGCGACGGCACCGTCGAGGACGCGGAGCGAGCGCTCCACCTCGACCGTGAAGTCCACGTGACCGGGGGTGTCGATGATGTTGATCTGGTTCTTGTTCCAGTAGCAGGTCACGGCGGCAGACGTGATCGTGATGCCGCGCTCCTTCTCCTGCTCCATCCAGTCGGTGGTCGAGGCGCCATCGTGCGTCTCGCCGAGCTTGTGGTTGACGCCCGTGTAGAACAGGATGCGCTCGGTCGTCGTCGTCTTGCCGGCATCGATGTGCGCCATGATGCCGATGTTGCGGACCTTGCTCAGGTCGGTGAGCACGTCTTGTGCCACAGGAGTGTCCTTATCTTTTCGTGCAGTGGTACTGCGCGGAGGGGGTGCCCGCTCCCGGCGTGTGACCGGGAGCGGGCGAAGTGTTTACCAGCGGTAGTGAGCGAACGCGCGGTTCGACTCGGCCATCTTGTGCGTGTCTTCGCGGCGCTTGACCGCGGCACCCAGGCCGTTCGACGCGTCCAGGATCTCGTTCTGCAGACGCTCGGTCATCGTCTTCTCACGACGACCCTTCGCGTAGCTGACGAGCCAGCGCAGCGCGAGGGTGTTCGCGCGGTGCGGCTTGACCTCGACCGGAACCTGGTAGGTCGAGCCACCGACGCGGCGGCTGCGGACCTCGAGGGTCGGGCGCACGTTGTCGAGCGCCTTCTTGAGGGTGGCGACGGCGTCCTGGCCGCCGTTCTTCGCCTCGACGCCGCGGAGGGCGCCGTAGACGATGGACTCGGCGAGCGACTTCTTGCCGTCGACGAGGATCTTGTTCACCAGCGAGGTGACGATCGGAGCGCCGTATACCGGGTCGTTGACGACGGGGCGCTTGGGGGCGGGACCCTTACGAGGCATCTAACTCAACCCTTCTTCGCGCCGTAGCGGGAACGAGCCTGCTTACGGTTCTTGACTGCCTGGGTGTCCAGGGCGCCACGGACGATCTTGTAACGCACACCGGGGAGGTCCTTGACACGACCACCGCGGACGAGCACCAGGGAGTGCTCCTGGAGGTTGTGGCCCTCACCGGGGATGTACGCGGTGACCTCGGTGCCGTTGCGGAGCTTCACACGAGCGACCTTGCGCATCGCCGAGTTCGGCTTCTTCGGGGTGGTGGTGTAGACGCGGGTGCAGACCCCGGCCTGCTGCGGGTTCGACTTCAGGGCGGGCGCCTTGGTCTTGGTGACCTTGGGCGAGCGACCCTTGCGAACCAACTGCTGAATGGTTGGCACGTTCTCTCCTCATAGTGCTGCACGGTGACAGCGTGATGGGTTTCACATCATGACCCACCGGCACGCCGGAATCGGCGGGCTTTGTGGTGTGGTGGGTATGCCGTGGAGGCGGACCGGCAAGGTGCCGACGCCCAGCGCGCACGTCAAGACGTGCACACACCTGATCAAGTGTAATGCCGCGTAACGAACCGGTCAAATGAGCGCACAAGAAAGCCCCGCAGCGTGCTGCGGGGCTTTCGGGTCCGTCGGGAGCTGACGGAGATCAGGCGTTGGGGCCGAAGAGGTCCCAGATCAGCGCTGCGTCGGGGGTCAGCCACCACGGGTCATCGAAGGGAGGGAATTCGATCACGGTCGATCCTTTCGTCGGAGCAGCGCCGCCCTCGACGCTGCTGCGCATCCGTTCCTGCGCGGGGGGCAGGAATCCCGGTCAGGCTAGGTTCGCGCGGTGCCGCAAAGCAATGGATCTGAGCGCTGTATGCCGATACATCAGGATGCTGCGGGACTATGCGGCATCCGGATCGAACGGAGAGTCCAGAGACTGCGTGAGTTCCGCGAGCAGTGCCTCGATCTGCGGCTCGACATGCTGCGAGATGGCGGCCTGGATGTGCAGGCGGTGCCGGAGCAGGATGCCGCAGATCTCGCGCCCGACCATGTTGGCGTACTCGTCGGCGAGAGCGACCTCCTGACGGAGCGCGACCTTCGCCTCCTCGGTCAGCGGAGGCAGCGGAGGGAGCTCGTCGGTGGCGTCGTCGGCGAGCCCGGCGATCGTGAAGAGGAACGGGGCGCCCGGCACGGGCTCGGGGTCGAGCGGCAGACCGTCGAACTCGGGATCGAGGTCTTCTGCCGGCCGGTAGCTGCGCGCACGGTTCCGGGCGGCCTGATCGTCCAGCTCGCGCTGCAGCATGGGGAGGTTCCGCGCCGTGTAGTCGGCGACCGCGTGGTCGACGATCGTCTTCATCCGCGTCGAGAGTCCGTGCTGCACGCCGTGCGGCGCATTGGCGCCGATGCCGGCCGCGGACAGGATCGGCGATCCGAGGCACCGACGGCACGGCGCGACGCGACCGCGATGAGTCGCCGGCTCCCAGCGCGGCACCCAGCGCAACCAGGCCTCGACGGCCTGGTCGACCTGCGTCTCCAATGAGCGCTCCACGACACCAGCGTACGGCGCGCCGCGCGGTGCCGCCGCGATTTCCCGCGTCACGGCGGGGCGTCACTCGTCCTCGTCGCCCTCCCAGGGCCAGCGCGGCTGTGCCGCGCGAGTGCGG
>NZ_SSDJ01000095.1 GCF_004794465.1 Microbacterium sp. K24 | reverse complement strand
TACCGCAACGGCGGCGACGACACGTCCCTCGAGCTGTTCTTCGCGGGATCCGCCGACAACGCCGACCAGGAGCGCAGCGTCGCCCTCGACTACACGATCACGCCGGTCGTCACGAACACCGTGAAGGCGGCCACGGCTGCCGACGGCCTGACCGTCACGACCGCGGCATCGAAGCTCGGCGCGATCACCGGTGCGTATATCGCGCTGATCGAGGAGGGGACCGAGGCGGATGTCACCGCCGGCGGCGGCTTCCTCGCGATGCAGTACGTGCGGAACGTCACCTGGGGTGCGTTCAGCGTCGACCTCACGACGGCCGCGGCCGCTCTCGACCGCACGAAGACCTACGAGGTCATCGTCTGGAAGCAGCACACGATGCCGAACGCCGACACGATGCTCGCCCGCTCCACGGTCGCGATCACCGACGCGCAGTGGGACGCCCTGCTCGGCGAGAAGCCCGAGGAGCCGCAGCCGCCCGTGACCCCGGTGACTCCGGCGACCCCACCGGCGAACGTCCCCGGGGGTTCCCTCCGCTGGGCGATCTCCTCGTCGTTCGTGAGCTACATCACCGGCCCGATCGCCCAGGGGTCGATCGCCGTGTCCGACGGCGCCACCCGGTCCGGCGGCCAGTTCCAGTTCGGGCAGACCGTCGGCGGCGACTTCGACGTCACGACGGGTCTCGGCAGCGTCGCCTACGGCGGCTCGGTGCGCTTCACCGGCCACCACGGTGTGCTCGACGTCACCCTCGCCAACCCGGTGATCCGCATCACCTCGGCGAACACGGCGACGCTGTACGTATCGAGCGGTGGCGCACAGGTCGCCTTCGCGACGCTCGACCTCGGCAGTGCGGCGCGCACCACGGCGAACGGCGCCGTGAGCTACATCGCGGCTCCGGCCTCGCTGACGGATGCCGGGCGCGACCGCGTCCTCTCCGGGAACCCGACCACGCTGAACCCCGTCACCTTCACGATCGGCTCGCCCGCGGCGGCTCCGTCGGGGACGACGGGCACGGTGGCAGCGGCATCCGTCAAGGCGAAGACGACCCTGCCGACCACGCCGCCCGCGACGGAGGGCATCGTGATCGATGACGAGAACCTCGCGGCGCTGGAGTCGGGTGCCGCGGCGACCGTCTCCGCCGCCGGATTCCAGCCGAACGAGGAGGGCATCCAGGTGGTCGTGTATTCGACGCCGGTGCTGCTCGAGACCGTGTCGGCCGATGCCACCGGCGTCGCGACCTGGACGGGCACGCTGCCGGCGAGCCTCGAGGACGGCACGCACACCCTGACGCTGCAGGGCTCGGTCGACCGGGGTCTCGCGTTCACGTTGACGCGTGCGACGACCGCGCTCGGCGCGTGCACGGTCGAGGGCGCGACGCTGAAGTGGGGGTACAAGGAGTCCTTCCGCACCTACATCGAGGGCATCGCGAAGGGCGGCTGGACCCTCGCCGACGTGGCCTACCAGTACCCGGACTTCGTCTGGGAGAGCGGCGCAGGACCGTTCGACGACGAGACCCTCGCAGGGCTCGTCACCTACGGCGGCAGCATCACCTTCACGGGGCATGACGGCGCGCTGAACACGACGCTGGCGAATGCCCGCGTCGAGCTCGCCGGCGACACCGGCTACCTCGTGTTCGACGTGACCGGCACCACGCAGGACGGCACGAGCGTCGATCAGCCGAGCGTCCGCCTGGCCGAGTTCGCGCTCGGTGATGCGGCCGTGGTCGACGGGGTGCTCTCGTTGGATACCGTGCCCACGACCCTCACCGAGGCGGGGGCGGCCGCGTTCGGCACCTACGCCGCAGGCGAGGCGCTCGACCCGGTCACCGCGGTGATCCCGGTCGACGCCGAGTGCGGCGTCGCGGCGCCGGCCGACGACGAGTCCGACTCCGAGGCCACCGCAGCGGTCACGGCCGCGACGACACCGGC
>NZ_SSDJ01000094.1 GCF_004794465.1 Microbacterium sp. K24 | reverse complement strand
GTGCTCATCGAGATCGAGTGCATCCCGGGCGAGACCCTGTCGGTCGCCGAGACCCTCGGCCGCGACTACACCGACAAACCCACCCACCGCGTCATGTTCGTCTGACCCGGCGGGCAGCCGGCCGGGGGCTCGCTCCGCTCAGCCCGCGATGCGCTCACCGGCGGGGGAGAGCACCCACCAGATGCCGCCGACGCCCTGACCGTTCACGTCGCCTTCGGCGGCGTCGCCGGCGAAGTAGTAGAGGGGCCAGCCGTTGAGTGTCACCTGCGTGTCGCCGGCGGCGGTCGTGATGGTGCCGACTTCGCCGGTCACTCCGTCGACCGCGGGGGCGTCGCCGTCGACCGTGAAGGGCGGCCAGTTCGTCAGGCAGTCACCGGAGCAGGAACTCTCCCCGGAACCCTGGGTGTCTTTGTCGAACATGTACAGCGTCTTCCCGTCGGGGGCCACGACGATCTCCCCGAGGTCGGAGTCGGCGACCGTGAGAGCCGTCGCGCCGGACTCTTCGCTGGGAGCAGGGCTGCTCGACTCCGAGGACTGGCCGTAGGCGCCTCCTGTGTCATCCGATCCCGCACCGGAACTGCCGCCCGAAGACGAGCATCCGGAGACGACGAACGTCATGAGCAGCGCGGCGATCGCCGCGGTCTTCGAGACTCTCGAGAGCATTGTGAACCTCCTGTGCAGGACCGCGAGTGCGGTCACGAGGTACACGAGAGCGGACGAGCAAAGGTTCAGGACACGTCGACCGAAGACCGCATCAGCACATTCCCCGAGTCGACCGAGCGGATCTCCACGGCCGCGATGTCGGATGCCGGGAGATCGGTGCCCGCGCTCAGGCGGGCCGTGGTGCCCGGGTGCGCCCGCCAGGTCGACAGCACGCTCTCGACGCCATCGTCGCTCACCACGACCAGTGCATACGCCCACCCGTTCGCGGGCGCATCGCCTTCGGATCCGTAGTCGCACGCCATGTCGATCCTCGTGCCCCACGCGACATCGGTGAGGTCGACCGTCGCCGTCAGGGGCGCGTCGATCACCTGCTCCAGCGCGATGGTCGTCGTCGGCGGGCGCAGTTGCGCCGACACGATCGGCACGGCCACCGCGGCCACGACGATCACCGCGGCCGCGGCGAGCCCGGCGACCCACGCGCGGCGGCGTCGACGAGCGCGGGCCGCAGCGAGCGAGAGCACCCGTGCGCGATGGTCGGGTCCGGGAGTCTCTGGTCCGGGAGTCTCGGGTCCGGCAGTCGCGGCATCCGCGGTGCGCAGCAGCGAATCCGCCCGCTCGGGAGCGACCCGCGAGAGCAGACCGAGCGTCGGCGCGATCTCTGCGATGGCCGCTCGGCACTCGGCGCACTGCGAGAGGTGCGCCTCGAACTCCGCGCGGTCTGCGGCGCTGAGGGCTCCGAGCACGTAGGCGGCATCCCACTCGTTGTAGCGCGCGTGGTCGGCATTCATCGCGTCACACCCTTCTCCTGCAGGCCGAGGCGGAGCGCGCGAAGGCCGTAGTGCAGCCTCGACTTCACGGTTCCCTCGGGGATGGTCAGCTCCTCGGCGATCTCCGCGACCGTGAGGCCTCGGTAGTACGCCCGGACGACGACCTCGCGATGCTGCGCGGAGAGCGCCGCGAGCGCCTCTTCGATGAGGATCGCGTCGAAGATCGCGTCGGTGGCGTCGCGCACGGATGCCTCCGGAGGCTCGTCCATCGCGATCTCCCGGCGGTGGTGGGCGCTGCGCACCTCGTCCACGACCAGGTGGCGCGCGACCGTGTACATCCACGAGCGCGTGGATTCCGGATCGTCGGAGAGGATGCGCGGCGTCCGCCACGCACGGAGCAGGGTCTCCTGGACCACATCGTCCGCCCCCGCGCGGTCGCCGGTGAGGTGCACGACGTAGCGCCAGATCGGCGCCGCGTGCGCGTCGTAGAGTGCGCCGAGACGCGCAGCGTCATCCCGCGGCATCCTCGACCTCCTTCGGGTCCTCTCCGGAGAACACGAGACAGCCCGGCGAGAAGTTCAACTGAACCTCAAGCGACCCGATCCCGTGTCCTGAGTATGGACCTCTTCGAGATCGCCGGGCTCCCCCTGCATCCGCTCATCGTGCACGCGGTCGTCATCCTCGTGCCGCTCACGGCGCTGGCCCTCATCCTGGGCGCGCTCCTGCCCGCCGCGCGGAGGAGACTCGGGATCGTGACGCCGATCGCCGCACTGATCGTGCTGGTGCTCGTGCCGATCACGATGCTGGCCGGCCAAGCGCTGGCGCAGAGCGTCGGTCCGGTGCCCGCGGTCATGCATCACGCCGATCTCGGCGGGCTCCTCTGGCCGTGGACGCTGGCGATGTTCATCGTCGCGACACTGCAGTGGTGCTGGTACCGGTTCGGCGAAGGACCCGGCCGGACGGCCCGCGTGATCCTGGCGGTGCTGGCGGTCGTGAGCGGCGCCGGAAGCACGGTGATGATCGTGCTCATCGGCGAGGCCGGTGCGCGCGCCGTCTGGGGCGGGTGAACGCGGCGGGCCGGCACCCGGGACGGTCAGTGCGCGCGCACCTCGTCGCCGAGGCGGATGACACCCTCCGGCGACCCGTCCTCGGGAAGGAGCAGGCGTCCGAGAGTCGGCTCGTCCTGGCCGAGCGCTCCGGTGAGGGTGGTGAGCACCCGGGCGTCGCGCACGCCGGTGTCGGGGTTGGCGTGCGTGGCGAGGCAGCGCACGATCGGGCCCACCGGCCGGAAGGCCATGGTGCCGATGCGCACCGCGCCGGTCCAGTCGAGCTCGTCCCAGGGTCCGACGCCGTCGATGACGATGTTCGAGCGGAAGCGGCGGTCATCGGCGTCCGCCCCAAGCGCCTCGCTCAGCGCGCGCGTGCTCCCCTGGCTGTGCAGCGAGACGTATCCGCGAGCCCGATCCTGGAACCGTGAGGTCGCGCCGTCACCGACGAGCACGAGCGGGAGCCGACCGGGGCGCTGCAACCGCCGCCCTTCGCGGGTCGAGAGCACGAAGTCGGTGACCGCGGCCACGAGCTCCGCGCGGCCGTCGTCGTCGAGGCCGGCCTCCGCGAGCAGCTCTCCCTCGTGCTCGATCCGCATCCGCCTCGACGTGTCGTCGTAGCTCGTGCGCAACGCGGCCAGCGCCGGGAAGTCCTGAAGAGCGAGGCCCTTCGCCTTCGGCCAGTAGTCCAGCCCGTCGTGCGTCTCCGGCGTCACCGCATCGGCGAAGCGGAACGCGAGCACCCGATCGCCCGCGACCCTTCCGTCGGCCTGCACGGTGAGCGTGTCGACGGACTCAGGACTGAAGCCCTTGATCGGGTGACGGTACAGGGCGACGACATGCGCCATGGAGAGATCCTCTCAGCGGCCCGGATACGTCCGGACACGACGAAACCCCCGTGGGTCACACGGGGGCGGACGACGGAGCAGGCGGGTCAGGCCTTTTCCAGCTCGTCCTCGTCTTCGTCTGCATATTCGTCGGCCCACTTGTCGACATAGGCGTCTTCGTCCGTCGGGTGACCCAATTCGCGCTCGAGCGCGGAGTAGTTCACCGACGGACTGTACGCCTTGAGTTCGCGGGCGATCTTTGTGTGTTTCGCCTTCTGACGGCCACGGCCCATACGCCAGACCCCCTCACGATTTCAGCTGCGGGCGGCAGGAGCCCGATGCATTTCACGACACCGGCGCGGAGCCGGTAAGAGTAGCATTCAGAATAGCACGCCGGTAAGACCCTCTGGCTGACGCCAGGCTGGTGAAGGGAACGATCTTCATGACCGACAACACCTCCACTCCGTCCGACGAGGTCGCACAGAACGCGGCGCTGCAGAAGGCGGTCATCGTCGGACTGCAGCCGGACCAGGATCGGCGCGTGATCGACGAAGCCGTCCGATTCGCGCGGTTGCTGGGCGCGCCGCTGGTCGTGGCCCACGTCGATGTGACGCGGTTCGTGACCTACGAGGACCCCGACGGATACGTGCACTCCGCCCCGATCGACATCAACTTCGACGCGGGAGCGGCCGAGTTCGAGGCCGTGCAGGCAGCGGCGGCCTCCGTGCTCGACGGCTCGGGGCTCACCTGGACCGCCCGGCAGCTCGTCGGCGATCCGGCCCTGGCGATCAAACAGCTCGCATCGAAACTTGACGCGTCCTTGATCGTGGTCGGCACGCGCAAGCGCGGCATCGGCGAATCGATCAGGGAGTTCTTCACCGGATCGGTCGCCGCCCGGCTCACGCACCGGCAGCACCGTTCCGTGCTGGTCGTTCCCCTCGGCGAGTCCGTGCCGGATACGCAGAAGGAGATCTGGCCGGAGTAGCGGCGAGATCTCCCTCTGTGTCGTCGGTCCCGTTCAGCGCGCCGAGCCGAGCGCGCTGAGTGCTCTGGTCACGGCGTGTGCGGCGGCATCCAACCCGTCTTCGAGTTCGCTGACGACGGATGCCGGCAGCACACCGCCCTTGGCGACATGCGTGCGCAGGTCGGTCCGCACCCGCGCGCGGAAGGCGTTGACCACGGCATCCGCCCGGTGCAGCTCTTCACGGCTGATGATGCGGGCGTCGTCGGATGCCGGTCGCGGCCGGCTCTTCGCTGCCGATCGCTCGTCGTGCTCGGCTGAGGCGAGGTCGGCACGGAGGCTCTTCATGGCCTCCTGCACGCTCTGGCGCACCTCGTTGGCGATGAGCCGCACCGAATCGGTGAGGCCGGCCTCGATGCCTGCGAGGTCGCCTTCGCGGGAGGCGAGCTCGGCGCGCCCGGCATCCGTGATCGAGTAGATGGTCGTGCGACCGTCGACGGTCTTGGACACCAGTCCCTCTTCCTCGAGCTTCGCGAGCCGCGGATAGATGGTGCCGGCGCTGGGCGTGTAGGTGCCGCCGGTGCGGTCGGTGAGCGACTGGATGATGCCGTAGCCGTGCTGGGGCGCCTCGGCGAGCAGCGACAGCAGGTACAGGCGCAGGTCGCCGTGGGAGAAGACCGCGGGACTCATGCTTCCTCCCACTCCGGGTCGTTCTCGATGGACGCGGGAGTGCGGCGCAGGACAGTGACGCCGCCCGAGACCGAGTTCGCGCGCAGGTCGACGAAGCGGCCGGCGAGCTCGCCGGTCGTGCCCGTGAAGTTGCTCGGGCCGGAGGAACTGCGCTCCACACCGTCGATGAGCAGGCGTCCGCTGAGCGACCGGATGACATAGTTCGCGGCGAGCGACTCGTCGAGACGCACCGTGGTGCCGCCCGAGACCGAGTTCACCGTGATGGTGTTCACGTCGCCCGCGGCGTCGACCAGCGTCGAGCCGGAGACGATGTCGACCGTCGCCTTGCGGACCGCGCCGGTGACGGCCACATCGCCCGAGACGCTGTTGGCGGTGATCGAGCCGGTGAGTCCGCGCACCTGCACGTCGCCCGAGACCGAGTTGACGTTGAGGTCGCCGATCAGGGTGTCGACGATGATGTCGCCGGAGACGGTGTTGAGGCGGGTGTCGTTGCGGATGCCGGAGACCAGGGCGCCGGCGCTGACGACGCCGAGGTTCAGGGCGATCGAGCGGGGGACCGCGACGCTCACCTCGGCACGCGGGCCGCCGGAGCCGAAGTTGCGGAACACCTCGAGGAAGTTGTCCCAGCCGAGCTGCGGGTGGTCGATCTCGACCTCGCCGTCGTGGGATTCGATACGGAGGTCCTTGGTGGTGACGCCGTGCACCTCGATGCGGATGCCGGGTTCGTCGTGGGCGACGATGTCGACCTGGCCGCCGACGAGACCGACCTTGAGCCGGCTGACGGATTCGATGTCGATGACGCGTTCCTCGCCGGGGGCGATGAGCCACTTCTCGGTCATGTCTGCTTCTCCTGGATTGTGGGATCGAGATATATCGTGTCTTTAGAGAGTAACACGATATATCTCGATCTTGTCAAGAGTGTCGCCTGATCCGACGCGGCCACCCTCAGTCGAGCGGCGGAGTGTGCCAGATCCGGTCGATGTAATCGCGGATCGAGCGATCGGATGAGAAGAAGCCGGTGCGGGCGACGTTGACGATGGCGGAGCGGTTCCAGGCCTCTCGATCGACGTACGCGGCATCCACCCTGTGCTGGGCGTCGATGTAGGTCGCGTAGTCGGCGAGCACCATGAAGCGGTCCTCGTAGAGCAGGTTCGACACGACGGGTTCGAACACCGTGCGGTCGCCTCCCGAGAAGGCGCCGGAGGCGATGAGGTCGATCGCTCGTCGCAGGCTCGCGTCGGCGTGATAGAACTCATCGGGTCGGTAACCGCGCGTGCTCAGGGTCTCGACCTCGGGCTCGCTCATGCCGAAGAGGAAGAAGTTGTCGTCGCCGACGAGCTCGCGGATCTCGACGTTCGCGCCGTCGTCGGTACCGACGGTGAGGGCGCCGTTCAGGGCGAACTTCATGTTCCCCGTGCCCGAAGCCTCCTTGCCCGCGAGAGAGATCTGCTCCGACAGATCCGCCGCCGGGATCACGCGTTCTGCGAGCGTCACGTTGTAGTTGGGTGGGAAGACGACCTTCAATGCTCCCTCGAGGCGCGGATCGTTGTTGACGACCTCACCGACGGCGTTGATCAGATGGATGATGCGCTTCGCCATCGTGTACCCCGGTGCCGCCTTGGCGCCGAAGATCACGGTGCGCGGCACGATGTCGGATGCCGCGACGGCTCCGGAGACCACGCCCTCGAAGGTCGTGACGACGTGCAGAACCTTCAGCAGCTGCCTCTTGTACTCGTGCAGGCGCTTGACCATGACATCGAGCATGTGCCCGTCACTGATCTCGACTCCGTCCCGCTCGCGCAGGACCTGGCTCAGGCGGCGCTTGTTCGACGCCTTCACCCGAGCGAACGCGGCGCGGAACTCCGCATCCTCCGCGAACGGCTCGAGCTCGCGGAGGCGTTCGAGGTCGGTGGTCCACCCATCGCCGATGGCAGCGGTGATCAACTCGGAGAGCTCGGGGTTCGCCAGGCGCAGGAAGCGGCGCGGGGTGACGCCGTTCGTGACGTTGGTGAACTTGCCGGGGAAGAACGCGTCGAAATCGCTGAGCACCTTCTCGCGCAGAAGCTGCGAGTGGAGTTCCGCGACCCCGTTGACCTTGGCGCCCGCAACGGTCGCGAGGTAGGCCATCCGCACGGATCGCTCCGGATGCTCGGAGATGATCGACATGTCGCGCAGCAGCATCTCGTCGTCGCCGTGGCGTTCCCGAACCTCCACGAGGAACTCGTCGTTGATGCGGTAGATGATCTCCAGGTGGCGCGGGAGCAGCCGCCCCATCAGCTCGACGGACCACACCTCCAGAGCCTCGGGGAGCAGCGTGTGGCAGGTGTAGGCGAAGCACTGACGGGTGATCGCCCATGCGGCATCCCATTCGAGGTGGCGCTCGTCGATGAGAACGCGCATGAATTCGGGCACGGCGATCACGGGATGGGTGTCGTTGAGCTGGAAGATGACACGCTCAGGCAGGTCCGTGAGCTCGAAGCCGTCGGCGAGCATGTTCTCGAGGAAGTCGTTGATGGATGCCGCGACGAAGAAGTACTGCTGCTGCAGCCGCAGTTCCTTGCCCTGCGGAGTCGAGTCCTCGGGGTACAGCACCTTCGAGATGTTCTCGGCGAAGGTCTGCGCCCGCACGGCCTCTTCATAGTCACCGGAGTTGAAGATGCGCAGATCGAACGCGCTGGTGGCGACCGCGCTCCAGAGCCGCAGAGTGTTGACGCGGCCGTTCTGGAAGCCGGGAACCATGTAGTTGTAGGGCACTGCCTGCACGTTCCACGCGGGGACCCAGCGGCTGCGGAGCACACCCTCATCGTCGTACTTCTCGGTGTGACCGCCGAAAGCGATGGTCTGCGAATCCTCTGGTCGCGCGAACTCCCAGGGCGAGCCCAGCGTGAGCCAGGCGTCCGGCTGCTCCACCTGCTGACCGTCGACGAACGTCTGCCGGAAGATGCCGTACTCGTAGCGGATGCCGTAGCCGATGCTCGGCACCGCCATCGTGGCCAACGAGTCGATGAAGCATGCGGCGAGACGGCCGAGTCCGCCGTTTCCGAGGCCGGGTTCGACCTCGTGGGCGCGGAGTTCATCGAGCGAGACACCGCACGAGGCCAGGGCTTCCTCGGCGACCTTCGCGAGGTCGGCCGCCAGCAGGTTGTTGTCGAGCTGTCGGCCGAGCAGGTATTCGGCCGACAGGTAGCAGACCGCCTTGGCCTGGGTCTCCTTCTGGCGCCGCAGGTCCTCGAGCCATCGCGCCATCAGATAGTCGCGCACGGTGTGGGCGAGCGCGAAGTAGCGGTCGTTCGCGCTCGAGGCCGACAGGGCGACGCCGCGGTCGAAGTTGAGGTTGTGCAGGAACTGCTTCGCGAAGTCGTCAGGCGTGCTCGGCGGTGCAGTCACGGGGGCGAGGGCGAGGGGATGCGATGCGGTCACCTGACGACGGTACCGAGAACACGCAGGTTCGGGAGAAAAAGTTGTCGACGTCGACGCGCTGTCGACATCTCCCGAGGGTGTCAGCTCCTCCGCGAGATCGATCGGTCCCAGCTCCGGGCTCCGACGACGAGGATGCGGCCGTCGGAGAACGCGGGGGTGAGGAAGAGCGCATGCAGGAGGAACCAGAAGTGCAGCATCAGGTGCGGCGCGACGAGCCACAGCACCACGCCGATCGCCGTGCAGAGCAGAGGGCCGGCGAGCGCGCTGAGGAAGGCGTCTCGGCCGCGGATCGACCCGTGCGGCCGGACGGAGATCCGCAGCAGCGTGCGTTCCAGTGTGATCGCGGTCACGCCGGGCGCCCGCTGCAGCACCACGGCATGCCCCAGCTCATGGATCGCGAACGACGCGCACAGCCCGAAGACGTAGTGCACGCCGACAGCCCGCAGCGCGCCGAGGATTCCCGGCTGATCGAAGACGATGGCCACCGCCGTCGCCGCGGCCATCGATGCGCCGAAGACGAGATGCATCGGCCAGGCGGCGAGCGCCAGCCAGCGGAGCACCGCGCGAGCACGGAGTCCGCTGACCGTCGTCGACCACGTCACTCGGCGTCGCCCGCATCAGCCGGCGTCGGCCGCATCACTCGGCGTCGGCGAGGAGCTGGTTCCGCCGTGCGCGCAGTTGGTCGTGCACGACCATGACGGCGAGGAGGAACAGGGTGATCGCGACGACCGACAGGACGAGCGGGAGGGCGTCGGCCAGACCGACTCCCAGCTGGGTGGTGCCCTGCGGCGTCTGCTCGACCTCGACGAACACGGCGCCGAAGTAGCCGAGGCGCCGGCCTTCGGCGGAACCCGCCGAGAACATGAGCCAGATCGCCGTGATGACGGCAGCGCCGACCGTGGCGACGAGCGCGGCCACGAGGCTTCCGATGAACCTAAACAACCACTTCATGACGTTCGATCCTTTCGATCTTCTGCATCCCGATGGCGGAGAGTGCGGCGGCGCAGGCGGTGACGACCAGGAGCATCACCGTGCTGAACCAGGTGGGCAGGCCGAGCAGGCTGGCGCCGAGGAGGAGGGTTCCGGTGACGAGGGCGGCGACGGCGACGCCGACGACCACGGAGAACGGGTTGCCCTTCTCCGGCGGGAACGCGATGCCGGCGAGGGTGAGGACGACCGTGTTCGACGCGCAGAACCCGATCACCATGAAAATCTCGCCCCACCCGATCCCGGTGAGGGCCGAGAGGATGCCGGCCGGAACGGCGCACACGAGGAGCGCGAGCAGTTGCGGGCCGAGCACGAGCAGATAACGCCGCACCGGGCCGTGCCGACGGGGTCCGCAGGCCCGCAGCGGCTCGGTCGACACGTAGGCGTACGCGCCCTGGATCGTGACCGCGATCAGGAGGAAGGGCGGGAGGCGGATGTCGGCGACGAACAGCGCGTACGAACCCGCGAACACGAGACCGGCGACGGTGAGGGTCTCGATGGCCCGGATGTGCGCGAGGACGTAGGCGCCGAACTCCGACGACCCGAGCACCCGCGGGACGCGGGCGAAGCGTCGGGTCGGGTCGAACTGGCGCGGGGTCGCGGAGCAGACGAGCACGACGAGAAGGGCGACCGCGACGAGCCCCACGCCCACCGCCGCGAGGAGGCCGTGCGCGGCGGCGAGGTCGGCGAAGAGCAGCTGCGGTGCGAAGTACTCGTCTTCTCCGATGGCGGCGAAGAGCACGCGCTCCGATTGGCCCGAGACGGCGACCGCGAGGGCGATGAGCGTGCCCGCGAGCACCACCGGCACCAGGAAGGCGCGCAGCCGTGCCAGCCGGAACTGCAGGAGGATCCGCTCGAGCAGCAGGTAGTAGACGCTGGCCAGGAGGTACGAGACGCCGGTCGGCAGCACGAGGCACGCGACGACGTCGTCGAGCATCCCGATGCCGCCGATCGAGAGCGCGCCGGAGACGAGCGCGCCGAGGATGACCGTGACCCCGACGCCGACGAGCATCGCCTCGAAGAGCATGAACCCGAGGGCGCGCGCCCGGTTGGTGAGCGGGAAGCCGAACGTGAGCTCGACGAGATCGCTCGACTTCATGAAGAGGACGCGCACGACGGTGAAGATCGCGAGCACCCACATCGGGACCGCCGTCCCCGCGACGCGCAGCAGCGGCACGAGCAGCGCGGGATCGTCGATGAGCTGACGGAGGGTGACGATGCCGAACGCGCAGAACGCCGCGAACGCGAGGAGTGCTGCGCCGGCGAGACCCCAGCGGACCACGGCGAGCCGGAGCGCCCCTCGACGCAGGATGCGGCGCACGAGGAAGAGCGACAGGAATCCGGTCAGCGTGAGGACGGACTTCACGCGACGCCTCGCGACGAGCTGATGGCGCGCTTGACGAGGTCGTCGACGGAGCCGAATTCGTCGTGCACGCGGCGCAGCGGCAGATCGTAGGCGAGCTCGCCGCGGCAGAGCACGACGATGCGGTCGCACACCGCCTCGAGCAGGCGGAAGTCGTGGCTGCACAGCAGCAGGGCGTTGCCGTCGCCCAGGTCGCGCGCGTCGCGCTCGAACTCGTACAGCGCATCGACGTCGACGCCGTTCAGGGTCTCGTCGATGATCGTCAGCGGACGCCGCAGCAGCAGGCTCGAGATGAGCTGCACCTTCTTGCGCATGCCGTGCGAGTAGTCCTCGATGAGATCGAACTGCCGCGCCTCCATCTGGTAGCGGGCGAACAGGTCGTCCAGCCGCGCGGTGTCGGCCTCCTGCCCGTAGAAGCGGTGCATGAGGTCGACGTATTCGCGACCGGTGAGGAACTGGGGCAGGTAGTCGTTGCTCGCGACGTAGACGACGCTCTCGCGCGACACGCGCTCCTGATGCGATCGGCCGGCGATGCGGATGCTGCCGCGCCGCAGCTGCAGGAGATCGGCGATCAGGCGGATGAGCGTCGATTTGCCGGAGCCGTTCGGACCGACCAGGCCCACCCGCTCTCCCGGCGCGATCGTGAGCGAGAGGTCGCGCAGCACCGGCGTCCGCTTCGCATAGGCGAACTCCACGGCGGAGACATCGAGCAGCATTCGTTTCCTTCCTTCGTGACGGGCGGACCCTCGACGCACCCGTGCGGGTGCGTCGAGGGCTGTGAGCGCTAGATGCACTCGATCCAGACGGACACGCCGCCCTTGTCCCACTTCCAGTTCCCGGTGAAGCGCTTGCCTCCATTCGAGAGGAAGCACCATGCAGCCAAGGACGCGAGGAAAGCGACACCGAACACGAGAAGCACTGCGAGGAGAACGAGCCACCAGCCGTCGAAGCGCAGGAGCGCGTCGTCGAGAGCGTTCTGCACGCGGCTCTTCAGCAGCGTCGGTTCGATCACAGTCATAACGGACATAAATCACCTCCAGACATTCATCAAGAAACTCGATCGTGGCAGGCGCTTCCGACCGAAAGCAACGCATATGAGCGCTATATATTGTCATACGAGGACACTTGACATTGACGTTGCGTCAACTTCTAGGCTGAGAACACCACCGAGAAAGGAGGAGTTCGTGGTTCAGGAAGACTGGTCGATCCAGGAGATCGCGCGGCTCGCGGGCACGACGAGCCGCACGTTGCGGCACTACGACGACATCGGGCTGCTCCCGCCGTCGCGCATCGCCGCGAACGGCTACCGGCACTATGACGCACTCGCGCTCGTGCGACTGCAGCGCATCCTGCTGCTGCGCGAGCTGGGCCTCGGCCTGCCGCAGATCTCCGACGTGCTCGCGAAGGAGCGCGCCGAGGCATCCGCTCTCGAGACCCATCTCGCGCTGCTGCGCGAGGAGCAGGCCAGGCTGGCGCGTCAGATCGCGTCGGTCGAATCCACCATCACCGCATTGAGAGGAGGTGAAGAACTCATGGCAGAGAACATGTTCGACGGCTTCGACCACACCCAGTACAAAGAGGAGGTCGAGGACCGTTGGGGAAAGAAGGCCTACGCCGACGGCGACCGCTGGTGGCGGGGGATGACCGATGCCGAGCGCGCCGAGTGGCAGCAGCGCGTGTCCGATCTCGGACGCGACTGGATCGCCGCCGCGGAGAGCGGTGTCGATCCGGCATCCGCCGACGCTCAGGATGTCGCGCGACGTCACGTCGAGTGGCTGACGGGAGTGCCCGGCACCCCTGCGACCACTCCCGGCGGCGACGTGAAGGCGTACGTCATCGGTCTGGGCGAGATGTACGTCGCCGACCCGCGCTTCGGCGCGAACTACGCGACGTCACGCGGCGGCACGCACGGCGCGGAGTTCGTCCGCGACGCGCTCCGCATCTACGCGGACGCGAATCTGTAGCGCCACCCGAGCGGCCCCTTCACGTGCGAACCACCCCGTCGTGGTCGTACTCAAAGGGGCCGCTCGCACGCAAGGGGGTGGCTCGGCGGGGGGAGGTGGGGCGTAGGGTCGGGGCATGAGGCAGCGAACACGGCGGAGCAGCGCTGCGCCGCTGTTCGTGGCCGCCGCCGTCGCGTACGCCGCGAACGTCGGGCTGGGCACCGCCGTCGCGACGAAGCTGATCGACACGCGCAACTTCCGGTGGGTGCACCATGCGCTCTACATCGCGACATGCGTGACGACCGCCGCAGCCGCCGTCATCGCCCTGTTCTGGGCGGGACCGCGCCGAGCAAGCCGCCGCGCGGCCCTCGTGCTCCTGCCGGCAGCAGCTCCGCTCGCCGCGATCCCCTCCGTGCGCACGCACAGCCGGCGGCATCCGCTCACCGCCCTCACCGCAGCGCCTTTCATCCTCGCGGGCCTCGTGTGCTCGCTCCGCCCCGCAAACCGGAAGTGACCGCATGGAGCTGCTCGACGCCATCCGCCGCCGCAAGACGACCAACGGGCCGTTCCTGCCCGATCCCGTCTCCGAGGAGCATCAGCGCATCCTGCTCGAGGCGGCCGGGCGCGCGCCGTCGCAGCTGAACAGCCAGCCGTGGCGATTCGTCGTCATCGAGAGCCGGGAGACGATCGACAAGATCGCGACCATCTCGGGCGAGAGCATGACCGAGGCGATGTCGAACGGCACGTTCTTCGAGCGGTACAAGCCTTACTTCCGCTTCAGTCAGGCCGAGATGGAGGAGAAGCGCAGCGGGATGCTGTTCGACAAGCTCCCCGCTCCGCTACGGCCCTTCACGGGCCAGGTGTTCACCAAGCGCGGGCAGACGCTCATGAACGCTCTCGGGGTGCCGAAGACCCTGGGCGCCGAGAACCGCAAGCTCGTCGCGGGCTCCCCGCTGCTGCTGGGAGTCATGCTCGACCGCAGCGAGTACCGGCCGGGACAGCTCTCGTCGTTCTACTCGGTGTTCAGCATGGGTGCGGCGATGGAGAACATCTGGCTCACCACGGTCGAGCTCGGGATGGGCATCCAGTTCATCTCGTTCCCCATGGAGGTGCCGGGCCGCTGGGACGAGATCGTGCAGCTCCTGCACGTGCCCGACGACCTCGAGCTCATGGCCGTGTACCGGCTCGGCTACGTGCCGCCCGAGCAGCGCCGTCCGGCCATCGACTGGTCGAGCAGTCAGCGCAAGCTCGCCTCGCAGTACGTGTTCCGGGAGAGCTGCGAGACGCCCCAGCAGGGATGGGACGACGTGCAGCAGCTCCGGCACGAGAGTTGAGGGGCCTCAGCCGCCGGTTCTCGGCAGGTTCTTCAGGTCCTTGAGCGCCGGGCCTTCGATGCGGGTGCCGTCGGCGGCGAAGCGGGAGGCGTGCAGCGGGCAGTCCCAGCTGCATTCGGCGTCGTTCCAGGCCAGGACGCCGCCGAGGTGCGGGCACACCGCCGAGACCGCGCGGGTGACGCCGTCGACGGTCGACACCCCGACCGGGAGCCCGGCGCGGTTGGCCACCACGCCCTGGCCCAGATGCACCCCGTCGACACGGCCGACCCGTACAGCTCCTGGGTTCCCGGCAACC
>NZ_SSDJ01000093.1 GCF_004794465.1 Microbacterium sp. K24 | reverse complement strand
TCCGGCCGTCCGCGTCTCGCTTCCCGGCGAACGGCTGCTCGAGGGTGTGGCGACGGCGCTCGATGCGCAGGGCCGACTGCTCGTCTCGGCGGACGGGTCGGTGCACGCCGTCTCAGCGGGCGACGTCGTCCACGTGCGTCCGGCCTGATCTGACACGCCGTCACGCAGACCGCGATGTCGCAGATCACGGGCACAATGGTGGGGTGACTCAGCCCGTGACGCTCGGAGGCCGGCCGGTGATGCCGCCGCCCGGCGCGCCGACCGAGGAACTGCTGATCGCACGCTTCCGGGGCCACGCCCGCCGGCTCTTCTGGTCGGCGCTCGTGCTCATCGCCGCGTTCGGGGCGACGACGTTCTTCTACGACAACCTGCCCGCAGGGTTCGAGAACTGGATGCTGCTGACCGCCGCCGGCGTTCTCGTGCTGCTCGCGGTGGTGGTGCCGTTCCTCGTCTGGTTCTCCCGCAGCACCACAGTGACCACGCGCCGAGTCATCGCTCACCACGGGATCGGCGCGCGTCAGCGTCGTGAGATGTCGCACGCCAGGGGATACACGATCGCCGTCCGCCGCGGACCACTGCAGCGGCTGTGGGGCGCAGGGACCATCACGCTCTCGAACGGCGTCGACGCGCCGCTGCGCCTGCCGAACGTGCCGAACGTCACCCTCGTGCACGAGACGCTCGCCGATCAGATCGAGGTCGGCCAGATCCTCGCGCACCGCGATGCGCAGGGCGCGACGGAAAGTCACGGCATCGTCTGACCCGGCGGCGCCGACGCAGTGCGGCGCGCAGGTGTCGAACGGGACCGGCTCCGTGCGGGAGAATGGGTGCGGACGAAATGGAGGCGGCACATGGCGCTGCGTGTGGGCGTGATCGGCGGAGGACAGCTGGCCCGGATGATGATCGCTCCGGCGGTCGAACTCGGGCTCGACCTGCGGGTGCTCGCGGAGGGCGACGGCATGTCCGCTCAGCTCGCGGCGACGGCCGTCGGCGACTACCGGGACATCGATGCCGTGCGGGCCTTCGCGGCCGACGTCGACGTGATCACGTTCGACCATGAGCACGTGCCCCAGGATGTGCTGCGCGCTCTCGTCGCCGAAGGCGTCGCGGTGCACCCGGGACCGGACGCGCTCCAGTACGCGCAGGACAAGCTCGTGATGCGCGCGCGCCTCACCGAGCTCGGCATCCCGCAGCCCGAATGGGCGGCGGTGCGCGACGCGGAGGAGCTGCAGGCCTTCCTCGACGCGCACGACGGCAGCGGCGTCGTCAAGACGCCCCGGGGCGGATACGACGGCAAGGGCGTGCGGGTCGTCCGCGCGGCCGAAGAAGCCCAGGACTGGTTGGACGCCGTCGCCGAAGGGGATGCGCTGCTGGTGGAGGAGCTCGTGCCCTTCGTCCGCGAGCTCGCGCAGCAGGTCGCGCGTCGCCCCAGTGGAGAGACCGTCGCCTATCCGGTCGTCGAGACGGTGCAGCGCGGCGGTGTCTGCGCCGAGGTGATCGCGCCGGCGCCGGCCGCGACGGAACGCCTCTCCCGGGTCGCCGAGCAGATCGGCCGGACGATCGCCGAAGGCCTCGGCGTGACGGGCATGCTCGCCGTGGAGCTCTTCGAGACCGACGACGAGCGGATCCTCGTGAACGAGCTCGCGATGCGCCCGCACAACAGCGGGCACTGGGGCCAGGACGGCGCCGTCACCGGGCAGTTCGAGCAGCATCTGCGCGCCGTGGCCGATCTTCCTCTCGGGAGCACGGGGTTGCGCTCGGCGTGGTCGGTGATGGTGAACATCCTCGGCGGCCCCACCGAGGGCACACTCGACGAGCGATTCGCCGCTGCGATGACGGAACATCCCACCGCGAAGATCCACACCTACGGCAAGGCGCCACGCCCCGGCCGCAAAGTCGGCCATGTGAACGTATCGGGTGACGACCTCGACGACGTCGTGTACGAGGCCAGGGCCGCCGCCGCGCATTTCGACTGACTCTCGGACACCGGTCAACAGGTGTGCCGCTGGGGGCTTCTCCCAGCAGCAGACCGTAGCCTGATCTGGTGACCGAGCCATTGCACTCCGCCGCCGCACCGCTGGTCGGCGTCATCATGGGATCCGACTCCGACTGGCGTGTCATGAGCGACGCATCCCAGGCGCTCACGGACTTCGGCATCCCGCACGAGGTGGAGGTCGTCTCGGCCCATCGCACACCCGACAAGCTGATGTCGTATTCCCGCGAGGCCAGAGCCCGCGGGATCCGCGTGATCATCGCCGGGGCCGGGGGAGCGGCTCATCTGCCGGGGATGGTCGCGTCGATGACCGCGCTGCCGGTCATCGGGGTTCCCGTTCCGCTGGCGTATCTCGACGGCATGGACTCGCTGCTCTCGATCGTGCAGATGCCGGCCGGCATCCCGGTCGCCACCGTATCGATCGGCGGCGCGCGCAATGCCGGACTGCTGGCCGCGCGGATCCTGGGCACGGCCGATCCCGACCTCGCCGATCGCGTCGAGAGTTTCGCGCGCGACCTCGAGGCGCAGGTCCAGGAGAAGAACGAACGGCTGAAGGACTCGCTGTGACCCTTGCGCCCCCGCGCGCAACCGGGCGCCCGCTGATCGAGACCCGGCCGCTGCGGCATCCGGACTCCTCCGATCAGGGGATGATGGCAAAGCGCGGCTGGTGGCTGGTCGCGCTGAACCTGTTCGTGCCCGGTTCGGCACAGGTCCTCGCGGGAAACCGGCGCCTCGGGCGCTTCGGTCTGGGGGCCACCCTGCTCGCCTGGCTGCTCGTGATCGTCGCCGCAGGACTGGCCCTGTTCGCGAGGCCGGTCCTGTTGTGGCTCACGATCGGCGGCGGATTCTTCTCGGCGGCGGTGCTCACGATCGTGCAGGTGCTGCTGGTGGGCTACGTCGTGCTCTGGATCGTGCTGACCTTCGACGCGCTGCGCCTCGTGCGCCTGGTGAAGGTTCCCGGTGCCTCGCGCTTCGCGATTCCGGTGGTGGCGCTGCTGCTGCTCGGTCTCGTGGGTGGCGGCGCGGGATACGCGGCGACGGTCGTGGGATCGACCCGCAGCACCATCTCCTCGATCTTCGGCCAGAGCGGTCCGAGTCTTCCGCCGGATGACGGGTACTACAACATCCTGCTCCTGGGCGCCGACAGCGGCGACGGACGCGACTCGATGCGGTTCGACAGCATCTCCGTCGTGTCCGTCAACGCCGACACGGGCGCGGTGACGATCACGGGTATCCCGCGCGAGCTCCCGAACGCTCCGTTCAGTGAGGGCAGCCCGATGCAGGCGCTGTACCCCAACGGCTTCGAGGGGCACGGCTCGTCGACCTGCGGCTGGAACGGGTGGATGAACCACGTGCGCAACGCCGCCGAGATCTGCCGTGAGGACCAGGGTGCGGGGCTGTACCCCGATGCCGTCGCACACGGCTCGGACCCGGGCATCGAGGCCACGAAGGATGCCGCGGAAGGCGTGCTCGGGATCAAGATCCCCTACTACGTCTTCGTCGACATGCACGGCTTCGCCCAGCTCGTGGATGCCCTGGGCGGCGTCGACATCAACGTCACCGAGCGACTTCCCAAGGGTGGCCCGCCGGAGAACTGGCACGGCACGGACGTGAACGAATGGGCGATCGGTTGGATCGAGCCCGGCCAGCAGACCATGGACGGCGACACCGCGCAGTGGTACGCCCGCTCGCGCTACACGACCAGCGACTGGGACCGGATGAAGCGGCAGCGCGAGCTGCAGGAGGCGATTCTCGCCCAGTTCACTCCGCAGACAGTGCTCACGCGATTCAATGAGGTGGCGGCGGCCGGGACGGCGCTCATCAGCACCGACCTTCCGCAGGACAAGCTGCCCGAGTTCTTCGATCTCATGCTCAAGGCGAAGGAGCAGCCGGTCACGTCGATCGAGCTCACCCCGGAATCGGGAGTCGATGAGCATCAGCCGGACTACGTCTACATCCAGCAGATGATCCAGACGGCGCTGCATCCTCCGACGGAGACGCCGACGCCCGAGCCCTGATCGGGCTTCCCTCTACGGAGGTCCCGTATCAGAAGCTCCCACATCGGAGATCCCTCGGCTGAGCGCTCTCAGCGGAGCGCGCTCAGCGGCGTTCGACCCCCGGGCACGCCGCAGCCCACGACCGTCTTCCTCGAGAAGAAGAGGTCGTGGGCTTCCGGTGCGGCCACCGGATTCGCCAGACGACGGTGATCGGAGGGGGAGGGATCACCGTCGTCCAGCCGACCACCGCACGAGGCGGCAGCCAGACTCAGGCGCGCTTGCGGCGGGCCGCACCAGTCGCGACAAGAGCTCCACCGGCGACGAGAGCGACTGCTCCGCCTCCGAGGATCCACGGCGAGACGCTTCCGCCGGTGAGTGCCAGCTCGAATCCGTCGCCGCTCAGAGGCAGCTCGGAACCGGCGGGCGCAACCGCGGGATCGTGGTCGCAGCTCACGGCGGCGTCGTGTCCGTGCGAGACCGTGATGGTCGCCGTGTACGAGCGCGAGCCACCGAAGGCGATGGCGTACGAGCCCTCGCCGTCGGACGGCGGACGGAACGTCAGCGTCATGCTGCCGTCGGCGGCAGCGGTGTTGCCCGAGATCGCCGAGTTTCCGGCGTTCAGACCCGACACTGACACGTTCACGTTCTCGGACGGCAGAAAGTAGCCGGAACCGAAGACGATGGTCGAGACCTCGCAGATGTCGATGATCGGATCATCGACCTTCACGCCAGGAGGCGACGGATAGGAGTCGGACGCTGCTTCCGGCACGGCAGGCGCGGCGGTCGCAACGGTCGGCGCGATGAATACCAGCGCGCCAGCGGCAAGGCTGATGGCAGCCAGTTTCTTCAGCATGATTTCTCCCCAGAATTTCACGCGGAATCGCACCCGAACACACCCCTGCATTCGACTGCGTGAGCTCATCCTGCCCCCACGGCAGGAAGACAGAGCCCAGATATTCCCCAGTGAGTCGACAGTAGCCTATTCAGCGGCGAATGTCACGAACCGCAGCGCAGTTCTTCCCGGGAGATCTTCGGAGCCTCGATCAGGGGGGTGACGAGAGCCTCGGTGAGCCTCTCGCCGGCGCCCTCGCCCTGGAAGTCGACGGTGATCGTCGTCGACTCGCCGGGGGCCAGGACGACATCGTGCTGCACGACCGAGCGATCGCCGAGCGTCGTCGTCTGGACGCCGTCCTCGGAGCCGTCGCGGTCGATATGCGACGGCGTGGAACCCTCGGGGCCGTACACGGCTATCAGGGTGCCCACGGACCCCGGGGGAACGCCGTAGACGCCGTCGCCGGTGACGTACGCAGGCAGCGAGGTCGCGGCATCCGCCGGCGCGGTGTTCGTCCAGGTCACCCGCACCTGCGTCGTCTCCTCTCCTCGGCAGGTGCCTACGGCCGTGGTGATGGAGGCGCGCGTGTAATAGTCCATCTTCGCGCCGGTGGCGTCGTTCATGAGCACCCCGACGTAGGTGGCATCCGCGCTGTCCACGGGAATGGTGCCGCCGAGGACGGAGCCGGCCAGCACCGCCTCCTCGTCCGCGTGCGCGCTCCAGATGCGGATGCGGCCCTCGCCCGCCGATTCCGCGAGGGCGCCGATCAGCGCCTTGGGATCGCCGCCGGAGAGTGCGGCCGAGAAGAGGCCGCTCGCCGCCTGGGCGAAGACGTCGTCCTGCACGGCCGGATCGGGGATGGCGGCGTAGATCTCGGAGAGCAGGATGCTGATCACGGTGTCGGGCGTCGCGGTGAACGGCCCGAACGTCAGGTCTCCCGTGGCGGCCATCAGGTGCTTCGCCACCACGGCGTCGACCGCGATCACGCCATCGACCTCGCCGCCGAACCGGCCCTGCCAGCGCGCCGCGATTGTCGCTCCCGCGTCGGAGAAGTCCGGGATGCTGGTGATGTTCTGCAGGTATCGCCCCGGGCGGTCCTCGAACAGCGCGATCGTGGAGTCGCTGAGGGGAAGGGCGGTGTCGAGTGCGGGGAAGTCCGTGGTCGACGCCTGCAAGCCCAGTGTGATCCGGCCCCCCTCGGCGTGCAGCAGCGCGATGGAGCCGATGATCCCGCCCGCTGAGCGGACCTCGGCGTTGTTCTGCATCGCCAGCACGTAGTTGCGCGGGCCGTCGCCGCCCAGCATGGTCGGGAGCAGCACCGACGCACCGTGCAGGGATCCGACCACTGTCGCCGCCTCGGTGACGGAGGAGCGCAGCTCCCGCACCGCGTCGGCGAGAGGCGGGAGCGTCGCGTCCGCGTCGATCTGCTGGGCACGCTGCTCGGCTGAGGTGAGGGCGGTGCTCGCCGTGCCGAGGGGTTTCTCGATCTCGGCGAAGGGAGCGAGGTCGATGGCCCCGCCGGTGAAGCCGAGGCCGGCCAGGTCGAAGTCGGCCGCGACGTCGAGAAGAGGAGTGAGTGCATCGGCGGACACGTCGTCGGCGATCTGAGCGACATCGCTGACCGCCCGGAAGTTCGGTCCGAGCCAGGGGATGACGCCGAACGCCTGCCAGACCGGATCGGACGTGAGATCGCGCGCCGAGCGGGCGTTCCCGGCGATGCTCGACGCGATCGGCTCGGCGCCGTCGAGGTCGCCCTCGGCGATCGCGGCCTTCAGCTGCGACGCGCCTTTGGCGACCTGTTGCAGGTCGCTCACCGCGCCGATCCCGCGTACTGTGACCCAGCCGATCGCCACGACGAGAAGCGTCAGGACGATGCCGACGGTCCAGCCGACCCATCGGCGCCGCCGGGGAAGTCGACCGTCGCTCACGTGAGCATTCAAGCATGAACCGCGCCCGAGTCGGAGATCGGAGGCTGTGGGAAACCTGATATTCGCGCGGCGCGGGGGCGAGGCTCCGCGGGAGAAGGGCGCCGCGAGGATAGCCTGAGCCCATGGGTGCTCGGCTGCGTGTGGTTCTGGATCAGCTCGTGCATGTCGTCGACGCCGACCACGCCTCGGCGGCCGTCGATCTCACGATCGGACTCGTCGCGACGGCGCCCTCCGGCTGCACCGTCGATGCCATCGTCCCCGCCGGCGCAGAGGTCACGGTGACCGGCGTCTCCGACGTCCGCACGCTCAACCTCGGCCGACGAGAACTGGCTGCGGCCTGGCAGATGGGAATCGCCCCCGGAGTCGGCGGAGGCCTGATCCACGCGCCGAGCCTGATGGCACCGCTCGTTCGCCACGATCGCGTGCACGACAACGATCAGACGACCGTGACGGTCTGGGATCTGCAGGCGTGGGATGCACCGGAGCTGCTGTCGAAGAGCGCGGTGGGATGGCAGCGCGCCATGCTCAAGCGGGCGGTGAAGCACGCGGACGCCGTCGTGGTGCCGTCGCACGCCGTCGCCGAGCGGTTGTCCGAGCTGGCCAGGGTGGGCGACCGGGTGCGGGTCATCGCCGGCGCGCCGCCCCGCGGCTTCGCCGCACCCGTCGACGCCGACGAGCGGCGCGCGTCGCTGTCGATCCCGGCGGAGTATGTCGTGCTGACGGGCAGCGCCGCCTCGCTCGAAGCAGGATTCCGCGGCGCGGTCGCCGCCGGTCTCGACGCGGTCGTGCTGGATGCGCCGGAGGGGTCGGAGCCGCGACTTGCCGAACTGGCGTCCATCGCGGGACTGCCGGAACGGCGCGCTCACGTCCGCGGCGCGCTGGTGCCGGAGGACCGCGCGGCCGTGCTGGCCGGCGCCGCCGCGTTCGCCGCGACGAGTCCGGTGGCGGGATGGCCGTGGCGCGCGGTGGAGGCGATGACGGTGGGAGTCCCCGTGGTCGCGATCGACAGCGGCTCGCACAATGATGTGATCGCGGACGGTGGAGTGCTGGTGTCGGAGACCGAGCTTCCCGATGCCCTCGCCGACGCATCGCGAGCGGGCGGCGCGCGCCTGCGCGTGCTCGCCGCCGACCGCTCGCGGGCATTCTCCTGGGCGAGCTCCGCCGAGAGGGTGTGGGGGCTGCACGCCGATCTGTGACGGCTGAAAACCCTCTGAGCGTCCGCACGACACGCGCACTCCCTACAGCAAATTCTCAGTAACAGTGGCATCATCCTGCAACTTCCGTCACACTGGTCACATGTCTCGACGTGCCCCACGCTCGCGAAACACCCTGAGGATCGCCCGACTCCTCACCTGTTTCCTCGCTGCCTCCGCTCTGATCGTCGGTACGGTCGCCCCCGCGACCGCCGCCACAGCATCCGTCTCCACGGCCGGCGCGAGCGTCGCCCGCGCGTCCGGCCCCGCCGCGACAGGCGTCGCCAAGACCACGCTCGCCGGCTTCAATGCGGGCAACATCATCAGCGATGCCGTGTTCACCAACAAGAACTCGATGTCCGAGGCGCAGATCCAGGCGTTCTTCAACAGCAAGGTGTCGCGCTGCCTCGGCGGTACGGATTCCCAGGGCCGCCCCATCGTGTGCCTCAAGGACTTCACGATCACGACGGTGACCCGCCCGGCTGACGCCTACTGCTCCGGATACACGGGGGCCGCGAACGAATCGGCGGCGCGCATCATCTACCGCGCGGCGCAGGCGTGCAACATCAACCCGCAGGTCCTCATCGTGATGCTCCAGAAGGAGCAGAGCCTGGTCACCAGCACCTCGCCGAACCCCGGGCGGTTCAACATCGCGCTCGGGCAGGGATGCCCTGACACCGCGCCATGCGACCCGCAGTACGTCGGCTTCTTCCATCAGATCTACGGCGCTGCACGCCAGATGCAGATCTACATGGAGGGCAAGTGGTTCCAGTGGTACGCGCCGGGCAGGACTTGGAACATCCTCTACCACCCGGAGCCGGCACGCGGGTGCGGGTCTTCCCCCGTCTACATCGCCAACAAGGCGACGTCGGCCCTCTACTACTACACCCCCTATCAGCCGAACGCGGCGGCGATGGCGGCCGGGTATGGTGAGGGCGACAGATGCTCCTCTCACGGCAACCGGAACTTCTACAACTACTTCACCGACTGGTTCGGATCCACGCAGGTCCCGACCTCGATGCTGCCGACGCTGTCGTCGATCGACATGAGCTCGTTCGTGCTCGGCGTCGACTCGGCCGGGGAGGCCTGGGGATACCCGTTCCTCAACGGCGCGTGGGGTGATCGCGTCAAGGTGGGCACCGGCCTGACCGGGCTCAAGAAGTTCTTCGGCGTCGGCGACCTCGACGGCGACGGCCACCGCGACTTCGTTGCCATCAAGACGTCCGGTGCCGCGCAGCTCGTCCGGAGCAACGGCACCACGACGCTCGGCGCGCAGACGGCGCTGCCGGGCGACTGGTCGGGCGTCGTGCTCGCCACGCCGGCCGGCGACTTCGACGGCGACGGCATCCCCGATCTGTTCACGACGGACTCGGCAGGACGACTCATGCTCTGGAGCGGCAACGACCGTGGGGGCTTCGTCGTCCCGCGCGTCGTCGGCACCGGCTGGTCCGCGATGAACCTGATCACCGGCAACGGCGACTTCGACGGGGACGGCCGCGCCGACCTCGTCGCCCGCGACGGTGCGGGACGCCTGTACGTCTACTCCGGCGACGGGAACGGCTCGTGGAAGGGCTCCAAGCAGATCGGTAACGGGTGGCAGGGCTTCACAGACGTCTTCAACTCCGGAGACTTCAACGGCGACGGCCGGCCCGACCTCCTCGCGGTGGACACCGCGGGAACGCTTCGGCTGTATCCGGGCGCGGGTGGCGGGGCCATGAGCTCGGCGATCGCGATCGGGATGGGGTGGCAGGGCTTCAACGCGTCCGCGTCCGGCCCCGCTGTCACGGCGCCTCGAGCCCTTCCGGCGGGTGCCGGAAACCTCGACGGCGTGCCCGGCGGCGACCTGGTCGGCCTCACGACGTCGAACGAGCTGCGCGTGTACGGCCTCAAGCGCGACGGGAACTGGGGCGGCGTGCTCCGCGTCCCCGGCACGTGGGCCGCGACCGACCGCGTGATCCCGATGGGCGACTTCAACGGCGATGGATTCAACGACATCGGCCAGATCGACGCGACAGGTGTGTTCTACTTGCATCCCGGGATCGCCGGCGGCGGGTTCGGGGCGCGCGTCGTCATCGGCAGCGGGTGGGGCGGGTTCCTGCGCGTCGCCGGCAACCTGGACTTCGACGGGAACCGTCTTCCCGATGTGCTCGCCGTCGACTCCAAGGGCGACCTCCTCCTGTACCGCGGCAACGGCAAGGGCGGCTGGACGACCGGCTCCGGTCTCATGATCGGCCAGGGCGGGTGGGCCGGTTTCACCGATCTCTTCAGCGTCGGCGACTTCGACGGCGACGGTGCGGCCGACCTCATGGGTCGTACGACCGGAGGAGTGCTGATGCTCTACTCCACGACCGGCGACGGCAACTGGGGCAACGCTCGGCCCATCGGACAGGGCTGGGCCGGGATGTCCTTCGTCTTCAGCGCGGGAGACATCGACGGGGATCGCCGCGTCGATGTGCTCGGAATCGCCGCGAACGGCGACATGTACCTCTACCGCGGTGACGGACGGGGTTCGTGGCGCGGCGACCAGCCCCGGATCAACGCCGGCTGGCAGATCATGAAACAGCTCTTCTGAGCGGCTTCCTCTACGGTACGAGGGCACCCTCCGGGGTGTCCTCGGCCCGTTTCCAGGGGTGCCATAGGATACTGGGATGCGTCGTGGCGACCGCCACCGCAGCTGAATGAGTGGGCCAGTGACAGATACCCGAGATCTTTTCGCCGTCGTCCCGCGTTCCGAGTTCGATACTCCTGGCACCAGCCGAGGGCTCATCGATGTCGTGCGCTGGCGTTATCTCCTGTACCTGCTGGTGCGGACGGGCGTCACGACCCGCTACCGCAACTCGGTGCTCGGCTGGACGTGGTCGTATGTGCGCCCTGGCGCGCAGTTCCTCGTGTTCTGGGTCGTTCTCGGGCTCTTCCTGAACCTCAACCGCGACATCCCGAACTACCCGGTGTACCTGTTCTCCGGCATCGTGGTGATCAACCTCTTCTCCGAGGCCTTCAAGAACGCCACGACCTCGATCGTGAACAATGCGCCGCTCGTGCGCAAGGTGTTCCTGCCGCGGCAGCTGTTCGCCGTCTCGTCGGTCCTCGTGGCGTTCATCCACTTCCTCCCGCAGCTCGCGCTGCTGCTGATCGTCTGCCTGTTCCTGGGCTGGATACCGAGCGTCTCGATCCTCGGTGTGCTCGCCGCCCTGGCCGCGATGATCATCGTGTCGCTCTTCGCCCTCGGCATCGGACTGTTCTTCGGCGCGCTCAACGTGCGATTCCGCGACGCCGAGAACATCGTCGAGCTGCTGCTGCTCCTCGCGACCTGGGCGTCGCCGGTGCTCTACGCCTGGACGATGGTGCGGGAAGCGGTGGACAAGCTCGGATGGCCGGATTGGCTCGTCAACCTGTATCTCCTCAACCCGATCACCCAGGGTGTCGAGCTGTTCCACTACGCGTTCTGGCGTCCGGTCACGGACACCACGCTGGCGCTTCCGCCGGACCTCGCCTGGAACACTCTCTGGACGTTCCTGATCGCCGTGGTCACGCTGCTGCTCGGCCAGCTCGTCTTCCGCCGTCTCGAGGGAAAGTTCGCACAAGACCTATGAGCACCGCAACCGCTTCTCGCCCCAGCATCGTCGTCGACGGCGTGCGCAAGAACTTCACCCTCAACCACGCGCTCTCGTTCAAGGACACCGTCGTGGCCTGGATCCGCCGTCGCAAGACGAGCAGCACCTTCGAGGCCCTGAAGGGCCTGGACCTCGTCATCAACGAGGGCGAGTCGGTGGCCATCCTCGGCCTGAACGGCTCGGGCAAGTCCACCCTCCTCAAGCTGATCTCGGGCGTCATGGAGCCCGACGCCGGCGAGGTGCTCACGCGAGGTCGCGTCGCCGGACTCATCGAGGTCGGAGCCGGCTTCCACCCGGAGCTGTCGGGTCGCGAGAACGTGTTCCTCAACGCCGCCATCCTGGGGATGCAGCGCAAGGAGGTCGAGGAGCGCTACGACGAGATCGTCGCCTTCAGCGAGATCGAGCAGTTCATCGATCAGGAGGTCAAGCACTACTCCTCGGGCATGTTCATGCGGCTGGCCTTCTCGGTGGCGATCCACGTCGAGCTCGACGTTCTGCTCGTCGACGAGATCCTGTCCGTCGGCGATGCGCCGTTCCGCGAGAAGTGCCGCCTCAAGTTCGCCGAGCTGATCGAGCAGAAGAAGACTCTCGTCGTGGTCAGCCACGATATGGAGATGGTCCGAGAGCTCTGCACCAGAGGCGTGGTGATCAACAAGGGCGAGGTCGTCTACGACGGTGAGATCGAGGGCGCGATCGCGCTGGTCGACGAATGATCATCGACTGGCTGGCGCAATCGGGGCTGTTCGCCCTGACCCTGGCCGTGGTGTTCGTCCCGGGTCTGCTGATCGGTCTGATCCTCCGCCTCCGCGGTCTCGTGCTGTGGGCGGCTGCTCCGGGAATCTCGGTGGGTCTGCTGTCGCTCCTGGCGATCCTGTACCCGCTGCTCGGCATCCGCTGGGGTCATCTGAGCGTGGCCGTCGGCGTCGTGATCATCGGCGCGCTGCTCTACGGGCTCTCACTGCTCGTCGGCCGCGGACGCCGGGTGTCGCTGCCGGCCCGGCGTGACCGCCGAGCGAACCTGCTGCTGGCCGCCGGTCTGATCGTCGGCGGAGGCCTGAACGCGGCGCGCCTGATGACGTACGTGGGCCTGCCGACCGCGCTCTCGCAGACGAACGATGCCGTCTTCCACCTGAACGCGCTGCGCTGGATCGCGGAGACCGGAACCGCCTCCTCTCTCGACGTGTCCGGCCTCATCGGCGGCACGTCGTTCTACCCCGCCGCGTGGCATGCCGTCGCGTCGCTCGTGGCGGTCGATGTCGCACAGATCCCGGTCGCCGCCAACATGGTGTCGCTCGTGATCGCCGCGGTGATGTGGCCGCTGGCGATCGCGCTGTTCGCGCACGTGGCGAGCCGCGGAGACCGCATGATCACCGCGTTGGCGGCCGCGCTGTCGGCCGGCCTGCTCGCGTTCCCGCAGCTCATGTTCGAGTGGGGCGTCCTGTACCCGTACGCCCTCTCGCTGGCGGTCGTGCCTGCGGCAGCAGCGCTCACGATCAACGTCCTCCGGACCTGGATGGGCGCGGCTCCCGGAGAGAAGCTCCGCCGGGCGATCGGCGTCGGTGTCGCCGCGGTGCTCGCGGTCGCCGGCACGACGCTCGCACAGCCGTCGTCGGTCCTCGTCTGGGGCGTTCTGGTGATGCTGTGGCTCACCGCGGTCGTGCTGCATCGCTATCGCACCGGCGACCGTCTCTTCCGCCGGCGCGCGCTGGTGGTCCTCGTCGCGGGGTGGGCTGCGGTCGTCATCGTCTGGCTCGCACTGGCCTATCTCGCCGGAAGCGTGCTCTGGCGGTCGTACCGCGGGGTGCCGGGTGCGCTGGTCGACGTGGTCCTCAACAGCCATTCCCTGCTCCCGGCGGCGTGGGGGATGAGCGCGCTGCTGATCGTGGGCATCGTGGTCGCGGTCCGCGAGCCCCGCCTGCGGTGGCTGGTCGTCGCCTGGGCCGGGATCTCGCTGCTCTACGTCGTCAGCGTGGCGACCGATCTGCCCGTGATCAAGCGCGTGCTCACGGGTCCCTGGTACGGCGACTCCTTCCGCCTCGCCTCGATCGTGCCCGTGCTCGTGGTGCCCCTCGCGGCGATCGGACTCGCTGCGCTCATCCGCGCGATCGCTCGCCGATGGTCCACGGTTCGCGCCCTGGGCCGAATGCCGCTCGCCGCGCTGGCGATGCTCGTCACGGCCGCGGTGGGCATCATCGGCGTCGTCGTGGCCCCCGTGATCCTGCTGCGTGTGGCCGCCGACACGGATGAGCAGTCCCGCTACGCCATGGACCAGGACAGCTACCTCTCCTCCGACGAGTACGCGCTCCTCCGGGAGCTCCCGGAGCTCATCCCCGAGGACGCGGTGATCATCGCGAACCCGTCGACCGGCGCCGCATTCGCCTACGTGCTGGGGAACCGCGACATCATCCCGCGCACCTGGTCCCCGCCGCAGTCGCAGGCATGGGACACGCTCGCCTCCGCGATGCGGGACGCCGACGACGACCCCGCGGTCTGCGAGGCCCTCGCGGCCTACGGTGCGCCCGAGTACGTGCTCGACTTCGGCATCGGCGGCACGGGCCCCGGCGAGTACCTGATGCCCGGGATGACGGGCTTCGAGGGTCAGCCCGGATTCAGCGAGGTGGCGCGCGAGGGCGACGCCAGCCTCTGGCGGATCACCGCCTGCGACTAGCGGGCCTCCGGGCGTCCGGCATCCGACTCATCGGGCTGTTCTGAGGGCCTGGACGCCTGCAGCAGCGCGAGCTTGCGGGCGAGCAGGGTGAGCCGTCGCTGCTGCGCGGCGTTGCGGCGCGACTGCGTGTACACGAACACGAGGAACATCAGCACGAGCGCGTAGAGCAACAGGTCGGTACCTCTGCCGACGCCCACGAGGTTGGCCACCCACGTGAGCCACTGCGGGAACAGGATCGACACGATCGCGACGAGGACGAACGCGCCGAAGAGCAGACGGCGGATGGCGAGATGGCTGTCGGCGCCGGTGCGTCGCATGAAGACGGCGCCGATGGCGACGACGGCGACGATGAGGACGATCTGGATCCACATGGCGTTACCTCACGATCAGGTCGACGAGGATGTTGACGGAGTTGAGCACCGACTGACCCTTCGACTTCGAGTAGTCGGTGTACAGGAGCTCGACCGGATGCTCGATCCAGGGGAGTCCGGTGTGGCCCAGCTGCAGCACGATCTCGGTGGCGTGCGCCATCCGATCCTGCTTCAACTGGATCTGCCGGGCGGCATCGGCGCGGATGACGCGCAGGCCGTTGTGCGCGTCGGTGAGCTTGACGCTCGTGGTGAGGTTCGTCACCCAGACCGCGGTCTTCAGGATGACGCGCTTCATCCACCCGGGATTGGTGCGGTCGTCGAGGAAGCGCGACCCGAAGACGATCGCCGCGCCCGACTCCCGTGCCGCGGCGACCATGGCGATCGCGTCGTCGACGCGGTGCTGGCCGTCGGCGTCGAAGGTCACGATGTACTCGCAGCCCGGCTGGGCGAGCGCGTAGTCGATGCCGGTCTGCAGGGCGGCGCCCTGACCGAGATTGATCGGATGCTCGACGACGTGCGCACCGGCCGCCCTGGCCTCTTCCAGCGAGCCGTCGGTGGAGCCGTCGTCGATGCAGACGACGTTCGGGAAATGGGGGAGCAGGGTCGCGATCACCCCCGAGATCACGGTCGCCTCGTTGAACAGCGGGACGACGACCCAGGTGTGCGGATCGGGGCTGGCTGGGTTGATCACCCTCCTATCCTCTCAGGAAACGACGGGGCGAACAGATAGGATGACCGAGTCCCCTTCTTCACCCACGAGGAGAACCCGTATGCCCTCACCGACCGATGTCCGGATCGTCGATTCGGCCGATGTGTCCCCTGAGGCGAAGATCGGAGCAGGCAGCTCCATCTGGCATCTGGCGCAGGTGCGCGAAGACGCGCAGCTCGGTGAGAACTGCATCGTGGGCCGCGGCGCGTACATCGGCACCGGTGTCGTCATGGGCGACAACTGCAAGGTCCAGAACTACGCCCTCGTGTACGAGCCCGCGAAGCTCGGCGACGGCGTGTTCATCGGCCCGGCGGTCGTGCTGACCAACGACACCTACCCCCGCGCGATCAATGCGGACGGCACGATCAAGAGCGCGCACGACTGGGAACCCGTCGGCGTGACGATCGAGCGCGGTGCCGCCATCGGTGCGCGGGCGACCTGTGTCGCTCCCGTCACGATCGGCGCCTGGGCCACGGTCGCCGCGGGCGCCGTGGTCGTCAAGGACGTGCCGGCATATGCGCTTGTCGCCGGCGTTCCCGCCCGCCGCATCGGCTGGGTCGGCGAGTCGGGCGTGCCCCTCGTCGCGGGCGAAGACGAGAAGACCTGGGTGTGCCCCTCCACGGGGGCGCGTTACATCGAGACTGACGGAACACTGATCAAGGAGACCGTGTGAGCGACTTCATCCCCCCCGCAAAGCCGATCATCGGAGACGAAGAGCGCGCGGCCGTCGACCGCGTGATGCGCAGCGGCATGATCGCCCAGGGCCCGGAGGTCGCGGCATTCGAGAGCGAGTTCTCCGCCCACTTCGTGCCCGGTCGCCCCTCCGTCGCCGTGAACTCCGGCACGGCGGGACTCCACCTCGGTCTGCTCGCGGCCGGCGTCGGCGCGGGCGACGAGGTCATCGTGCCCTCCTTCACCTTCGCGGCGACCGGCAACTCGGTCGCGCTCACCGGCGGCACCCCCGTGTTCGTCGACATCGAGCCCGACACGTTCACTCTCGACCCCGAGGCGGTCGCCGCGGCGATCACCCCCCGGACCAAGGGCATCCTGCCCGTGCACCTCTACGGCCACCCTGCACGGATGCGCGAGCTCGAGAAGCTCGCCGCCGAGCGCGGCGTCGCCCTCTATGAAGACGCGGCTCAGGCGCACGGCGCGTCGCTCGACGGCCGTCCCGTCGGCTCGTTCGGCGAGTTCGCGATGTTCAGCCTGTACCCGACGAAGAACATGACCAGCGGCGAGGGCGGCATGGTCACGACGGCGACTGACGAGATCGCCCGCCAGGTCAAGCTGCTGCGCAACCAGGGCATGGAGCGCCAGTACGAGAACGAGGTCATCGGGTTCAACGCCCGCATGACCGACATCCACGCGGCCATCGGGCGCGTGCAGCTCACCAAGGTCGACGCCTGGACCAAGACCCGGCAGGCGAACGCGGCGTTCCTCGATGCGAACCTCCAGGGCGTCGTCGTGCCGCCCGTCGCCGACGGCGCCGTGCACGTGTACCACCAGTACACGATCCGCGTGCCCGAGGACCGCGACGGCTTCGTCGCGGCGCTGAAGAGCGAGCACAACGTCGGGGCCGGCGTCTACTACCCGATCCCGAACCACCGCCTGCCCTCGCTGACGCGCTTCGCTCCGGGGCTCGACCTGCCCGAGACCGAACGCGCCGCGCGCGAGGTCGCCTCGCTGCCCGTGCACCCGTCGCTCAGCCAGGACGACCTCGAGCGCATCGTCGCGGCCGTCAACGCCGTCGCCGGAGCAGGCGCCTGATGGGCAACCTGCGGGCCGGCCTGCTCGGCGTCGGGATGATGGGACGTCACCACGCCCGCGTGCTGCGCGACGTCGACGGCGTCGACCTCGTCGCGATCGCCGACCCCGGGGGAGACCCCCACGGCGTCGCGGGCGGCCTCGAGGTACTCCCCGACATCGACGCGCTCATCGCCGCCGGCATCGACATCGCCGTCGTCGCGGTGCCGACGCGTTTCCACGAGGACGCGGCGCTCAAGCTCGCCGACGCCGGAGTGCACACGCTGGTCGAGAAGCCGATCGCGCACAACGTCGAGGCCGGTCGCCGGATGACCGACGCCTTCGCCTCCCGCGGACTCGTCGGGGCAGTGGGCCACGTCGAGCGCTTCAACCCTGCTCTGCAGGAGATGCGCCGCCGCCTCGAGGCGGGCGAGCTCGGCGATGTGTTCCAGATCGCCACGCGTCGTCAGAGCACCTTCCCCGCCCGCATCGCCGACGTGGGTGTCGCCAAGGACCTCGCGTCCCACGACATCGACCTGACGAGCTGGGTCGCGCAGAGCGAGTACAAGACCGTGTTCGCGCAGACCGCCCACCGCAGCGGCCGCGAGTTCGAAGACATGATCACCGTGACCGGTCGCCTGGCGAACGGTGTGATCGTCAACCACCTCGTCAACTGGCTCTCGCCGATGAAGGAGCGCGTCACGGTCGTCACCGGAGAACGCGGTACATTCATCGCCGACACCTCCACGGGCGACCTGACGTTCTACGCGAACGGCACCATCCCTCTCGAATGGGACACGATCTCCTCGTTCCGCGGTGTGTCGGAAGGGGACATCACCCGGTATTCGTACGCCAAACGCGAGCCGCTCAAGGTCGAGCACGAGGCGTTCCGGGACGCGGTGCTGGGCAAGCCGAGCGATCTCGTGACGATGGAGCAGGGTCTCCACACCCTCGCCGTCGTCGAGGGCGCGGTCACCTCGGCCACCACCGGCGTGTCGACCACTTTCTGAGCAGCGGAGCGTATGAAGAGAATCTGGCCGGTCCTGAGGGACCTCCTGCCGTTGCTGCCCGAGGGTGCGCGTCGATACTTCGCCGGGTACATGGTCGCGACCACCGCGATCACCGGGCTCGACGTCATCGCCATGTCGCTGCTGGCACTCATCATCGGGCCCGCGTTGTCGGGTGGCACCCTGTCGCTGCCGATCATCGGCGATGTGCCGACCGAGACGCTCCCGCTGCTCGCGCTCGGCGCCTGCGTGCTCATCATCATCAAGTCGGTGCTCTCCGTCACGCTGCACTGGTTCGCCACCCGTCGCTTCGCCAGGTACGAGCTCGAGATCGGCGATCGGATGTTCAAGGCGTACATCAACTCGAGCTGGGAGGAGCGCTCGAAGCGCTCCGTGGCCGAGATCACCCGTATCGCCGATGCCGGTATCGCGAACACCATGGCCGGGTTCCTGCTGCCCCTGATGCGCGTTCCGAGCATGATCTTCACGTTCGTGCTGATCATCGCGGTGCTCCTCGTGGCCGACCCGCTGACCGCGATCATCGCGTTCGGGTACCTGGGCCTCGTCGCCCTCATCGTGCATCAGGTCGTCACCAAGCGGTCGCTCGAGGCAGCGCAGGTCAATCTCACCTACAGCTACCGCGTCGCCATCCTGATGACGGAGATGATGGAGGCTCTGAAGGAGCTGAGTCTGCGCAACCGTCTGTCCGAGGTCTCCGACCTGGTCGCGACGAACCGCAGTCGTTCGGTGCGTGCACGTGCCAACGGCGGGTTCCTCGGCATCATCCCGGGCTTCGCTTTCGAGGCGGCTCTGATCGGCGGTGTCATCCTGATCGGCGGATTCGCCTTCTGGCAGGGCGGTATCACCGCAGCTCTGTCATCGGTCGCACTCTTCGCCGCGACCGGCTTCCGCCTCATCCCCGCGATCACCGGTATCCAGGGCGGTATCGTGCAGGCCGTGGCGAGCACCCCGGCGGCGCTCGACGTGATCGGCGACCTCATGTCGGCCGAGAAGGACATGGAGTCGTCCTCGACGCCCGAGGACACGGCTGTGCTCGCGGAGAGTCCGCGCGAGCTGCGCCTCGACGATGTGCGCTTCCGCTACCCGAGCGCGAACGAGGACGTCATCCGCGGCATGTCGCTGGACATCCCGCTCGGAAGCTCGCTCGGCATCGTCGGACCGTCCGGAGCCGGCAAGTCGACGCTCATCGACCTGCTCCTCGGCCTGAGCCAGGCGTCGCAGGGTCAGATCTCGATCGACGGCGCGCCGCTCAACTCGGTCCTCAAGCAGTGGCGAGGACGCGTCGGCTATGTGCCGCAGCGTGTCGCGCTCTTCGACGGCAGCATCGCGCAGAACGTGGCCCTGACCTGGACCGAGGAGGTCGACGAGGAGCGTGTTCTGAACGCGCTCGAGCGCGCGCAGCTCGGTCCGCTCATCCGATCTCGTGCCGGCGGCATCCACGAGCGCATCGGTGAGCGCGGCGTCTCGCTGTCCGGCGGGCAGCAGCAGCGTCTCGGCATCGCGCGCGCGTTGTACACGGATCCGCTCGTGCTCGTGCTCGACGAGGCGACGAGTTCGCTCGACACCAAGACCGAGGACGAGGTGACGAAGTCGATCCGCGCCCTGCAGGGCGAGGTGACGCTGATCTCCGTGGCTCACCGTCTGTCGACGATCAAGGACTACGACCGGATCTGCTACGTCGATGAGGGTGTCATCGCGGCATCCGGTACCTTCCTCGAGGTCGCGTCGATGCTTCCGGACTTCGCCGAGCAGGTCGTTCTGGCCGGACTCGCCCGCGACCTCGACTGAGGGCGAGGTCGGCGGGGGACCCCGGGTCTCAGCCGGCGTTCATCGAACGCAGTCCCGCGAACAGCGTGCGGAACGGCGCCTGCCGGTGCAGGGCGAAGAACGGATTCCTCGGCGTGAGCGCGCCGACCGTCCGGTAGTTCCACCGTGCATCGAGCAGATGGAGGATGCGTGCGGGGTCCGGCGCGGCGTGCTGGAGCTCGTCGAGCACCTGACGATCGACCCGCGCGAGCAGTCGCAGCACGCCCGGCGCCATCCGCTCGAGGCGGTCGACCACGGCGATGAGGTCGCGCCGGTGCGGTTCCAGGCCCTCCGGAGCGTTCACGCGGGCGAGCACGGCGTCGAACACGTGCACGCGGAGGACCTTGATCGCCAGCGCCTGACGGTCGGCCCGACCCAGGGTCGGGTACCAGGGCGTCTCCTCGATGGCATCGAGGAATGCGAAGTCATCGGCCACCGCCCTGCTCGAGAACGTGACGCGGTCATCGGCGTCGTCGTGCACGAGGTAGGCGGGTCCGCCCATGTCGTAGGCGATGTGCGCGCCGGTGAACCACAGGGTCGCGGTGTAGGCGAGATCCTCCCCGGACGGCAGGCCCTCGGTGAAGCGAAGCTCGGCGAACCGCTCCCGATCGACCACGCCGAGCGGCGCGGACCGGTAGGCCAGGCGATCCTTCCGCGCGTCGAGCGACCGTTGCCGTCTCCCGTTGCGCACGGGAGGATACGGATCGCTGCCGCGTCCGACGATCCGGATGCGGGCGAGCACGGTCGATGCACCCGTCTCGGACTGGAGGCGCACCCAGGAGTCGATCGCGCCGGGAGCGAGTTCGTCGTCCGATCCCATGACGGCCACGAGCGGTGCGGTCGCCTGGTCGAGGCCGTGGTTCATCGGGCCGGCGGGGGAGCGGATGCCGTCCTCGAAGGGGAGCAACCGCACGCGGTCATCGGCCAGCAGCGAGCCGAGGTTCGCCTCGATCACCGACGGATCGATGTTGTGCGCGACGACGCTCACCCGCACTGCCGTCGTGGTGCCGTCGAGGACGGACTTCACCGCGCGATCCACGGGACGCGTGGCGGAGTGGACAGGGATCACGACGTCGATCTGCGGGGTGCTCATCACTGGAATTCTACGGCGCGACCGGGGGCCGCCGAGCCGGCGGGTATCCTGGGTTATCGACCACCCCCGACACCAGAACCGAGACAGATGTCGCTGCCCTCACGAAACGTCCTCGCCGAGCCGACTCAGCGACTCGACGCACTGACCGGACTCCGGTGGTGGGCGGCGTTCCTCGTCTTCTTCTATCACATGCTCGTGTTCGCCCCGGTGCCGGGAGTGCTGGCTCAGGTGTTCTCATACGGGTACTTCGGTGTGACGTTCTTCTTCGTGCTCTCCGGCTTCGTCCTCACGTGGTCGGCGCGGCCCGCCGTGTCGACCTCGACGTTCTACTGGCGGCGGTTCGCGCGGATCTGGCCATCGCACATGGTGGCGCTCATCCTCGCTATCCCGGTCTTCTACACGTTCGCGGCGATTCCCGAGGGCAGCTTCCTCAAACCGTTCGACCTGGCCATCCTGGCTCTGTCGGTCGTGCTGCTCCAGGCCTGGTGGTCGAATCCGCTGATCCTCTTCTCGGGCAATCCGGCCGCGTGGACGCTGACGTGCGAGGCGTTCTTCTACGCCCTGCACCCGTGGATCTCGCGCGTGCTCGTGCCCATGGCGAAGCGCGGAGCGCTCCTCCTTGCGGCAGGTGTCGTGGTCTACGCCTTCGTGTACCGCTTGGGCGTCGCGCTGGCGCCGGAGTCCTGGCTGCCGCTCGTTCCGCTGCCGGTGCAGCGCCTCCCCGAGTTCGTACTGGGCATGGCGCTGGCCTGGGCGATGCGCAACGGATGGCGTCCGCGCATCCACCCGTTCGTCGGCGTCGGAGCGATGGCCGCGGTCATCCTGGCCATCCTCCTCAGCAGCCGTCTGAACGGTGTCGTACCGCTGATCGGGTACGTGGGGACCTTCGCCAACGAGCTGTTCACGGTGGGATGCGCGATCGCCATCGTGGCGCTGGCCTCCGCCTCGCTGCGCGGACGCCGCGTCTTCTTCGACACTCGCATCCAGGTGAAGCTGGGCGAATGGTCGTTCGCGTTCTACCTCATCCACGCGACCGTCATCTACACGGCTCTGCGGTTATTCGGCCTGCAGCAGCCCTCGTGGACGAACCTCATCTGGTACGTCGTCCTGCTGGCCGTCTGCATCGTGGCTGCCTGGGCTCTGCACTCCTTCGTCGAGCGCCCGCTCGAACGGCGCATGCGTCGTTGGAAGGACACGCGGGATGCGAAGAAGTCAGTTGCCGTCGGCGTCGCCTGAGCGGTCGATCCAGCCGTCGAGGAGCACCGCGGCGCTGTGCGCGCCGGAATGCACCGCCTCGACGTAGGCGGGGCCGAGCGCGGCGATCTCTCGCGCGCGGTCACGGTCGGTGAGCAGTCCGCTGACCACGGCGTGCAGAGTGTCGGGCGTCGCTTCGACGATCGGCAGGGCGAGTCCGGTCTCTGCGAGGATGTGTTCCCGCACCTGCGGGAGGACATGGCCTACGACGATCCGGCCGGCCGCCATGGCCTCGCACGCCGCGACGCCGTAGGAGCCGATCCGGAACTGATCCAGCACGATGTCGGCACTGCCGATGACACCGGGCATGCTGTCGGAGCTCACACCCGACACGAGCTCGTATCCGATGGTCTGCGCATCGATCAGCGGGCGCAGTGCGGGCTCGATGTGATGACTGCCCTTCTGGACGGGTGAGCTGGAGACGTGGATGACACGGGCGGTCTGCTCGGCGAGCACCGGGCGGTCGGCGGCGAACCGCGCGCCGTCCACCACGACGGGGCACCACCGTGCCCACGGGACGTCGAGGAGCAGGTCGGGCGTCGACACGAACGTCGGTCGCCGGAGTGTCTCCAGCAGCACGGCGTTCGCGTCGGCATCGGCCTGGAGCGTGTCCGTGCGCGGATCCTCGGGATACGGCGACCAGGGCGTCAGAGCGGCGTGCGCTCGAGGGCTGCGGATGTCGGTGCCGTGGCTGAGGAAGGCGACCGACAGTCCGGCAGCCTCGAGTGCTTCGACTTCGGAGAGCACGCTGCGCCCGAACAGTCCGCCGAAGATCGGGCGCTCGGCTTCGATGAGGACGTGGGTGAAGCGCTGCACCGCTTCCCACTCGGCGCGCTGCCACTCGGCGGAGGCGCTGTTGACGGCGATCGGCACCGTCGTGTCCGCGCGGAACGCGAATCCGCCGGGAATGTCGACGGCCATGTTGCGGGCGCCGACGTCGCTCTGGGCGCGTTCGAGAGCCCGAGCCCAGAGGAATCCCTGGCCGGAGTAGTTGGTCGGGGCGATGTAGACCCGGGTGGCCGCATCGGGCACCGTCGTGTTCGGAGCACCGCCCCCTCCGAGCACCCGGTAGGCGAGGCGGCCGATCAGGCCGTCGGGATTGCGTGCCGGGGCATCGATGATGCGGGTCATCCAGGCCGGCAGCGACGACCGACGGCGGACGAGCCATCCGGCGAGGTCATGCAGTCCGGCCATGTCAGCCCTCCTCCGAGCGCCCCGCGGCGGACTCGATGTTGTCGACCACACGACGTGCGACCGCCGTGAGCGAGTGCTGCTCGGCCGTCCATCGTCCGAGCGCCACCCTCTCCTCGGCGCTCGGCGGATCGGAGGCGAGCTGCTCCATCGCGATCGCGATCTGCGTCACGTCGTACTCGCAGGCGATCCCGGCGCGCACGTGACGATTCGCCTCGCGGAGGAACGGCGCCGTCGGTCCGGGACCGGCGAAGAGCACCGGGCATCCCGCAGCGAGGGAGGAGTATGCCTTGGTCGTGAAGGCATAGTCGTAACCGGTGTTCGGCCGCAGCGTCGCCAGGCTCGCGACGGCTTCGTTGAGGTGAGGGAGAAGCTCTTCGGCGGGCATCGCCGGGACGAATTCGATGGCGTCGGCGACTCCGGCTGCGCGCGCCCGCTCCTCGATGACCTCGCGTTCGCTGCCGTTGCCGATGAAACGCAGGGTGTAGCCCGGGCGGGTCTGCGAGAAGATCCCGAATGCGTCGACCAGTGCCTCGGCTCCGTGCCAGGGCGAGTAGCTGCCGGCGTAGACGAAGAGCGGCCGCACCGGCACGGCCGGATCGGGGGCGAATGCGCCCGTGTCGGCGCCGAACCCCGTCACCGCGATCTTCCGGCGGACGCCGAGTGCACGTGCGCGCGTCACGACCCCCTGCGAGATGGTGACGAGGCGCTCGGCGCCGCGCATGCCGAAGCCTTCCATGGCGCGGAGCACGCGGATGATGAGGGCCGAGTTCGTCGCCTGATCGGCGGCATCCGACCAGACATCCGCGGCGTCGTAGACGTACGGTATCCGACGCAGCGCGCACACGACGCGCACGACGACGCCCGTGGTGGGCGGCGGCTCCATGAACACGACATCCGGGCGACGCATGAAGAGCATCCGGAACGCCAGCGGGATGTCGAAGCTCAGGTAGGGGATGTACCCCCGCACGTAGCCCTGACGATCCCGGACGACGGGGAACGTGCGGACGGTCTCCGCGTAGCGCGGAGCCTTCATCCGCTTCGGCAGGCGGGCCGTCAGGACCACGACCTCGTTGCCGCGGCTCGTCAGCTCGTCCGCGACGGCGCCGAGGAACAGCGACGCGGCGGAGGGCTCCGGTCGGTAGATGCGCGAGACGATGGTGACGAGCATGGAGATCAGACGTTCAGGAAGTGCTTCGCGAGCACGTCGCGCGAGAAGGCGCCGTCGTGGAGCCGGCGGACGAAGGCGGGGCCGGATGCGGCGATCGCACGGTAGTGGTCGCGACGCGCGACGATGTCACGGAGCACCGCCTCGATGTCGTCGGGGGTCGCCTCCACGACGGGGAGCGGCATCGAGGCGTGGCTCTCCACCTCCGTGCGCACCTGATCCGTCACGTGAGCCAGCACCAGGCGACCGGCGGCCATCGTCTCGCACGCCGCCACGCCGTAGTCGCCGACGCGGAACTGATCCAGGACGATGTCGGCGGATGCGAGCACGGCCGGCATCTCCTCGTTCGGGGTGCGATCGAGCTGGACGAACTCGATGAGGCCCTCGTCATGGAGCCGCTGCGCCGCCGGCACGATGAGGGGAGTGCCCTTGACATGCGGATTCGTCGGCGCGTGGATGACCTTGAGCCGGTCGCGCTCCAGCACGGGCGCGTCGTTGGTCCACTTGTCCGGCTCGATGACGACGCCGAGGAAATGGGCGTCGGGGAGATCGATGAGGAGTCCGGCCGTGGAGACGAACGTCGGCAGTCCGAGGTCGGCGATCACGCGCAGGTTCTCCGCGACGACGGCCTCGACCCGCTCCGCGGCCACCCACTCGTCGCTGTCGACGAAGTGGGACCACGGCGTCGACTGCAGATGCGTCGACGGCAGGCGTACATCCGTGCCGTGGCCGATGATCCCGATCCGCGCGCCGCCGGACTGCATCAGGGCCACCTGACGCCGCAGATCGCCGGAGAACATACCCCCCAGCACCGGCACGCAGGCCTCGACGAGCACATGGGTGTACTCCGCGGCGATCGTGTCGGCCATGGCGCGCTGCCAAGCGCGCGAGTGTTCCGACGTCCGCCACGGCACGACGTAGTCGGCGCGGTACTGCAGCACGTTGTTCTCGGCGTGGACGAAGTTCCGGGCAGAGACGTCTCCGCCCTCCTCCATCGCCCGAGACCACCGGTAGCCCTGGCCGGCGTAGTTGACCGGGCCGATGAGCACGCGATGGCGCCGCGTCATGTCGGGGTGAGGAGGCGGGGGAGGGACGACGCCCTTCGCCCGGTCGACACCGGCGGCGATGAAGTCCTGCAGGGGCTTCGGGATCAGTTTCCAGAGCCGTTCAATCGCGGGGTGCATGTGCGCCGCCTTCCTTGTCGGTTCTCTCCCGAGGCGTGATCCAGTCGTCCCGCAGCACCTCGGCGGACAGGCGTCCGTCGTGGACATGCCGCACGAAGTCGACGCCGGCGTCGATGAGCTCGGATCGGTCCGGCAGAGCGGCGAGGGCACGGAGAGCCGCCTCGATGCCGGTCGGGTCGCTCTCGACCACGGGAAGCGCCCGGCCCGTGCGGCGCTCGACCTCGGCGCGCACGCGCTCGGCGACGTGGCCGACCACGATGCACCCTGCCGCCAGGGCTTCGCAGGCCGCGACGCCGTACGAGCCGATCCGCACCTGATCCACCACCACGTCCGCCGCGGCGAACACCGCCGGCATCTCCGCGCTGGGAACGCCCTGGACGAGCCGGAGGTCGATGATCCCCTCCCGCTCCAGCTTCTCCAGCGCAGGAAGGATGAGCTGCGTGCCCTTCACCGTCGAGACAGAGGGCACGTGAGCGACCTGCAGCGGACCGGCGGAGCGGCGGCGGCGTTCGGTCGCCCAACGGGTCGGATCGACGACGACCGGACACCAACTCGCGGACGGCAGGTAGTCCAGCAGGTCGGGAGTGGAGACGAAGAGGGGTCGACCGCTCTCCTCGAGCAGGCGGATGTTGCGTGCTGCGAGGACCTCCGCCCTCGGTGCGTACAGCTCGGGGTCGCCGTAGTGCGACCACGGGTTGTCGGACATGTGTCGCGAGGGGAGTCGGACATCCGTCCCATGCGCGAGGTAGGCGACATCGACGCCGCGCTCCACCAGCGCCGCAGCCTGGGCCACGACGGAGCGCGAGAGCATCCGGCCGAACGGCGGCTCCTCCGCCTCGATCAGCACATGCGTGGCGCGACTCGCAGCGGCGAACTGGCGATCCTGCCATTCCGTTCCGTTGTGATAGGTGCCCACCGGAACGATCAGGTCGGCATCGAAGGAGAACCCGCCGGGCACGTCGACGGCCATGTTGCGCGCCGAGATCGAGGCGTCGGCGGCTTCCAGCGCCCGAGCCCACGCGCGGCCCTGACCCGAGTAGTTCACCGGGGCGATGAGCACCCGGATCGGTCTGTCCTCGAATGCCGTCGCGGGAACGGAGCCGGCAGGTGCCGCGGCACCCAGCCGGCGGGCGGCGATCCGGCCGATCGGGCTCATCGGCGCGTCCGCGATCCGGTCGACGACGGAGTTGATCCAGCGAGGCAGACGATTGCGGTTCACGAGCGCGGAGCGATCGTGGAACGGGCAGAGGTCATCCCCTCAGTCTACCGAGACGCACATGTGTCCTTCCGGGAGCCTCCGCCGAGGCATCCTAGACTGAGGCGCATGAGTGTCCGGATCTCAACCATGGATGACCGCCCCGCAACCTTCCGGATCGTGGCCGCGTGGTGAGGTCGTCGGCGCGGCCGACCGTCCTCATCCTCTCGTACGACGCGATCGACATCGATCCGCGGGTCATCAAGCAGGTGCGCCGGCTCGCCGACGAGTACGACGTCACGACGTGTTCGCCCGGTTCCTCCCCGGATCCGCGCGTCGAGCACATCGCCCTCGATCCCGAAGACGTCCGCCCGAGAGGACGCTGGGGCAACCTCATCGACGACATCGCCCGCGAGCGGGAATGGTTCGGCTGGACGTACGATCACGTGCCGCTCGTGCAGCAGACGAGGCGGCTCCTGCGCGGGCGCCGGTTCGATGCCGTCATCGCGAACGACGCGGAGACTCTCGGCGCGGCGATCTCGGTCGCGGGTGCGGAACGCGTCCACGCCGACCTCCATGAGTTCTTCCCGGGGCTCCCCGTCGACGACACGAAGCTGGGTCAGCGACAGCGCCGGTACTGGACCTGGCTCATCACGCGGTTCGCCTCCCGCGTCCGGTCGTCCACGACGGTCGGCCGCGAGATCGCGAAGCGCTACGGCGAGTACGGCCTCGACGCCGGGGTGGTGACGAACGCTAGCCCGTTCCGGGACTCCACGCCGACGCCGACGGGAAGCACCATACGGCTGGTGCACAGCGGCAATCCCTTCCGGGAGCGCGGCCTCGCCGAGATCATGCGGGCGGTCGCCGCGTCATCGGCCGATGTCAGCCTCGACCTGTACCTGACGTACAACCCGCCCACCGATCGGCAGCACCTTGTCGCTCTCGCCGAGCAGCTCGGTCCGCGGATCACCGTGCACGAGCCGGTGTCGCAGGCCGAGCTGATCGACGCGCTGCACGGCTACGACGTTGGCATCCACGTGCTGCCGCCGACCAGCGAGAACAATGCGCTCGCACTTCCGAACAAGTTCTTCGACTTCGTGCAGGCGAGGCTCGGCATCATCGTCGGGCCCTCGATCGAGATGGCGGGCATCGTGACGGAGCGCGGTCTCGGCATCGTGACGACGGACTTCGACGAGGCGAGCATCCTCGCCGCGCTGAACGGGCTCACCCCCGGCACCGTGGACGGTTTCAAGGCCGCCGCGCAGACGCATGCGGAGGCGCTCTCCGCAGAGGCGCAGGTGGAGAACTGGGCGGCGGCCGTTCGCGCGATCACTCGCTCCGAGTAGGTACCGCGCCCAGCTCGGCGTAGGCCTCTTCGAGGTACTTCCTCGACCAGGAGAGGGCCAGGGCGACGCTGCCGACGTGCAGATCGCCGGACTCGCGGGCATCGACGGTGACGCCGTCCAGGTCGACACGTGCTTCGACGCCCTGGGCCGCGAACAGCGAGTTCCAGAACTCTGTCTCGGCGGTGGGTGCGGGCCGGCCGATGTAGTGGTTCGCCGGCCTCAGCCGACGCACGAACTCCTGGATCGACGCCGGCAGGAGCCCGAACAGCTCGGGACGGCTGCGGGGGAGGCGCGGAGGCAGGACGGGCTCGGGACTGACCGGCGCTCCGGTGTTCGCGTTGGGCACGTCGCGCAGCGCGACGAGGCGCGAGTGGATCATCCGGCGGTAGTAGTTCTTGGCGATGATGTCGGTTGGACTCAGAGTGAGGAGCGCGTCCAGATAGGGACCCGCCAGCACCGGGGTCACCGCCAGCACGTCGTGGGAGAGGATCGCCGGGCTCACGTAGCTGAAGCGCGGCTGACGTTCGAACATCGCCCATGCGCTGATCGACTGAGCGGCCGAACGACCCGGCGACCGCAGCACGCTTCGCCGCAGCGAGCGGTCTGCGGCCCTGGCGATGCCCTTCGCGCGGGGTCCCGTGACGGCGACGCCGCGGGCACGCCAGATCGGGGCGCGTTTGCTCGACCAGTCGCGAAGCGCCCAGCCGCGGGAGAAGCGGGAGACCATCAACGGCATCACGGGAACGTAGGAGCCGATGAGGCAGTCGCCGGGCCAGGCGCCCACCAGCGTGACGTCGCCGTTCGCCGCCTTGGCCGACACCTCGTAGGCGAGGATGTTGCCTGCCGCTGCGTGCACCGAGACCTGACCGCCGGTGAGCGACCACCCCGACCGCGCCGCCTGCAGAGACATCTCGTCGAGTCGGGCCGTCCGATGGGGGAATCCGAGCGTCGTGGCGACGTGGTGCGCGACCTCGAGCTCCTCCGGCGTGGACAGGTCGAGCGTCACCGCCTCCGGTCGGCCCGGCCCAGCCTCGGCCAGGACGCCGAGGGTGAGTCGGCTGTCCAATCCGCCGGAGATCTGGAGCGTGAGCGTGCGGTCCGGATCATGCAGCGGTCCGATCTGCGCGACCGCGTCGCGCAGGGCCTCGTAGGTCGCGTCGGTGCTCACGGTCGGCCGTGAGTATGTCAGGTTGGACCGGCGATGAAGGTGGGGACCGGACGTCCCGGAATCACCGGTGGATGCCTGCAGGGCTTCGCCGGCCACGAGCGCGTGGACGCCGCTGAGCGTGGTCTCCCGTCCGATCGCGTGGTGATAGGCCAGGAGCTCATAGGATCCCTGGGCGCTGAGCGTCGTGATGCCGAGGGCGACGGCGATGAAATGCGGATCGTTGGAGATGACCGCGTGGCGTCCCGCCGACCCGTAGTACAGGGGCCATGAGCCCGCGCGATCGGCCCAGACGTCGACGGTCGAGCCGTCTGCCGTCGGACGGACGCGAACGGCCGTGAACTCTCCCCAGGTGCGAGGATCTTCCGTGGCGTGCCGACCGTCGTTCCATCCGTCGTCGCCCGCCGTGTAGCCGCCGCGCAGGAGGAACCCGCTGCCGTCGGGGGCGTCGGTGATGTCGGCGTGCGAGGAGCCCCCGTCCCAGTGCAAAGAGCCCCCGGCGAACTCGCGTCGCGCCAGTTCGCCGAATCGTGCGGTCTCGGAGAGGTGACGCGCATGAAGCTGAGCTGCTCGATCGACGCGCTCCGTGCTCCCGGCCGGATGCATGCTCACTGCGAAGAACATGGTGACTCCCTCTCCCCGTGGTTCAGGCTTCGGCGATCGCGCGCGTCAGCGCTCTCGTGCTGGCCGAGGCGGAGGCATGGCGCATCGACCAGTCCCAGCCGTGGTCGGCCAGCTCCGACATCCGCTCGGGATGCGCGAGAAGATCGGACACCGCGTCGTGCAGCGTGTCGACGTCGGCGACCACCCACGCTCCCTCCGCGTCCTGGCCGAGATCGGGTTCGTCCGCGACGCGGGCGCTGGTGACGAGGACGCAGCGCCGCGCCATAGCCTCGACGCCGAACACTCCCGGCACCGAGGCGTAGAACTCGTTGAGGGCGATGTGCGCCTCGTCGAGCGCGGCGAGGACCTGTTCGTGCGGCACACCGATCAGTTCGCGGTATTCCACATGCGGGTGCGTCTGCGTGATCCGCGCCATCGTCTCGCGGACGGCATCCGTGCCCTTGAGGAGAGGATTGGAGGGCGCGTGCACGACGACGATGCGCTCGGGCGCATCGAACTTGGCGGTGGGAGCGGCGAACTGCTCGTCGGGGTAGAAGTAGAGGAAAGGGTGGGTGGGCCCCTCCAGGTACGAGAGCTGGTCGTTGCGGGCGTTGAAGATCGCCTCCGCGTGGCGTTCGGCCACCTGCGCGCGGGTCCGTCGTGCGTCGTCGTACTCCGGGGTGGCGAAAACCGGGTCGACGGTCACGAGGATCGAGCCGATGTTAGGGCGTCCGGTCTGCTCGGCGCGCTCCACGGAGAGCCGAGGGGAGCGGATGTCGTTACCGGTGAAGTAGCAGACGAGGCGCCGCTTGCGGCTGCGGATGAACGCGAACTCGAACTCCCGCTCGTCATGGTGTCCTTCGAGAAAGGCGCCGCCGCCGACGTAGATGAACCCTCGGGCGCGGTTGACCAGCCATGCGAGCAGGATCGGACCGCCGTACAGGCGTCGCCAGGTGGCGAGCCGGCCTCCGAATGCGGTCGACGACGTCTGGATCACCGCGTCGTACGCCACCGTGTAGAAGGGGTTGCGAGCGTGGATCGCCGTATAGCTGTTCGGCAGCGCCTCAGCGATGTGGGTCGCCATGAGGGCGATGTCCTCCGGCCCGACCACCCAGTCGACGCGTCGGGTGAACAGCGCGAACGGTCTGAAGACCCATGACAGGGTGCGCAGCAGAGCCTTCTGCCGGCGGAAGACCACGGACGTGCTGTCGCTCATCACTTCTTCCGTCGGGGGATGCAGAACTTCACGTAGAAGCTCTTCGGCACGCGGTCGAGCTTCCACATGAGCCAGAAGAACGGCCGGAGCAGCTCGAAGCGGCGCTTGTAGGTCGGGTAGTCCGTGTAGTCCTTCTTCGGCATCGTCATGATGTGCTCGAAGCCGGCGTCGTCGAACCCGATGCGCTTCTTCACCATCGCGATCAGCTCAGGGTCGCCGTGCCGCGGCTCGATGAACTGCGCGGCGGCGAGCCTGCGGTCCATCTGCCCCGAGCGCACGAGTGCTGAGAGCTCGATCTGCCGGAAGTTGATCCCGAAGCGGGTGGGCAGGAAGTACGTGTGGTAGAACGCCGTGAAGCGGTTCTCCAGGTGGTGTCCTCCGTACCACTGCCAGCCGTACTCGTCGGCCAGGAAGCGCTTGGCGTCTTCCTTGTTGTAGTCGATCCAGTAGAGCGGACGCGTGCGCTGGATGCGGCTGAACGCCGACCACTTGACGAAGTTCGTGAAGTCGAGGTTCGGGTAGGTCTTCATCGGCAGCCGGCCGAAGAGCCTGTGCACGCCCTTGATGTAGCCGCCGTCCATGTAGAGCCAGCCCATGGGGGAGATGCCCTCGGTGCGGAACGAGTGGCCCTCGACGATGTGGCGGATGCCGTGCTTCTCGGCCGCCCGGTAGAGGACGCCCATGAAGCCGATGTCGGTCGGCGCCTCGATGTCCTTGACGCCGGCCAGCATGAACGAGCGGTAGATGTCGTCGTACTCCGCGTTGTCGACGACGTAGGTCTCGAGGTCGACGCCGAGCTTGTCGAGCACGGCGAAGATGTTCGACGTCGCGGTGGGGGAGTTCCACGTGTTGTCGAAGTGCACGGCCAGCGGGCGCACGCCCTTCTTGACGAGCAGGTGCGCGAGGTAGGACGAATCGGTTCCACCGCTCACCCCCATGATGCAGTCGTACTTCTTTCCGCGACCGGCGGCCTTGAGCTCGGCCACGAACTTGTCGAGCGCCTTCTCGCTCTCGAGCCCGATCGGGTACTGCTTGTCGAGCGAGTCGTGCAGGTGGCAGTAGTAGCAGATGCCGTCGGCGTCGAAGGCCGCTCCGGGAACGTCGGAGGTGATGATGCATCGGCGGCACACGTCCGGCGAGCTCAGGAATTCATCGGATGTCGCCGCGTCGAGGTCCAGCCCGAAATGCTGCGCGGCGATGGGTTCGCCTCGTCCGTCGAAGAGGTGACCGAAGAGAGCGTCGATCTGCGGCCTCGTCGGATAGTTGATGAGCACGCTCTCGCGCCCGGACTGCATGACGAAGGCCGTGCCCGCGGCGACGGCCGAGGCGCCGGCATGCTCGATCGGAGCGACCAGGTCGCCGCGTCCGCCGACGCCGCCGTGAGCGATCACCGGCACGGTCGCCGTCGCCGCCACCGTGCGGACGAGCTCGAGGTCGATGCCCTCACGCGTGCCCTCGTGATCGATGTTCGTCACGAGGATCTCGCCGACTCCGATGTCCGTGGCGAGCGCGACCCATTCGTCGACCGTGAAGGGGGCGGCATCCGCGCCTCCGCCGGTGTGGACGACGTACCCGTCTTCGCTGCCGCGCACGTCGAGGCTCGCGACGATCGCCTGCGAGCCGAGGGCTCGGACCATCTCGCGCACATCGTCCGGACGCGTCACCAGAGCGGTGTTCACGATGATCTTCTCGAAGCCGGCGGCGATGATCGCCTGCGCCTGTTCCGCCGTCTCGACTCCGCCTCCGTAGGCGAGCGGGATGAAGGCCTCGGTCGCGATCCTGCTCAGCAGCGCCATCGGCGCCGGCACGCGGCTTCTCGCCGCGCCGATGTCGAGGATCACCAGCTCGTCGACCTCGAGGTCGTTGAAGATGCTGATGACGTTGACCGGGTCGCCCACGTATCGAGGATCATCGAAGGACTTGGTCTTCACGAGGCGCTCGCCCTCCAGGAGGAGGACGGGGATCAGCCGGGGATAGACGTGCATCAGACCTCCGCCACCGCGAACTCGCCGAGGAGCGTCAGTCCGTAGCGGTGGCTCTTCTCGGGGTGGAACTGGATGCCGATCACGTTGTCGCGCTCGACCGACGACGCATAGCGCTCGCCGTATTCCGTCCAGGTGAGGACGTCGGCTTCGGCGTCGGGCGTGACGGCGTACGAGTGGACGAAGTAGAACCGTCCGCCGTTTCCGAGCGAGGGCGCGAGACGCGACTGCTTCGCCGCCACGGCCGCGCTCCACCCCATGTGCGGCACGAGGAGGCGCGAGCCGTCGACCTCGTCGGGAAAGCGGTGCGCGCGCCCGGGGATGAGGCCGAGTCCCGGGCGTTCGCCCTCGTCGCTGCCGTCCATGATCAGCTGCATGCCGAGGCACACACCGGCGAGCGGCGTGTGCTTCTCGCGGGCGGCGATGACGACGGCGTCGCCGAGACCGCTCTCGGTGAGACGGTCGACGGCGTGGTCGAAGGAGCCGACGCCGGGGAGGATGATGCGCGCGGCATCGAGAACCGCCTGCGGGTCGCTGGTCACCTCGGAGGAGCGGCCGACCTTGGCCAGCGCGTTGCGCAGCGAGCCGAGGTTCCCTACGCCGTAGTCGACGATCGTGACGTCGGGACCGGTCATCGCGCGCTCTCCGCGATGCTCAGACGCAGTGCGTCGGCGATCGCGTCCATGTCGTCCTCCGTCAGCTGGGGGTACAGCGGGAGGGTGAGCGCCTGGTGGTGGGCGCGGGTCGTGTGGGGGAGCGCGTCATCGGGGATGCCGAACCGCTCGCGGAAGTACGGCTGCAGGTGCATGCCGTACGTGCCGAGCGTCGTCTCGATGTCGCGGCTGCGCATGCGACGGATGACCTCGTCCCGGTCGATGTCGTCGTCCAGCAGGACCACGTACGACTGGAAGGTGTGGGCGGTGCCCGCCGGCTCCGTCGGGACCTGTACGCCGTCGATGCCGGAGACGCGGCTCGTCAGCTCGGAAGCCGCACGCCGCCGACCGGAGACGATCTCGTCGATGCGGGTCATCTGAGCGAGCCCGATTGCGGCATGGACGTCGCTGAGACGGTAGTTGAAGCCCGCCTCTACGAACTCCATGAAGAGCTCGCCGCGGACGGCGCCGTGCGCGCGCAGGACGGCGATGCGTGCGGCGAGTTCGTCGTCATCGGTCGTGATCATGCCGCCCTCGGCGGTCGTGATGATCTTTCGCGGGTGGAACGAGTAGACCCCGGCAGTGCCGAGGGTGCCCGCGTGACGACCGTCGTAGGTGCCGCCCAGTGCGCAGGCCGCGTCTTCGAGGACCGGCAGTCCGTGGCGCGCCGCCACCGCGTTGATCGCGTCCATGTCGGCGCAGAGGCCGAACGCGTGGACCGGCATGATCGCGCGGGTGCGCTCGGTGACGGCGGCGTCGAGCAGTGCGGGGTCGAGGTTGAACGTCGACTCGTCGATGTCGACGAACACCGGCGTCGCGCCCTGCTGGATCACGGCGTTCGCGGTCGCCGGGAAACTGAATCCCGGGATCACGACCTCGTCTCCGGGCTTCACGCCCAGCGCGACGAGCGCGAGGTGCAGACCCGTCGTCGCGGAACTGACGGCCGCCGCGTGGCGGGCAGAGGTGAATCCGCGGACGGCTTCCTCGAACGCCGCGGTCTTCGCGCCCTGCGTGAGGTATCCGGACTCGATGACCTCACGCACCGCGTCGACCTCGGGGGCGCCGGTGAGCGGGATGTTGAGCCTCATGACAGGACCGAGGTGTACCAGTCGACGGTCTGGCCGAGGGCGTCGTCGGTGAGCCGCGGCGACTGGTGCCCCAGGAGGGATTCGAGCTTCGACACGTCGGCGAGGTGGCGACGCACGTCGCCCGGACGCTCCTCCGTGTGGATGACGGGGTGGTCGGGGCGGCCCATCAGGCCGAGGATCCGCGAGACGAGCTCGTTGACGGAGGTCTCGACGCCCGTGGCGAGATTCAGCACCTTGCCGCGGCACTCGTCGGAGTCGTGCACCTGGGCGATGAGGTCGGCGCTGTCCTTCACGAAGATGAAGTCACGGGTCTGCTCGCCGTCGCCGAAGATCTCGATCGGCACGCCGTCGAGCACGCGGCGCACGATGATCGGCACGATTCCCGCGTACGAGCCGGGGTTCTGGCGCGGACCGATGTTGTTGAACGGCCGGATGACGGTGGCGTCGATCCCGAACGTCTGCACGTACGACTCGATGATGTGGTCGGCGGCGGACTTGCTCGCCGCGTACGGCGTGATCGCGTCGTGCGGGTGTCCCTCGTCCATGGGGATGTAGCGGGCCGAGCCGTACGCCTCGGAACTGGACACGTGGATCAGGCGCTCGACGAGTCCGCGGCGGGCGATCTCGCAGAAGGTGGTGGCGATGCCGACATTGGTCTGCACCGTCCACGCCGGGTAGGTGAGCGACGTCGGCAGGGGGATGACGGCGAGATCGAAGACGGTGTCGATCTCGTGCGTCGTCACGACATCCTGCATCGCCGCGAGGTCGGACGCGTCGAGCCGGATGATGTCGATGTCCGGCCGGGCGGCCTGGGCGGCGGTGAGGTTCTCCATGCTGCCGAGGAAGAAGTTGTCGACGACGGTGATCCGTCGCGGCTCGTCGCGGATGAGCCGGTCGACGAGGTGGCTCCCGATGAACCCGGCTCCGCCGGTGATCAGGATGGATTTTTCACGCACAGACATGGATTTCGAGTTCTCTCGTTATCGAGCTCCCGTGGCAGCACGGAAGCGGGCAGACTGCTAAGTATCATATGGGATGGAGGTGCGCCGAACCGTGAGAGAGCCCGCAGAGTCGCCGATCCCGGAGGTCCCGGAGTGGCATGCGATCGCCGCCAACAGATTCAACCCGCACGCCTGGATCGTCGGTGACCCCGACATCGGCGACGACGTCTGGATCGGCGCCTTCACCGTCATCGACGGCAGCGGCGGACTCGTGATCGGAGACGGGTGCGACATCTCGGCCGGCGCGCAGATCTACACGCACTCCACGGTGGAGCGGTGCGTGAGCGAACGCGCCCGTGACATCCAGCGGTCGGCGAGCCGCATCGGAGGCTACGTGCACATCGGCGCGAACGCCGTGGTGCTCATGGGGGCGGACATCGGCCACCACAGCGTCGTCGCGGCCGGTGCCGTCGTCACCGAGAACACGACCGCGCCGCCCTACAGCGTGCTGCGCGGCGTCCCTGCGCGCGTCTTCCCCGACGCCGCACGCCGCTTCGCGGACTGATCGGCGATCGGGTCGCCGTCGCTGCCTGTCGCGCGGCCCTAGGCTGGGTTACCGTGAAGATCGTCAGCGTCGTCGGCGCCCGCCCACAGTTCGTCAAGCTCGCCCCGATCGACCACGCCGCCAGGGCGGCCGGCGTCGATCACGTCATCGTCCACACCGGTCAGCACTACGACCCCATGCTCTCGGACGTGTTCTTCGACGACCTGGGCATCTCGAAACCGGATGTGCACCTCGGCGTCGGCAGCGGATCGCACGGTGTTCAGACCGGGTCGATGCTCGCCGCCCTCGATGCCGTGTTCGACGAGCACCGCCCCGACTGGGTCCTCGTGTACGGCGACACCAACTCCACCGTCGCGGCCGCGCTGAGTGCGGTGAAGATGCACATTCCGGTCGCCCATCTGGAAGCCGGACTCCGGAGCTTCAATCGACGGATGCCGGAAGAGCACAACCGTGTGCTCACCGACCACGCGGCCGATCTGCTGCTCGCACCGACAGAGGTCGCGGTCGAGCACCTCGCACACGAGGGCCTGAGCGCTCGGACCGTGCTCGTCGGCGACGTCATGACCGACGTGCTGTTCCAGGTGCGCGATCAGGTGGCGGGCACGCCGTCACCGCTGATCGACGAGCTCGGGCTGGAGCCGGGAGGGTTCTACGTGGCGACGATCCACCGCCCGGACAACACCGACGATCCCTCGCGTCTGGCGGAGATCGCCGCGGGTCTCGCCGATCTCGGCAAGCCCGTTGTCCTTCTCGCCCACCCGCGTGTGGTCGCGAGGGCCGCCGCTCACGGCATCGCGCTCACCCAGGGCTCCCTCATCGCACACGCGCCTCTGGCCTATCCGGATCTCATCGCCGCCGTCGTGTCGAGCGCGGGCGTCGTCACCGACTCCGGGGGTCTGCAGAAGGAGGCGTTCCTGCTGCGCGTGCCCTGCACGACGGTGCGGACCGAGACCGAGTGGGTCGAGACCGTGCAGCTCGGCTGGAACGTGCTGGTCCACACCGCGCAGGAGATCGCGGCCGGTGTGACGCGGGAGAAGCCGACGGACACCGACGAGGCTCCTTATGGAGACGGACATGCTGCGGCACGGGTGATCGCCGTCCTGACCGGCGACAGCCGCTGAACGCACACTGCGCGCAGGCGAGGAGAACAGCCGACGCGCGGGGCCGCTGAAGCGTCGCAGCGCGGAGCCGGCCTCCCCGCCCGCCATAGAATATTGCTCATGCGTATCGCCGTCGTGGCCCTCGGAAAGATCGGCCTCCCCCTTGCTCTGCAGTTCGCCGACCGCGGGCACGAGGTGATCGGGGTCGACGTGAACCCGGCGCTCGTCGACGCCGTCAACAGCGGAGTGGAGCCGTTCCCGGGCGAGGCGCAGCTGCAGGAGAAGCTCACCGCGGCGCTCGCGGCCGGACGTCTGCGCGCGACCACCGATTACGCCGAGGCGATCCCGTCGGCCGAGGCGGTCGTCGTCGTCGTGCCGCTCTTCGTCAACGAGGAGACGGCGGAGCCCGAGTTCGGCTGGATGGATCAGGCCACGACCTCTCTCGCGGAGCACCTCAGCCCCGGCACGCTCGTGTCCTACGAGACCACCCTGCCGGTGGGCGTCACCCGCGGACGGTGGAAGCCGCTGCTCGAACAGGTGTCGGGTCTCACCGAGGGTGAAGATTTCCACGTCGTGTTCTCTCCGGAGCGCGTCTACTCCGGTCGCATCTTCGCCGATCTGCGCAAGTATCCGAAGCTGGTCGGCGCCCTCTCCGACGAGGGTGCGCGCCGCGCTGTCGACTTCTACGAGGCGGTTCTCGAGTTCGACGATCGCCCGGACCTCGTGCGGGCCAACGGCGTCTGGGATCTGGGCAGTGCGGAGGCCGCAGAGATGGCCAAGCTCGCCGAGACCACCTACCGCGATGTGAACATCGGCCTGGCGAACGAGTTCGCGCTCTTCGCCGGAGCCAACGGCATCGACGTCTACCAGGTGATCGAGGCCTGCAACTCGCAGGTCTTCAGCCACATCCACCGGCCGGGCATCGCCGTCGGCGGACACTGCATCCCGGTGTACCCGAAGCTCTACCTGTCGACCGACCCTGGCGCCGACATCGTGCGCACCGCCCGTCGCGTCAACGAGTCCATGCCGGAGCGTCTCGTCGCCCAGGCGGAGGGCATCCTCGGTTCGATGGCCGGACTGCGCGCCGTCGTCCTCGGCGCGAGCTATCGCGGAGGTGTCAAGGAGACGGCCTTCTCCGGCGTCTTCCCGACGGTGGCCGCCCTCGAGAAGCGCGGTGCTGCGGTGCAGGTGCACGATCCCCTGTACAGCGACGACGAGCTGCGGCGGCTGGGTTTCGAGCCCTACACCCTGGGTGATGACATCGACATCGCGATCCTGCAGACCGACCACGCGGCCTACCGGGAGCTCGAGCCGTCGCAGCTCCCGGGCATCAGGCTGCTCGTCGACGGACGCGCAGCCACGGATGCCGCGCGCTGGGCGGGCACACCTCGCATCGTCGTCGGGACCGCCGTCGAGCTGATGGCCGCAGCAGGAGCACCGAGCTGACGCGCAGGCGCCCCGCGTCTGGTCGGAGCACCGCATTCCGCCCCGACATCCAGGCGCTCCGTGCGATCGCGATCGGCGCGGTGGTGCTCAACCACCTCTGGCCGACGCACCTCACCGGCGGTTACGTCGGCGTCGATGTCTTCTTCGTGATCTCGGGCTTCCTGATCACGAGCCATCTCGTCCGCGAGGCCTCAGCCACGGGGCGCATCGCGCTCGCGTCGTTCTACGCGCGACGTGTGCGCAGGCTGCTTCCCGCGGCTCTCCTCGTGCTGGTCGTCAGCGCGATCGGCACGCTGCTCCTGCTTCCGTATCCGCGCTGGTCACGCGCCGGAGCGGAGATCATGGCGAGCGCCGGGTACGTCGAGAACTGGTACCTGAGCGCCATGTCGGTGAACTACTCGGCGATCAACGACCAGGCGACGGTCGCTCAGCATTATTGGTCGCTCTCCGTGGAAGAGCAGTTCTACCTGCTCTGGCCTCTGCTGCTGATCGCAGCATCCTGGTGGGCGGCGCGGCGCTCCGCACGGCCTCGGGTCGTCGCCGTCGTGGTGCTGAGCGTGCTCGTGGCGGTCTCCCTCACGGCGAGCGTGGTCGCCACGACGCTCATCCCGAGCCCGGCGTACTTCGCGACCTACACGCGGGCGTGGGAGTTCGGGATCGGCGGTCTGCTCGCCCTGACGGCGACACGTCGCCTGCCGAAGGCGGGGGCCGATGTGCTCGCCCTCGCGGGCTTCGTGATGATCGCTGTCGCGGCCGTGCTCTTCGGGCCGACGACACCTTTCCCCGGATATGCGGCGCTCCTGCCCGTGCTCGGCACGGCAGCCGTGATCCTCGCCGGGACCGGACGGGAGCGCCTCTGGCATACCACCGTCACCGGCATCCGTCCCGTGCAATGGATCGGCGACGTCTCGTACTCGCTCTATCTCTGGCACTGGCCCCTGATCGTGCTCGTGCCGTTCCTGATCGGGGCGGCGACGTCGACCGCCATGAAGATCGGCATCCTGGCCGTCTCCGTGCTGCTGGCGTGGGCGACGGCCCGCTTCATCGAGCGCCCCGGTCAGCGATGGAAGCTCCTCACCGTGTCGCCGCGCCGCACGCTCTTCGCGATGCTGGGCGGGGTAGCCGCGGTCGCCGTGATCGGAGGCGGGCTCGTGGTCGCGGGCAGGGCCGTGTCGGCGGCGGATGTCCCGCCGGTCAGCGTGACTCTCCAGGAGTGCGTGGGCCCGCAGGCGATGGATCCGGGGGCGGAATGCGCGGATCGGTTCGGTCCGGCGGCGGACGTCGTCATGGGGCCGGGCAACGCGTACTTCGCGGTACCGGACGAATGCAGCGCGGATCCCGGGCTGCTGCCCTTCGGGGACACGACGGCGACCGTGGTCTGCGACTTCAGCGGGGGAGACCCCGACGCGCCGTCGGTCTGGCTCGTCGGCGACTCCCACGCCCAGCAGTGGCAGGGGGCGGTGTTCGACCTCGCCCGTGCGCAGGGGTGGACCGTGACGACGTCGTTCGGCGGAGGGTGCCCGGTGATCGATGCGCCGTTCGTCGGCTTCCGTGAACCGGCGAGCGCGGCCGAGCGGGACAGATGCCAGGAGTGGTCGACCGCGGTGCAGGCCGCGGTGGTCGCGGCGACGCCCGACGTCGTGCTCACGTCGTCGGCGGGCAGGGTGCAGCTCGTGGACGACGGCTCCGACCGCCCGCAATCCGACCAGTTCGCGGACGGCCTCCAGCGCACGTGGCGCTCGTGGGCGGATGCCGGCGTCACGGTGATCGCCCTCGGCGGCGTGCCGTTCAACGGCGAGGTGCGCTCGCCGGACTGTCTGCTCATCAACGCCCGCAACCCGCTGGCCTGCGCCGTTCCCATCGCCGAGGCGCAGCCGGAGGACCCGTACCTTCGGGCGGCCGCCGCGGCCGCGGACCCGGCGATCCGCTCCTTCGACGCCGGGCCCTACTTCTGCGATGAGACGCAGTGCTACGCCGCGATCGGCGGCACGGCGGTGTACTACGACGCGGATCATCTGAACCTGGACTTCGTCCGCCGTTTCGCGCCGATGCTGGCCGATGTCATCGGCGCCGTCCCCCGGGACTGAGCTCCCAGGTACACGCCGATACGATTGCCGTATGGATCTTCTCGTCGTCGGGTCGGGTTTCTTCGGCCTCACCATCGCGGAGCGCGCAGCAGAAGCGGGCCGCAAAGTCACCGTCATCGACCGTCGCCATCACATCGGCGGCAACGCCTACAGCGAGGCGGAGTCCGAGACCGGGATCGAGGTCCACCGCTACGGCGCCCACCTCTTCCACACGTCGAACCCGACCGTGTGGGAGTACGTGAACCGCTTCACGACCTTCACGAACTACGTCCACCGGGTGTACACCACCCACAAGGGCACCGTCTTCCCGATGCCGGTGAACCTCGGCACGATCAACCAGTTCTTCCAGTCCGCCTACACCCCCGACCAGGCGCGTGCGCTGGTCAAGGAGCAGGCGGGGGAGTTCGACGTCAAGACCGCGGCGAACTTCGAGGAGAAGGGCATCGCGCTCGTCGGGCGTCCGCTGTTCGAGGCGTTCTTCCGCGACTACACCGCGAAGCAGTGGCAGACCGACCCCCACAAGCTCTCCGGAGACATCATCAGCCGGCTCCCCGTGCGCTACACGTACGACAACCGGTACTTCAACGACACATGGGAGGGGCTGCCCACCGACGGCTACACCGCGTGGATCGAGCGGATGGCGGATCACCCCAACATCGACGTCAAGCTGAACGTCGACTACTTCGACGAGTCGCAGCCCCTGAGCAGGAAGGCGACCGTCGGCCAGGTGCCCGTCGTGTACACCGGCCCCGTCGATCGCTACTTCGACTACGCCGAAGGAGCGCTCAGCTGGCGCACCCTCGACTTCGAGCAGGAAGTCCTGAACACCTCCGACTTCCAGGGCACACCGGTCATGAACTACCCCGACATGGATGTTCCCTACACGCGCATCCATGAATTCAAGCACTTCCACCCGGAGCGCAAAGAGGTCTTCGCGCAGGACAAGACCGTCATCATGCGCGAGTTCTCGCGTTTCGCGAACCGCGAGGACGAGCCGTATTACCCGGTGAACACCCCGACCGACCGCGAGGGCCTGCTGGCCTACCGCGAGCTGGCCAAGGGCGAGCAGGACGTGCACTTCGGCGGCCGCCTCGGCACGTACCAGTACCTCGACATGCACATGGCCATCGGCTCGGCGCTGTCGATGTGGAACAACGAGCTCGCCTAGAATCGGCACTGTGAGTCACGCTGCTGTCGGGGCGCCCGGGACGCCCCGGCGCTATCTGCATTCGCTGTGGCTGCTGTCCGCCCGCGACCTCAAGGTCCGGTATGCGACCAGCATGCTGGGCTACGTCTGGTCGGTGCTCGACCCGCTGGTGATGAGCCTGATCTACTGGTTCGTCTTCACGCAGGTGTTCCACCGCGACGTGGGCGAGGAGCCCTACATCGTGTTCCTCATCAGCGCCCTGCTGCCGTGGGTCTGGTTCAACTCGTCCGTCGGCGACTTCACGCGCGCCTTCAAGAAGGATGCCCGTCTCGTGCGTTCGACGGCGATCCCCCGGTCGATCTGGGTGAACCGCATCGTGCTGAGCAAGGGGATCGAGTACCTCTTCTCCCTGCCCGTGCTCGTGCTCTTCATCCTCATCAGCCTGTTCATGGAGACGGACCCGAGCAATACGGTGCAGATCGGCTGGGGCGTGCTGTGGATGCCGGTGGCGATGCTGCTGCAGACGATCCTGCTCGTCGGGCTGGGTCTGCTGGTCGCGCCGCTATGCGTCATGTACGTCGACCTCGAGCGGACGACGGCGCTGATCCTGCGCGCGATGTTCTATGCGACGCCGATCATCTACAACGTCACCGACCTGCCGGGCATCGCGCAGACGCTGGGCGCATTCAATCCGCTCGCCGGGATCTTCATGCTCTACCGGATGGCGTTCTTCCCGGACCAGTGGAACCTGTTCACGCTGGTGATCAGCGTCGTGATGAGTCTGGCGATCCTCGCGCTCGGGATGTGGACCTTCCGGCGACTCGAGCGCCCTGTGCTGAAGGAGCTGTGATGGCTGCAGCGATCGATGTCCGGGGACTGGGAGTCCATTTCCGCCGGAACAGGCGGGGCAACCGCACCTTCAAGGATCTGTTCGCCGGCGCATCCCGACGGTCGCGCCCGGGGGAGTTCTGGGCGCTGCGCAACGTCTCCTTCACCGTGCAGCCCGGCGAGTCGATCGGCGTCGTCGGTCGCAACGGGCAGGGCAAGTCGACGCTGCTCCGCCTGGTCGCGAAGGTGTTGCTGGCCGATGAAGGAACCGTCGAGGTCAACGGCGGGGTCGCGCCTCTGATCGAGATCACCGGCGGCTTCGTCGGCGACCTGACGGTGCGGGAGAACGTGCGCCTCACCGCAGGCCTCCATGGAATGTCGCGCGACGAGGTCTCGCGCCGTTACGACGGCATCATCGCCTTCGCCGAGCTGGCCGGCTTCGAGGAGACGCCGTACAAGCACCTCTCCAACGGCATGAAGGTGCGCCTCGCGTTCTCGGTCGTCTCGCAGCTCGACGAGCCGATCCTGCTCGTCGACGAGGTGCTCGCCGTGGGCGACAAGGCCTTCCGTGAGAAGTGCTACGCGCGCATCGACGAGCTGCTCGCCGAGGGGCGCACGCTGTTCTTCGTGAGCCACAACGAGCGCGACCTCCGCCGATTCTGCGCCCGCGGCCTCTACCTCGACAAGGGCGAGCTCGTTCTCGACGCCCCGATCGCCGAGGTCCTCGAGCGCTACAACGCCGACTACAACATCTAGACGGTCCTGTAACGTTCCGCCGTGTCGCGACACTTCCTGGTGAGGGGAGCCGTCGGCTCCGAGGACGCGGGCAAGGAGGTCGGTGTGGCGGGATCGATCAGAAGGCGCGCAGCGGCGATCATGGTACTGATGATCGTTGCCTCGATGGTGCCTGGCTGCGGGATGCCGCGTGAGGAGAGCGACCGCGTTGGAGGGGCTGTCGCCGCAACGACGCCGGTCGACCGGCGTCGTGATCCCGGGCCGGCCTCAGAGCCCGATGAGGCTCCGCAGGTTCTCGGCAGCCGTCCGGGCGGCTCCCGCCGCACTGGCGGTCGAACCACCCGACGACACAGCGGAATCGAGCTCGGTCAGCCGCTGCGAGTAGGTCGAGAGCCCATCGCTCCACGCCTGCGCGATCGACGACGGCGCCGGCGAGTCGGACAGACGCTGCGCGTCCTGCTGCAGGCTGTCGACGACTGCGGCCGCATCCTCTCCGCTCATGTCGCCGACGAGGCCGAGAAGGCGGGTCGCATCATCGAGCGAAGGACCGACTTTGCCGCGGAAAGCCTCGATGGTCGGGTCGGTCGCCGGCGGGGGCGTGGTGATCGGCGTCTGCGTCGGCTCCGGCGTCGCCGTGGGTGTCGGTGTCGGTGTCGCGCTCGGCGACGCCGAGGGTGAAGGCGAGGGGGTCTCCTCGGGAGAGGCATCGCCCCGCGGCAGGAAGAGGAAGAGCAGCACGCCCACGATGGCGAGGGCCGCGACGGAGAGGCCGACGATCAGCCAGATGCGTCCGGTCCGCTTCGGCGCGGGTTCCAGCGGTGCCCATCGGAGTTCCGGCTGCTGCTCATCCATCGTCATGCCTCCAGGGGCTTCATCGGCTGCCAGGTGCGGTCGCGGCCGGCCTTCCCGCCGTCACGGATGCCGCGGAAGAGGTTGCTCGTGCCGCGCACCGTCCGCTCGACGAACACGAGCCGGATCAGTTCCTTCGCGAAGGTCGCCGCGGTGCCCAGCCCGAACAGGACCGGGTTGTACACGCCGTGCACGCGGTAGTACTGCTTGATGAAACCGCGGTTGCGCATGATGTAGTACCGGTATGCGTTGCTCGACGCGTTCATGTGGCGGATGCCCATGTCCCACTGCTTGATCTCGCGGGTGCGTCGCAGCACGAACTCGTCCACGATGACGGCCGTCGTCCGCCGCGAGGCGAGCCAGCCGTACATCTGGTCGTCCCAGTAGATGAAGAACCGCGGATCCGGGAGGCCGATCTGCGTCACGATCGAACGGTGGATGAACATGCCCTCGAAGCATCCGCTGTTCATCTCCTTGAATCCGGATCCGTCGAATCCGGACGGCGCGAACGGGATCGGGATGCCCATGCGCTCGGCGATGCGGTACTGCCAGTAGAACTCGCTGCCGTCGTAGTCGAAGCGGCGGCCCTGGATGCTCTTGAAGCGGGGCGCCCATTTGCCCATCTTCGCGAGGCCGTCGGTGAGGACCTCGACGTCGTCGTCCATCATCCAGATCCATTCGGATCCGAGCTCGTACGCGGTGCGCATGCCCTCGCTGAAACCGCCGGATCCGCCCGTGTTGGTCTCGAGGCGGCGATAGACGATCTCGGTGCCGATGCCCTCGCGGAACGATTCGACGACGTCGGTGGTGTCGTCGGCCGAGGCGTTGTCGATGATCACGACGTGACCGGGCTTCGGGTCCATCGCCGTGATGCTGGTCAGCAGTCCTGCGAGCAGGTGCGAGCGGTTGAAGGTGACGATGACGATCGTCGCGGCCGTGGGGTCGAATGCAGCGGGCGCCGCGGTCATGCCTTCTCCTCGAAGATCTGCTGCCAGGACTGGGGTGAGACGAGCTCCGGGAGCGCATCGCGGTACTGCTTCTGCAGCTGCGGCCACCGGCGGCGCAGCTCGGAGTGCAGTCGGATGCTCTCGCGGAGCATCCGACGGTACTGGCGGCGGTCGCGCGTGTAGATGTTCTTGCCGGACCCGTCCGCCGTGCTCACGAGCGCGCTGTCGAACGAGGGAACGCGCCACCACAGCGCATCCTCCTTGCCGAACTCGACCTCGGGCTGCGCGACGTTGGAGGGATGCGGACGGTGGAGCCAGTGCGAGACGAGGGTGCGCAGCGTGAACACGCGCAGCCTGATGCCCGTCGGGTTGTCCAGATCGTTCTTCGAGAGCTGCTGGAACACGCGGCGTCCGCGGCGGGAATGCAGCACGGTCGACGGGTCGCGGTGCACGACCGTCTCGGGGTACTCGGGCGCGAGCGCGCGAGCGGCGGGCATCGCCGTCGCGAGGTTGCGTTTCATATGGTCGGGGCCGGACAGCACATCGCGCAGTGCGCGGGCGCGGAGCGCCACAGGGTAGTACTGCATCATCATCAGATGCTTGAGGTCGACGCGCCTGCTGTGCTTCAGGAGGCGTCCGCCGCGCGGTGCGTTCGAGTGGAGGAGTCCCGCGACGATCCGGTTGCGCGCGTGGAAGTAGGCCTGCCAGTCGATCGTGTCGTCCTTGTTGACCCATGAGACGTGCCACAGCGCGACACCGGGCATCGACACCGTCGGGAACCCGGCCTCGCCGGCGCGCAGGCAGAACTCCGCATCGTCCCACTTGATGAAGGCCGGGAGGGCGAGACCCACCTCGCGGATCACGTCGAGCGGGATCAGGCACATCCACCAGCCGTTGTAATCGGCGTCCATCCGGATGTGGAGAAGGGTCGACTGGCGCAGGTTCGACACGCCGAAGTCGTGCGGCATCTTCTCCTGGTACAGGTTGCGCCACATGAACGGGCCCTCGTCGACCACCTCGGCCCAGCCGTGGAGCTTGGGCCGGTCGAGCAGGTCGAACATATGGCCGCCGACGAGCACCGGCGTGGTCGCGTACTGCCCGAACACGATCGAGCGACGTAGGGACTCCGGCTCGAGCCGCACGTCGTCGTCGAGCAGCTGCACGAAATCGCTCTCCGGACGCTGCAGGGTCTCGTGCATCGCGCGGGCGAATCCGCCGGAGCCGCCGAGGTTCTCCTGACGGATGAGCTGCAGCGTCTCTCCGAGGCTCTCGGAGACCTCGTCGAAGCCCTCCTGCTCGGAGACGAGCTGCGAGCCCTGGTCGACGAGGAAGATGCGGTCGACGAACTCGAGCGCGTCCGGCGAGGCCGCGAGGGCGCGCAGCGTCTCGACGCAGTAGTCCGGCTTGTTGTAGGTGGTGATGCCGAGCGACGCCTTGCCCTCCCGGGCCGGCTCCTGCTCGGTCGTCCACTCCGCACCCTCGAGCACGGCCGGCTTCTCGTCGGCGACGATGTCGAACCAGATCCAGCCGCCGTCGCTGTACTGGGTGAGCTCGAGGTCGAACGTCGTCGTCGCGTCGCCCGTCACCTCACGGGTCGCGACGCGCTGGCGGATGCCGGAGCCGTTGGAGCGGTAGACGAGGATCGTCGCGGGTCCGGTCGTGCGGACGGTGAGCCGGACGTCTCGGACGCTGGTCCAGTGCTGCCAGTAGGAGGCAGGGAAGGCGTTGAAGTACGTGCCGAGCGACACGCGTCGCCCGGCGACGATGCGCGCACGATGACGACCGAGGATGTTGCCCAGGTGCGCCCGGTTCGACACGCGGACGGGTTCGTTCTCGATGACCGACCACGTCTCGGGGTCGGCGTAGAGGGGAAGGAGATCGGGGTCGCGATCAAGTGGGAAGACGACGTTCTGAAGGACGTGGGCCACAGGGAAGTTCTCCGATGTTGGTGCCGCAGACCGCTGTCGCAGGACAGCGCGCGACTCGACGAGCAGTGAGTAGCCTACCGTCCGCCGCCTTCGAATCTGCGGAGAGCGCCCTCCAGGAAGCGCGCACCCGGCTGGCTAGACTGGGCGCGATGAAGGTATTGATCACCGGCGGCGCCGGCTACATCGGGTCCACTGTCGCGACGGCATGCATCGAGGCCGGCATCGAGGTCGTGATCCTCGATGACCTCTCCACGGGCCTGCGTGCTTTCGGCGAGGGTCGCAACCTCTACGAGGGCGACATCGCCGACGCGGCGCTGCTGGATCGCCTGCTGGCGGATCATCCCGACATCGATGCCGTCGTGCACTGCGCCGCTCGCGCGGTCGTGCCGGAGTCGGTCGCCGACCCGCTCGGCTACTACGACACCAACGTCGGCAAGACCGTGCTCCTGCTGCAGCGCCTCCGCGACGCCGGGATCGCCCGCATCGTGTTCAGCTCATCCGCGTCGGTGTACGAGGGGGAGAGCGGCGAGGGGGTCGACGAGAACGGCGTCCTGGCGCCGTCGAGCCCGTACGCGACGACCAAGGCGATGGTCGAGCAGATCCTGCACGACGCCGCGCTCGCGGGCGACTTCCGCGCGATCGCGCTCCGCTACTTCAACCCGATCGGCGCCGATCCGCAGCTGCGTACCGGCCAGCAGAACCCCGCGCCCTCGCACGCCCTCGGCAAGATCATGCAGGCGCGCGCTGCAGGCGAGCCCTTCACGATCACGGGCACGGACTGGGCGACCCGCGACGGCTCGGGTCTTCGGGACTACATCCACGTCTGGGATCTCGCGCTCGCGCACGTCGCAGCCGTCTTGAAGTTCGACGAAGTGGCCACCGAGGAGCAGCCCTACCAGGTGATCAACCTGGGCACCGGCGACGGCGTGACCGTCCGCGAGCTGGTCGCCGCTTTCGAGCGGGTGACCGGAGAGCCGCTGCCCGTTATCGAGGCCGGTCGCCGGCCCGGCGATCAGGCCGGAGCCTTCGCGATCGTGGATCACGCCGCCGACGTGCTGGACTGGCGCGCGGAGCGCTCGGTCGACGACGGTGTGCGCGACGCCATCGCCTGGGGCGAGAAGCTGAGCGCCCTGCGCTGACCTCGGCCCTGCCGGCTCAGAGCTGCGGACGCAGCGTCGGGATCGCGCCCGTGTGCGCGGCGTCGATGTTCTCGCGCCAGGAGCGGGACTGGCCGGCCCGCAACGCGCAGAGCACGAGCATGAACCAGCCGGCGCCGACGAGGGTGAAGCTCTCGAACATCGAGTCGACCGCGAGGGTGACCAGTGTGATCGGCGTCCACGCGTAGACGACCGATCGGCGGGCGCTCGCCACCAGCCAGGAGCGGATCAGGGCCACGCCGCCGAGGAGCAGGAACAGCACGAGACCGGCGGCGCCGAGCTGGAGCAGCACGTCGAAGAAGGCGTTCAGCGCGCTCTGGTGACGGTCGTCGAGCTGGAAGTTGATGTAGGTGAACGGGTACTCGCCGCGCGCCCAGTCCCCGAACCAGCCCCAGCCCTGGATCGGCTTGACGGCGACGAAGTCGAGGATCGTGTTCCAGAGCGTCGCACGAATCGAGAAGTCGGAGCCCGCGTCGAGCAGGGCGATGATCTGGTGACGCAGCGCGAACGCCACGGTGAGCGCGAGCGCGACGAGGATGCCGAGCGCCCACTGCACCAGACTCCGTCGCTGCGGGGAGGCGTGGCGCACGATCGTGAGCGCGACGGTCACGATGCCGACCGCGACCGCGAGCACGAGCACGGTCGGCGAGGACGACAGGAAGGCGAGCGAGCCGGCCAGGGCGACCGACGCGACGGCGAGCGGAGGATTCACCGACTGCGTGCGCCACTCGATCACGAACGTGATCAGCGCGATGACGGCGATGAAACCGAGCATGTTGCGGCTGCCGAACAACCCTTGGACGGGACCGCCGGCCGCGAGATTGCCCTGGATGCCGAGGAAGGCGAACGGCACGTCGAGCAGGATGCCCGACAGGATCTCCACGCCGAGTGAGACGGCGAGCAGCCCGCGCAGCGTGTCGCCGATCGCGCGCACGGTCTGCAGGGTGTCGCGGATATGGCCGACGGTGAGCGCCAGGAACGCGTAGCCGAACAGCGAGAGCCAGCCGAAGACCGTGTCGGAGCGGTCCGTGGTCCACACGAGACTCACCAGCGCCCAGCAGAGGAAGGCGAACAGCGACGTCGGTGCGATGCGCAACGGGGACAGCTCTTCCCGGCGCACCCAGAGGATCGCCCCGCCGAGCACGCACAGCACGGTGATGATGGCGGCGAGGGTGACGGCCGACGTCATCTGCTGGATCGCGAAGGACCCGAACACGGCCGTGAGCGCGGCGAGGGTGAACGCCCTGGCCATCTCGACGGACCCGAGGAGGCGCACCATCGGGCGGACCGGGGTCACGGCACCCGCCGCTGGCGTGCGCCGCGTTCGAACAGGAGGTCGCGCTCGCCCACGCCCACCAGGGGCACCGACTTGAGCTTGAACGACAGCAGGACGAGGAGCATCCATCCCCAGAGCATGATCGGCGTCGACTCGGACAGGCCCTGCACGAGCAGCACGACCGTGAACAGGATCGGCAGGAGGGTGAGCGGCGAGAAGGGACGCGCGGCCTCGAGGTCCCAGCGCGGTCGATCGACGGCGAAGAACCACGAGCGCCAGAGGAGGCTGATGTAGGCGAGGGCCATCAGGACGACACCCAGCACGCCGAGCTGCAGAAGCACGTCGAGCCACATGTTGTGCGCGTGGAAGACCGTGATGCCGTGGTCGGTGATCCAGCCGTCGAACGCGGGGTCGGTCGGGATCCACGGGCTCGAGAAGCCGTTGCCGAAGAGCGGATGCTCTCCGGCACGCTCGAGCACCTTGCTCCAGATCCGGTCGGAGCGGCCGGTGAGGTCGGAGCTGCGGCCGAGGATCGCGAGCAGCGGCTCGCGGAGCAGCCAGACCGCGACGACTCCGATCACCGTCGTCCCGATCGCGACCACGTAGATGCGGGTGCGAGCCCCCGGCGTCGACGCCCGGCGCATGAGCAGTGCGACGACGAGCACGACGGCGGCGGCCGCGGCGCAGACGAGGGCGGTCGCCGACGAGGTGCGGAAGAGGAAGTATGCCGCGAGCAGCGCCCAGAGGGCGAGCGTGGTGCGCCAGCGCGCACGCGCGGCGAAGAGCACTCCGAAGGTGATGATCGCGAAGAGCGAGATGATCGCCAGCAGGTTGGCGTTCCCGACGATGCCCTGGATCCGCCCGCCGTCGAACAGGTTGTCGCGCACCCAGTACCACTGCGGATCGATCTCGCCGTCCGGCAACGTCACGAAGTTGGGCAGCAGCGGCCCGTGGATCACGAGGGAGACCCAGAGTTCGAGCGCCAGCGAGAGCCCGAGGATCCACTTGAAGGCCGACGACAGGGCGCGGACGATCTCGTGCCAGGTGAGCACGTGGGCGATGAAGAGGCCGTTCACCGTGACCGCGGCGAGCAGCACCCAGGTGAGCACCGTCGGTCCTCGCCATTGCGACCAGGCGACCGAGATCAGGGCGAGGGTCGTGTAGCCGAGCGCCGCCCAGGGGAGGCGTCGCCAGCGGAACGCCTGCGGCCGGTTGCGCGCGAGCTGCGGGATGCCGATGGCGAGGGTCGCGAGCGTGAAGAGGCCGAGCAGCGCTCCGGCGCCGACGATGCCGAGCAGGTTGTAGACCGCCGAGTGCGCGAACGTGACGAACAGCACGAGGATGACGTAGGCGCGCAGCATCAGGTGCCCCGTCGCCTCGCGCTCCGGCGCGGTGGGCGGGGGCGCCACGGGATGCTTGGTGTACTGAGCCATCGCGTTCAGGCTACCGCGCCGCGCTTCCGGCGTCCCTGAGCGTCGCCGTGCGCCTCTACGCTGGGATTCATGCTGCTCAGCCTCACCAATGCGCCCCGCGATTACGCCTGGGGATCCGACACCCTGCTCGCCGAGCTGGAGGGCCGCACGCCCACCGGGGCTCCCGAGGCGGAGGTCTGGTTCGGAGACCATCCCGGTGATCCGGCGGACGTCGACGGCGGCGGCACCCTCGACCAGGTCACCGGCGGCGCGCTGCCCTACCTGCTGAAGCTTCTCGCGGCCGGCCGACCGCTCTCGATCCAGGTGCATCCGACGGTCGCACAGGCGCGCGACGGGTGGACGCGAGAGGGCGGCCTCTCGGTCGACGACCCCCAGCGCAACTATCGCGACGACAACCACAAGCCGGAGCTCATCGTCGCCCTGAGCGAGACGTTCGAGTCGCTCAGCGGTCTGCGTCCGGTGTCGGACACTCTCGATCTGCTCACCGCGCTCGGCGAGAGCGCGGGCGTGACCGCGCTGCGCGAACGGCTCGGCGTCGAGGGCGACGCCCTGCGCGACGTGATCGCCTGGCTGCTCGGCGGCGACGCGCAGACGGAGGTCGACGACATCATCGCGGCGGTCGAGGCCGCAGCGACGACGGCGGACGCGGGGGAGTGGGCTCCCGCGATCCGCGCGATCGCCGGCGTCGCGAAGCACTATCCGGGGGATCCCGGCGTCGTGGTCGCGCTGCTGATGAACCATGTGGTCCTGCGTCGCGGCGAGGGCGTGTTCCTGCGGGCGGGTCTGCTGCACGCCTACCTCGCGGGCCTCGGCGTCGAGATCATGGCGGCGAGCGACAACGTGCTCCGCGGCGGGCTGACCCCGAAGCGCATCGATGTGCCCGAACTGCTGTCGATCCTCGACACGACCCCGGGCGAGGTGCCGGTGCTCCGTCCGTCGGGTGACGGCGCGATCACGGCGTATCCGGTGCCGGTGCCGGACTTCTCCCTCGAGAGGATCGCGCTCGACGGCGTCGCCGTCACGCGGCCGGTCTCCGGGCCGACGATGGTGCTGGCGACCGCGGGCGAGGTCTCCGTCGCGGCTGCGGGCGGAGAGCCACGGCCGGTCGCCGTGGGCGCCGTGGCGTTCGTCACGCCCGACGAGGAGACGATCACGCTGTCCGGCACGGGCGAGGCCTTCGTCGCCGCGCCGGGCGCGACACGCCGATGAGCCGCCAAGAACTTTAAACAGCGGCTTGAGGGTTTACGATCCGCGACTTGACCGGAGCGAATGACACGGGTGTAATTAGTCATGAGCACGGCCCGCCGGGGGGCGGAGACAGGGTTGGAGATCGAGATGAGCGGATACCGTTCCGACGTACCGGAGAACTGGTTCGTCGATCCGATCAACCTCGGGGTCCCCGGGGTTCGGAAGCCGAACGCCGATGACGACAACGCCCTCGCATGGCAGAGCGATGCGCTCTGCTCGCAGACCGATCCCGAGGCCTTCTTCCCGGAGAAGGGCGGCTCGACCCGAGACGCGAAGCGCATCTGCACCACGTGCGATGTCCGGGGCGAATGCCTCGAGTACGCGCTCAACAACGACGAGCGCTTCGGAATCTGGGGCGGCCTCTCCGAGCGCGAGCGCCGCAAGCTCAAGCGCCGCGCGAGCTGACGCTCTCCTCGCGCCGAGCGGCCCGCTTCGCGGGCGCGCCGCGTCCACTGCTCCAGCGCCGATGATCGCGCGCTTAGGCTGACGACGTCATGCCAGCCCGAGTTCACGCCATCATCGTCGCGCGCCCCGGATCTTCTTCCCGCGCGCAGCTCCTCCGCACTCTCGACGCCGTGCGATCCCAGACGGCCCCGCCGTCCGCCGTGACGCTCGTGATGTGCGGTGACGCGACCACGGCCCGTGAGAGCGAGACGGTCTCCAACACCGTCGAAGGCATCATCGAAGCGCGCTCGACCACGTCGTTCGCCGAGGCGGTCGAGCTGGCGCGTCCTCGCGTCGCCGACGGATCGGCCATCTGGCTCCTCGCCCAGGACACCGCGCCTCATCCGCGCGCGCTGGAGCGGTTGACCGGGATGCTGGAGCGCTCGCCGTCCGCGGCGATCATCGCACCCAAGCTCGTCGCGACCGACAACGAGCGGGAGATCGTCTCCCTCGGCATGAGCATGACGACTCTCGGCCGGTCGGTCGAGCTCGCAGCCGGGGAACTCGACCAGGGACAGCACGACGGCATGGACGATGCCCTCGGCGCGGACATCCGCGGAATGCTCATCCGCGGCGAGGTCCGCGACGCCCTCCGTCCCGATCCCGCTCTGGCCGGCGCCGATGAAGGACTCGACCTGGGCGTGCGCGCACGGCTCGGCGGCGGTCGCGTCGTGCTCGCTCCGAGCGCGCGGATCTCCGTGTCGCCGGACGGCCCGGCCGCGCTCCCGGCCGGCGCCTCTCGTCGCGCCTATGTGCGCCGGCTCGCCCAGCTGCATCGGCGCCTGGCCTACGCCCCGGCGCCGGTGGTGCCGCTGCACTGGCTCGCCCTCCTTCCGCTCGCGCTCTGGCGATCGATCACCGACCTGATCGGCAAGCGTCCGGAATCGGTGATCCCCGAGTGGGCGGCGGCACTCACGGCGATGCTCCGCTTCGGAGCGATCGCGCGCTCGCGCGCCAGCATCCGCTCCTTCCGTTCTTCCGGCTGGGCGAGCATCGCGCCGCTGCGGGTGACCTCATCGCAGCTGCGCCGTCGGCTCGACGACGGGCATGGCAGCGAGGGCGGTGCCGTCAGCGAGCTGCGCTTCTTCTCCGGAGGCGGGGCATGGGCCGTACTGGCGGCCCTGGTCGTGAGCATCGCGTCGTTCACCACGGTGCTGGCCTGGCCGGCCCTCGGCGGCGGTGCCCTGCTCCCGTTGCGCGAGACGGTGGCTGCGCTGTGGAGCGACGCGGCGTGGGGGCTACGCAGCATCGGCGTCGATCTCGTCGGCCCTGCCGATCCCTTCGCGGCGGTCGTCGCCGTGGTCGGCACGCTCTGGCCGGCCGCTCCTTCCTTCTCTCTGGTGCTGCTGTGGATCCTCGCCCTCCCGCTCGCCGTGCTCGGCGGCTGGTTCGCCGCGACCCGCGTCACCGACCGCCCGGGCCTCCGGATCTTCGCCGGTGTGGCGTGGGCGGTGGCGCCGACCTTCCTGACCGCTCTCGTCGACGGACGGCCCAGCGCCGTGCTCGTGCATCTTCTGCTGCCGTGGCTCTTCCACTCCGCCGTCGTGGCGCACCGGTCCTGGGGTGCTGCCGGTGCGGCATCCCTCCTCCTCGCCGGCGTCGTCGCCTGTGCGCCCTCGCTGGCGCCCGCCCTCGCGCTGCTGCTGGTCGTCGCGATCGGCATCACCCTGGGGACCGCGCAGTTCCGCGGGGCCGGACGACTGCTCTGGCTCCCGCTTCCCACCGCTATGCTGTTCGCCCCGCTCGTGTTCTGGCAGCTCGCGCACGGCACACCTCTGGCTCTTCTCGGCGATCCGGGCATGATCTGGGCGGGCCCGCAGGCATCCGCCGATGCCGCGGGCAGGCTCGCGATCGCGACCGGATTCCCCACGGTCGACTTCGCTGGCTGGACGGTGCTGATGCCCGGTGGGATCGGCGCCTGGGCGCCCCTGCTGTGCGCGCCGATAGCGCTGCTCGCGCTCGCATCGGCCGTCGCACCGCGTTGGCGCGCGGGGATCACGCTCCTTGTGGTGGCCGTGGCCGGCATGGCGACAGCCTTCCTGGCTGTCGGCATCACCGTCAGCTTCACGCAGGGCACCCCGGTCGCGATCTGGCCCGGCGCCGGTCTGAGCCTCGCCTGGATCGGCGTGGTGGGAGCCGCGCTGGTCACCCTCGACACCGCCCTCACCCTGCCGCGACTGCGCCTGCTCGCGACCGCCGTCGCCGCGGTGGCGCTCGTCGTGTGCGCCGTGCCGGCCCTCACGGCCTTCCACACGGGACGCTCCGCCCTGACCAACGGCCCGGTGTCGACGCTGCCCGCCTACGTCGCCGCGCAGGCCGCGGGGGATCGGCCGATCGCGACGCTCGTGCTCACGCCGCAGAACGACGGCGGTCTCGCCGTCGACGTCGCGTGGGGGGCCAGCGAGACGCTGGGAGCACAGTCGACCATGCTGACCACGGCCGTCGAGCCCCAGGGCGCCGACATCAGCTCTCTCGCCGTCGACCTCCTCTCCGCCCGCGACTTCGACGCACCGGGAGAGCTCGCCGCGCACGGGATCAGCTACGTCCTCCTCGCGCAGCTCCCCGGAGGCGAAGGCGACCAGGCGCGTGCTCTGCGGACCACGGCGGTCACCTCGATCGACCAGCGTCCGGGGTTCGTGCACGCCGGCACCACCGATCGCGGCGTGCTCTGGCGGCTGGAGGCCGATGTCGCCGAGCCGGAGTCCCTGACCTCGACCCAGCAGGGCACTGCCCGCCTGGTGATCACCCTGCAGCTCCTCTTCGTCTTCGCAGCCCTGCTGCTGTCCGTTCCGACGCGCTCGTCGCGTCGCGCGGCGCGCGCCCAGTCGCGCATCGTCGGGCGTGTCCCGGAGGAGCCGCTCGTGCTCCCGCGGCATGCCGAGGATCGCGACGACGAGGTCGCGGGCGTCGCCGAGGCGACGGTGCCGACGGTCGCGACGGGGGAAGCCGAGGACGCGATCTCCGACGATCCTCTCGTCGGCGTCGAACCGATCGAGGAACCTCCGACCGACGAACCGGCGATCGATGAACCGCCGACCGACGAGACCGCCGCCGACGACCCGGCCGAGGAGGACAACCGATGAACGGCACCCGCGCGTTCCGAGTCGCCGCCACGGGCGCACGCGTCGTCACCGGCGTGGCTGTCGCCGTGGCGTGCGTGGTCGGCGTCGTCGCCGCGATCCATGCACCGTGGCCGAGTGTCCGGCACGATCCGGCACAGGTCGAGGTGACGCCTCTCCCGGGCGACACCGTGCTGGTGTGCAACGGCGACCTGCGCGCGCTCGGTCGCGATTCCTCCGCGCCCCTGGACATGCGCTCCGCCGCGTCGCCGCGTCTCACGCAGGCAGGCACGTCCGGCACCCCCGCCACGCGGACGCTCGAGGCTCCCGATCTCATCGACGCCGGAGACGTGCGCGTGCTGACCGGAACCGTCGACGGGCGCAGTGCCCCGATGCTCGCGGCTGCGGAATCGGTGTCGATCGCCGAGGAGGACCTCGCCGGGTTCGCTGCTCTCGCCTGCGGCGAGCCGCGACTGGAGTCCTGGCTCGTGGGCGGGAGCGTCGGCACGGGCACCGAGGACATCGTGATCCTCACGAACGCCGGCGAAGTGCCGACGACGGTCACCCTTTCCGTCTTCGGCACGACCCGCAGCTCCCGCACGGTCGTGGTCCCGGCCGGCACGCAGACCGCGCTCCCGCTGACCTCCATCGCCGCCGGCAACGAGGCGCCCGTCGTCAAGGTGGACGCCGTCGGCGCCCCCGTGCGCGCCGTGCTGCAGTCCTCGGTCGTGCAGGTGCTCGACCCCGCCGGCATCGATCTGCAGGATGCCGTCGCCGGCGCACAGCAGAACGTCGTGCTCGTCGGGGTGCAGGCCTTCCCCGTCGAGGGCGACGAAGCGGACATGACCGTCGTGCGCCTGCTCGCACCCGACGCCGACGCGCAGGCCCGCATCGTCGCGCGCGCGTCCGGATCCGGCACGACGGCGACCGAGTTCACAGTTCCGCTCACCGCCGGCGCCCCGGCGGATGTCTCGCTCAGCGGACTCGAACCGGGCACCTACACGGTCGAGGTGGACGCCGACGCCCCGGTGGTGGCCGCGGTGCGTCAGCAGGATGGATCGGGTCTGGATTCCGACTTCGCGTGGGTGACCCCGGCGCCCGAGATCGACGCCGACGTGCTCATCGCCGTGCCCGATGGTCCGACCCCACAGCTGCAGATCGCGAACACCGCGGACGAGGAGTCGACCGTGAGCCTCGAACCGGTCGACGGCGGCGAGTCGCAGCAGATCGTCGTCCCCGCAGGAGAATCGGTGAGCGTCGACCTCGAGTCCGACACGACCTACCGGATGCGCCCGACCGGCACCGTGCATGCAGCGGTCACGATGACGGCGGCCGCCGCGCTCGCGGTGCTGCCCGTCCTCCCCGGGGCCGGCGCGGAGCAGGCGATCACCGTCTACCCCTGATCGTCCTGCTCAGTGGTCGTGGCCGAGGTCCCACGGCTCGCGTCCGACGTACTCCGCGGCAGCGCGGAAAACGGCGCTCTCGATCGCCATCCGGCGGTGCGCCGCGTCATCGTGCCCCGGCGGGAGGAGCCTCTCGATCGGCAGTCGGAACAACACGATCCGGCGGTTCTCCCGGTCGAGATACCAGCGGGGCACCTCATCCGTGGCCTCGAAGGCCGGGATGGCCCCGATCTCGAAGCGGACCTCCTGCAGCTCTGGCCAGGTGCCTCGCAGGAATTCGACGGCTGTCCCCACGGTCAGGTCGAACCTGTCGAGTCGACCGTCGAGCGGAGCGAGTGGCGGACGCACGACCTCGCTGCGGCCGAGGCGTCCGTGTCTTCCGTGCCGCGCTCCGCGCCGAGGTGCTGCGGAAGCGCGAGCGGTACGGCGACGGGGCATGACGAAAGTCTAGGCCGTGCGGGTGCGCGCGGCGCGGCATCCGCCCGCCCGCGTCGCGGGGTCGTACTGTTGCGGTGATGGACGGACGACTCTGCTCGAAGGTCGGCTGCGCGCGAGAAGCGGTGGCCACGCTCACCTACGATTACGGCGACCAGATGGCCGCGCTGGGACCGCTCGGTGCGCCCAACGATCCCCAGGCGCACGACCTGTGCTCGCCGCATGCCGACCGGATGTCGGTGCCGTCCGGCTGGATCGTCGTGCGACACGAGGCGCTCCGCGCCTGAGGCCATTCCGGCATACCGCCGACACGCGGCGGATGACCCGATATCCGGAATTCGCGACTGGCATCCTGTCTGCGGGCGTGTCAAGGCGGCGGGTCCGGAAAGGCAGCCGTGATCGTCTGGCGACGCTGGATCTTCCCTCTCCTTCTCGTTCTGGTCTTCGGAGCCTGCGCCGCGGCGCTGGTCAAGATCGCCTTCTTCCCGGACCGTGCAGAGAGCATCGTCAGCCCCGAATCGGGGATTTCCGACCCCGTCGTGGCCGTGGAACGCGGCTCGGTCGTCAACGCTCTGAGCCTCACGGGAAACGTGGCGCGGGATGACAGCTACAGCGTGCGGAGCGAGCTGAACGGCACGGTCCTCGCGGTGCATGTCGGGGAGGGCGCGACGGTCGCGGCCGGACAGAAGCTCTTCACCATCCGCCAGGACGATCCGCGCAAGGACATCGACGTGCTCGCCCCGGAGGCCGGCGACGTCTCCGAGATCGCTCTGGTGAAGGGGCAGGTGGCGACCGTCGGCACAGAGTCGTACAAGCTGACACCGGCGCGATATCACCTGCTGGCGACGGTCGAGCCCGTACAGCTCTACCGGCTGGTGAACGCGCCGACCGAGGGCACCGTGACGATCGCGGGCGGTCCCGCACCGTTCGTCTGCACCGGCGTCGGCGTGCAGGTGAGCGACGAGGGGACGGCCAGCGTGCGCTGCGCCATCCCCACCGATCAGACGGTGTTCGCCGGGCTTCCCGCGACCATGGACCTCGCCCTCGGCCAGGTCGACGACGCCCTCGTCGTGCCCGTCACGGCCGTGCAGGGCGGGGCGGGGTCGGGAAACGTGTGGGTCGATGCCGGCGACGGGTCCGACCCCGAGGAGCGCGCGGTGAAGCTCGGCGTCAACGACGGCGAGATGGTCGAGGTCACCGAGGGCCTCGAGGAGGGCGAGAGCATCCGCCAGTTCGTGCCGGGCTTCGTGGCTCCCGTCGAGGAGTTCTGCTACGAGGTCTCGCCCGGTGTCGAGCAGTGCGACAGCGGGATGAGCTGGTGACGCTCGTCGCGCTGGAGGCCGTCGCCAAGAGCGTGCTGCTGGCCGACGACTCCCGCCTCGAGATCCTGCGCGGCATCGACCTCGAGGTCGGCGCCGGCGACCACGTCTCCATCGTCGGACGCTCGGGCTCGGGCAAGTCCACGCTGCTCAACATCCTCGGGATGCTCGATGCGCCCACCTCCGGCACGGTCTCCTTCGAGGGCAAGGAGGTGCGGCGCATGCGGTCGGGCCGGCTCGACCGCCTGCGCGGCGACAACGTGGGCTTCGTGTTCCAGCAGTTCAACCTGCTTCCGGGGCGCACGGCGATCGACAACGTCATGATGCCGCTCGGCCACGCGAAGGGCCGGATGTTCTGGAACCGTCGGCAGATCGCGGCCGACATGCTGGAGCGCGTCGGCCTCGGACACCGGGTCGACCAGGTGGCCGACCGGCTGTCCGGGGGTGAGCAGCAGCGCGTCGCCATCGCCCGTGCCCTGGTGCGCCGCCCGGTGCTGATCCTCGCCGATGAGCCGACCGGCGCGCTCGACATCGATACGGGTGCCTCCGTCATGTCGCTGCTCGACGAGGTGGCGACCGAGACGGATGCCGCACTCGTCACGATCACCCACGACCTGCACGTCGCCGCGCGTGCCCGCCGCCACTATCGGCTGGACGCGGGGATCCTCGCGCCGGCCGACCTCAGCCGGGCCTTCGAGGCGTCGACGCTCGCGGCGCCGGTGCCGAGCCCGGTGAACGGTGCGAGCGCGTGACCGGGTTCCTCGGGGCATTGGCCGACGCCTGGGCGGAGATCCGCGTCCACAAGCTCCGTGTGCTCCTGAGTCTCATCGGCATCGCCGTCTCGGTCGGCGCGCTCACGGCGGTCGTGGCGATCTCGGAGTATCAGCGCCAGTACCAGGCCGAGCAGTCCGACCGGTGGGGAGGGCGAGCGGCGACGATCGTCGTCGGGATCACCAGCGAGGACGGCAACCCCGTCGACATCGACGACTTCGACGAACGCTTCGCGCGCGTGACCGAGCGCTTCGACTTCAGCCACACCGCGCGCGTCGCGCAGGGGATGATGGTCGGCGTGCAGCTCCCCGAGGGCATCACCGACGTGAACGCCCGGCTGATCGACCCGATGTACACGCAGATCCATCGCGAGCAGCTCCTCGAGGGGCGCTGGCTCCGCGACGCAGACAGCGAGGCGCTGGCGCCCGCGGCCGTGGTCTCCGAGCCGCTCTGGGAGCGGATCGGACGGGTGCCGCTCGGGGACCATCCGACGGTCACGCTCACCGGCGCGGGCGGCGGCACCTATCAGGTCGTCGGGGTGGTGCCGCGTGCGGGCTTCGGCGATGAGGAACTGCGCATCGATCTGCTGTACGACGCGTATCGTGCCCGCGTCGACGCCCTCCCGAAGGACGCCTGGTCGCAGTACGAGATCTGGGTCGGTCCCGATCAGGCGAACGAGATCGGGCCGGTGCTGGCCATGGATCTCCGCGCCGGCCTCCCCGAGGGACAGACCGTGTCGGTGAACCGCTCCGACTGGGGCGCGCAACCCGGGGCCATGGACGCCCAGGCGACGTTCGAGATGGTGACGGGCGGCATCGCCGCGCTGATCCTGGCCCTCGGTGCGTTGAGCCTGATCAACATCCAGCTCGTCGCGATGCGGCAGCGCGTGCGCGAGATCGGCGTCCGACGCGCCTTCGGTGCGAGCTCCGGCCGGGTCTTCTTCTCCGTGCTCCTCGAGAGCATGGTGGCCACCACCGTCGCGGGAGTCATCGGGATCGCGATCGTCGTCGCAGTGCTCCGCTCGGACTGGCTGGTCACGACGATGTTCGTCGGGATGCAGGACGTCCCGCCGTTCCCCATGAGGGCGGCGCTCATCGGACTCGTGGCGTCCGTGATCGTGGGCGCGGTGTCCGGGTTCGTCCCCGCGCTCGTCGCCCTGCGCGTGAAGGTGATCGACGCGATCCGCTTCTGACACATCCTGCGGCGCGCAAACCGCAGGATGGAACAATGGGGGGATGGCCGAGCTCGAGTACCGCGTCGCAGACCTGTCCCTCGCCGAAGCCGGGCGTCATCAACTCCGACTCGCCGAGAACGAGATGCCCGGGCTCATGGCGCTCCGGGAGGAGTTCGGTGCGGCGCAGCCGCTGAAGGGCGCCCGCATCGCCGGTTCGCTGCACATGACCGTGCAGACGGCCGTGCTGATCGAGACGCTGGTCGCCCTCGGCGCCGAGGTGCGGTGGGCCAGCTGCAACATCTTCTCCACGCAGGACGAGGCCGCAGCCGCCGTCGTGGTCGGCCCGGAGGGCACGGTCGACTCTCCCGCCGGCGTTCCCGTGTTCGCCTGGAAGGGCGAGACCCTCGACGAGTACTGGGCCTGCACCGAGCGCATCTTCGACTGGTCGGCGGCGGGGGTCGACGGGCCGAACCTCATCCTGGACGACGGCGGCGACGCCACGCTGCTCGTGCACAAGGGCGCGGAGTTCGAGAAGGCCGGGGCCGTTCCCGACGCCGCAGCGGATGCCTCGCACGAGTACTCGATCATCCTCGATCTGCTGCGCCGGTCCGTCGCGGCAGCTCCCGATCGGTGGACGAAGGTCGCCGCGGGTCTCATCGGCGTCACGGAGGAGACCACGACGGGCGTGCATCGGCTGTACGAGCTCGCCGCCGCCGACGATCTGCTCTTCCCGGCCATCAACGTCAACGACTCGGTCACCAAGAGCAAGTTCGACAACAAGTACGGCATCCGGCACTCCCTCCCTGACGGGCTGAACCGCGCCACCGACGTGCTCATCGGCGGCAAGGTCGCGTTCGTCTGCGGCTACGGCGACGTCGGCAAGGGCGCCGCCGAGGCGCTGCGCGGTCAGGGCGCTCGCGTCATCGTCAGCGAGGTCGATCCGATCTGCGCGCTGCAGGCCGCGATGGACGGCTTCCAGGTCGCCCGCCTGCTCGATGTGGCGGGCGAGGTCGACATCGTGGTGACCGGCACGGGCAACCGCGACGTGGTCACCACGGAGCACCTGCAGGCGCTCAAGCACCTCGCGATCGTCGCGAACGTCGGCCACTTCGACAACGAGATCGACATGGCGGGCCTCGAGGCGCTGCCGGGTGCCGAGAAGGTCGAGATCAAGCCGCAGGTGCATGAATGGCGGATGCCGAGCGGCCGCAGCGTGCTGATCCTCAGCGAGGGGCGCCTGATGAATCTCGGCAACGCGACCGGTCACCCCTCGTTCGTGATGAGCGCATCCTTCACCAACCAGGTGCTCGCGCAGCTGGAGCTCTTCACGAACATCGATGCCTACCCGATCGGCGTCCACACCCTGCCGAAGGCGCTCGACGAGAAGGTCGCCCGACTGCACCTCGACGCTCTGGGCGTGCAGCTCACCACCCTGACGGACGAGCAGGCCGCGTACATCGGAGTGCCCGTCGACGGCCCCTACAAGCTCGATCACTACCGCTACTGAGCGGTGACCGCGTCGGCGGAAGAGACGGCGTCAGACGCCCACGCGGCGACCGGTGAGCTTCTCGGCCCGTCGGTCGGAGTTCTCCAGCGCGCGGCGTTCGCGCTCTCGGCGCAGCACGGTGATGCCGATCAGCACCGCCTCGGGGTGGGCGGGAGGCATCGGCGACACGAAGGGCGTGGCCTCGGTCAGCAGGTCGTGCGCGACTCTGGCCCGCGCGGAGGGCACCATGCGCGGGGCGCTCTGCAGGAACTGCGAGATGCGCCGCGCCAGTCTGTCCGGCAGGCGAGCGACGTCGGCGATCTGCGCCCAGCCGGCGAGCTCCGGCGGAAGGATCGGCACGATCGGGACGAGCCGCGGCGTGCGCACACGCTGGCTGTAGGTGCCGGCGACGAGGTCGCCCAGGCGCTGGGAGCGGGCGTTGAACGCCCCGGTGAGCACCGCGATGCCGCCCAGGGTCCCGTAGATCTCCAGCACGCCGAGGAGCGCGCGGATGAACGCGTGCCGGAATCCGGCTGCACCGCCGTCGACGCGCACGATACGACCGCCGACCGCGAGCTTGCCGAGGCTGCGGCCCTTCATCGCGACCTCGACGGTGATCGGCAGCACCACGAAGCTGACCACGAGGGCGGCGACCGTCGCGATGCGGTCGGTGGCCTCGTCGAGCACACCCGCGTCGAGCAGCCAGATGCGCAGGAACAGCCACAGGATGAAGACCGCGAACCCGAGCAGCATGTCGATCAGGGCGCCCAGGGCCCGCAGCAGGAAGCCGACCGGCTGCACGTCGATGGCGACGGCCTCGCCGGAGAGCACCTCATCGGACGCATCGATCGGGACGGACATGAGTACAGTAAATCAGGTGGATGCCGATGCGCTGTCTGATGCACGCCGCGCCGAATGGGAGCGGCTGGACGAACTCAGTCGCGCCCGGCTCGATGGGGCGGGCGTCGACGAACTGATCGTCCGCTACCGCGCGGCATCCGCCGATCTCGCCGAGCTGAAGACGTCGGTGGGGGAGTCTCCGCAGGGCGCGTATCTCTCGACGATCCTGGTGCGCGCGCGGCTGCGCCTCACCGGGGCGTCCGACAGCATACTGACGCAGACCGCGCGGTTCTTCAGCCTGCAGCTGCCCGCGGCCCTTTATCGGCTGCGCTGGACGACCCTGATCATCGCCGTCGCGTTCATCGCGATCGGCGTCGGCACGGCGGCATGGATCGCGAACGATCCCGCCCTCATCGCGACGCTCGGTCCGCCCGACGCGCTCGAGCAGTACGCCGACGAGAGCTTCACGGGGTATTACACCGAGAACCCCGCCGCCGAGTTCATGGGGATGGTCTGGACCAACAACGCCTGGATCGCGATGCAGTGCGTGCTCTTCGGCGTGACCGGGATCTGGCCGATCGCGATGCTCGTGCAGAACGCCATGGGCCTCGGTCTGTCGGGAGCCGTGATGGCCGCCCACGACAAGGCCGACATCATGCTGCTCTACATCCTCCCGCACGGCATGCTCGAGCTCACCTGCATCTTCGTGGCCGCGGCCGCCGGTCTGCACATCTTCTGGGCGTGGGTCGCCCCGGGGCCCCGTTCCCGCGGCGAGGCGCTCGCGGAGGAGGGCAGGTCGCTCGCGACGGTCGCGCTGGGCCTGGTCTTCGCCCTGTTCCTCGCCGGTCTCGTCGAGGGCTTCGTCACCGGCTGGTCGCTGCCCTGGCCGGTGAAGATCGGCATCGGCGCGGCCGCGCTCGCGGTGTTCCTCATCTACATGCTCGTCATCGGCGGTCGGGCGCACCGCCGAGGCGCGACCGGAGACCTGGTCGAGTACGAGGCCGGCACACCCCGCCTCGTCGCCGGCTGATCACGCCTCGCCGACCACGCCGGACGGATCAGAGCCGGCCGGCCGCCTTCAGCTCGAGGTAGCGGTCGGCGATGCGCGGCGGCAGCTCCTCGGGGTCGGCCGCGATCGCCTCGCCTCCGGCCCTGCGGATCGCATCCGCGACGTTCTCGGCATCCCGCAGGGTGCGCTCGGCTGCGGCCGCCAGATAGATCTCCTCGCGGGACCCGCGCTGCCGGGCGAGGTTCGCGATGTCGTCGTCGGTCACCGATCCCACGAGCACCGTCGTCGCGCGGGAGGCGTTCGGGAAGGCGCCGAGGAAGGCTCTCGCCGACTCCGCCGCGTCCTGCGCGGTCAGGACCACGATGAGGGACGGGCGGGTGGTGAGGGTGCGGACGGCGGCGAAGGCGCCATGCCAGTCGGTGTCGACCAGGCGCGCGTGCACGGGAGCCATGGCGTCCGTCAGTGCCGGAAGAAGGGCGTTGCCGTCGACGCCGGTCACCCGACCGCGCACGACCCGGTCGTACATCAGCAGGTGGACATGGTCCCCGGCACGAGAGGCCAGAGCAGCGAGCAGCAGGGCGGCCTCGAGCGAGGCGTCGACCCGCGTGCCGTCGCCGACTCGCGCAGCGGCGGTGCGTCCGGTGTCGATGATGATGACGACGTGACGGTCGCGCTCCGGCCGCCAGGTGCGCAGCATCGTCGTGCCGGCGCGCGCGGTCGCGCGCCAGTCGATCGAGCGCACGTCGTCGCCGCGGACGTACTCGCGGAGGGAGTCGAACTCCGTCCCCTGACCGCGTACCTGGATGCTGGTGTTGCCGTCGAGCTCGCGGAGTCGCGCCAGGCGCGAGGGGAGGTGCTTGCGGGAGGAGAACGCCGGCAGCACGCGGATCGCTCCGCGCACCCGGTGCCGGGCCTGCCGTCCGGCGAGACCGAGCGGGCCGCGCGACCGGATGATCACGAATTCGCTCACCAGCTCGCCGCGGCGCCGGGGAAGCAGCGGTATGGCCACACGGGCGCGTTCTCCCGGAGGGACTTCGAGCTGCGGGCGCGCCGGTGACGCCCCGGCGGTCGGCTGCCAGGCGTCGCGGATCACGGCGTGCAGCGTTCGCGTGCCGTGGTTCTGCACGGCGACGCTCACGGGAACCGGCTCGCCGATCCGCGTGCGCTTCGGCACCCGACGCGTGACCGTCACGGCCCGCGGGCTCGCCGCGAGAGCGATGTCGATCCCCGTGAGCAGAGCGCACAGCGCGATCCACCCGCCGAACAGCGCGTACGCCGGGTACCCCGCGAGTCCTCCGAGGACGAGCGGGATCACGCCCACGGCGAGGGCGACGGCGAGACGGCCGGTGACGAACACCTAGATCGGCACCCTGGTCTGCTGCACCACCGAGGTGAGCACGGCATCCGCCGACACGCCCTCCATCTGCGCATCCGGCCGCAGCTGCAGGCGGTGGCGCCACACGGGCACCAGCATCGTCTGCACATGGTCGGGAGTGACGGCCGTCGAGGCGTTCAGCCAGGCCCAGGCCTTCGCCGCGGCGAGCAGGCCGGTCGACGCGCGCGGGCTCGCCCCGAGCTCGACGGAGGGGGACTGACGAGTGGCCCTGGCCAGGTCGACGACGTAGCCGAGCACATCGTCGGTGACCTCGACGCGCCCAGCGGCATCCTGCGCCGCGCGGATCTCGTCGGCCGTGACGACCGCCTCGACGCCGGTCAGCTCCCGTGGGGAGAAACCCTCCGCGTGGCGGCGCAGGACCGATACCTCGGCATCGCGTTCCGGCATCCCGACGACGAGCTTCATCAGGAAGCGGTCGAGCTGCGCCTCGGGCAGCGAGTACGTGCCCTCGTGCTCGATGGGGTTCTGGGTCGCGGCGACGAGGAACGGGTCTGGCAGCGGGCGGCTCACGCCGTCGGCCGAGACCTGGCGCTCCTCCATGGCCTCGAGCAGAGCGGCCTGCGTCTTCGGCGGCGTGCGGTTGATCTCGTCGGCGAGCAGGATGTTCGTGAACACCGGCCCCGCACGGAAGTCGAACTCGCCGGTGCGCGCGTCGTACACGAGTGACCCGGTGACATCGCCGGGCATCAGGTCGGGCGTGAACTGCACGCGCTTCGTGTCGAGGCCGAGCGCCCGCGCGAACGAGCGCACGATGAGGGTCTTCGCGACGCCCGGCACGCCCTCGAGGAGCACATGGCCTCGGGCGAGGAGCGAGACCAGCAGGCCCGTGACGGTGCCGGCCTGCCCGACGACGGCTTTGTCGACCTCGGTGCGGACGCGATGCATGGCCTGACGCAGCGCGGCGTCGTCGGCGGGATGGTTCTGGGCGGTCACGTTGTGCCCTCGGCTTCCGTGTGGGGTGAATGGCGGGTGGTGCGCGTGGTCGCCTCGACGGCGGTCTCCAGCTCGTCGAGTCGTCGCGCGAGCTCGACGAGCGCGGCGTCGTCGTCCGGGAGCGGCCCGGCGAGCAGCGCCTGCAGGGTTCCTCGGGGAATGCGCAGTCGATCGGATGCCGCGTCGGCGACCTCGTCCGCTCCGGCGTGCACCGCGAGACCGAGACGACGGGCCAGTCGACGCTGCGCACCGTCGCGGAGCGCCTGGCCGGCGTGGGGCGCATCGGCCGCCTTCGCCGTCAGCCGTGCCCGGCCGTGCATGGTCTCCGACGCGCGCACCATGACGGGGAGGGTCTCGGCGACGAGCGGGCCGAAGCGCTGACCGCGCCAGACGGCTGTAGCGATCCCGGCCACGATGAGGAGCAGGATGGCGGGTGTGACCCACGGCGGCGTCAGGCTCCCGAGCGTGTCGGGCGACTGTCCCTCGATGTCGGTGTCGCCGAAGGACGGCACGTACCAGACGACGCGATCCGTCTGTCCGAGGAGCGCGAGAGCGAGCGCGGCATTGCCGTTCTCGGCGAGGTAGGCGTTGCTGAAGAGCCTCGTGCCCTCGACGACCGACGTGCGGCGGCCGTCTCCGGCATCGTCGACGAGCACGGCGGCGCCGTCGCCGTCGCCGAAGCAGGCCTCGACGCCGTCCTCGGGGGAGAAGAACCGGTCGGCGCGGATCGTTCCGACGTCGGCGAACTCCGGGACGTCGCAGTCCGCGGCGGCGGGGTTCGAGCTGCCCGGAGCGTTCTCGCCGATGTCCAGCACGCCCAGCAGGTGCGTACCGGTCGAGAGGAAGACGACCCGATAGGCGGGATCGAGCAGCTCGGAGAGGGCGTCATCGGTCAGGGTGTACGGGTTCGTCATCACGAGGGTGGTGTCGTCGTCGACCGCTGCGCGCGCCTCGGCACGGGACCGGTACACCGACACCTCGACACCCTGGTCGCGCAGGATCTCGGCGAGGGCCAGAGCCCCGGAGTCGTCGCGACCCTCCGGATCGAGCGTGCCCCGAGCACCGGGGCCGCTCGCGCTGACCTGAAGGGCGACGAACGCCACGAGCACGACGAGGGCCACGACGATCGCCCACCCCGCGATGGCGCGCACCCTTCGCGGTCGGGCCTCGGCGGTCGACGCCTCCGGGATCGCCTGGTCGATCACGGTCACGCGGGCACCGCCTCGGGGCGCCGCGTGCGCAACCGGTCGTCCGTCGCTGCCAGCTCGCGGTAGCTCTCCTCGGTGGCCGGATGCCGCAGGTAGCGCACGTCGTCGAACGACACGGCCGCGCGGCGCATCGCCGTCGCCTCATCCGCGAAGACCGCGCTGGCCTCCCGCGCGATCGACTGCGCGGTCGCACCCGGGGCGGGGTCGATGAGGTCCCTCTCCAGCAGCCCGCGCGCGATCGCGCGGTAGCGAAGGATCGTCGCGGTGTCCCAGTCGCCGTCGCGAGCGCTGCGCTCGGCATCCGCTCGGAGCTGTGCGGCACTCCGATCGTCGCTCTCGCCGAGCAGATCGGTCCGCGCGCGGCGCACGGCGCGCGAGCTGCGCGGCCGACCCCAGATGATGAGCGCGGTGATGAGAGCCGCGACGATGATCACGCTCACGACGATGAGGGCCCACGGTCCGATGTTCGCGCCGTTGTCCGAGCTGAAGAGGTCGGCGATGAATCGTCCGATGTCGCGCGCGACGAGATCGAACCAGGTCGGCTTGGCGTCCGCATAGCGCGGATTGGAGAGCTCCTCCTCCGCCCAGCGCTGTGCCTCATCCCCATCGGGGACGAACAGGTCGTCGAACGGTCGGATCATGCCGTGCCGTCACCGCTGCCCGGAGCGGCCCAGCCTCCGTCGGTGGGCGCGGACCACGGGCTGTCGGTCGGAGGCGCGGGATTCGCGATGGGCGGAGGGGGCGCCGCAGCGGGCGGTGCGGGCGGCGGTGCGGGTGCGAAGGCGGGCGCCGGTGCCGACGGCTGTGCACCGTACGGCTGTCGCGCCGGGGCCGGATTCTGATGCGGCTGAGGCGCGTACGGCTGCGGGGCGTAGGGCTGAGGCGCGTACGGCTGAGCCGGGTATGACTGCGGTGGGTAACCGGGCGCCGCCGGGGCTCCGTACTGCGGGTAGCCGTAGCCCTGCGTCATCGCGACGTGGTCCGGCGCCTGCCGAGGCGGCGGGGCGCTGCTCACGGCACGGGTCGGATCCACGGCGAACGGGTCGTCGAGCTGATCCTCGGTCCACCCGAGCTCCCGGCGCTCGACGTGCGAGATCAGCGTCTGGTCGAGGCCCTCGTAGCGCATCCGGCAGTCGAGGTAGACGAGCGCCGAGCCGGTGCTCTGCACGACGAGGGTGATCGCCTGGAGCACGAGCAGCAGGATCTGCGGGGCCACGAGCGTGAAGACGAAGGTGATCACCGCGCCGGCATCGTAATCCCCGGTGGGGGCGATCACCGATCCGAGCAGAGAGCTGAGCAGTCCCACGGGAATGCTCACCACCTGCATGGCGAGGCCCATGATCGCGCCGATGAGGAACATGACGCCGAACGCGACCCAGAATCGGCCCCGGGTGAGGCGCCAGGATCGCACGAAAGCCTCCCGGAACCGGGCGCGCTCGAGCACGAGGATCGACGGCACGAGCAGCAGCTTCGTGCTCAACCAGACGAACAGCGGGATCGAGGCCAACCCGATGAGGATGCTCACCAGGATGATGATGCCGATGAGCTCGGCGGTGCCGCCCAGCCCGCCGGCGACGAGTGCTCCGATGATGAGCGCGATGATCGCGAAGAAGCCGAAGACGGCGACGACGGACAGCGACGCGAAACCGGCGAGACGCCAGAACGACGGCGCCATCTTGCGCCACAGCATCCCGAGCGTCGCCTTCACGCCGATCGCCGCGTACCCGACCTCGGCGGCGACCACGCCCTGCATCATCGCCGTGAAGGCGATGGAGGTCAGGCCGACCGCGAGCCCCGCGATGATGTTGATGGCGATCGTGCCCGCGAGCACGGCCTCGAAGTCCGGGGAGGAGGGCGGCACCGTCTCGAGCCGGGAGAACGTGCTGAACAGCACGACCCCCATGACACCGGCGGTCACGATCACCACGATCAGCTGGATCACCACGGCGAAGCCGAAGAGCACCTTGGGATTGTGCCGGAGAGCGGCGAACGCCTTGCCGAGCAGCATGCCGAACGTCAGCGGATGAAGCGGGATGATGCCCTTCTTCGGGGCAGGGGTCCATGTCTGACCGCTCACAGCACTCCCTCCATCGTGCGCTCCCATCGTGTCATATCCCTGTCGGTGGTGCGCAGACCTGGGGACGGCGGTACTCGGTGCCATAAGGTAACAGTTATGACCTCACGCATTCTTGTGGTCGACGACGACACCGCGCTCGCCGAGATGATCGGCATCGTGCTGCGCACGGAGGGTTTCGAGCCGGTGTTCTGCGCCGATGGCGCCCGTGCGGTCGACGAATGGCGCACGCAGCGCCCCGACCTGGTGCTCCTCGACCTCATGCTCCCCGGCATGGACGGCATCGAGATCTGCACGCGCATCCGCGCCGAGTCCGGCGTGCCGATCCTCATGCTGACCGCGCGTGGCGACACCGCCGACGTGGTCCGCGGCCTCGAGGTCGGCGCGGACGACTACATGGTGAAGCCCTTCAACCCGAAGGAGCTGGTCGCTCGCATCCGCACCCGCCTGCGCCCGACGCCGCAGACGACGAGCGAGCAGCTGAAGGTCGGCGACCTCACGGTCGACGTCGACGCCCATGAGGTGCGTCGCGGCACGACCCCGATCGCCCTGACTCCGCTCGAGTTCCAGCTGCTCGTCGCGCTCGCCTCCAAGCCGCAGCAGGTGTTCTCCCGCGAGATGCTGCTGGAGCAGGTCTGGGGCTACCACTACAAGGCCGACACGCGACTCGTGAACGTGCACGTGCAGCGGCTCCGGGCGAAGGTCGAACTCGACCCGGACAACCCCAAGATCGTGATGACGGTGCGCGGCGTGGGCTATCGCGCCGGGAGCGTCGGCTAGGAGCACGATGGCCGCGACGACAGCGACCACCACGGCCGTCGCTGTCCTGCGCGACTGGCGGGGCTGGCCGACCGTGCTCTCGGCGCTGTGGCGCCGCTCGCTGCGGTTCCGCACCCTCACCATCACCCTGCTCGCGACGTCGCTGGCGATCTTCATCACCTGCGTCACGATGGCGCTCGTGATCCAGAACGACCTGTTCGTATCGCGCAAGAACGTCGCTCTCGAAGACGCGCGCCGCGCCGTCGATCAGGCGCAGGACATCCTCGACGTCGCCGAGGTGAGCGACGACCCGGCCGCTCTCGCCGACCTGTGGAGCAGCATCCAGGCGAACCTGGCGCGAACGTCGAGCACCGATCAGCTCGCCGGCTTCCGGATCGACACGGAGTCGGACGGCGTGCGCCTGAACGGCTTCACCGCGGGGCTGAGCAGGAACCGACTCAGCCCGGAGATCGAGACGCGCGTCGAGGAGTTCGCCGATCGTCAGGCGTGGCAGTCCGTCGCGCTCCCTGTCGCGGACGGGGGCGAGGTGCCGGGGATCGTCGTCGGGCAGCAGCTGAACGTGCCGGAGGCCGGGGCCTTCGCGATCTACTTCGCCTACGACCTGCAGGATGCGAATCAGACGCTCGTGTTCGTGCAGCGCACCCTGTGGATCGCCGGCATCGGTCTGGTCGCGATCGTCGCCGCGATCTCCTGGATCGTGCTGCGCGCGGTCGCGACGCCGATCGTGCAGGCCGCCGAGACGAGCGCCCGGCTGGCGGCGGGCGACCTCGGCGTGCGCCTGGAGGTTCACGGAGAAGATGAGCTCGCCACGCTCGGTCGCTCCTTCAACGCGATGGCCGACAGCATCGAGGCGCAGATCAAGGAGCTCGGCGAGCTCTCGATGGTGCAGCAGCGCTTCGTGTCCGACGTGTCGCACGAGCTGCGCACGCCGCTGACGACGATCCGGCTCGCCGCGGACATGCTGAACGACCAGCGCGAGGAGTTCGATCCCACCACCGCTCGCACCACCGAGCTGCTGCACACGCAGGTGCAGCGCTTCGAGACCCTCCTCGCCGATCTGCTCGAGATCAGTCGCTACGACGCGGGTTCCGTGCAGCTCGAGCTCGAGGCGACGAGCCTGGCGCACCTCGCCGAGGACATCATCGACCAGATGCATCCGCTCGCCGAGGGACGCGGGTCCGAACTGCGGCTCGTCGCGCCGGGCGGGTACTCGCCGGTGGACATGGACCCACGACGGGTCCGCCGGGTGCTGCGCAATCTCATCGGCAACGCGATCGAGCACGGCGAGGGCCGGCCGATCGTCGTCACCGTCGACAGCAATCAGCACGCGGTGGCGGCGGGCGTGCGCGACTTCGGTCTCGGGATGGAGCCCGCCGACGCCGAACGCGTCTTCGACCGCTTCTGGCGCGCCGACCCGTCGCGCCAGCGCACCATCGGCGGCACCGGGCTCGGACTCTCGATCTCGCTCGGCGATGCGACCCTGCACGGCGGCACCCTCGGCGTGTGGTCGGAGCTCGGCGTCGGCACGAACTTCGTCCTCACGATCCCGCGGCACGGCGCCGCGCTGGAGGGACCGAGCCCGATCCCGATCGAGCCCCAGGAGCCGCTTGCGGAACTCGGCGATGCGACGCAGCCCATCTCGTGGGCGGAGCTTCCCGGACTGTTGAAGGAGCCGGACGATCATGACTGAGCGCCGAGCGTCCCGGATGCTGCGCGGCGTCGCGCTGGTCGTCGCCGCCCTGCTGCTGCCTGCGTGCGCGGGCCTGCCGACCACCGGCGACGTCGCGGTGGGCCTGGTGCTCGGCGAGTCGACCCAGGACGTCGACTTCCTGCCGGTCGCGTCGGGACCTATCCAGGGGGCGGGGCCACAGGAGATCGTCGAGGGATTCCTCGAGGCGGGGATCACGACCTCCGACAACTGGGCGACCGCTCGCGAGTTCCTCGCTCCCTCGCTGCAGCGGTCATGGCGTCCCGCGGCCGGCGTGTCGATCGACGTCGGCACCGAGACACGCGTCCTCACCTCCTCCGTGGCATCGGACGCGGTCGAGGACGCGGACAGCGCCGACGTGCAGGTGCGGCTGGACCTCGTCGCGATCGTCGACGAGGCCGGTGCCTACGCGGAGGCGCCCGGCGCATCGCCGACGATGTTCGCCCTGGAGCGGATGGATGACGGCGAGTGGCGCATCACGCAGGCGCCCGACGGCATCGTCATCGACGAGCCCCGGTTCGCGAACGTCTTCGACGGCTATCCGCTGCAGTACTTCGACGGCGGGTGGTCCCGACTCGTGCCGGACGTCCGGTGGTTCCCGCGACGCCAGAGTCCCGCGACCACCGTCACCCAGGCGCTCATCGACGGCGCGCCCAGTCCGTGGCTCGATCCTGCGGTGCAGACCGCCTTCCCCGCCGACGTGCAGCTCGCTCAGGATGCCGTGCTGATCACGGATCAGGTCGCCGAGGTCGCTCTCACGCGCCCCGCCGTCGGCCTCGACCAGCTGACGCTGTCCCGCATGCGCACGCAGCTGCAGGAGACGCTGAAGGCCGCCGGAGTCTCTGTGACGCAGGTGCGCTTCGCGGTGGACGGGCGGACTCTGGATGCCGGGGTGGTCGAACTCGTCGACACTCCGCCCGACGTCGGAACCATCGTCGTGCAGAACGGCGTCTTCGGGCGGATCGTCGGCGACGAGGTCACCGAGATCCCCGGGATCACCCCCGGCGTCGCCGCGATCGATCAGCCGATCGTGTCGATCGACGTCGCAGCGGACGACTCCCTGGCCGCTGCGCAGCTCGCCGACGGCCATGTGTACCTGATCGGCGACGGGACCTTCGACGAGCTGGACTCCCGGCCGGGCCTGATCGAACCCTCGCTCGATCCCTACGGCTACACCTGGACCGTCCCGGCAGGCGAGCCCGGTGCGCTGCAGGCACGGGGGAGTGACGTCGTGGAGCACGACGTGGCGAATGCCTGGCCGAACGCCTCGTCGATCTCCGACCTGCGGGTCTCCTCCGACGGCGCCAGGGTGGCGGCCGTCGTGACGGTGGGCCAGCAGCGGTGGGTGGTGGTCGCCGCCATCGTTCGCGATCCCGCGGGGATCCCGCTCGAGCTCGGCGACATGAAGCAGGTCTCGCTGATCTCCGCACCGGCCACAGGGCTGGCGTGGCTCGGCACCGAGCGCCTGGCCGTTCTCGTCGACCCGCTGGGGCCGCAGGTCGTCACCCAGATGGTGGGCGGACCCGGGACCGCGGAGGCCGCCCCCGAGGATGCGGTCTCGATCGCGGGCGCCCGGACCGTCGGCGGGCTGCGGGTCGTCGGGGTGGGCGGACAGCTCTTCGCGCACGCCGGTTCGACCTGGCGGGAGATCGCGACGGACATCTCGGTCCTCGCGACGCGTGCCGGCGAGTGATCCACCTCTCCTGCACAGAACACTGATCGATCCGCTCTCCCTGTCGGCGATGCCGCAGAGCCCCATCGGCTGGTTGCGTCCGTCAGGATCGTCGGATGAACAGTACCTCGGTTCTCCGAGCCGTCGGCGGCGAGATCGCCGCCTTCCTCCTCGCCGCGTCCTGCGCCGGCTGCGACGCCCCCGGTCAGTTGCTGTGCCCGTCGTGCCGCGCGGTGCTCGTGCCGGAGCCCCGTGAGCATGTCACGCCCGCAGGTCTGCGCGTAGAAGCGGCCCTCGCATACGACGGGGTGGCTGCTCGGTGCATCCGGCGGCTCAAGAGCGATGGAGAGACCTACCTGGCGCGTCCCCTCGGTGCGGCGCTCGCCGCGGTCCTGGCGCCCACCGTGTCGCCGTCGACCTGGATCGTGCCGGTCCCCACTTCGCGCAGCGCCTTCCGCCGCCGGGGCTACCGCGTGCCCGAGCTGCTCGTCCGTCGAGCGGGATACACTCCCCAGCGTGTGCTCTCGCTGGTCGCGCGGCCGGTCGATCAGCGTGGCCTCGGCATCCACGAGCGCGCCGCCAACGTCCACGCGACGATGCGCGCGCGTCGGCCCGGCGGAGGGGCGCACGCCGTCCTCGTCGACGACGTGGTGACGACCGGCGCGACGCTCGATGAAGCGGCCCGCGCCCTTCGTGCGGCAGGTTTCCGAGTGGCCTCGGCGGTGACGCTCGCCGCCACGCCGAGGCGCGCCCGATTCTGAGGAGACTCATCGGGAACTCACCGACGACACGACGAAAGTCACCAGTGACATCGACTCGCATGCGGACTACGGTTGGGGACCACAAGGCGACAACGGTCCGCCCTTGGCCGGGAGGACCGGGACAAGGAGACAGCAATGGAAACGAGCATCGTCGGCGTCGGAGTGGGAATCACCGATCGCTTCCGAACCGTTGTCGAGGAGAAGATCGCCAGGGTCGAGACGCTCGCGAGTCGAGCGCAACGGCTGGATGTGAAGGTCACTCACCGCGTGTTCCGCAACGGTCACGTCCCCGAGGAGACCGTCGAGCTGACGCTCGTCGGGAAGGGCCCGGTCGTTCGCGCAGAGGCGACGGACGGTGACAAGTTCGTCGCTCTCGATCTCGCGGTCGACAAGATGTCCGAGCAGCTGCGACGCGCCAAGGAGAAGCGGGTCGACGGACGACAGCATCCTCGCGGCGCCCACTTCGAGAAGGGCACCGGAGAGCTCGAGGGCATCGACGTGCAGCCGGCCTCGGCCGACGTGCTGCACGCGGTGGCGACGGGGAGCATCCCGGTGCAGAACGACGACGACGAGTCGTACTCGCCGGTCGTCATCCGCACCAAGAGCTTCGACGCCGAGTGGATGACGGTGGAGGAGGCGGTCGACCGCATGGAGCTGGTCGGACACGACTTCTTCCTGTTCGTCGATGTGCGCACCGACCACCCCAGCGTCGTGTACCGCCGCAAGGGCTGGGACTACGGCGTGATCGCGCTGAGCACCCAGGCTCCGCCCGCGGAGGCGCTGGCTTCCTGAGCTGATACGCAGAACGGCCCGTCCCGAGAGGGGCGGGCCGTTCTGTCGTGGAGAGGGTTCCGGTGAGCAGGCTGCTCAGTCGAAGATGCCGTCGAGGAGGCTGCCGATCACGAGTCCGCCCAGGATGCCGGACGCGATGTCACCGCCGCCGCCGCCGCGGGGGCGTCCGCCCCAGCCGCCGCCGCCGTAGCCGCCTCCGCCGCCCCAGCCCTGATCGTCGGGGCGCGAGGAATCGATGTCGCGCTGTGCGAGCTGCAGAGCCTCCGAGGCCAGATGAGCCACGCGCCGGGCCTGCACGAGGGCCTCCTCGCGCGTGTCCTCGGCGGGCAGGAGATCGGAGAGGTCGACACGCAGCCGCTCGGCTTCGGCGAGACGCGTGCGCGCGTCGGCGCCGATCCAGCCGCGATGCCCGGAGATGAGTCCGCGGGCCACGCCGAGCTGTCGGTCGGCGTCGTCGATCGCATGCTGCACCTGCGGAATGCTCGGCAGGGGGTGCTCTGCGCGGTGCCGCGCCTTCGCGATGGCGTCATCCAGGGCGGAATTCGCGGTGCGCAGTTGCGACAGCTCCGCGAAGGGATCGTTCGGCGTACCCGACGGGGTGAGGGCGCTCAGGGCGGCCTGCAGGGCCGTGACGGCCTCAGCGACGGCGGGCGCCGGGGGAGCGTTGCGCGCGGCGATCAGATCGCCCCGCGAGTCGGCGACGACCTCGGCGAGCGTGGACTCCGCGCGCAGCGCCTCGATCTCGAAGTCCTCGACCGCGTCGAGCAGGGCGGACGCGCGGCGGGTGGCCTCGGTGGCGGTCTCGAGGGCGAGGTTGGCCTCCTCGTTCTGCTTGGCGGCACGCCGTCGCTCGGAGATGTCGGCGCTGTGCGTCGCGAAGGCGATGAGCTGCTCGGCTTCGGCGGCGCTGGCGGTGATCTGGTGCATCGCGGACTCGGCGTAGCGGGCGGACAGCCGCGAGACCGATTCCTTGGTCTGAGGGATGCGAGCGCTCAGTGCTGCGGCGTCCGCTCGCACCTGGGCGATGACCTCGGGCGCGCGGCGCACCTTGGCGACGGACGCGGCGAGCACCGACGTCTTCTCGTCGAGCAGGTCCTGAGCCCAGTCGCACAGCTGCAGGATGCGCGCGTTGCGGGTGCGCAGCTCTTCGGCCGTATCGGGGATCTCGTCGTGGTTCAGCTGGTGCAGCTGGAAGGCCTCGCGCAGATGCGTGCGCACGGCAGCCAGAGCCTTGCGCAGGTCGGCGGTCAGGGACTCGCCGAGCTCGGCCTCGGCGAACGCGAGCTCATCCGACGTCGTGCGGATCCTCTCATCGGCACTGACCAGAGCCTGCTCGGCGCGACGCGCCAGATCGGCGTCCTGTGCGGCGAGTTCTTCCTGTTCGCGTTTACGTCTGCCCCAAATTCCAGCCATGATCCGATCCTAGTTTCCTGCGCGCTCACGGTGGCTGAGCATCCGCTCGGGGTGAGCCGGGTTCGCTCAGGGCGTCACGCGACCACCGCGACCCGCGTGGTCGGGCGTCCTCGTTTGGGCCGCTCCGTGGCGAGTTCGAGAGCCATCGCGTGCTGCGGATGCTGCGCGAGACGCTGTGCGGCGAAGTCGAGCCAGCGCACCTCCGCCTCGGCTGCGAAGATCATCGACTCCAGCACCAGCGACCGCGCCAGCGCCTCAGGGCCGTCGTCGGCGCCTCCGGGACGGCGAGAGTCCTCGAGCGTCTTCAGCTTGCGAGCGGAGGCCTCGCGCTGCGTTCGGATGGCGGCGTCGGCATCGTTGCCGGGCAGCGTCGCGGCCACGGCGAGCTTGATCGCCAGCTCATCACGCGCCGCCTGGGCGCGCACGACGGGAGAGGAGAGCCACTGCGCCACCTCGGCCGATCCGGCATCGGTGATCTCCCAGTAGACGTGTCCGTGCTCGTCCGCGTCGCCGCGGCGGACCAGGCCGTCGCGCTCGAGCCGCTCAAGGGTGTTGTAGATCTGCCCCACGTTGAGCGGCCAGGTCGAGCCGGTGCGCCGCTCGAACTCGTGTCGCAGCTGATAGCCGTAGCAGGGGCCCTGATCGAGGATGGCGAGCAGGCTCTGACGAACCGACATGATGATCTCCCGATGGCGTGTTGTCGAACGCGATACCGAGTATATGGATACCGGGCAACCATCGGGGCCGCCGCGCGGAGCATGCTTGCAGGCGACGTGCAGGTCACAGCCCGGTAACATGGCAAAGTATGCCTGGCGACCGCCTTATGGTCGCCGGCGATTTACCCACTGACAGGGAGATGACATCCGTGGCCAATCCTCTTGAGAAGCTGCTGCGTGCTGGTGAGGGGCGGGTCATCCGCCGCCTGAACCAGGTGGTCAAGGCAGTGGGGGCGCTGGAAGAGGACATCTCCAAGCTCACCGACGACGAGCTGCGGAACGAGACGACCGAGCTCCGCACCCGCTTCGAGAAGGGCGAGACGCTCGATCAGCTGATGCCCGAGGCGTTCGCGGCGGTGCGTGAAGCGGCCAAGCGCACGCTCGGCATGCGGGCCTACGACGTGCAGATCATGGGCGGCGCGGCCCTGCACCTCGGCAACATCGCCGAGATGAAGACCGGTGAGGGAAAGACGCTCGTCGCGACCTTCCCGGCCTACCTCAACGCGATCGCCGGCAAGGGCGTCCACATCATCACGGTGAACGACTTCCTCGCGAGCTACCAGGCGGAGCTCATGGGCCGCGTGTTCCGCGCCCTCGGAATGACCACCGGAATCATCGTCTCGGGACAGACCCCGGCCGTGCGTCGCGAGCAGTACGCCGCGGACATCACGTACGGCACGAACAACGAGTTCGGCTTCGACTACCTGCGCGACAACATGGCCTGGCGCAAGGAAGATCTCGTGCAGCGCGAGCACTTCTTCGCGATCGTCGACGAGGTCGACTCGATCCTCATCGACGAGGCCCGCACACCGCTCATCATCTCCGGTCCCTCGTCGGGCGAGGCCAACCGCTGGTTCGCCGAGTTCGCCAAGATCGCCCGCACCCTCGTGGCCGGTGAGGACTACGAGGTCGACGAGAAGAAGCGGACCGTCGGCGTGCTCGAGCCGGGCATCGAGAAGGTCGAGGACTACCTCGGCATCGAGAACCTGTACGAGTCGGCGAACACCCCGCTGATCTCGTTCCTCAACAACTCGATCAAGGCGCTCGCCCTCTTCAAGAAGGACACCGACTACGTCGTCATGAACGACGAGGTCATGATCGTCGACGAGCACACCGGTCGCATCCTGGTCGGTCGTCGCTACAACGAGGGAATCCACCAGGCCATCGAGGCCAAGGAGGGCGTCCCGGTCAAGGCCGAGAACCAGACCCTCGCCACGGTCACCCTGCAGAACTACTTCCGTCTCTACGAGAAGCTCGCGGGCATGACCGGTACCGCCGAGACCGAGGCGGCCGAGTTCATGTCGACCTACAAGCTCGGCGTCATCCCGATCCCGACGAACCGGCCGATGATCCGCAAGGACCAGTCCGACCTCGTGTACAAGAACGAGACGGCGAAGTTCACCCAGGTCGTCGAAGACATCGCGGAACGCCACAACAGCGGCCAGCCTGTGCTCGTGGGCACGGTGAGCGTCGAGAAGAGCGAATACCTCTCGCGCCTGCTCGCCAAGAAGGGCATCAAGCACGAGGTGCTCAACGCGAAGAACCACGCACGCGAGGCCGAGATCGTCGCCCGCGCCGGTCGCCTCGGCGCGGTCACCGTCGCGACGAACATGGCGGGTCGTGGAACCGACATCATGCTCGGCGGAAACGCCGAGTTCCTCGCCGTGCAGGAGCTCAAGAGCAGAGGACTCGACCCGGTCGAGACTCCCGAGGAGTACGAGATCGCCTGGGACGAGACGTACCAGGCGATGAAGGACGTGGTCGCCGAGGAGTCCGGCAAGGTCATCGAGGCCGGCGGACTCTACGTCCTCGGCACCGAGCGCCACGAGTCCCGCCGCATCGACAACCAGCTGCGCGGTCGCTCGGGTCGTCAGGGAGACCCGGGCGAGAGCCGGTTCTACCTGAGCCTCACCGACGACCTCATGCGCCTGTTCCAGTCGGGCGCGGCCGAGGCCATCCTGTCGCGCACGAACTTCCCCGACGATGTGCCGATCGAATCGGGTCTCGTCTCGCGGGCGATCCGCAGCGCGCAGTCCCAGGTCGAGTCGCGCAACGCGGAGATGCGCAAGAACGTGCTCAAGTACGACGACGTGCTGAACCGCCAGCGCGAGGCGATCTACGCCGACCGCCGTCACATCCTGCAGGGCGACGACATCGCCGGCCGGGTGCAGCACTTCATCGAAGACGCGATCAGCGGCGTCGTGGGCGACCACACCGGGGAGGGACACAACGAGAGCTGGGACTTCGACGCTCTGTGGACCGAGCTGAAGACGCTCTACCCCGTCGGCGTCACGATCGACGAGGTCGTGTCCGAGGCCGCAGGCCGCAAGGGCGGCATCACGGCGGAGGGGCTCACGCGCGAACTGCTCTCCGACGCGAAGATCGCGTACGAGACCCGAGAGCAGACCCTCGGCGAGGCGGCGACGCGCGAGCTCGAGCGCCGGGTCGTGCTGCAGGTGCTGGACCGTCGTTGGCGCGACCACCTCTACGAGATGGACTACCTCAAAGACGGCATCGGCCTCCGTGCGATGGCGCAGCGCGACCCGCTCATCGAGTACCAGCGCGAGGGTTACGCGATGTTCCAGTCGATGATGGGGCAGATCAAGGAGGAGTCGGTCGGCTACCTCTACAACCTCGAGGTCGAGGTGCGCCGCGCGGACGCGCAGACGGCGGAGGTCGAGGCCAAGGGGCTGGCGACCGACGGCGGCGAGCAGCGGCTGGAGTACTCCGCCGCGAACGACGCCGGCGAGGTCGAGGTGCGCAACGATCGCGGTCAGGTGCAGCAGGCGGCGACCGAGCGTCTTCGCCAGGCTGCCGCCGCCCGGACCCAGGCTCCGCAGGAGGAGCCCGAGGAGGCCCCGCGGGGTGCCTTCGGTCAGCGGACGGATGGCGCGGCAGCTGCGCCGGCCGCCGGGAACCGTGAGCAGCGCCGTGCGCAGGAGAAGAAGAAGAAGAAGTAGCCGCGCAGCGGTGGAAGAGAGGGCCAATCGGTGTCGATTGGCCCTCTCTTCGTCGCTGTAGGCTTGGTCGATGACCCCCATGCGCAACTTCGACCAGTCGTCGAAGCTCAAGAACGTCCTGTACGAGATCCGCGGAAACGCCCTCGTCGAGGCGGCGCGGCTGGAGGCCGAGGGCCATAAGATCCTCAAGCTGAACACCGGGAATCCGGCGATCTTCGGCTTCGACGCCCCTCATCAGATCGTGCACGACATGCTCGCGGCCCTTCCGACGGCGCACGGGTACAGCGACAGCAAGGGCATCATCTCCGCCCGCCGTGCGGTCGTGAGCCGCTACGAGCAGATCGAGGGCTTCCCGCGCTTCGATCCCGACGACGTCTACCTCGGCAACGGCGTCTCCGAGCTGATCACGATGACGATGCAGGCGCTGCTCGACGAGGGGGACGAGGTTCTCATCCCCGCGCCGGACTATCCGCTGTGGACCGCGATGACGAGCCTCGCCGGCGGCACCCCCGTGCACTACCTCTGCGATGAGGATGACGGGTGGCAGCCCGATCTCGAGGACATCCGCTCGAAGATCACGCCGCGCACCAAGGCGATGGTGATCATCAACCCGAACAACCCCACGGGTGTCGTCTACTCGCGCGAGATCCTCGAGGGGCTCGTGCAGATCGCGCGGGAGCATCAGCTGCTCCTGCTCTCGGATGAGATCTACGACCGCATCCTCTTCGACGGGGCGGTGCACATCCCGACCGCGACGCTCGCACCCGACCTGCTCTGCCTCACCTTCAACGGCCTGTCCAAGACCTATCGCGTCGCCGGCTACCGCTCGGGGTGGATGGTCATCACCGGACCCCAGGACCATGCGAAGGGGTTCCTCGAGGGGATCACCCTGCTCGCCTCCACGAGGCTCTGCCCGAACGTCCCTGCGCAGCACGCGGTGCAGGCCGCGCTCTCCGGGGTGCAGTCGATCGATGCGCTGATCTCGTCGACGGGTCGACTGCATGAGCAGCGCGACATCGCGTGGGAGGGACTCGAGGCGATCCCCGGCGTGTCCTGTGTCAAGCCGCAGGGGGCGCTCTACGCGTTCCCCCGACTCGACCCGAACGTGCACGAGATCCGCGACGACTCGAAACTCGTGTACGACCTGTTGGTCTCGGAGCACATCCTCCTCGTGCAGGGCACCGGCTTCAACTGGCCGACGCCCGACCATCTGCGCCTGGTCACACTTCCCGAGCCGCGAGTGCTGAGCGAAGCCGTCGAACGACTGGGGAACTTCCTCGCGAGCTATCGCCAGTAGCCACGTCGACGCCGTCGGGGGAGAGCGACGCGGCGAGTCGGCGCACGGCGGCGACGAGCGACGAGCGCGGCGCGACGTCGGCGATGGGCCGCGCGTGGAGCAGCGCGGCGTCGGCAGCGCGCTGATCGAACGGGACGAAAGCGACGTCGGTGATGCCGGCGAAGCGCTCGAGCGTGCGGCGCACCTGGCCGCGCGCGTCGAGCCCCAGAGAGCCGGGCCGCACCTGGTTCACGACGACGAGCACCGGGCTGGGAGTGGCGAGCCGTCGCAGCTCCGCGTGGTCGCGCAGGAACCTGCTGATACCGACGGGGTCGGCGGACGCGACCGCGATGACGGCATCGGCCTCCTGCAGCGTCGCCGACGTCGCCGCGTGCCGTCGTGGTCCTGCCAGGTCGCTCGTCACCTCCTCATCGGCGTCGAAGGCGGCACCGACATCGACCACGGTGTCGTCGATCCACTCGCGACAGGCACGGAGGGTCTCGCGCATGCGCATCGAGGACAGCTCCGGCCACCGGCTGGGCCGGTTGAGGCCCGGGAGGACCTCGAGGTCTCCCGCGCTGGTGGAGATCGTCGTGGCCAGTCGCGTGAGCTCCGCCGCATCGAGGCCCCCGAGTTCGGCGCGTCGGCAGGCGGCGGCGAGACCGGGGGAGTCGTCGCCGAGTCCGAGCAGCAGCGCGAGCGAAGGAGCGACCGAATCCGCGTCCACGAGAGCGGTGCCCCGGCCGGCTCGAGAAAGCTCGACGGCGAGCTGGATCGCGATGGTGGATCGACCCGGTGCTCCCTGCGGACCCCAGACCGCGATGACGCGATGCCGTTCGGTCGAACGCGCGACGGGGATCGGGGATTCGGCCGTCAGGGCAGCGACGACCTCCCATCCGGCGGCGTCGGCGGGGAGGGCCGCCGCGAGCCCGAGCCGACCGAGCAGGCGGGTCTCCGCGCCGCCGAGCGTGACGATGCGCACGCCGGCGCGGTCGCATGCCGCGATCAGGGCCGAGGTGAGCACGGAGCGCGCCGCAGGGACCACGATCGCCTCGATCCCCGGCACGAGTTCGATCGGAGCGTCCGGACGGACGACGGCCACGACTCGCACGTCTTCCGCCTCGAGCTCGGCCGCGAGCTCACCGGCGCGAGGTGCGGGGAGCGCCACGATCACAGAGGTCACGAGCCTGACCGCACGGGTACGACGGAGAGAGACGAGCCTCCCGTGACGGCGGCGAGGACGTCGGCGACGTCGGCGCGGTCGATCACGAGCTCGATCCCGGTGCCCTCGTCGGCCAGCATCCCGTCGGCTTCGACCACCGAGCGCACGGTCACCTCGGCGACGAGGATGCGCGGCACGTCGTATGAGCGCCCGTCGTCGAGCGGCGGTGCGTGCCAGACCTCGACCACGGTGCCCGTCGTGACGTCTTCGGGGATGCCGGTGCTGCTCTCGACCACGATCGTGGTGCTGCGATTCTCGGTCGCGGCGGCGATCGCCGAAGCCGGCACGATCTCGCCCTTCTCGAGCGTGCGCGCGGCGACCTGACCCGGTTCGAGCTGCTGCGGACCCAGATAGTCGTCGGCGAGTGCGCCCAGTCCGACCTCGACGACCTGGAAGTCACCCGAGGAGAGAGCCTCGCCCTCGGTGATCGTGCGGTTCGCCTGCAGAACCGGCACGGCGTCGTCGGAGGCGGAGACGATGAGCCAGACGCCGGTGATGGACGCGATCACGAGAGCGATGCCGACGAGGAAGCGGACATCGCCCCAGAACGCGCGCCGGGAGCGGGAGAGGACAGCCATGGCGACATCGTCACAGAAATCACGCCCCGGCCCGTCGAGTTATCCACAGGGCGCGATCGTCCCTTGCCCGCGGGCGCACCTGGGGGAGAATGGGGCCATGGCCGAATCGCCCGCGTCCGCTCCGCGTTTCCTCGCTCCGGCGCAGGTCGCCGAGCTGCTGAGCATCGGCGTCGACGAGGTGATCTCTCTCGTGCACGACGGGCGACTCCGCGGATCGCAGCTCGGCTCACCCGCGCGGTGGCGCGTCGAGGAATCGAGCCTGCAGGGCTATCTCGCCGAGCAGTCGGAGACCGCGCGGCGCATGGCGCTCTGGCGGCAGTCCCAGACCGCGAGCTTTCCCGAGGTCTGGGGAACCTCGTCGGCTCACGGCGCCTGAGCACCGGGCGTCCGCACCGCGATCAGCCACGGGAACGGGATGATCCGGAATCCCTGCACCGCGGAAGCGCGTCGGGCGTCCCCGGCATCGTGCACCGCCAGGTCGAGATGATCCGCCGCGGCGCGGTCGATGGTGCCGTGGATGTCCTCCCCTGTGAGCGTGCTCACGTGCACGGCGACGCGACGCCGCGCGAGGTCGCGCAGCACGAAGCCGAGCGTCATCCGCTCGCGGAGCGCATGCGCTGAGGGCTGGGTGTCGTCGAGGCTCGCGAGGACCATGCCGTGATCGAGCGTGATGCCGGCGATGGCGTGCTCGGGAATCAGCAGGGTCGACGGGGCGCCGTGGGCTCCGGCGGCGACCCTCGACACGGCGGCGATCCAATCGGCTCCGAGGGCCTGCAGGGTCACCGGGAGGCGTCGGCCGTTCGCGAGGTCGATCGTGGCCACGGCGCCGGCCGTGCACAGCACGCGGAGACGCGAGCGCAGCTCCAGGCGCGCGATCCGCAGACGCTCGGACTCGGCGTCGAGCGCGGCGCGCTCGGCCTCCCACTCCGAGGCGAGCTGGCCTTCGAGGTCTTCGAACAGGCGATCCCAGTGCATCCGACAGAGCGTAGGGGAGGCCCGGATGCCACGTACGAGTTATCCACATTCCTGTTGCACAGGCCCCTGCGGGGTCTCCTCCGCGTGCTGAACTGACTCGCCGTTCTCCACGATCGAGGGTTCCCATGATGACGCTTCACGAGTACTTCGCACCGCAACCGACCCCGACCGTCGAGCTCCCCGACCCGCTGCCGCTGCTGCGAAGTCTGACCCAGGGAGCGCTCGAGGTGCTCGCCGGAGTCAGAGAGGTCGATCAGCTGGCCCGATGGTTCAGTGAGGATGCGTTCCGCAGCCTGGTGACCAGGGCGAACCTGTCGGCGAGGGCGCGGAGCGCGAGGGGCGTGCCGCCTGCCCGTCCGACGTTCGAGATCCTGTCGATCCGCGTCTGCGAACCGGTCGACGGAGTCATCGAGGCGGTCGTCGTCGTGGCAGGTCCCGGGCGCACGCGTGCCGTCGCCGTGCGTCTGGAAGGCCTCGACCGCCGTTGGCGCGCGAGCTCCCTGGCGATCCTCTGACCGATGTCGGCCTAGGCTGGTGAGGTGTCAACCCTCAGTGATCTCGCCCACGCCCAGGGTCGCCTGACCGACAGCGACGTCGAGTGGCTCCATCGACTCGCCGGCGACGGCCAGCTGCTCGCCGACCTCGCCTCGGCGGACATCGTGATCTGGATCCAGACCGAGGACGGGTCCTTCATCGCGGTGGCGCACGCGAGGCCCAGCGGTGCGGCCACGCTCTTCTACCGCGACATCGTCGGAGAGCGCGTGCGGCCGCAGTGGCGCACCCAGGTGCAGGGGGCATTCGAGTCGGCGAAGATCGTGGACTCGTCCTCGCCCGACTGGTTCGAGGAGACGCCGACCCGGGTGCGGGCCGTGCCGATCGTCCGGGATCGCGGGAACGCCGACAACGGCCCGACGGTCATCGGCGTCGTGACCCGGCACACGAACCTCGGCGAGGCGAGGACGCCGTCCCGCCAGCAGATCACCTTCGACGAGTGCGCGAACGACCTCTTCCGGATGATCGCCGACGGCAGTTTCCCGGATCTCGCGGCTCCGACGTCACCGCGCCGTGGTGCTCCTCGCGCATCGGACGGGCTCATCCGCATCGATGTCGACGGCATCACGACCTTCGCCAGCCCGAACGCCCTCTCGGCGTTCAACCGCATGGGGTTCGACGACGAGCTGGAGGGGGAGTCCCTGGCAGAGGTGACCACGCGGCTCGTTCCGCCGTCGCGGCAGGTCGACGAGTCCCTCCCCGTCGTCGTCACCGGACGCGCTCCGTGGCGCACCGACATCGAGGCGCGCGGCGTGACCGTGTCGCTGCGCGCGATCCCGCTCAAGGATCACGGCACCCGGATCGGTGCGATCGTGCTGTGCCGCGATGTCTCGGAGCTGCGGCACCAGGAGCAGGAGCTCATCACCAAGGACGCGACCATCCGCGAGATCCACCACCGGGTGAAGAACAACCTGCAGACCGTCGCGTCGCTGCTGCGCATCCAGGCGCGTCGTACCCACTCCGACGAGGCGCGCGACGCCCTCACCCAGGCGATGCGCCGGGTCGACTCCATCGCCGTCGTGCATGACACCCTCGCGCAGGGGCTGACGCAGAAGGTCGACTTCGACGAGGTGTTCCACCGCGTGCTGAAGCTCGTCGCCGAAGTCGCGTCCGCGCCGAACACGCGGGCACGCACGCAGTCGACCGGTCGATTCGGCGTGCTGCCCAGCGAGTATGCGACCCCGCTCGCGCTCGCCCTGACGGAGGTCGTCACCAACGCCGTCGAGCACGGGCTGGCCGGCCGCGAGGGCCTGGTGACGATCGACGCGAAGCGCACCGAGGACAACCTCCGCGTGACCGTGCACGACACGGGCCTCGGGCTGCCGGAGGGGCGGATCGGTCAGGGACTCGGCACGCAGATCATCCGCACCCTCATCCAGGGCGAGCTCGGCGGCACGATCGAATGGCGCGGCGCCGACGGCGAGGGCACCGAAGTGGTCATCGACATCCCGCTGCGCTGGCTCGAGCCCTGAGGGCGGGCCGCACGCAGACGAAAGCGGCCTGAGACCGGGGTCTCAGGCCGCTTTCGAGAAGTTCAGGAGGCGCGGCGGGCGCGTGCGGCGCGGCGCTTCAGGGCACGGCGCTCGTCCTCGGAGAGGCCACCCCAGACGCCCGAGTCCTGGCTGCTCTCGAGTGCGTACTGCAGGCAGATCTCGGTCACCGTGCAGGTGGCGCAGACGGCCTTCGCCTTCTCGATCTGGTCGACGGCCGGACCGGTGTTCCCGACGGGGAAGAACAGCTCGGGATCGACAGTCAAACAGGCGGCTTTGTCGCGCCAGTCCATGGGGGCTCCTCGGTGTGGATTTCCAGAGAGGTCGTGACGCGACCGCTCTGATTTCGGGCGACTGTTCGGGTTCAGTTACCCTGGTGATATGCGGACGGATGCCCGCGAATTGTGATGCGAGCGAAACGCCCGCCCCACGCCGCTGTGGGAGCACATGACGCTGTCCATTCTGTTACATGAAACCTGCGAAATCAAGGGTTTTCCGCCTTCTCACTCGATTCTCAGGAGACACATCGTGCGCGCACCCGGACTGGCTCTCGCGGCGGCGGCCGTGCTCGCTGCAGAGGGCGCGGCGCTGCTGGTTTTCGCCGTCATCGAGCTCGCGGGCCTGGGTGCCGGCGACGCCGCGTCGCTTCCGACGGCACTGGCCCTGATCGTGCTCACGCTCATCGGCGCGGCCGCCCTGATCGCCTTCGCGATCGGCACCCGCACGGGTCGGTCGTCGGCGCGATCCGGGGGAGTGGTCTTCCAGGTGCTGGCGGTCGCCCTGGCGCTCGCCTCGCTCACGCTGCAGCCGATCTCGTGGCTCTTCACGTTCGCCGTGGGTCTGCCCGGGCTGCTCGGATTCGCCCTGCTCATCGCCAGCGCGCGCCGCGAAGGCGAACAGCGCGCAGCCGAGTGACCGCCTGCTGAGACGGTCACTCGTCAGGCGTCAGGCGTCAGGCGTCAGGCGTCAGGCTTCAGGCGTCAGGCGTCGATGCCGAGCAGCTTGCGGATTCGTGCGACGTGGCCGGTGGCCTTGACGTTGTACAGCGCGAGCTCGACGGTGCCCTTCTCGTCGAGCACGAACGTCGAGCGGAGGACGCCCTCGACGACCTTGCCGTAGTTCATCTTCTCGCCCCACGCCCCGTACGCCGCGTGGACCGCATGGTCGGGGTCGCTGAGCAGGGTGAAGGTGAGTCCATCGCGCTCGCGGAACGCGGCGAGCTTCGAGGGCTCGTCGCGGGAGATCCCGATGACACGGTAGCCGGCGCCCTGGAGCGAGCCGAGGCTGTCGCGGAAGTCGCACGCCTGCGTTGTGCACCCCGGCGTCATCGCCGCCGGGTAGAAGTACAGGACGACCTTCTCGCCGCGCAGGTCGGCGAGGGAGAGGCGTGAGCCGTCCTGGTCGAGGAGGCTGAAGTCGGGGGCTGCGGATCCGGGTTCGAGGCGCTGAGTCACCCGTCCAGCCTATCGGCCGGGGCTCTGCTCGGCCTTGTCGGAGAAGGTCTGCAGCAGTCGCTGGAGCGAATCGAGGCGCGCCCGTCCGGTCTCGCTGAGCTCGCCCCGCTCGGCAGCTTCGATGAGCGCGCAGTCCGGGGCATCGGCGAGGTGCGTGCACCCCCGAGGGCAGTTCTCGGCGATCTCCGCCAGCTCGGTGAACGCCGCCAGGATGTTCGCCGGGTCCACGTGGCCGAGGCCGAATGAGCGCACGCCGGGGGTGTCGATGACCCACCCGGTCCCGAGCTCCCCGTGATAGCGCAGCGAGACGGTCGACGAAGAGGTGTGGCGGCCGCGGCCGGTGACCTGGTTGACGTGCCCGGTCGCGCGCTCGGCCGTCGGCACGAGCGCGTTCACGAGGGTCGACTTCCCGACGCCGGAGTGTCCGACGAACACGGTGGAGTGGCCGACCAGCGCCGCGCCGATCTCCTCCACCGGCATCTCATCGAGTGCGCTGGTGAACACGCGCAGGTCGAGGCCGTCGAAGTGCGCGAGGAACTCGGCCGGATCGGCGATGTCGGTCTTCGTCACGACGAGCAGCGGACGGATGCCGGCATCCAGCGCCGCCACGAGGTAGCGATCGACGAGCCGGGCGCGCGGTTCGGGGTCGGCGGCCGCCACGACGATGAGCATCTGGTCGGCGTTCGCGACGATGACCCGCTCGACCTGGTCGGTGTCGTCGGCGCTGCGCCTCAGCAGCGAGGTGCGGTCGGCGATGCCGATGATGCGGCTGAGCGTGCCCTCGTCTCCCGAGGTGTCGCCGACCACGCGTGCCTGGTCGCCGGTGACGATCGGCATCCGGCGGAGTTCCCGTGCGCGGACCGAGCTGATGACGTGCTCGTCTTCGGTGTCCTCGTCGAGGAGCACGGTGTAGCGGCCTCGGTCGACGCCGAGCACGCGACCGGTCTGCGCATCGTCGTGCGCGGGCCGGCGCTTCGTGCGCGGCCGGTTCGCCTTCGGGTTCGGACGGGTGCGGATGCTGCTCTCGTCATAGTCCTCGAAGTCGTCATCGAGGTCGTCGTCGTCATCGAGCCAGCTCATAAGTCAGCCCCGGAGCATCCGCTCCCAGAGCATCGTGAACTCCGGGAGGGTCTTCGCGGTGGTGCCGATGTCGTCGACCTCGACACCGGGGACGCGCAGGCCGATGAGCGCTCCGGTCGTGGCCATCCGGTGGTCATGGTGGGCGGCCCAGCCGCCACCGTGCAGCGCGGCGGGGATGATGCGCAGACCGTCGGTCAGCTCCTCGGCCTCACCGCCGAGGGCCCGGAGATTGCCGATCAGCGCGGCGATGCGGTCGGTCTCGTGCAGCCGGATGTGGCCGATGCCGCGGATCGTCGTCGGCGAGTCGGCGAAGGCGGCGAGACCCACGAGCGTGGGGGTGAGCTCGCTCGCCGCGGACAGGTCCATGTCGAGCCCGCGGATGCCGGAACCGGCACGCACGGTGAGCGTGCCGCCGTGTCGGCCGACATGGGCGCCCATCGCCTGCAGGATCTCGGGCAGCAACGCGCCCGGCTGCGTCGAGTGCGCCGGCCAGCCCGTGATCGACACCGAGCCGCCGGTGACCAGAGCGGCGGCGAGGAACGGAGCGGCGTTCGAGAGGTCGGGCTCGATCGCGATCTCCTTGGCGCGGGGGACGCCCGCCTCGACCAGCCACTCGCCGACGGCGGGACGCTCGATGCGGATGCCGCGGCGGCTGAGCGCTTCGATCGTCATGTCGATGTGGGGCAGGCTCGGGAGGTGCTCGCCGATGTGGACGAGGTGCAGCCCGACATCGAAGCGGGGAGCGGCGAGCAGGAGCCCGGAGACGAACTGGCTCGACGCGGAGGCGTCGATCTCGACGCGGCCGCCGCGGATGCGTCCGTGGCCGCGGATGGTGAACGGGAGCGCCCAGGTGCCCTCGTCGTCGATGTCGACGCCGAGGTCGCGGAGCGCGCTGATCAGTCCGCCCATCGGGCGATGCAGCGCGGTCTCATGGGCCGTGAGGTTCACGTCGTGCGCGGCGAGACCGGCGAGCGGGGCGATGAAGCGCATCACGGTGCCGGCCTGACCGCAGTCCACGGTCTTGCCGCCCTCGAGCTTCGCGGGCGTCACCACGAGGTCGGGGCCGAACTCGTGCCCGGCATCCACCTCTTCGATGCCGACGCCGAGGGCGCGCAGCGCGTCGACCATGCGCGCCGAGTCGTCGGAGTGCAGCGGCGCGATCAGGCGGCCGGGTCCGTCGGCGATCGCCGCGATGATGAGCTCGCGATTCGTGAGCGATTTGGAGCCCGGGACGGTGAGCTCGGCGTGGATCGGCGCATCCACGGAGGGCGCGGCATAGGCGCCCTGGACTCGGGCCGGGGAATACCTGTTCGCGCTCATCGGTTCTCACTTTAGTGAACAGGATGCCCACGGCGTGAAGGCGCGGGTGTCCATCGAGGAGGAGAGTGCATGCTGGGCACCCTGGAACGCGGGACGCTGGACCTCAGCGGCCTAGACTGGCCGGTGATGGATGACACCGCAACCGCAGAGACCGTCGGCGACCCTCGGCGCGAGTTCGAGGAGCAGGCGATCCCTTTCATGGATCAGCTCTACGCCGCCGCGATGCGTATGACGCGCAACCCGGCGGACGCCGCCGACCTCGTGCAGGAGACCTTCGTGAAAGCGTACGGTTCCTGGTCGACGTTCACGCAGGGCACGAACCTCAAGGCCTGGCTCTACCGCATTCTCACGAACACCTACATCAACATCTACCGCAAGCGGCAGCGCGAGCCCTACCAGGGCACGATCGACGAGCTCGAGGACTGGCAGCTCGGCGGCGCCGAGTCGACCACCGCGACGCACGGCCGCTCGGCCGAGGCGGAGGCGATCGACCGGATGCCGGCCTCGGTCGTCAAGGACGCTCTCCAGGCGGTTCCCGAGGACTTCCGGCTCGCGGTGTACTTCGCCGACGTCGAGGGCTTCGCGTACCAGGAGATCGCCGACATCATGAAGACCCCCATCGGCACCGTGATGAGCCGCCTGCACCGTGGCAGGCGGATGCTGCGGGAGCTGCTGGCAGATTACGCCGCGGAGCGGGGCATCGCCGCGGCTGACACGAGGAGCACGAAATGAGCGACTGCGGCTGCGACAAGGCCCGTCAGGATCTGGAGGAGTACCTCCGCAACGAGGTGTGCAAGACGGAGCACACCGAGATCCGCGAGCATCTGGAGAACTGCGCGTCCTGTCGGGACGAGGCGCTCGTCGCGACGACTCTCACCGAGGTGGTCGCCCGTGCCTGCAAGGAGACCGCTCCCGAGGAGCTGCGCGACCAGGTGTTCGCCCGGCTCCGCGAGGTCCAGGCCGCTCAGCACTAGCACCGAGGCTCTGTCGGAGGGCGTCGGTAGTGTGGAACGATGACCACCCTCGACGCACGTGACGTACCCGCCGACCCCGGATCCACGGAACGGCTGCGCTCAGCCGGCCTGGAGTACCGGGTCGTCGATCTGACGGACGACGACACCTCCGTCGCGTTCCAGCGCGCCGCCGATCGCGGCTTCCTGGGCGCGGAGCCGAATGCCGACTCTCTCTCGTCGGCGCGCACGACCTTCCGGTCCCGCCGCAACATCGGCGTCTACGAAGAGGGTGCCGACGCCGGCGCGTTCCCGGTGGCGACCACCAACGCCTGGGTCACCCCGCTCACGCTGCCGGGCGGCGGCGAGATCGGGATGTGGGCGATCAGCATGGTGACCGTCGCAGCGACCCACCGACGACGCGGCATCGCACGAGCCCTGCTCGAGGGCGAGCTGCGCGCTGCGGCATCCGCCGGCGTGCCCATCGCCGGCCTCACGGCATCCGAGGCGACGATCTACGGTCGCTACGGCTTCGGCTCCGCGATCCCCGTCGCGCGCTACGCCGTCGACGCCCGTCGCGCCGGATGGAACGGCCCCACCGCTCCGGGACGCGTCGAGTACATCGACCGTGAGACGCTCTCGACCGACATCGGGCGCGTGCACGACCGCACACGCCGCGAGGTGCCGGGGCGCATCGAGGGCTGGCAGGGGCGCTGGGACGGACTCTCGGGCGCCTCCGCGTCGGTCACAGAGCGCGACAAGGTGCGCGGCGTGCGCTACCTCGACGAGTCCGGCGAGGTGCGCGGCGTCGTCGCCTACACGGTGAACGAGAAGGGCGATTCGTTCCGCTTCGCACTCGACGTGCGGCTGCTCGTCGCCGAGACTCCCGACGCTCTCTCGGCGCTGTGGGGATTCCTGCTGCAGCACGACCTGGTCGACGAGATCACCGCAGACCTGCGGCCCGTCGACGACGCGCTGCCCTGGCTGGTCGCCGATCAGCGGGCCGTACAGCAGGTCGTGCACGACCACGGCTGGTTGCGGATCCTCGATGTTCCCGCCGCGCTGTCCGGGCGCACGTATTCCGCGCCTCTCGACGTCGTGCTCCGCATCGAAGATCCTCTCGGGTTCACGGCGGGGGACTGGCGGGTGCGCGCGGATGCCGATGGCACGGCGACGGTCGGAGACGCCGCGGGCCTCCCTGTCGACGCCACGATCGGCGTCTCGGCCCTGTCATCCCTGTTCGTCGGCGGCGTGCGTGCGGGCTCGCTTCACGGTGCCGGCCTCATCGATGCCGACGATGCCACCGTCCGCACACTCGACCGCGCGTTCTCGTCGTATCCCGCACCGTCGCTCGACATCTGGTACTGAGCACGGCATCGACTCCGCTGCGCATACGCGAAGGAGCCCCGACCTGTCGGTCGGGGCTCCTTCGCGTCTGCGGCGGATCAGCCCAGCGTCAGCGCCTCGCGCAGCAGCTTCGCCTGCTCGGCAGCGTGCACCTTCGAGGATCCTGTCGCCGGAGACGCCGAAGCGGCGCGAGCCACGGGGCGGAAGGATCGATCGCCCGGAACGTCGGCGAACGCGAGGGCGAGGAACGGCCAGGCGCCCTGGTTCTCCGGCTCCTCCTGCACCCACACCAGTTCGGCGTTCGGGTACGAGTCGGTGATGGCCTTGAGCTCGGCGATCGGCGTCGGGTAGAGCTGCTCGAGCCGGACGAGAGCGATCTCGGGGTTCGGGTTCTTCTCGAGCTCGGCCCGGAGGTCCCAGTGCACCTTGCCCGAGTGCACGAGCACGCGCGTGACGGCGTTGCGGTCGAGACCGCGGTGGTCGTCGATCACGGGCTCGAAGCGGCCCTGCGTGAAGTCCTCGACAGGGCTGGTCGCCCCGCGCAGTCGCAGCATCGCCTTCGGGGTGAAGACGATCAGCGGCTTGCGCGGGCGGGCATAGGCCTGTCGGCGCAGCAGATGGAAGTACGACGCCGGGGTCGACGGGCGGGACACGATCATGTTGTCCTGCGCGCACAGCTGAAGGAAGCGCTCGATGCGCGCCGACGAGTGGTCCGGTCCCTGGCCCTCATAGCCGTGGGGGAGCAGAAGCGTGACGCTGGACTGCTGTCCCCACTTCTGCTCTGCGGCGGAGATGTACTCGTCGATGACCGACTGGGCGCCGTTGACGAAGTCGCCGAACTGCGCCTCCCACAGCACGAGGGCCTCAGGCGCCTCGACCGAGTAGCCGTACTCGAACCCGAGGGCCGCGTACTCGCTGAGGAGGGAGTCGTAGATGAAGAAGCGGCCCTGCGCGTCGGAGAGGTTCGACAGCGGCAGCCACTCCTGGCCGTTCGCCCGGTCATGCAGCGTCGCATGGCGCTGCACGAACGTGCCGCGCCGGGCATCCTGACCGGCGAAGCGCACCGGAGTGCCCTCGACGAGCAGCGAGCCGAACGCGAGCAGTTCGCCGAAGCCCCAGTCGATGCCGCCGTTGCGGCTCATGTCGAGACGCTTGTCGAGCAGCTGCTGGATCTTCGGGTGCACCGTGAAGCCCTCGGGCTTGTTCACGAACGCGTCGCCGATGAGCTGGATGACCTCGCCGGGAACGCCGGTGATGTCCGGGGCTCCGACCTGCTCCTCGACCGGGAGCAGATCGTCGGGAGCGATCGGGGTGGCGCCGGTCTCGGCGGCATGCGTCTCGGCGAAGGCGATCTCGAGGCGGTTCTGGAAGTCTGCCTTCGCGTCGTCGTACTCCTGCTCGGTGATGTCACCGCGACCGACGAGCGATTCGGTGTAGAGCTTGCGCACCGAGCGCTTCGCCTGGATCAGGTCGGTCATCAGCGGCTGCGTCATCGAAGGGTCGTCGCCCTCGTTGTGGCCGCGTCGGCGGTAGCAGACGAGGTCGATGACGACATCGCGGTGGAAGCGTTCGCGGTACTCGAACGCGAGCTGCGCGACGTGGATGACGCCCTCGGGGTCGTCGCCGTTCACGTGGAACACCGGCGCCTGGATGGTCTTGGCGACGTCGGTGGCGTAGACCGAGGTGCGTCCGTCGTTCGTCGAGGTGGTGAAGCCGACCTGGTTGTTGACGACGACGTGGATCGTTCCGCCCGTGCGGTAGCCGCGCAGCTGCGACATCTGCAGGGTCTCGACCACGACGCCCTGCCCGGCGAAGGCCGCGTCGCCGTGCACGAGGATCGGCAGCCAGGCGAAGGTGCCGATGGGCTTGCGGTCCTGCTTGGCGCGGACGATGCCCTCGAGCACTCCGTCGACCGTCTCGAGGTGCGAGGGGTTCGCGGCGAGGTACACGGGGAGTTCGGAGCCGTCGTCGGCGACGAACGTGCCCTCGGTGCCGAGGTGGTACTTCACGTCGCCGGACCCGCGCTGGTTGCCCGGCGTCTGGGTGCCCTCGAACTCGCGGAACACCTGGCCGTAGGTCTTGCCGGCGATGTTCGTCAGCACGTTCAGGCGGCCACGGTGGGCCATGCCGATCGCGGCGCCCTCGAGTCCGGCGGTCGCCGCACCCTGCAGGATCTCGTCGAGCAGCGGGATGAGCGATTCGCCGCCCTCGAGCGAGAAGCGCTTCTGACCGACGAACTTGGTCTGGAGGAAGGTCTCGAAGGCCTCGGCCTCGTTGAGCTTGCGCAGGACGCGCAGCTGCTCGTCGTGGCCGGGCTTCTGGTACTTGACCTCGACCTTCTCCTGGAACCAGCGACGCTGCTCCGGGTCCTGGATGTGCATGTACTCGATGCCGAGCGTGCGGCAGTACGAGTCGCGGAGCACGCCGAGGATGTCGCGCAGCTTCGCCACGCGTCGCCCGCCGAAGCCGCCGGTGACGAACTCCCGGTCCAGGTCCCAGAAGGTGAGTCCGTGGCTCTCGATCTCGAGGTCGGGGTGCGAGCGCTGCACGTACTCGAGCGGGTCGATGTCGGCCATGAGGTGGCCGCGCACGCGGAACGAGTTGATGAGCTCCTGCACGCGGGACTGCTTGTCGACGCGCTCGGCGAGGTCGACCGCGATGTCGGGGTTCCAGCGGATCGGCGCGTAGGGGATGCGGAGCGCTGCGAAGAGGTCGTCGTAGAAGCCGCGCTGCCCGATGAGCAGCTCGTGCACCTTCTTGAGGAACTCGCCCGAGCCGGCACCCTGGATGACGCGGTGGTCGTAGGTGCTGGTCAGCGTGATGGTCTTGCCGATGGCGAGCTCGTTGAGCGTCTTGTCGCTCGCGCCCTGGAACTCCGCCGGGTACTCGAGGGCGCCGGCGCCGATGATGCAGCCCTGGCCCTTCATCAGACGCGGCACCGAGTGCACGGTGCCGATGCCGCCCGGGTTGGTCAGAGAGACCGTGGTGCCCTGGAAGTCGGCAGCGGTGAGCTTGTTGTTGCGGGCGCGGGTGACGAGGTCCTCGTACGCGACCAGGTACTCGCTGAAGCTCATCGTGTCGGCGCGCTTGATGCTGGGCACCATGAGCGCACGCGTGCCGTCGGGCTTGGGAAGGTCGATCGCGATGCCGAGGTTCACGTGGGCCGGGGCGACGACGGACGGCTTGCCGTCGATCTCGGCGTAGAACACGTTCTGGCTGCGGAACTCGTCGAGCGTGCGGATCAGCGCCCAGCCGATGAGGTGGGTGAAGCTGACCTTGCCGCCGCGGGTGCGGGCCATGTGGTTGTTGATGACGATGCGGTTGTCGATCAGCAGCTTCGCCGGGATCGTGCGCACGCTGGTCGCGGTCGGGACGGTCAGGGACTCGTCCATGTTCGCCGCGAGGGTCTTCGGCAGACCGCGGAGGGGAGTGATCTTGTCTTCTTCGGCCGCGGCCTCGGCTTCCTTCGCCGTCGGCTTGGGGGCCTGGGCCGGGATGGGTGCCGCGGTGGCCGGCTTGGCGGTCGTGCGAGCGACGGGCTGCGAACCGATCACCGGGATCGGCGCCGTGACCGGATGCGCGGGCTGTGCGGCGGGATCGGGGGATGCCGTCGGTGCTGCTGCCGGTGCGGCGGTTCCGGAGGTATCTGCGTGATACTTCTCGAGGACCGGCCACCATTCCTTGTCGACGGAGTCGCGGTTCTCCTTGAACTGCTCGTAGAGCTCTTCGACGAGCCAGGAATTGGCTCCGAACCCCCCGTCGCCCCCGACGCCGGTCACCTGGTTCGACACGCTGTATCGCCCTCTTTCATCGCTGAAGCACTCTGTGCAGCCGACGGCGCAGGATGCGCCCGGGTCCGCACACTCTCGACATCAAGCCTAACGTGTTTCGTCCCGGCAATCGTCGAAGCGGTGTGCCCTGCGCGCGGCGATCTGGGTACCGTGGAGACATGGACTTCTCAGGAGCGCAGCCGACAGTCGATCTGACCTACTCGGACGTGTTCCTCGTCCCGCGCAGATCCGCGGTCACCAGTCGGCTCCAGGTCGACCTCGCGCCGCAGGACGGCACGCCGGCCACGCTTCCGCTCGTCGCATCGAACATGAACTCCGTGACGGGCCCGCGCCTCGCGGCGGTGCTCGCCCGGCGCGGCGGTCTCGGCGTGCTCCCGCAGGATCTGCCGCTGCAGGACCTGGATGCCGCGATCCGCGACGTCAAGGCCCAGCCGGTGCTCTGGGACACCCCGATCGTCCTCCCGCCCGAGGCATCCGTGGCCGATGCTCTCCGACTCCTGCCGCCGACGGCGGGGCACGGGATCGTGGTCGCCCGCGGCGGCGCGCCGATCGAGGTGGGGGATGTGCTCGGCATCCTTCCGGCGACGAGGCTGGCGACGGCCCTCCCCGACGCGCAGCTGGGCGACCTCGTGCACAGCGGGGTGCCGTCGATCGACGCCGACGACATCGGATCGGAGCGGCACGCGTTCGATGTCATCACCGACGCGGGCGTCGAGATGGTCACGGTCATCCATCACGGACATCTGGTCGGCACCCTGAGTGCGCGCACCGCGCTGCGCTCGACGCTGTACCGTCCGGCGCTCGACGCCGACGGCCGCCTGGTGGTCGCCGCCGCCGTCGGCATCAACGGCGACGTCGCCGCCAAGGCGAAGGCGCTCGCCGGTGCCGGCGTCGACGTGCTCGTCGTCGACACCGCCCACGGGCACCAGGAGGGGATGCTCCGCGCCCTTCGTGCCGTCGCCGACCTCGACCTCGGCCTGCCGATCGTCGCGGGCAACATCGTCACGGCCGACGGGGTGCGCGATCTCGTCGAGGCGGGAGCGTCGATCCTCAAGGTCGGCGTGGGGCCGGGCGCGATGTGCACGACCCGCATGATGACCGCGGTCGGCCGGCCGCAGTTCTCCGCCGTCCTCGAGACGGCACAGGCGGCGCGAGAGCTCGGAGCGCACGTCTGGGCCGACGGCGGCGTGCGGTACCCCCGCGACGTGGCCCTCGCGCTCGCCGCGGGTGCGGCATCCGTCATGGTCGGCTCCTGGTTCGCCGGCACGATCGAGGCGCCGGGAGAACTGCAGCGCGATGCCGAGGGCCGCATCTTCAAGGAATCCTGGGGCATGGCGTCGACCAAGGCGGTCCAGGCGCGGTTCGGGCGCCTCGACGCGTACGAGCGCGCACGCAAGGAGCTCTTCGCCGAGGGCATCTCGTCGTCCAAGATCTACCTCGATCCGCTGCGTCCGGGCCTGGAAGACCTGCTCGACATGATCACGTCGGGCGTCCGCTCGTCCTTCACGTACGCGGGCGCGTCGTCCGTGCCGGAGTTCCACGATCGGGCTCTCGTCGGGCTGCAGTCCGCGGCCGGGTATGAAGAGGGCAAAGCGCTGCCGGTCAGCTGGTAGCCGCGAGTCGCACTCACGGACAGGTTCTGTAGAATCGTCCGCATAATGGACGACCCTCCCAGTTGCAGAACATCGCCCCACTGTCCGCCTCTCTCACCGGAGAGGAACCGCTGATGGACTTCATCATGTTGGGCGTGGGGCTCCTGCTCACGGTCGGCACCGGCCTCTTCGTGGCGAGCGAGTTCGCGCTGGTCAATCTCGACCGCGCCGACCTCGAGGCCCGTCAGGCGAAAGGCGAATCCCGCCTCTCTCTGACGATCAGCGCCCTCCGGCACACGTCGACCCATCTGTCGTCCGCGCAGCTCGGCATCACGCTGACGACGCTGCTCACCGGTTACACGATGGAGCCGGCGCTGTCGAACCTGCTGCGGCCGACGTTCGTGGCCTGGAACATCCCCGAAGCAGCCGTCGCGCCGATCGCCACGGTCATCGCGATGCTGGTGGCCACGGTCGTGTCGATGATCCTCGGTGAACTCGTCCCGAAGAACTTCGCCCTCGCGCTGCCGCGACAGACCGCCAAGCTCGTCATCCCCTTCCAGGTCGCGTTCACCACGGTCTTCAAGCCGGCGATCATCGTGCTCAACGGCAGCGCGAACGGCGTGCTCCGCAGCATGGGCATCGAGCCGAAGGAAGAGCTCTCCGGCGCGCGAAGCGCCGAGGAGCTCTCGTCGCTGGTCCGTCGATCCGCGAGCGCCGGGCTGCTCGAAGCCGACACAGCGAGTCTGCTGGACCGCACGCTGACGTTCTCGCGACTCAGCGCCGCCGACGTGATGACGGCCCGTCCGAGCATGCATGCGCTCGCCGCCGGGGACTCCGCCGACGACGTGATCCAGCTCGCGCGCCGCACCGGTCACAGCAGGTTCCCGGTGTACGACGACGACCTCGACGACATCTCGGGCGTCGTGCACCTCAAGGCCGCGATCTCGGTGCCGCGCGAGCGGCGCTCCGAGGTTCCCGTCGGCGCTCTCGCGACCGATGCGCTCCGTGTTCCGGAGACCGTGCACGTCGACGGTCTCATCTCCGAGCTCCGCGCCCGCGGCTACCAGCTCGCCATCGTCGTCGACGAGTACGGCGGCACGGCAGGTCTCGTGACTCTGGAAGACCTCGTGGAGGAGCTCGTCGGTGAGGTGTCCGACGAGCACGACCGCACGAGGGCCGGCATCGTCCGGGGGCGCGACGGCATCATGTTCCCGGGTGAGCTGCGGCCGGACGAGCTGCGCAGCCGCGCCGGAGTCGTCGTTCCCGAAGGGGACGTCTACGACACGGTCGGCGGGTACGTGATGAGCGTGCTCGAGCGGGTGCCGTCGGTCGGCGACGAGGTCTCGGTGGACAGCGGCAAGCTACAGGTGGTCCGGATGGACGGGCGCCGCGTCGACCGGGTGCGCTACGTCCCGAGACCGCACGAACCAGGAGAGGAGGACACCCGATGAACGATTGGGGAGGACTCGCCTGGCTGGTCGTGCTGCTCGTCGCGAACGCGTTCTTCGTCGGCGCCGAGTTCGCGGTGATCTCCGCCCGGCGCTCGCAGATCGAACCGCGTGCCGAAGAAGGATCCCGCGCCGCCAAGACCGCGCTGTACGCGATGGAGCACGCGACGCTGATGCTCGCGACCTCGCAGCTCGGCATCACGATCTGCTCGCTGCTGATCCTGAACGTCTCGGAGCCTGCGATCCACCATCTGCTCGCCGTGCCCATGCACGCGGTCGGCTGGTCGGACGGCGTGGTCGACGTGGTGTCGTTCACGATCGCCCTGCTGATCGTCTCGTTCCTGCACGTCGTGTTCGGTGAGATGGTGCCGAAGAACCTCGCGTTCTCGGTTCCGGACCGGGCCGTGCTGCTCCTCGCGACTCCGCTCGTGTGGGTGTCGAAGATCTTCATGCCGGTGATCTGGCTCTTGAACGCGTCCGCGAACGCGGTGCTGCGCCTGTTCCGGGTGGAGCCGAAGAACGAGGCGGCGTCGACCTTCACGCTCGAGGAGGTCGCGACCATCGTCGACCAGTCACGGCGTGAGGGAGTGCTGTCCGACACCGCCGGAACCGTCGCGGCCGCCGTCGAATTCACCGACAAGAAGGCGCGCGACGTCGCCGTTCCGCTCAGCGATCTCATCACGCTGCCGCAGTCGACGACGCCCGACGACATCGAGAAGGCGGTCGCGCGATACGGCTTCTCGCGGTATGTGATCGTCGACGCGGATGGCGTCCCGATCGGCTATGTCCATCTCAAGGACATCCTGCGGGCGTCGGACGGCCCGGACGCCGCCGAGAAGCTGGTGGAGCCCCTTCCGTCGAAGCGGATCCATCACATGGTGCCCGTGCAGGAGGACACCGACCTCGAGGACGCGCTCGCGCTCATGCGCCGGGCCGGTCGCCACCTGGCCAAGGTGCGTGACGCCGAGGGGAACACCACCGCGGTGCTCTTCCTCGAGGACATCCTGGAGGAGCTGGTCGGCGAGGTGCAGGACGCCACGCGTCGCATCCGCGGTCGCTGACCTCCGGCTCGCAGGACGAAGGCCGCCGCCCCGAGCGGGACGGCGGCCTTCGTCGCGTCGGTCGGATCAGCGCCAGCGGGCGCGGTCGTACTGCGGAGGCCACGCGACGTCGGCGCCCAGCTCGTGC
>NZ_SSDJ01000092.1 GCF_004794465.1 Microbacterium sp. K24 | reverse complement strand
TCGCGCCAGACCGTGTCGCCGATCGACCCCAGAGGGGACAGCAGACCCGCGTCGACGTTCGTGAGATTCCGATTCTGCGAGGTCAGCGTGAGGGTTCCGGTCCGACCGGTCGCAGGATCGGCGTCGGAATCGACCGCGTCGTCGTTTCCGGCGCGACGTGACGTGAGCGTCGTCCCCGTGGGGAAGCCCTCGAAGCCGACGGAATACGCTCCGAGCGGCAGGACCGAGAACAGGTACCTGCCCTGGGAATCGGTCGTCGTCCGAGTGATCTCGGCACCGCCGGCCCCGTACAGCACGACGCTCACACCGCCGACGCCGGGCTCGCCGGCATCCTGCACGCCGTCCCGATCGGTGTCGAGCCACACCGTGTCGCCGATCGAGCCGAACTCCCCGATCCCGGCGTCGACCGTCGGGTTCGCGGGCGCTGAGGTATCGATCCGCGCCACGCCGGAGAGCCCGGTCGCCGGGTCGGCATCGGAATCGGCGTCATCCGCGCCGACGTCCGCCCGGGTGAACGAGAATCGGGCGGGAAGTCCCGTGAACCGCACCCGGTAGTCCCCGAACGGAAGGCCCGCGAACAGGTACGACCCGTCGGCCGCGGTCACCGTGGTGATCGGATTGCCGGCGGCATCGGTGACGGCCGTGCCGGCAGCATCCGTCAGCGCCGCCGTGACGCCGCCCGCGCCGGCCTCACCGGCATCCTGCACGCCGTTGCCGTTCGCATCGTTCCAGACCCGGTCGCCGAGGGATCCTCGCTCGGGCAGCCGGAAGGAGATGCGCTGCAGGTCGACGTTGTCGGCGTCGCCCGGACCGCCGGGGAGGAGCGCAGGCTCCGTCATCACGGTGTTCCGCCCGTTGATGCCGTCGGCATTGGTGGTGTTGTCGTTCGCGAAGTAGGCGGCGCCGGTGCCGAAGGTCGCGGCGGGGAAGGCGCTGTAGGGCGTCACCATCGAGGACAGGTCGAAGGTGACGGAGGTGTACGTGCCCGAGAGGGTCACCGACCCGCACCCGGCGAAGTCCTTGTTCGGGCTCCGGGTGCGCGCGCCGGCCGGCTGGTCGACCGCGGTCGAGTCGCACCGCGTCTGCGTGTTGCGGTTGCGCACCTGGAGCACCTTGTCGGTCACCGAGAGGTTGGTGGCGCCGCTCGACGGCTGTGCGAAAGTGACCCCGGGCGTCGCGATGGTCCAGATCGTGCTGTTGAAGGAGCCGCGCTGATAGGCGTTGACTCCGCGCACCGACCAGCCTCCGAGACCCGTGATGTCGAGCACGACGTCGGTCAGGGGACGCGAGAAGGTGACCGTGAGGGTGCCGACGGCGCAGACGCCGTTGAAGTTCTGATGGGCGGCCGTGCCGAGGGGCCCTCCGCATCCCGCCGAGCCGGTCGTCACCACACCGAGCGCCGGCACCGCCGACGGGGTGGGGGCGCCCGTGAGCATCCCGGCCTGGGCGCCGTAGCTCGACTGGTCGGTCCCGGCGGCGAGGAAGTTGGTGCCGGGAGTCCGGGCGCCGAGCGGGGCGAACTGCGCCGCGACGGACACGGGACCGCTGGACGACGGGATGCTGCTGGTCGCCCGGCTCGTCGCCTGCGCGACGAAGGCCGGCGAGGTGTACTGCGTGGTCGAGGAGCCCGCCGCCTGCAGCGTCCACGGGTCGTTGAAGACGTAGTCGTTCTGCTCGGCGGCGACGGATGCCGGAGCGCTGACGAACTGCGCACCGAGGATCCCGGCGGTGACCAGGAACGCGCTCGTCGCCAGCGCGATCGACCTGATGAACCTGTTTCTCTGCATGGCGAACTACCCCTCCGAGGACGAACCCCGGATCATGCTGGCAGACGACAGGCGGTCGGTGTGCGGTATATCGATATTCTTTTGCGGAAGTGCGTCAGCCGCGCATCGCGACGCCCCGACGCCAGTAGCCCATGAAGGCGACCTGGGACCGGTCGATGCCGAGATCCTTCACCAGGTGACGGCGGAGCGTGGTGACGACGCCGCTCTCCCCCGCGATCCAGAAGTACCGCTCGGCAGGAGCATCCGCCGCGGCGATCTCCTCACCGAGACCCGAGTAGTCCGGGGTCTCCCAGAGAAGATCCTCGCTGTCGATGTCGGCGAGGCGGATCTCCTCGGCGGCATCGGCGTCACCCAGGTATCCGAGCACCGCGGGGATGAGTGACAGGCCGTGCAGCTCGCCGGCGTCGCGGGGCAGCCAGTGCACCTCGACGCCGTCGGGCACATCGATCCGCAGGATGTCGGCCGGCGACGGCACCTCGATGAAGGCGACGCCGCGCAGACCGCGCGGCGCGTCCTCGAGGATGCGGGCGATGGCCGGGGCGGCCGTCTCGTCGCCCGCGAGCACGACCGACGACGCCGTGCCCGGCGCGAACTCCGCGCCGCCGTGCGCGTCGACGTCCACGCCGCGGCGCGGCCCGACGAGGAAGAGCTCCTGTCCGATCTCGGCCCTGCTCGCCCAGGACGACGCCGGACCGGTGAGACCCGGCTCGAGGTGCAGCACGAAATCGACGACGACCTCGGTGTCGGCGCCGTCGACGCGCAGGTCGCGCACGGAGTAGGTGCGCATCGACCCGCGATGCTCCTCCGGCACGGCGAGGAACGACTGCCACCAGTCGTCGGACGACCGATCGATCGGAGGGAGGACACCGGATGCCGGCGGGAAGACGAGCTTGATGCGCGAGTCGAAGACCTCGCCCGGGGTGCAGAACTCGAACAGGTCGTCGCCGCCGAACGTGATCCGCACGAACGACGGGGAGACGCGGTCGACCGCGCGCACCTCGGCGCGGGTGAGGATGTAGGTGGGGCGCTCGGTGGTGGTCGTCTCAGCGGACATGGTGCCTCCCGATAGGTGTGACCATCGGCTTTCCGGAAACCGGGTCGGTGGTGATCTGGTTGGCGAGGCCGAAGACCTCTTCGACGAGGTCGGCGGTGACGACCTCCTGCGGGGCGCCGGTGGCGTGCACCTTCCCCTCCTTCATCGCGACGAGCTCGTCGGCGTAGCGCGCGGCCATGTTGAGGTCGTGCAGCACCATCACGATGGTCGTGCCGCGCGACACGCTCAGGTCGGTGAGCAGGTCGAGCACCTCGATCTGGTGCGCGACATCGAGGAACGTCGTCGGCTCGTCGAGGAGCAGGATGTCGGTCTCCTGGGCGAGGGCCATCGCGATCCACACGCGCTGACGCTGCCCGCCGGAGAGCTCGTCGACGCTGCGGTCGGCGAGGTCTGTCGTGCCGGTCGCGGCGAGGGCGTCGGCGACGACTTCATAGTCGTGCGCGCTCCAGCGCGAGAGCATCCGCTGATGCGGGTGGCGGCCGCGTCCGACGAGGTCGGCGACGGCGATGCCCTCGGGTGCGACCGGCGACTGCGGCAGCAGGCCGAGGATGCGGGCGACCTCCTTCGTGGGGCGCGCGTGCACGGACTTGCCATCCAGCACGATCTGCCCCGCGGTCGGGGACAGCAGGCGCGCGAGCGAACGCAGCAGCGTCGACTTGCCGCATCCGTTCGCTCCGACGATCGTGGTGATCTTTCCCGGTGCGATGGCGAGGTCGAGGCCGTCGATGATGGTGCGGTCGCCGTAGGCGAGGGTCACCCCCTCGGCCGACAAGGTGTGCGAGACGGTCATAGCGAACCCCCGGAGCGGTTGGTGCGGACGAGCAGGTAGATGAGATACGGAGCGCCGAGCACGCCGGTGATGACGCCGACCGGGTACCGCTCGCCGAACGCGAACTGCCCGATCATGTCGCCGCCGAGCACCAGCACGGAGCCGACGAAGGCCGACGGCAGGAGCAGATTCGCTCCCGGCCCGGTGAGGCGCGCGGCGATGGGACCCGCCATGAAGGCGACGAAGGCGATCGGCCCGGTGGCTGCGGTGGCGAACGCCAGCAGCGACACGGCGCCGAGGATGAACAGCAGACGCGTGGCGTTCACGCGCACGCCGAGACCGGAGGCGGAGTCGTCGCCGAGCTGCATCGCTCCCATCGCCCTGCCGCGCAGGAGCATGAGCGGCACGATCACGGCGACGACGATCGCGAGCGGGATCACGCGGTCCCACGAGGCGTTGTTCAGGCTGCCGGTGAGCCACTGCATCGCGGTCTGGATGTCCCACTGCGCGGCGCGCGAGAGCAGATACGAGATCACGCTCTGCAGCATCGCCGCGATGCCGATCCCGATGAGGATGAGCCGCGTGCCGGCGAAGCCGCCCTTGATCGACAGCAGGTAGATCGCTCCCGCGGTCAGCAGTGCGCCGGCAAGGGCGAGGAGCGAGACGACCGGCCCGTTCAGCGACAGGACGATGATGCCGATGACGGCGGCGGCCCCGGCGCCGTCGGAGATGCCGATGATGTCGGGCGAGGCGAGCGGATTGCGCAGCAGCGTCTGGAAGCAGACGCCGGCGATGCCGAACGACAACCCGGCGAGCACCGCGAGGACGGCGCGCGGAAGCCGCAGCTCCCCCACCGTGAACGATGCCCCGGGAACGGTCTGGCCGAAGATCACCTGGATGACGTCGACCGGGCCGTAGAACGTCTTGCCGACCATGAGTGCCGCGGCGAACAGGGCGAGGGTGAGGATGCCGAGCACGATCGAGGCGCGTGCGTGTTTCCGGTGCCGCGCTCGGCGGCCGGCGATGATCGCCGCCGCGTCGGGGCGGATGGCGTCGGCGGCGGGACCGCGAGCGGTGCGGAGGGTGCTCACAGTTCCCTCACCTTCTGCCGGCGGACGATCCAGATGAAGAAGGGGGCGCCGATGACCGCGGTGATGATGCCGACCTGGATCTCCTCGGACGACGGGGCGATCACACGGCCGATCACATCACTCGCGACGAGCAGCGCCGCGCCCGCGAGAGCCGAGAACGGCAGCAGCCAGCGGTGGTCGGTGCCGACCAGCATCCGGCACGCGTGCGGTACGACGAGACCGACGAATCCGATCGGTCCGGCGATCGCGGTCGCGGCGCCGGCGAGGATCACGGCACCCACCGCCGACACGAGACGGGTGCGGAACACGTGCTCGCCGAGACCGGCGGCCATGTCGTCGCCGAGCGCGAGCGAGTTCATCCCGCGTGAGCTCGCGAAGCAGATGAGGGCGCCGACCGCGAGCACCGGCAGGGTGAAGGCGATGCGCGGCCACTCGGCGCCGCCGACACCGCCGACCTGCCAGGACTGGAATGCCTGCAGCAGGTCCACACGGGGGAGCATGATCGCGCTGATGAGCGACGCGAACGCGGCAGAGGTCGCGGCGCCCGCGAGCGCGAGCTTCAGCGGGGTGGCGCCGCCGCGGCCCAAGGATCCGACGCTGTACACGAACGCGGCGGCCAACGCGGCACCGGAGATCGCCAGCGCCATCTGCCCATAGGGGTCGGTGAGACCGAAGAAGGCGAGTCCGAACACGACGGCGAGCGAAGCCCCGTTCGAGACGCCGAGGATGCCGGGATCGGCGACCGGGTTGCGGGTGACCGCCTGCATGGTCGCGCCGGAGAGGGCGAGAGCGGCGCCGACGACGATCGCGAGGACCGTGCGCGGGATGCGCTTGATGATGGCGGCCTGCGAGAGGGTGTCGTCCTGGCCGGCCAGCGCGGCGAAGACGTCGTCGACCGTCACTGCTCTGACGCCGAAGGAGAGCGACAGGATGCTGAGGACGACGATGACGGCGAGCCCGACCAGCAGCCAGAGAGTGCGCACCACCACCGGGCGCCGCAGATCTGCGGCGCCCGGGGCGATCGTGGCAGTTGTCGTCACGGGAGACTCATTCCGCGAAGGCGGATCGAGGGGCTACTGTGCGAGCGGCGCGGCCAGAATCGCGAGGTAGTCGGTGAGGCCCCACGGGATCGACAGGGGGGACGGGTTGGCGGATGCCGCGATCGGGGTGGCGTCGGGCAGCACCGCGATGCGTCCCTCCGCGATGGCCGGGATCTTCGACAGCAGCGGGTCGGCCTGCAGGAGCGGGATGATGGACTCGTCGCCGTAGGTGATGAAGAGGTCGACGTCGTCGAACTTCGCGGCCTCTTCGGAGCTGACCGTCAGGTAGAACTGGTCGCTGTCGGCGTTCTCCTCGACGATCGACGGGAACGGCAGACCCAGCTCGTGGATGTAGCCGGGACGCGTGTCGATCGCCGTGTAGTAGCCGATCTGGCTGAGGTCGGCCGGATCGATGTAGGAGAAGAGCACCTTCTTGTCCTTGAGCACGCTGTTCGCCTCGAGTGCGGCATCCGCATCGGCATGCAGCTCCTCGATCAGGGCCTCGCCCTCGTCCTCGAGGCCGAGGGCCTTCGAGTTCATCTCGATCATGTCGTCGACCGAGGTGCCCCAGGCCACGTCGGGGTAGGCGACGACCGGAGCGATCTTGGAGAGGGTGTCGTACTCCTCCTGCGTCAGGCCGGAGTACGAAGCGAGGATGACGTCGGGCTGCGTGTCGGCGACGGCCTCGTAGTCGATCCCGTCGGCCTCGTCGAAGAGCACCGGGGTGTCGGCGCCGAGCTCTTCGAGCTTCTCCTCGACCCACGGCAGCACGCCGTTGTCGTCGTCGTCGCCCCACGCGGCCTTGCTCATGCCGACCGGCACGATGCCGAGTGCCAGCGGCACCTCGTGGTTGGCCCAGGCGACGGTGGCGACGCGCTCGGGCTTCTTCTCGATGGTGGTCTCGCCGTAGACGTGCTCGATGGTGACGGGGAACGCGTCATCGGAGGCAGGATTGCCGCCGGCGGATGCGGTCGATTGCGGGGCATTGGACGAGCAGGCGGCGAGACCTACGGCGAGCACGGCGGCCGCGCCGAAGGCGAGAAGACGGGAGGTGCGCACGGGCGTTCCCTTCGGGTTCGGGTGGGAGGGGCATCGACGCAGAACGCGTCAGGCTTTGGTAAGCCTCGCCTAATCTAACAGAAGGTTAGGTATGCCTCACATCGAGCTGCTCCCCTCATGGCCGCACGCACCTTCTGCGGCCATCGCGAACTTCTGCGGCCTCGAGGGGCGGGAGAGGCCGCAGAACAGGGGAAAGGCCGCAGAAGTTCGACCCTGGGCACACGAAAAACCGGCCGGATCCGTGAGGATCCGACCGGTTTCAGGAAGTCAGCGCGCGCTCAGAGAGCGCGGATGTTCGCCGCCTGCATGCCCTTGGGGCCACGCTCAGCGTCGAATTCGACCTTCTGGTTCTCGCGGAGCTCCTTGAAACCGGAGCCGGCGATAGCCGAGTAGTGGGCGAAAAGGTCGTCCGAGCCGTCATCGGGAGCGATGAAGCCGAAGCCCTTTTCCGCGTTGAACCATTTCACAGTGCCAGTGGCCATGTGTTTTCTACTTTCTATTTGACTTAGCCGTTTGCACGGCCTACGCGGAATCGGAACATCCGATACGCGCGCTTGCTCAAGGTACCACGGCTGGCTGACGTACAGCAGAGAACGTCGGATTCTGCTGGATCAGGGCCGCTTCGGTACGCGTGCTCACCCCGAGCTTCCGCAGCACCGCCGACACGTGCACGCTCACCGTCTTGACGCTGATGAACAGCCGCTCGCCGATCTGGCGGTTACTCAGCCCCTCGGCGATCAGCTCGAGCACCTGCCGCTCGCGAGCCGTCAGCGGGTCGGCGTCGGAGCGGGAATCGGAGGCGGATCCGGTCGCGGGACGAAGCCCTGCGTCGGCCGCGAACCGCGCGACCGACCCCTGCAGCCGCGCATGGCCGAGCGACTCCGCGATCGTGGCAGCCTCGGCGAGCAGGTTCGACGCCGCCGCGCGATCGCCGTCGTGCACCAGCATCCGCGCCTTCTCGAGGCGCAGGACGACCCGGAACGCGACGGGCACGTCGTCGCCGTCGGCGCTGTGCAGTGCTTCATCGAGCGCATCCGGGCGCGGGTCGAGGAGGGCATCGAGGATCGTCGACCACGCGTCGCCCTGCAGCTGCGCCGGTTGAGCGACCCACGCGGCACGCACGGAATCGGCGGCCCCCTGGACGTCGGCGCCGTCGGCGCGCAGCTCGGCGATGAGGGCTGCACCCTCCAGCAGCAGGCGGCGCTGATGCAGCAGCGCGGGGTGCTCGTCCTGCAGCATCTCGAGGATCGTGTCGAGCGCACCGCGGAGATCGCCCGCGCTCTCGGCCACCGCGACCGTCATCATCACACGGTCGTACCAGATCTGACGCTCCGAACCGCCCGTCTCATGGAACGCCGGCAGCCATTCCTTCAGCAGCTCGGCCGCCTCGGCAGGTCGGCCGCGCCAGGCGAGCACGCGCACCCGGGTCATGCTCATGTACATGCGGAACACGCGCAGGGTGCCCTGTACGAAGTCGCGGGCGAGCATCTCCTCCACCCGCTCGATCTCGCCGAGCTCGAGCAGCGGCACGATCATGTTCTGCGCCATGATCGATCCGGTGGTGCGCTCGACACGGAGCTCGCGCGCCCGACGCAGCCCTTCTTCGGCCACCTCGACCGCTTCGCGGTAGCGGCCGAGCAGTGTCAGCAGGTCGGAGTAGTTCACGCGGTAGCGCATCTCGGCGTTCGATCCGACGGCCAGCTCGCGGGCGCGCTCGTACTCGCGCACGCCGGCCTCGACCTCTCCCAGGTGCGCCAGGGAGCCCCCGCGCACGTTCGCCGCGACCGACAGCTGATCCGTGGAGGCCGCCCCTGCGGCCGCACGCTCGGCCTCGTCGGCCAGACGGATCGCCTCCACGCGGTCGCCGGAGATCATGCGGCGGCTCGCGAGGTGGTTGAGCAGCTCGGCGCGGAACACATCGTCGTCGAGACGCGCCTCCGCGATGTCGAGGGCCTCCTGCAGCAGCGGGATCGCGCCGAGGCGCCCGAGGTTGACGAGATACAGGGCCTTGTTGCGCAGCAGGCGTGCGTGCACGCGCGGGTCGATGGTCGCGGGATCGAGCTCGTCGAGTGCGAGGTTCGCCACCGCCAGCGCCCGTTCGCCGTCGCCCGCGTTCCGCAGGATCGAGCCGAGCAGGAGCAGCAGCTCGAGGCGCTCGGAGCCCGCGGCATCGGCGGCATCGGGCACCTGCGGCCACAACTCCAGCACCAGCTCGCCGAAGCGCGCGGCGCTCGCGAACGCGTAGCGGGCCTTTGCATGACGCATGGCGCGCGCAGCGGAGATGAGGGCTCGGCGGTCGTCTTGCGCGAGCTGCCAGTGATACGCGAGCGCGGCGTCATCGCCGCTCTCGGAGTCCGCGGCCTGCGCCTCCAGAGTCTCGGCGTAGGCGCGGTGGAGACGCGCGCGCTCACCGGGGAGGAGGTCATCGTGCACGGCCTCGCGCAGCAGGGCGTGCCGGAAGCGGTAGTCCTCGTCGACCACCACGAGGATGCCGGTGCGCGTGGCCTCGCGCAGGGCGTCTTCGAGCCGCAGCTCGGGCAGCTCGGCGAGCTGCACGACGAGGGGATGCGACAGCGGACGCTCGGCCCCCGAGACGACCTGCACGACATGCCGCGCGTCGTCGCCGAGCCGGTCGAAGCGCGCCAGGAGCAGGTCGCGGAGACTGTCGGGCAGGGGGCCGTTCGAGCAGCCGGCGATCTCTTCGATGAAGAACGGCACGCCCTCCGCGCGATCCTGCATGCGCTCGAGCGCCGTCGCCGAGATCGGCTGACCCGTGATCTGCTCGGCCAGCTCGCGCACGGCATCGTGGTCGAGCCGGGCGAGCGTCAGCCGCTCGAGCAGACGCGAACGCGTGGCCTCGCCGATGAAGCGGCTGACCGCATCGCCCCGGCGCACGTCGTCGGTGCGGCAGGTGATCAGCAGGAGCACACGTCCTCGGCTGAGTGCGCGCAGCAGGAACGACAGGATCGCCAGCGTCGACTCGTCGGCCCAGTGCAGGTCTTCCACGACGAGCACCTGCGGGGCGCCCTCGGACGCCGCCTCGATGAGCGACGCGATCGCGTCACGGAGCCGTTCGGGGCTCGTGCGGTCTCGGTCGGCCGGAGCGGACGCGAGTTCGGGCAGCAGCATGCTGAGCGCTTCGGCGCCCACGCCGACGGATTCGCGCACCCGCTCGACGCCCATGCGCGCGACGATCGAGCGGAGGATGCCGGTCAGCGGGCCGTAGGGGGTGCGCGAGGCGCCGAGATCGAGGCACCAGCCGACGTGCACATCGGCTTGCTGCGCGATGTCGCCGCCGAACTCCCGCAGCAGCCGCGACTTGCCGATGCCGGCCTCGCCCTCGACCAGCAGGGCCGCGGGCACGCCGTCGCGTACGGCGTCGAACAGTCGACGCACCTCGGCGAGTTCGGCGTCTCGGCCGACCATCGCAGCGCTGGGAGCGGACGGGGGCATGCCCCCATCGTCCCACTCCCCTCCGACATCCGGGTCGGTCCCGGCATCCGGAGCAGACCCCGCGCGCGTGACCGTCACTGCGCCGGCGCCGCCGCCCGGTCGCATCCCGCTGTCGCACGTCCGTCGGCCGTCCGCGACGCGGTGGAGCGCGCGGGCGGAGCGACCTCGCGGCGGCCGCCGGTCATCCGGCGCAGCATCCGGCGGAACGCCCCTTCCCGCCGGGGCACGATCTGGTCGGCGTGCTCGATCAGGAAGCGACGCCGCTCGGCCGCGCGCTCGATCTGCTCCTGCTCGAAAGTGGTGATCTGATGGCTGAGATACGGGTGCTCGAACATGATTTCTCCTCGGCGGTTCGCTGTATCCCTACACTCCGCTCTGAGGTGCCCCGGCCGGATCGGGCGGATGCCCTATCTTTCGGATGACGATGCCTAGGTGCGCGCACGGAAGAGGCCCGGATGCAGCGGTGAGCTGCATCCGGGCCTCGATCCTGCGAAGCGGTCAGGCGGGGACGTCGCCTCGCCAGGCACCGGTCTCGGCGCCCTGGGCCTCGATGAACTCCTTGAAGTTCTTGAGGTCCTTCTTGACGGCGTGCGAGCCGGCGCCGACGAGGGAGCCGAGCTTCTCGAGAAGCCCCTCGGGCTCCCAGTCGATCTGCACCGTCACCCGCGTGGACGTCTCGGTGAGCTTGTGGAACGTCACCGCTCCCGCGTGCTCGGTCTCGCCGCCGGTGCTCGTCCAGGCGACGCGCTCATCGGCGTGCTGCTCGGTGATCTCGGCGTCGAACTCGCGCTCGATGCCGCCGACCTTGACCTTCCAGTGCGTGTGGGTGTCGCCGGTCTGCGTGATCGACTCGACCTCGTCGAGGAACTTCGGGAAGCTCTCGAACTGGGTCCACTGGTTGTACGCGACGCTGACGGGAACGTCGACGTCGATGGTCTCGATGATCTGCACCATGTGATGCTCCTCTTTGCTCGTCGTTCGTGTCCTTCCATTCAGCAGGCATCGACGAGGAAGAGCGATGGGGTTGACAGCGACGAGCGCGGGAGTCCCTTACCGGGCCGGTGAGGGATCCGAGGCGCAGCATCCGATCAGACGCGGAACCACCGCTGGCGGAGCCACGCTCCGACCACGAAGCGGGCGGCTTCATCCTCGATGTCGATTCCGATGGATTCCGCTGCGCGGCGCAGTCGGTAGTGCACGGTGGCGCGGTGCACGCCCAGGTGATCGGCCATCTCGGCGACGCTCGCACCGTGGGCCAAGTAGGCCTCGAACAGCGCGATGGTCTCCGGAGGAGCATCCGCGAGTCGCCGGAGCGGCTCGGGGAGGAGGTGCGGAGGCGGTTCCTGTGCGAGCAGGACGGCAGTCGACGCGGCGATCGGATCCGCGCGCCACGACGCCGACCTGCTCCCCCGCGACCGCGCAACGCGCACCGCGATCAACGCCTGCTCATAGGACTCCCATGTGTCGGCGAGCGCCTCGACCGAAGATCCGACTCCGAGCACGGCACCGAGCGGCTCCTGGACGTCGGCGGCATCGGTCTCGCGGATGACGGCCGTCACCACGCTCTGGATAGCCTCGAGGGTCGGTTCGTTGCGGAAGCCGATCACGACCAGCGTCTCGGGCATCGTCGGGACGAAACTGTAGGCATCGATCATCGGCGTCGTGATGGCGCGGAGCAGTGCGTGCGAGATCACTTCACGAGGAGGCGGCCCGCCCCACGGCGCCCATTCGACATCGAGCGACAGGCACATCGCCACGAAGCGGCGCGACCGCGTGAACATGCCGAGGTCGACCAGCTCATCGGCCGCGCGACCTCGACTCGCGGCATCCGGGGTGAGCAGGCCGAGCATCTCCGACTCCACTTCGGCGTTCACGGCCTCGATCGACTGTGAGATGTTGACGAGCAGAGCGCGAAGCGTCTCGGCGGTCTCGATGACGAGCTGGGACTCGCCGGGCGTCAGCGGCTCGACGAGCGTGATCCAGAGGAACCCCAGCACGCCGTAGCGGGAGCGCAGCGTCAGCACGAGCCGCGGATGCTCGAGACCCCAGGAAGGATCGGCATCGATCACGCGGGGCACGAGCTGCGCGTGCAGCCGTCTCGACCGCAGTTCGGCACCGAGAGCCTCTGTCGGCCGCCGGGCCGTGAGCGTCTGCAGCCGTGCCGGATCGAGATCGTCGTAGTGGGCACTGCTCGCCAGCAGGACCCAGTCGGGATCCTCGAGCACCACGGATCGGCGCAGCGTCATCGCCAGCCGATCGACGGTCTCCTGCACGGTGTCGAACATCGGGCCTCCGCTACCTGACCGGCGAGACGCCTCCGATCCTACGCCGCGGGCCTCCGCCGCCGGGATCACACGACGAGCGTCCCGCCCTTGAGCACCGCCGCGACGTCGCAGAAGCGCTCGATCCGCTCGAGATGCGCACCGCGGACCGCGACGATGTCGGCGAATCGGCCGGGCGCGATCGCTCCGATGTCCTTGGCCCTGCCGAGGCAGTCGGCCGCCACCGAGGTCGCGGACTGAAGTGCCTGCATCGGGGTCATCCCCCACTCGACGAACTCGGCCAGCTGGCCCGCATTGCGGCCGTGGGGGAAGACGATGGCATCCGTCCCGTAGGCGATCCGGACGCCCGCCTCGATCGCGAGGCGCACGGCCGCCCGCGCCGACGCGCCGACAGCGGCGGTCTTCTCCTGCACACCGGCCGGGTAGTCCTCCCGTTCGCCGTGCTCCTCGACCCATTGCAGCAGATAGGTCGTCGGCACGTAGTAGGTGCCGTGCTCGAGCATCGCCGACATGGCAGCCTCGCCCAGCAGCGTGCCGTGTTCGATGGTGCGGACGCCCGCACGGATCGCGCGCAGAGCGCCCTCCTCACCGTGCGCATGCGCCGCAACGTAGAGGCCGTTCAAGGCGGCTTCCTCGACACACGCGCGCAACTCGGCCTCGGTGTACTCGGGTGCGCCGGGGATGGTGCCTGTGGCGTACACCGCCCCGGTGGCGATGATCTTGATCACGTCGGCGCCGCGATGCGCGATGCGCCGCACGGCCGAGCGCACTTCGTCGACCGAGTCGGCCACGCCGAAGCGGTACGCATGCGGGAGCTCGATGTCGACAGCGAGATCGGTGATCTCACCGCCACCTGAGGAGCAGGTGACGTACGCCCCTGCGCACACCATGCGCGGTCCGTCGCAGATGCCCGAGTCGATCGCGTCGCGCAGGTCGCAGTCGACGAAGGCGCGGAAGCTGCCGACGTCGCGCACGGTGGTGAATCCCGCCCGCAGGGTGGCACGCGCGTGACGCACTCCGCGCAGCGCATCGCGAGCCGCGGACCCGGAGAGAAAGGCGCTGTAGCTGCCGTGCTCGAGCTCGCCGACGAGATGCGTGTGGAGATCGATCAGCCCCGGCGCCACGAGGTGATCGCTCAGATCCAGCACGCCTTCGCCGCCCCCGTGCCGCGCAGGCGACCAGGGCTCCACGGCCGCGATGCGCTCGCCGTCCAGGACGATGGCATGGTCTGTCAGTACTTCTCCGGTCAGCACATCGGCGACGGCGCCGGCGCGGATCGTGCGGACGGTTTCGATCGCGGTGGTCATCGGACGACCTCTCCTTCTCGGGTCGTGACGAGGCGCTTGCCGAAGGCGACCCGCACGACGATCATGGCGACGGCGACGACGGCGCCGACGACGGCGAATCCGGCGAAGTAGCCGGTCTCGTTCTCTCCGGGGATGAATCCCTCTCCGGCGACACCGGCCGCGGCGATGCCGATCGCGACGGAGAGATAGTGCACCGAGAGCATGCGCGTCTCGAACCCCGCCGGCGCGACGGCGCTCGCCAGTGAGAGACCCGACGGCGAGACCACGACGTCGGAGGCTCCGAAGACGAAGACGATGAAGACGAGCACGATGATCGGCGTCAGGCCGCCGACACCGGAAGCCAGCGCCAGCCAACCCATCCCGACCGCGCACCCCGCGAAGGCGACGGCGAACTTCACGGCCAGCGACGGCTGACGTCGTCCGAGCGCACCCCACACCGTGGCGAGGATCGGCGCGACGATGATGGTGCAGAGTGGCGCGATGCCGAGCACGGTCGAGGGAGGAAGCTCGATGCCGAACACCATCCTGTCGGTGCTGGCCTCCGAGTGGATCGCCACTGTCGTGTACAGCTGCTGGTAGAGCATCGAGAAGGCTCCGGTCGCGAAGAAGAACGGCAGGTAGCGCAGTACCCGCCGCTTGTGCTCGCGGTCGAGATCGTGACGCGCGAACAGCCGGAAGAGCAACGCGGCCGCGGCGACCAGGGCGCCGGCACCGACGAGCGTCGCAGGATTCCACCCCACGGCCACGGTGCCGATGACGGCGGCGACCGCCGCGATGACACCGACGATCGGCCAGGCGAGTGCCCATCCACTGATGCGGACAGTTGCGACGGCAGGGGCCGTCGCCTCGGTCCCGCGCCGGAACGGCAGGTAGACGAGCAGACCGATGAGGATCACCACCGCCGACGCGAGGAAGCCGATCCGGAAGCCGAAACCGGTCTGCAGCGCGCCGGTGAGGGTGATGCCCACCAGCGCTCCTGCGGCGCTTCCGAGGTAGTAGATCGTGAAGCCCGACTCGCGCTTGCCCTCGTGGGCGTTCAGCGTGCCACCGAGCACGGCGCCCTCACTGACCCACATCGATGCAGCGCCGAAGGCGATCGCGATGAGTCCGGCGGCGAGTCCGACTTCACCCGGGACGAGCGCGAGCACCAGGTATCCGATGAGCGCGAGCACCGCCCCCCATCGCAGACCGCGGCCGGCGCCCAGGACGTTGTCCGCGAGCCAGCCTGTGAACATCGTCGCCAGGAAGGTCGCGGCGCTGTACGTCGACACGATCGCGATCGCCACGGATGGCGAGAGCTCCAGACCGCCCTCGTTCGCGGCGAAGTAGACGTAGTACACGAGGATCGTCTGCATGCCGTAGTAGGCGAGAGCGTCGAACCCGGCGAAGCCGGCCACCGGGTACATCGTGCGCGGCAGGCCGAACAAGGTGCGCCCGGGTGGCGCAGTGGGCGAGCTGCTGACGATCATGGCGCCTCCATCGTTCCAGGGATGCCGCGACGCGGCTTCGGGGTTGTCGAGAGTCAATCCGATCGGAGGGCGGGACGGTTTCGACATAGGTGGAATTCTCCGACCAGGAACACGACGCATGTCGCATTCCTCGTCGCCTTCGCAACGGTGACGATGGTCGGATGAGCAACGACGCAGATCTTCCTTTCACGCGAGCCGAGTACGCCGACCGCCTTCGGCGTATGCGGCGCGCGATGGCCGACGCCGATGTCATGGTCGCCATCCTCACCGCCCCCGACACCATGGCCTGGCTCACCGGATATCGCGTGCGCTGGTATCGCCAGCACACCTCGACCTCGATGCCGCCGGCGCAGTGCATCGTCGTGCATGTCGAGGACGGCGCACCGTTCATCATCGACGCCGGCTACCACGACGAGCTCGCGCGGACTTCGACCATGCTCGACGATGTTCGGACGCTTCCCTCGTCGTCGGAGACGCACGAGGCCTCGCTCGATGACTACGTCGCCTTCCTCGCCGAGCAGATCCGGCCGTGGGCGGGCTCGCGCGTCGGGATGGAGCGCTGGAGCTGCATCCCGAGCCCCGCGGTGGCCGACGTCGTCGACGCCATGCTCGGCGAGCTCGGATGCCGCGTCGTCGATGTCACGCTCCCCTTCCGTGACATCCGGCGTCTGAAGAGTCCTGCCGAGATCGGCAAGATCGAGCAGGCGCAGGCCGCGGCGGATGCCGGAGTCCGCGCGATCCTCGCGGAGGCGACCCCCGAGACCACCGAACTCGAGGCCTGGGGCATCTACTCGCTGGGGATGGTGCGCGCGGGAGGCGAACCAGCGGCACTGCATGAGACCATCGCGGCCGGCTCCTCCGTCTCGACCCTGCATCGCCTCAGCGGGCGCAGCTTGCTCGGCTCCGGCCCCGTGGTGCATCCCGATGTGGCCTCGTCGGTCGACGGCTACCACGCCAGAGCCACCCGTCCTCTGATGTTCGGGCAGGTCTCGGAGGAGAGCAGGCGGCAGGTCGCCATCGCCGCGGGTGCCTATGATGTGGTCCGGCAGCACGGCCTGGTCGGCGCGCCATGGCAACGGCTGATCGACGCGCTGCGCTCCTACTTCGCGGAAAGCGGGGCGCCAGGCGCCGGCTCAGCCGCATACGAACTCGGACTCTCTGTCGCCCCCGCCGACTTCGTCGGCGAGTTCACGTGGGGATTGGACGACGAGAGAGACGACGTCATCGAGGCGGGACTCGTCACGAACTTCGAGTCGTGGACTTCCCTGATCCTCGTCGACACCGTCGTCTTCGAGGAGACCGGGCCGCGGTTCCTCTCCGCGCTTCCGCGCGACGTGCTGGAGTTCGCATGACCGCGTCGCCGTGGAACCGGCAGTTCGAGCTGCCGACCGCCGCCGGATCGATCCGCGTACGTGAGTGGGGCGATCCGGACGGGCCTCTCGTGGTCTTTCACCACGGAACGCCGAGCAGCTCGATCGCTGTCCCCGGGGGGTGGGCGGGAGCGACCGCGGCGGGAGTGCGCCTCTGCTCGTACGACCGACCCGGTTACGGCGGATCGGACACTGTCCCCGGACGCACCGTCGCCGATGCCGCAGCCTGGACCGCGACCATCGCGGACGCGTGCGGTGCCGAGCGATTCGCGGTGATGGGCACCTCTGGCGGCGGACCGCACGCCGTCGCTGTGGCGGCGCTTCTGCCGGACCGGGTGAGCGCGCTCTGCGTCGACGTCGGCCTGGGCCCCGCTCTGTTCGGATTCGACGCCGCCACCGGGATGGTCGCTGAGACCGTCGCCGAGATCCATGCCGCTCGCCTCGGCGAGGTCGCCCTGCGGGAGCACCTGATCTCGCTCGGCGACGGCGTGGACGCCCTGGCCGACTGGTTCGAACGACTGCCGACCAGCGATCGCGAGGTTCTCGGCCGCGACGAGGTGCAACAGGAGGAAGCCGTCGAGGCGACAGAATGGGCGGAGCACGGCATCGACGGCTGGGTCGAGGACGACCTCGCGCTGTTCGCCCGCGAGTGGGCGTTCGACCCCGCCGCCGTCCTGGCGCCGACCAGGCTCGTCTACGGCGGGGCCGATGTGCTCGTTCCGGTGTCGCACGGCGAGGCATGGCTCCGACTGCTGCCGCACGGCGAGCTGCAGATCGTGCCCGACGGCGGCCATTGGCTGCGCGATCACGAGATCGAGGCGCTCCGCTGGTGCGCCTCGGGGATCACGCCGCCAGTCGTCCCACCGCTCTCGCGCGGATGAGCACGGCCGTCCCGTCGGAGTAGGCAACGGGGAGCTCCTCGACCGCCACGACCTCGATCGTGGAGGGGTCGGCGCCGGCGAGCCGGGCCCGCTCGGTCGCCTCGGCGGCGGCATCCGCTCGGGACGCACGCCGATCGGAGGGGTCGGCGCGATAGATCTTCTCGATCTGGCCCGCGACCTCGCCGAGGGCTGCGCCGACGGCGTTGGCCGCACCGAAGTGATCGGGGCGGATCAGCGACGAGACGCCGTCGAGCTCTCCCGGCGCGATGATGCCTCCGCCGCCGACGAGGATCACCGGGACCGGCGCCGCGTTCGGCTTCATCCGGTCGATCGAGTCCTCGAGGATCGCACGCATCGCGGTCCATGCCGCGGAGCCGCGCTCGGGGTCGACGGTCGGCGCCGTGAGTCCGGCGATCTCCGCGCCCCCGAAGGCGAGGGCGATGTCGGTGGCCGTGAGGGTCGCTCCGCCGAACGCGATGCTCTCCTGCGGCAGGCGGTAGCCGACGCTGTCGGGACCGACAGTGACGCCGTCGCCGTCCGGACGGATGATCGTGCCGCCGCCGAGACCGACCGAGAGCACGTCGGGCATCCGGAAGTTCGTGCGGATGCCGCCGATCTCCACGGCGTGCGCGGACTGCCGAGGGAAGCCGTCGACGAGGACGCCGATGTCGGTCGTGGTGCCGCCGATGTCGACGACGAGGGCGTCGGTCGCCCCAGAGAGGTGCGCCGCCCCGCGGATGGAGTTGGTCGGACCGCAGCCGATCGTCAGCACCGGGAACTCCAGCGCGTACTCCAGCTGCATGAGCGTGCCGTCGTTCTGTCCGAAGTACGGGGTCGCCGGGATCCCTCGCGCACGCAGCGCGGCGACGAACCCGCCGGCCATCTGCGTCAGCGTCTGCATCAGCGCCGCGTTGAGCACGGTCGCGTTCTCGCGCTCCAGGAGTCCGAGCGAGCCGATGCGCGCCGACCGCGACACCGGCACGCCGAGCTCCTCCGCGACGATCGCGGCGACGCGCTCCTCCTGGCTCTCGTCGATGGGCGAGAACACCCCCACGACCGCCACCGCGTCGACCTCGCCGCGCATGCGCGCGCACGCGTCGCGCACGGACTGCTCGTCGATCGGGGCCAGCAGACGTCCGTCGACCTCGAACCCGCCGGGCACCAGGTACGCGTGGTCGCCGATCGCGCGCCGCAGGTCGGCAGGCCAGCCCTCGAGCGGCGGCACGGCCGTCGTCGCCGGAGCCCCGAGACGCAGGATGCCGACGCGTCCCAGGCCGCGGCGCTCGACGATGGCATTGGTGCAGTGCGTGGTGCCGAGCATCGCGTGAGACACGAGAGCGGGGTCCACCCCGGATGCCGCGAGCACGGCGTCGATCGCATCGGCGACTCCGTCTCCGGTGTCGCGCGTGGTCGGCCGTTTCACCGACGCCACGACGGCGAGGCGGTCGTCGAGGATCACGGCATCCGTATTGGTTCCGCCGACATCGATACCGATCCGATACCCGGCCATCAGGCGGCCCTCCCCTCGGTGGTCTGCGCATTTCTCTCGCGCGGGATGTCTTCGACGGGGACCCACTCGACGTCGTATCCGAAGTGCGCGGGCCCCGCGGTGAGCAGTCCCATCGGCGTGCGCCATTTCTCGTGGCAGGGGATCGCGATCACGGCCACGCGCGCACCGTAGCGGAGCGCCTCGGTCGTGATCGGCATGCCGGTGGCGAGGTCGAGCACCGTGATGAGGTCGGGGGTGACGGCGGCGAGCGCGCCGTCACGACGCGCGAGCAGCATCTCGTTCTGGAAGTCGAGGCGGAAGCTGCTGCCCCGGTCGACCCCGACGCCGTCGAGCTCGGCTGCTCCGCGGGTGAAGCCGCCGTCGACCGCGCGCTGCAGGTCGGCGACCTTGCCCTCGAACAGGCGCACCGCGTCGAGGTCGGCGCACAGGGCGTCGATGCGCTCGTCGTCGCGGAGCTCGCGGCCCGCGGCATCCCGACCTCGCAGGATGCGGCCGATGCGCTTCGCCAGGGTGAGGGTGCCGGGGATCGCGCACTCGCGCACGACATCGCCGCCGTAGGCGTAGTCGATCATCGTCGCCCCACCGCCCATCTCGACGGTCACGGCGCGGGCGATGCGCTCCGACCAGGCGCCGTCGACAGGCCGGCTGACGACCTCGTTGCCGTGGTGGTCGACCATGACGGTGGCGCCGGGGCCGTAGCCCGCGAGGTGGAAGGTCACCATCTGCGCCTCGGGGAACGCCCGGCCCATCGCGTCGCCGTCGACCACGGGGAGTCCCGCGAGCGCGGCTGTCGCGATCGGGATCATCGAGTTGCCGCCGCCGACCTCGATCGGCATCACCGCCGTCGGGCGGCGTCCGACCGCGCGCTCGATGGCGGCGAGCGCCGCGAGCAGCTCCGACTCGGCCTGGATGCGCTCGACACTCACGGACGGAGCGCCGATGCCGCCGATCGGGATGACGAAGTCGTCGTCGGTCAGCTCGTCCACGTCGCGCAGCGCGACCGGTCCGTGCAGGCGGATGAGGCGCTTCGCCATCAGCGAGCCGACGTGCGGGTCGCCGCCGCCGCCGGTGCCGAGCACCGCGGCGCCGAGGGCGATCTCGTCGATGTCGGCTTCGGTGAGATGCCCGCCGGTCATGCGCTCACCCCGTCGTCGAGGCGTGCGGGCTCTGCTTCGTTCGGGGCGGGAGCGGATGCCGCGGCATCCGGCTCCACCCTGCGACGCAGCGGCACCAGCGCGAGGTACACGACGAAGCCGACGATCAGACCGTCGAGTGCCGAGATCGTGGTGAGCGTGAACCAGCCGAAGCCGGGACCGTCGGCGGGGTTCGTCGTCGCCACCGCCACGAGGATGCCGACCACCCAGGCAGCGATCGACCACCCGTCGGCCGTGGGGACCGCGGCTCCGTGCGCCCAGCGCGGACCCCGTCGGCCGGTGAAGAACGCCGCGAGGTAGACCCCGCCGTACGGGGCGATGATGATGCCGATCACGAGGATGAACGGCACGAAGTAGTCGGCGGCGCCGATCACTCCGATGACGATGCCGATGACGCCGAGCACGGCCGTGACCATGCGGCGGTCGAGTCGCTTGCTGATCGCGGCGAACGAGAGTCCGGCCGAGTACAGGTTCGTGGTGTTCGTGGTCCACTGCGCGAGGATCAGCACCACCACAGCGACGCCGCCGAGGCCGAGGGCGAAGAAGATGGCCATGAGCTCGGTGCCGTCCATGATGCGCGCCAGCAGGATCGAGACGACGATGATGATCGAGTTGCCGAAGAAGAAGCCGACGAAACCGGCGATCATCGCCTGCTTCGGCGTGCGGGCCCAGCGGGCCATGTCGGGCGCGAGCACCACGCCCAGGATGAAGATGCCCATCACGAGCGAGACGGCGCCGCCGAAGGTGATCGTCTGCTCGACCGGCGCGTCGAGCCCGGAGGGGCCGTTCACCGCGAACGCGACGATGACGCCGACCAGCAGGAGCAGCAGAAGCAGCGGCACGGCCAGGGCGCTCAGGCGGTTGATGGCGCGGTAGCCCCAGAAGGCGGTGAGCGCCATGAGGACGGCGCCGACGCCGGTGAAGATCTGCACAGGAACGTCGATGCCGGTGAACTCGGCGAAGGCGATCTGCGCGTTCGCGCCGAAGAACCCGGCCTGCACGGCGAACCAGCCGATGAGGCTCACCGAGATGGCGAGGGCGAGGATCGCTCCGCCGATCTTGCCGAAGACCGCGCGGGAGATCATGGCGCTGCTGAGTCCGGTGGACGCGCCGACGTAGGCGCAGGCCATGGCGAGCAGGCCCAGCAGGAGCGAGCCGAGCACGGTCGCGGCGATCGCCGGCCAGAACGCCATGCCCGAGGCGAGCGCGACCCCCAGGAAGGCGCCGGAGAGGTCGATGCCGATCGCGATCCACACGGTCGCGATCGACAGCCAGCTCTTGCGCTGGTCCAGGGGCACGACGCCGTGCTCGTAGTCGGTGGTGGTCATCATCTGCTCTTTCGGGAGTGGCCGTGCGGGGCCGTCCGCGGGATTCGGGTTCCCGGGTGCGGAGGCCCCGCAGGGCGGGTCGGGTTTCAGCGGGAGAGGATCCTGGCGAGGTGACGCCAGGCCTGCTCGAAGCGCTCGCCGTACACTTCGGGTGCGTAGTGCGTGAGCTGAAGGAAGAGGCCGTCCATCACGACGAAGACCAGCGCGATGAAGCCGTCGGCGTCGCCGTTGATGAAGCTTCCGGAGGCGACGCCGTCGTCATAGGTCTGGCGCACGGCGGCGGCGAGCTTCGACTCCGAGTCGAGGAAGATCTCGCGCAGCTGCCGTCCGGCGGGACCGTACTCCGTGACGGCGGCGCGCAGGCTGAACTCGGCCAGGTCGGGGCGGTCGCGGTAGTAGGCCTCGATGCCGCCGAGCAGGTGGCGCAGACGCGCGAGCGGTTCGAGGTCACCGCTGCTGCGGGCCAGGTCGTCGAAGAACGCCGTGTGTTCGACGGCCACCTCGGCGTACACCGTCTCGTAGAGCTCCTCCTTGCTGGAGAAGTGCGCGTAGAGGGAGGGCGTCTTGATGCCGACGGCCTCGGCGATCTCGCGCAGGCTCGTCTCGGCGTAGCCCTGTCGCGCGAAGATCGTGCGGGCTTCGGCGAGGATCGTTGCTCGGGTCATGGTTGCCTAACGACTATTAGTTAGGCAGAGAGTATCCCCGCTTCCCGGTGTCGCGCAAGACCCCGGCCGTGGCATCCGCACGACTACCGTGGAGCACATGCGCATCCCCGCCGCCATCCGCGCCTCGCAGCGCTCCCCGCTGCTGCAGGTCGGCAAGTCGGCGGCGGCGACGATCGGAGCGTGGCTCATCGCGGGCTGGGTGTTCCCGACCCAGCTGCCGGTCTTCGCCGCGATCGCCGCTCTGCTGGTGGTGCAGCCGAGCGTGAACCAGTCGCTGTCGAAGGCCCTCGAGCGCAGTATCGGCGTGATCGCGGGCGTGCTGATCGCCGTGGGCCTGGGCCTGCTGCTCGGCTCGTCGAGCTGGGTCGTGCTGCTCGCGATCGTCGTGGCGATGCTCGTCGCCTGGCTCGCGCGCACCTCCCCCGGCACCGGCAACCAGATCGCGATCTCGGCGATGCTCGTGCTCGCACTCGGCTCGTCGAGCCCCGAGTACGCGTTCGCCCGCATCGTCGAGACGCTGATCGGCGTCGCGATCGGCATCGTCGTGAACGCGCTCATCGTGCCGCCCGTGCTCGTCGCCCCCGCACGGCGCGACCTCGGGATGCTCGGGAAGGAGCTCGCCGCGAGCCTCGACCGCCTGGCCGACGCCCTGCCCTCCCCGCAGACGCCCGCGCGACTCCAGGAGCTGATGCTCGAGGTGCGGCTGCTGCGTCCGATGAAGGACGCCGCCGAGGCATCGCTCGCCGCCGGCGAGGAGTCGCTCACCCTGAATCCGCGCCGCTCCACGCACCGCGCCGAGCTGCGCGAGATGCGGATGCTGGTCGACAGGCTGTCTCCGATCGTCACGCAGACGATCGGCATGACTCGCGCCTACTTCGACCACTACGACGACTCCCTCAGCGACGAGCCCGTGGTGACGGCGATCGCGGAACAGCTGCGCCGCGCCGGGCACGACGTGCGGCTGGCCGTGCAGATCGCCGATGTCGCGCCCGAACCCGAGGCGTTGACCTCGGCGATCCCCGCGCTGACCGCGCCGCTCGTCGTGCGTCCGCCGTCATCGCAGCACTGGATCCTGATCGGCTCGCTCCTGGAAGACCTGCGCCGCATCCACGGAGGGCTGCTCGGCGAGGACTGATGCCGGTGGTCGGCGCCGAGCCACCCCCTTGTGTGCGAACCGGCCCTCTATGCGCGTTCACAGCGGGCTGGTTCGCACGGAAAGGGGCCGCTCGCGCGAGGAGTGGGAGGCCTACCCTGGAGGCATGCCCGACACGACGCTGGCCGAGGCCCTCGGCGATCTCGCCGCCCTCGAGGATCCGAAGGTGCGCGCCGCGAACGAGAAGCGCGGCGACGACCACGGCATGAACCTCAGCCGCCTGCGGGCGGTCGCGAAGAAGATCAAGGCCGATCAGCCGCTCGCACGGGAGCTCTGGGCGACCGGCGAGACGCCCGCGCGGCTGCTCGCGCTGCTCCTCTGCCGGCCACGCGAGTTCACCGCCGACGAGCTCGACGCGATGATCCGCGAAACCCGGCCGCCGAAGGTCAACGACTGGTTCGTGAACTACGTCGCGAAGAAGACGCCGCTCGCCGAGGAGATGCGGCTGCGCTGGTTCGACGACGCCGATCCGACGGTCGCCGCCGCAGCCTGGTCGCTCACGACGGAGCGGGTGATCAAGAAGCCCGAGGGCCTCGACCTGTCGCACCTGCTCGACCTGATCGAGCGTGACATGAAGGACGCGCCGTCGCGGTTGCAGTGGTCGATGAATGAGACTCTGTCGAACATCGGCATCTATCACCCGGCGCTTCGAGCGCGGGCGCTCGACATCGGCGAACGGCTGCAAGTGCTCGCCGACTACCCCACGGCCCCAGGCTGCACCTCGCCCTTCGCCCCGCTGTGGATCGCCGAGATCGTGCGGCGGCGCGAGGGCTGACCTGGCTCGCCGGCCGAGCCACCCCCTTCTGTGCGAGCCACCCCCTTCTGAACGTTCTCAAAGGGGCGTGCGGCATAGAAAGGGGCCGGTCGGCGCGAATAGCCTGAGGGCATGAGCACGCACATCGCCGCAGAGCCCGGTCAGATCGCCCCCATCGTCCTGTTCCCCGGCGACCCGCTGCGCGCGAAGTGGATCGCGGAGACCTTCCTCGACGACGCCGAGCTGTACAGCGAGACCCGCGGGATGCTGGGCTTCACCGGCACCTGGAACGGACACCGCGTCTCGGTGCAGGGGTCGGGCATGGGTCAGCCGTCGATGGCGATCTACGCGAACGAGCTGTTGGACGAGTACGGGGTCGAGACGATCGTGCGCGTCGGATCGTGCGGGGCTCTGACGGAGAAGCTCGCCGTGCGCGACATCATCATCGCGAACGGGGCCTGCACCGACTCGGGCATCAACCGGATGCGGTTCCACGGACTCGACTATGCGCCGGTCGCCGACTTCTCGCTGCTGCGCGCAGCCGTCGAGGCCAGCGAGTCCGAGCCCCCGGCATCCGCCGTGCACGTGGGCCTGCTGCTCTCGAGCGACCAGTTCTACAGCACCCGCCCCGAGCTCAACGAGCCGTTCGTGCAGCACGGCGTGCTGGGCGTGGAGATGGAGACCAGCGGCCTCTACACGCTCGCCGCGTTCTACGGCCGGCGGGCGCTGAGCATCTGCACCGTCTCCGACCACATCGTCACCGGCGAGGCGACGACGGCCCAGGAACGCGAGCAGACCTTCGGCGACATGATCCGCATCGCCCTGCAGGCCGCGACGAAGGGCTGAGGGGGCGCCGGGCGGGCGACCGCGCTCTCACGCGCTGACAGCAGTGCGCTCTCCCAGGAACTCCACCCAGGTCGCCCCCACGCGCACCGCCGTCTCGTCGGCGAGGTTGTCACCCGCGCGGTAGGCGCGACCGACGGCACCGGGAATGCGCAGAGGCATCAGCCGGCGGGTCCGCCCGCGAGCGGCGTCGAACGCCCGCACGAGATCCGCGACCTCCTGCACCTCGGGGCCGGCGAGATCCGCGACACGACCGGCGGGTGCACCGAGCGTCAGCTCTGCGAGGCGTTCGGCGACGGCGTCCACTCCGACGGGCTCGAACCGCAGCCCCCGCGGTGCGATCCTCATGCCCGACAGCGCCTTCACCATCGGCAGGGCGAAGTCGTGCAGCTGCGCGACGCGCAGCACGGTCCACGGGATGCCGGGCTCCGCGAACGCGCGTTCGGCGGCCGCCTTCATGCGGAAGTAGCCGATCGGCATCCGATCCGCACCGACGACCGAGATGAGGATGAGGTGCCGGACGCCCGCCCGCCGGGCCGCGGTAACGAGGTTCCGTGCCGCGATGTCGTCGCCCTTCGCGCCGCCGGCGAGGTGCAGCACCGTCTCGACGCCGTCGAGCGCCTCGGCGAGGCCGGTCCCCTTCACGGTGTCCCCTTCGAACGAGCGGATGCCGGCGGCGTCCGCATCCGCGTGCCTGCTGAGGATGCGCACCTCGCTGCCCGCGGCGCGCAGCAGCGGAACCGTGTGGCGTCCGATGTTCCCGGTGCCTCCGGTGACGAGAATGGGAGTGCTCATGATGGTCTTCCTTCCGTGTGTCGCGACGGCCTGTCACATCTCGGCCGCCGCATCCGTCGAGATCATGACGAGCGGCGACGAGGAGATGTGACATGAACGACGAAGAGCTGGCCGAGAGGTTCGAAGCGGCTCGACCACGACTGCGGGCGATCGCGACCAGGATGCTGGGATCGAGCGCGGATGCCGACGATGCCGTGCAGGAGACCTGGCTGCGCCTCGCCCGATCGGATGCCGACGCGATCGACAACCTCGACGCATGGTGCACCACCGTGGTGTCGCGGATCAGTCTCGACCTGCTCCGCGCTCCGCGGTCGACTCTAGAGCAGTCGTGGAACATCGAGCCGTGGCGCGACGAGCCCGTCGACACGGCACCGGATCTCGCCGACCTCGTCGACCGGTCCGACCGCGTCAACGTGGCGCTGCTCGTCGTGCTGGACGCGCTGACGCCGGCGGAGCGGATCGCCTTCGTGCTGCATGACGTGTTCGGCCAGCCGTTCGACGAGGTCGCACACGCCGTCGACCGCTCTCCCGATGCCGCACGACAGCTGGCATCGCGGGCGCGACGACGGCTCCGCGAGGCCTCGGTGCCCGATCGGGCCGACCGCCGCCGCGGCCGCGCGCTGGTCGAGGCGTGGCTGACCGCGGCGCAGGAGGGCGATCTGGCCGCGCTCCTCGGCCTGCTCCACGACGAGGCCACACTCCATGCCGACTACGGCACGAGCACGCAGACGCTGCACGGATCCGCCGAGATCGGGGCGCAGGCCGTGCTCGCCGCCCGTCTCGCCGCGCATTCCACGCCGGTGCTCATCGACGGACGGCCCGGGGTCGCGGCATCCTTCGGCGACCGCATCGTGTCGCTCATGGCGTTCGAGATCGAGGACGGGCGGATCATCGGCCTGCAGGTGCTCGCCGACCCCGAGCGTCTGGCGGGCGTCGTGCTGCCCGGTTGACCGCGGCGCGCCGACCCGCAGCGGTAGGGGATGATCGAAGGATGCTCCTCGACACGCTCCCCGACGGCTCCGACCCGGATGCCGTCTACCTGGCGTTCGTCGAATGGGCCGAGTCGACCGGCATCCGTCTGTACCCCGCGCAGGACGAGGCGGTCATCGAGATCGTCTCGGGCAACAACCTCATCCTGTCGACGCCGACCGGCACCGGGAAGTCGCTCGTCGCCGTGGCCGCGCACTTCGCGGCGCTCGTCTCCGGCAGGCGCAGCTTCTACACGGCGCCGATCAAGGCCCTCGTGAGCGAGAAGTTCTTCGCCCTGGTCGACGTGTTCGGGGCCGAGAACGTCGGCATGATCACGGGCGATTCTTCGGTGAATGCGGATGCTCCGATCATCTGCTGCACGGCCGAGATCCTCGCGAACCTGTCGCTGCGGCAGGGCACCGAGATGAACGTCGGCCAGGTCGTGATGGACGAATTCCACTTCTACGCCGATCCCGAGCGCGGGTGGGCGTGGCAGGTGCCGCTGCTCGAGCTCCCGCAGGCACAGTTCATCCTGATGTCGGCGACGCTCGGCGATGTGACGACCCTCGCCGCCGACCTCACCCGGCGCACGCACCGTGAGACGGCATCCGTCACCGGCGTCGAGCGTCCGGTGCCGCTCCACTTCTTCTACGAGACCACGCCGATCCACGAGACGATCGACGACCTGCTGAACACGGGCCAGGCGCCCGTCTACGTCGTGCACTTCTCGCAGGCGGCCGCGATGGAGCGCGCCCAGGCACTGTCGAGCACGAAGGTCGCGACGCGCGAGCAGCGCGACCAGATCGCCGACCTCATCGGAGAGTTCCGGTTCACGACCGCGTTCGGCAAGACGCTCTCGCGCTTCCTGCGCGCCGGGATCGGCGTGCATCACGCCGGAATGCTGCCGAAGTACCGGCGGCTCGTCGAGCAGATGGCGCAACGCGGCCTGCTCCGCGTGATCTGCGGCACCGACACCCTGGGCGTCGGCATCAACGTGCCGATCCGCACCGTGCTGCTCACGGCCCTGACGAAGTTCGACGGCACCCGGATGCGGCAGCTGAACGCCCGCGAGTTCCACCAGATCGCGGGTCGTGCCGGTCGTGCAGGCTACGACACCGCCGGCACGGTCGTCGCGCAGGCGCCGGAGCATGAGAGCGAGAACGCCGCCGCGGTGAAGAAGGCCGGCGACGATCCGAAGAAGAAGCGCAAGATCGTGCGCAAGAAGGCGCCGGATGGTTTCGTGTCGTGGGGCGAGCCGTCGTTCCGCAAGCTCATCGATGCGACACCCGAGACGCTGACCTCGCACATGCAGATCACGAGCGCCATGATGCTGAACGTCATCGCCCGCGGCGGTGACGTCTTCGGGAATATGCGCGCGTTGGTATACGACAACCACGAGCCCCGCTCCCGGCAGCGCGAGCTGGCGATCCGCGCGCTCGGGATCTACCGGACGCTGCGCGAATCGGGGATCGTGGAGCGGACGGATGCCGGAGAGATCCGGCTCACCGTCGACCTGCAGCCGAACTTCGCGCTGAACCAGCCGCTGTCGCCGTTCGCCCTCGCGGCGTTCGAGCTGCTCGACCCGGATCCAGGCGCTTCGACGACCTCAGCGGCCCAAGGCGTCGGCACCGGCTCGTATGCGCTGGACATGATCTCGATCGTCGAGTCGACGCTCGACGATCCACGGGCGGTGCTGAGCCAGCAGGAGTTCCTCGCCCGCGGGGAGGCCGTGGCCGCGATGAAGTCCGAGGGCATCGAGTACGACGAGCGGATGGAGCTGCTCGAGCAGATCACCTATCCGAAGCCGCTCGACGAACTGCTCACCGCGGCCTTCGAGACCTTCAGCGCCGCCCAGCCCTGGATCCGCGACTTCGACCTGCACCCGAAGTCGGTGGTGCGCGACATGTATGAGCGCGCCATGTCTTTCGGGGAATATGTCGCCTACTACAAGATCGCCCGCTCAGAGGGAGTGGTGCTCCGGTACCTCTCCGACGCCTACCGCGCCGCCTCGCAGACCATCCCGGAAGAGGCGAAGGACGAAGACCTCCGCGACCTCATCGAGTGGCTCGGCGAGCTCGTGCGGCAAGTCGACTCGAGCCTGCTCGACGAGTGGGAGGAGCTGCGGGCGGGTATCGACAACGGCCGCTTCGACGCGCAGGGGAAGGACGAGCCGATCGTGCCGCCCGCGCCCAAGCGCCTCACGAGCAATGTGCGCGCCTTCCGTATCCTCGTGCGCAACGAGCTGTTCCGCCGGGTGCAGCTCGCGGCCCGGGAAGACGTCGACGCCCTCGCCGAGCTCGACCCCGAGCTCGGGGCCGATGCGTGGAACACGGCGCTCGACGGATACTTCGCCGACCACGACGAGATCCTCACCGGCGCGGATGCCCGCAGCTCGAAGCTCCTGATCCTCGAGCAGGGCGCCGAACGGTGGACCGCCCGTCAGATCCTCGACGACCCCGCCGGTGATCACGACTGGGGCATCTCGGCGACGGTCGACCTCGCGGCATCCGATGAGGCCGGCGAGGCCGTCGTCACGGTCACCGGCGTCGACCGGCTCTAGGCCGGCGGCCTGTCGATCCGCGACACCACGTGCAGCGGCGGATCGATCGGGTTCTCCGGCTCCATCTCCCCCTCACCGACTCGGCGGAACCCGGCCTTCTCGAGCGCGCGCCACGACCCGATGTTCGTCGCGACGACGGCAACGATGATCGCGGGCGCATCGGGGTAGGTGAGCCAGGTGTCGGCGACGACCTCCCGGATGATCGCCGTGCCCAGACCGCGCCCGGTGCTTGCGGCATCCGCGATCAGGTAGTCGATCGTCACCGCGTGATCGGGCACCTCGACGATCGCCGACAGCTCGTCGAAGTCCTCGGCGTAGTCCGCGATGCGCGAGCGCTGGACGAGCGCCGCGGGCACGCCGCCGACCGAGACGAGCAGATCCTCCCCGGCCTCCTCGCCGCGCGTGCCGGGCCCGAAATCCCGTGCCACACCCTCCGGCGAGAAGTCGTGATGCCAGTACCGGTGCACGTGCGGTCTCGACAGCCAGTCGGCGAGCAGCGGGAAATCGTCTTCGACGACGGGGCGCCAGGTGATCACGGGACCGGCCATGCGCCCATGGTCTCACCCCGCCAGCGCCGCCCGCACCATCCGACTCACGAGGTCGGTGTACTCCACTCCGGCCGCCGCGAACATCCGCGGCACCTGCGAGGCGGCGGTCAGTCCCGGCATGGTGTTCACCTCGTTCAGCACGGGACCGTCGTCGGTGAGGAAGAAGTCCATGCGGGCCACACCCGCGCACCCGAGGGCGTCGAACATCGCGATCGCCGCCCGCTTGAGCGCCGATGTCTCCGCAGCGTCGAGCTGGGCGGGCACGGTGAACCGAGCGCTCCCGTCGTATTTCGTCGCGGTGTCGAAGAGTCCGCTCGCATGGATCTCGAGCGGAGGAGCAGCCCAGCGGACGCCCCCGGCCTCGCGCAGCACCGCCACATCGATCTCGCGGGCCCGCACGACCTCCTCCACCAGGATGCGCCGGTCGAACCGCGCGGCCGTGCGCAGCGCGCCCAACAGGTCACCGCCCTCCGTCACGAGGCTCACGCCGTAGCTCGACCCCGCCGAGACCGGTTTGACGACGACCTCCTCCTCGAACTCCGCGTCGCCGATGTCCTCGGCCGCGACGAGCCTCCCTTTGGCGGTGCGGATGCCGACGGCATCCGCCACGAGCTTCGTCGCCCACTTGTCCATGCCGATCGCACCCGCTCGGAGGTCGGAGCCGACGATCCTGGCGCCGGCGAGCGCCGCCAGCGCGGCGAGGGCGCCGTCTTCTCCGAGGGCTCCATGCACCGCAGGGAATATGACCTCGGCCTCCGCGATGAGGGGCAGCGCCCGGGCCAGCGACTCCGCGGGTGAAGCGCACGGCGCGATGCCGTCGGCACGCCAGATCCCGTCACGGTCGATCGTCACGGTGGTCACGGTGTGACCCGTGATGCGGAGCGCCGCCGCGACGGCACCCGCCGAGGCCAACGACACCTCGTGCTCGGCGTTCTGCCCGCCGCCGATGACCAGCACGCGCGGCATCACGCGATGCTCCGCTGCACGCGGGCGCTGATGCCGGTCACGATCGTATGCGGGATGCTGCCCGCCCACCGCGCCCACTCCTGCACCGACGGCACCGCTCCGCCCTCCGGCCCGAAGACCGTGACGGCCGTGCCGCGCGGGAACGCGGCATCCCCCGTGTCGACGACGATCTGATCCATCGAGACCCGCCCGACGAGCGGATGCCGCGCCCCGCCGATCTCGACCGACGCACCCTCACGCAGCTCCCGCGGGATGCCATCGGCATACCCCACCCCCACGATGCTCAGGTTCGTCGGCCGTGATGTGACGTGCGTTCCGCCGTATCCGACAGGCGTTCCCGCCGGCACGGCAGCGGTCTGCACGACCGACGCCGTGAACCGCGACGCCCCTTCCAGCACGACCGAGCCGGACGGGTCGATGCCGACGAGCCCCGCACCGATGCGCACCATTCCGAAGTGCGTCGCCGCGTCGGTCAGCGCCCCCGAGGTTGCGGCGAGGTGCACGAGCAGGGGCCCGAACCCTGCTCGCAGCACCGCGTCGCGTGCCTGCCGCATCCGCAGCACCGCGGGCTCGTTCGCCCGCGGATCCCCCTCGTCGGCACGCGGCAGATGCCCCATCACCCCCACCACCTCGACGCGCCCCCTCCCCTGCCGCGCGATGCGCAACAGCTCCGGCCACTCGCCCAGCGGGCACCCTCCTCGTGACATGCCGGTGTCCATGTGCAGGTGCACGCGCACCGGCGCCTCCGCATCAGCCACGAGTCGGCGGAGCTCCTCGACCGACCCGACCGCGATGTCGACGCGGTGGTGCGCCGCCTCCGCCGCGTCGACTCCCGCGGGGTTCAGCCACGTCAGGATCGGCTGAGAGAGACCTGCCTCGCGCAGCGCGACGGCCTCCGCGACATCGGTGACACCGAGCCACTCGGCCCCGGCGTCCACCGCGGCGCGGGCGACGGCGACCGCACCGTGACCGTAGCCGTCGGCCTTCACCACCGCCATGATCCGGGCAGAGGTTTCGGCACGCACCCGGCGCACGTTCTCCGCCACCGCCGCGGGAAGGGTCTGGAGCGTGGGCGCCGGCAGAAGAGAGAGTGCGGTGCGCTCCGTGGCGAGCAGGGCGGTCATGGCTGCATCCTCGGGTCTTCGGTGGGGTCGGCGTACTGCTCGGGACAGCCGTCGGTGACGGCATCCGGTCGCAGCTCGTAGTGCCATGATTCGTTCGCGTAGGTCTGGCAGAGGCCGTACTCCGAGCCGTGCTGGGCGAGCCAGTCGAGCGTGGGTAGCGGACCGAGATCGACGGCCTTGCCGGAGACGTGCGCCGAGGTCTGCGGCGTGGCGACCCAGCGAGCCGCCTCCGCTTCGGAGCCGTACTGGGTGATCGCGTCCTGCAGCATCCGCTCCTGCAGTGCGGCCGACCGCCATCCGCTGTTCACCCGGAACTCGAGGCCGTCGCCCGCGGCATCGTTCGCCGCGCGCTGCAGGGCGTCGAGCAGCGCCGGATCGAGGTTGCCGATCGCGACCCGGTCGGTGTCGAACACGGTCGGCTGGTCGCCGTCGCGGATCACGCCGTCGGCATCGCTAGGAGCGATGACCGAGCCGGTGAGGTCCGGTGGCGGCGGAGCCGAGGCGTCGGACGTCGTCGTCTGCTGCGAGACGGCGGCGGATGCGGCGGCGAGCGACTGCTGCACGGCGAAGGCGAGGATCACGATCACGACCAGCGCGATCGCGGCGACGATGAGTCCTCGCCGGCGGCTGCCGCGGGAGACGGGGATGGTGCGGGTGTTCATGTCTCCAGTGAAGGAGGATGCCGGTTGCCGGGGCGTATGCGCTTTTCCATATGCTCCCGATATGCGCGGGTGCGTAGGATCGCAGCCATGCGTGTGCTGATCGTCGAGGACGAGCCCTACCTCGCCGAGGCGGTTCGCGATGGGCTGCGCCTGGAGGCGATCGCGGCCGACATCGCCGGCGACGGCGACACCGCCCTCGAGCTGCTGAGCATCAACGCCTACGACCTCGCCGTGCTCGACCGTGATGTTCCCGGCCCCTCCGGCGACGACATCGCCCGGTGGATCGTGGCATCGGGCACCGGCATCCCGATCCTCATGCTGACCGCCGCCGATCGTCTCGACGACAAGGCGTCCGGGTTCGAGATCGGCGCCGACGACTACCTCACCAAGCCGTTCGAGCTGCGCGAGCTCGTGCTGCGGCTGCGTGCGCTGGATCGACGCCGGCAGCGCTCTCGCCCGCCGGTGCTCGAGGTCGCCGGACTCCGCCTCGACCCGTTCCGCCGCGAGGTGTACCGCGATGGCCGCTACGTCGCCCTGACCCGCAAGCAGTTCGCCGTGCTCGAGGTGCTGGTCGACGCGGGCGGCGGGGTCGTCAGCGCCGAGGAACTGCTCGAGAGGGCGTGGGACGAGAACGCCGACCCGTTCACGAACGCCGTGCGCATCACGGTGTCGTCGCTGCGGAAGCGCCTGGGCGAGCCGTGGCTGATCCTCACCGTGCCCGGCGTCGGCTACCGCATCGAGACGGATGCCGATGCCTAGGCGGCGCGGGATGAGTGCGCGGCTCAAGCTCACGCTGAGCTACGCGGGCATCGTCGTGTTCTCGGGCGTGCTGCTGCTTGCCGCGGTGGGGCTGTTCCTGCTGCGCTACGTGCCCGATGTGCAGATCGTCGCCGACATCTTCGTGCCCAACCGCTCCGACCTGCTGCGCGCGTTCGTGCCGGTCGCGGGCGTGGTCATGGTGGTGCTGATCGCGCTCGGGCTCGGCGGCGGCTGGCTGCTCGCCGGACGGATGCTGGCGCCGCTCGATCGCATCAGCGACGCCGCCAAGCTCGCGACCCAGGGCTCCCTCTCGCACCGCGTCTCCCTCGAAGGTCCGCGCGACGAGTTCCGCGATCTCGCCGACGTGTTCGACTCGATGCTCGAGCAGCTCGAGTCGCAGGTCGCCGAGCAGCAGCGGTTCGCCGCGAACGCCTCGCACGAGCTGCGCACTCCGCTGGCGATCTCGCAGACGCTGCTGGAGGTCGCCCGCACCGATCCCGATCGAGACGTCGACGCGCTGATCTCCCGCCTGTACGAAGTCAACGCGCGAGCCATCGAGCTGACCGAGGCGCTCCTCATGCTCAGCCGCGCGGAGCGTCGGTCGTTCCCCCGCGAGGTCGTCGATCTGTCGCTCCTGGCGGAAGAGGCGGTCGAGGCTCTCCTGCCGCTCGCGGATCGACGCGGGGTCGCCGTCGAGGTGGGCGGCGTCGCCGCTCCGGTGCTGGGCTCGTCGGCCCTGCTGCAGCAGCTCGTCACGAACCTCGTGCTCAACGCGGTCGTGCACAACCTGCCATCCGGCGGGGCCGTCGCGGTGCGCACGCACCTGCAGCCGCACGCGGTGGCGCTGGTGGTCGAGAACACCGGCGAGGTGCTGCCGGCGTACCGGGTGGCGACTCTCACCGAGCCGTTCCAGCGCGGCGCCGAGCGCACCCGAAGCGAGGATCACGCGGGCGTCGGCCTCGGCCTCGCGATCGCTCAGCGCATCACCCAGGCGCACGGCGGGACGCTCGTGCTCACCCCGCGCGCGGAGGGCGGCCTGATCGTGACGGTGTGGCTGCCGCATCCGTATCCGGCCCCGCTGGGCTGAGGGTCCCCTCCGCCTTCGAATCGCGCAACTGGTCGCCTTTCGGGCTAAAAAGCGACCAGGTGCGCGATTCGAAAGTGTCAGTCCGCCCCGGCCCCCCGCAGGAGCCGACCCGCGACCTCGACCATCGCCTGTCGCACCTCGTCGCCGTCGAGCACCTCGAACTCGATGCCGCACATGCCGATGTACAGCGCGAACTCCTCGGGTGAGCCGGAGCCGGCGGTGAGGATGCTGGTGCCATCCGTCTCGGGAACCACCTGCGCGACCGTCGCGTCGAAGTGCCGGCTCACGACATCGGCCGGTGCGTGCATGCGGAAGCGCGCGCGGTACCGGTACGGCGCGGTCGTGATGCTGCGGGTGGTGAACCGCCGGAGCGCCTCGTCGGGGATGTCCTTCCGCGGGAACTCGTCGCGCAGGATGAGCGGATGCCGCATCCGGTCGACGCGCAGGGTGCGCCAGGCCTCCCGCTCCGGATCCCACGCGACGAGATACCAGCGCTCGGCGGTGTGCACGACGCGGTGCGGCTCGACGACCCGACGGACCTCCTCGCCGTCGTGGCGCGTGTAGTCGACCTGCATTCGCCGCCGCTCCGTGATGGCCGTGGCGATCGTCGTGACGACCGCGATGTCGATGTCGTCGTGCCGAGTGGTGAGAGGAACCATCGCCTGCTCGACTTCGACGATCTGCCGTCGCGTCGCCGGCGAGAGCGACTGCTCCAACTTGGCGAGGGCACGGGCGGACGCCTCCTCGATCCCCGTCACGACGCCCGTCGCGGCGGCACGCAGCCCGACGGCGATCGCGACCGACTCGTCGACCGAAAGAGTCAACGGCGGAACGGCGGCGCCCACACCGAGGCGGTATCCGCCGTGGCGGCCGCGCGTCGCCTCGATGCCGTAGCCGAGTTCTCGCAGGTCGTCGATGTCGCGCCGCAGCGTGCGGGCACTCACCTCGAGACGCTCCTGCAGCTCGACCCCGCTCCACTCGCGGCGGGCCTGCAGCAGCGACAGGAGCTCGAGGGTGCGTCCGGTGGTACGGGTCATGCTCCCCAGCCTCTTTTCTTATCAGGACATATTGTGGCCGCTTTCATCGAGAGAGTGAAGTCATGAACACGAACCGGAACGACCCTCGCGTCCAGCCCTTCCGCATCGAGATCTCCGACGCCGCCGTGAACGACCTGCGCGCACGGCTGCGGAACGCCCGATTCCCGCAGCCTCTGCCGGTCGACGACCGCAGCACCGGCATCCCCTCCGTCGAGCTGCAGGACCTCATCGCCCGCTGGGCCGAGCACGACTGGCGCGCCACCGAGGAGCGCCTCAACGCACTCCCGCAGATCATCACCCCGATCGACGGCCAGAGCATCCATGCCGTGCACGTGCGCTCCCCGCACCCGGAGGCGACGCCGCTCCTGCTGCTGCACGGTTGGCCGGGGTCGTTCCTCGAGTTCGAGGCGCTGATCGGACCGCTCACCGACCCCGTCGCGCACGGCGGCGATGCGGCCGACGCGTTCGACGTCGTGATCCCCTCGCTCCCCGGTTTCGGATTCTCGACACCGTTGGTCGGCGCATCATGGGGAACCGCCGAGATGGCCGCGTCGATGCTCGAGCTCATGACGCGCCTCGGCTACGACCGCTTCGTCGTGCAGGGCGGAGATGTCGGCGCCGGAGTCGCCCCGGAGATCGGCAGACTCGCACCGGAGCGCGTGATCGGCGTGCACGTCAACGGCTCGCTCGGCAACTTCGCGGGCGATCTCGACGACGAGACCGTCGCGTCGCTGACCCCGCTCGAGCAGGACCGCGTGCGGCGCATCCGGGAGTTCATGCAGAACGAGTTCGGCTACATCGCGATCCAGTCCACGCGGCCCGGCCTCGTCGGTCAGGTGCTCTCCGACAGCCCCGTCGGACAGTTCGCGTGGATCCTCGACAAGCTGCAGGCGTGGACGCACCCGGCCGAGGCGTCCGCGGTCGACATCCTCGGCGAGCGCTTCGTCTTCGAGAACGCGGCCCTCTCCTGGTTCACGGCGTCGGCGGGCAGCTCTGCCTTCGTCGGCTATGCGCAGCAGGGTGACTGGGGGTCCGAGCCCGAGAGTTCCGGCGTGCCCACCGCCGTGATCGTCTTCGCGCACGACGTGGGTCTGCGCTTCGCCGAGGAGCGGTCGCACAACATCGTCCGCTGGACCGACGTCGAAGGACGCGGCGGACACTTCGCCGCGATGGAGGAACCCGAGATGCTCGTCGAGGACGTGCGCGAGTTCGTGCGGTCGCTGCGGTAGTCGGCGGCCACGGGTTCATCTGCAGGCGAATATCACGGATGCAGGTCCGGATCGGGATTCTGGACCTGCATCCGTGTTCTCGACCTGCAAACGGGACGGACGGATGCCGGAACGGACGGATGCCGCGAACCGTCAGCGCCCGAGCGCCGCGGTCGACGCCCGGGGGATCAGCGTCGGCAGGGCGCGGGTGATGCTCCCGGCGGGCCCACCCATCAGGTCGAGTGCACTCGCGGCGATCTGATCGAAGGCCGTGCGCACGGATGTGAGCGGCACGGGGAGCATGGCGGCCAGCGGGATGTCGTTGTATCCGACCACCGAAACGTCGCGTCCGACGGTCAATCCGGCAGCGGTGGCGGCCGCGACCACCCCGATCGCGAGATTGTCGTTCGCAGCGAAGATCGCCGTCGGACGGGATCCCGTGCCGTCGAGCAGCGAGCGACCGGCGATGTGGCCCGACTCGATGCCGTACCCGGTGGAGATCACGCGCTCCTCCGACAGTTCCAGCCCGCCCTCGGCGAGCGCGCGACGTGCGCCGGCGAGTCGGTCTCGGGCACTCGACGTGAACCAGGGTCCGGTGATGACGGCGATCTCGCGGTGGCCGAGATCGACCAGGTGCCGGGCGGCGAAGTAGCCGCCCGCCTCGTCGTCTCCGAGCGCCGAGGGGCTCACCCCGTCGGTGCGCAGCACGAGCGCGTGCGGCACCCCACGTTCCCGGAGAGAGGCGGGCAGCGTGTCATCGAGCCGGGCGGTCGCGAGTACGAGCCCGTCGACATTGCGGTCGAGCAGCGTCTCCGTCGCGCGCGCCTCCTCTGCGGGATCGTCGCCACAGGTCGCTACGACGGCGAAGGAGCCGCGGGCCCGAGCCGTGCGCTCGATCGCCTCGAACATCAGCGCCATGACGTGGTCGGTGAGCCGCGGCACGAGCACGCCGATGGTGCCGGTCGCACCGCGACGCAATCCGGAGGCGAACATGTTCCGGCGATAGCCGAGCTCGTCGGCGATCCGGCGCACCTTCTCGGCCGTGGAGGACCGCGACGGCGGGGTGCGATCGTCGAGCACGCGGCTGACGGTCGAGATGCTCACGCCGGAAGCCGCGGCGACGTCCTTGAGCGTGACGACGTGTCTCTCCTGCTGCTCGTCCACGGCGTCCTCCTCGACGGAATCGGGATCGGGGTGTTGACAACCCCGGCATCCCCGATCATACTTGCAATCGTTCCTGCAAACGTTCCCGCGAACGTTCCCACATTCTCGAAGCCGAGAACACCAGCGAAGAAGCTCCAAGGAAAGGACCGATCATGACTCTCGACCTCCGCGGCCTCAACCCCGCCCCCGTCACCCCGTTCACCGAGGACGGCGCCGTCGACTACGACGCCATCCAGCGCCTCGGCTCCTGGCTCGGCTCGATCGACGGGGTCAAGAGCCTCGTCGTGCTCGGCCATGCCGGCGAGGGCACGTTCCTCACCGAAGAGGAGCAGCTCGACGTCATCCGTGCGTTCGTCGCCTCGACCGATGGCCGCGTCCCGGTGATCGCCGGCATCACGAAGGAGGGCAACAAGACCGCCGCCCTCGAGGCGAAGGCCGCCGTCGACGCCGGCGCCACCGCCGGCCTCGTCTACCCCTCGCACGGCTGGCTGCGCTTCGGCTACCAGCAGGGCGCCCCGCAGTCGCGCTACCGCGAGATCTACGAGGAGTCGGGCCTGCCGCTCATCCTCTTCCAGTACCCCGACAACACCAAGGCGACGTACGACCTCGACACGCAGCTCGAGATCGCCGGGCAGGAGGGCGTGTTCGCCACGAAGAACGGCGTGCGCAACATGCGTCGCTGGTACACCGAGATCCCCGCGCTGCGTGCCGCCTACCCCGAGCTGCAGATCCTCTCCTGCCACGACGAGTACCTGCTGCCGACGATGTTCGACGTCGACGGCCTGCTCGTCGGCTACGGCAACGTCGCCCCCGAGCCGCTCATCGAGCTCATCGCTGCGGGCAAGGCGCGCGACTACGAGGCCGCCCACGCGATCCACGAGCGCCTGCTCCCCGTGACGCAGAACGTCTACCACCGCGGGTCGCACATGGAGGGCACCGTCGCCCTGAAGTGGGGCCTCGTGCAGCGCGGCATCCTCGATCACGCCACGGTCCGCACCCCGCTCCTCCCCCTGCCCGACGGAGCGGATGCCGAGATCGCCGCCGCCTTCGCCCTCGCCGGGCTCGGCAAGGTCACCGTCCCCGCGTGACGACCAGGGCGGGGCGGTCGCCCGAGACCGCCTCGCCCCCCACTTCCCTGCAGTCAACGACGACTCGAAGGACACGACCATGAACGAACGCACCACGACGCGTCACGCCTCGACCACACCCGGCACTGGCTACGGGCGGGTCTCCACTGAGACGATGAAGAACATCGTCACCTCACGCAAGCAACGACGCCCGTTCTGGCAGCACCTGGCCCTCATCGGTCCGGCGTTCGTCGCGGGCGCCTGGCAGTTCGGCCCCGGCAACCTGACCACCGCGGTCCAAGCCGGAAGCGGCTACCAGTACGCCCTCATCTGGGTGATCGTGGTGTCGACCATCCTGATGATCTTCCTCACCGACATGGCGGTGCGCCTGGGCATCAAGTCGCCGACATCGCTCATCTCGTCGATCAAGGAGCACCTCGGCGGCTGGGTCGGTGTGCTCGCCGGCATCGGCGTGTTCCTCATCACTCTCTGCTTCTCGGTCGGCAACGCGGTCGGCTCCGGCCTCGGGCTGTCGATGCTCTTCGGCGGCAGCCCGATCATGTGGACGGTCATCTGCACCGCCGCGGTCGCCGCACTGCTGCTTCTCCGCAACGTCTACCGCGTCGTCGAGAAGGTGCTCGTCGTGATCGTCGCGCTGATGGCGATCGCATTCATCGCCTCGGCGTTCATCTCGAACCCCGACTGGGCGGCCGCAGGCGCCGGCCTCCTGCCGACCTTCCCCGGCGGTGCGTGGCTGCTGATCGTCGCCCTCGTCGGCACCAACTTCTCGATCAACGCCGCCTTCTACACCGCCTACGGCACGAAGGAACGCGGCCGCACCGAGGCCGACTACCGCGACGTCACGATCGTCGACACCATCCCCGGCATCGTCGCCCCCGGCATCATGACCGCGCTGGTCATCGTCGTCGCGGCATCCGTCCTGGGCAAGACCGGAGAGGCGGCTCCCACCGTCGTCGCCCTCGCCGGCATCTTCGAGCCGCTCGCCGGTCCGGTCGGCTCCACGGTGTTCGCGCTGGGGTTCTTCGGCGCTGCGTTCTCGTCGATGATCGCGAATGCGACCGCCGGCGGCACGATGCTGTCCGACGGCTTGGGACGCGGCGCGTCGTCGAGCTCGCTCACCGCGAAGCTCGTGAGCGCCGGCATCCTGGCCTTCGGCATCCTCGTCACGATCACGTTCCAGGAGTCGCCGGTGCAGCTGATCGTCATCGCCCAGGCGCTGACCGTCTTCGTCGCCCCCGTGCTCGCGGCGCTGATCATCCTGATGGCCAACCGCGTGAAGCTCATGGGCGACATGCGCAACACCTGGTGGCAGAACGCGGCGGGCATCATCGGGCTCGTGGCTGTGCTGGCGCTCTCGGTGCGGCTGTTCCTGACCCTGATCGGGTAGCTGCCGACACAGTCGTCGGGACATTTCACGGATGCAGGTCCAGAACGCGTTTCTGGACCTGCATCCGTGCTTTCGCCCGACGGATGTACCGGATGCCGCGGGAGGGCGGGTGCGGATGCGGGTGCCGAATGGGGGTGTGGATGCCGGGATGAGGGGATGTCGGATGCTGGGGCCAGCGGAGTTCTCACCCGCATCGGTCGTCCATCGACACACCTGCAGGTCGATTTCTCAGATGCAGGCCCGGAACGCGCGTCTCGACCTGCATCCGTGTTCTCGACCTGCGAAGTGAGGCCCGGATCCCGAGGCCAGCGGATGCCGACGCGGTGTGGATGCCGGTGCTGCTGCGACCGGCACGTTCTGCGGCCATCTCGAAGTTCTGCGGCCCGGATCCCCCGATCCGGGCCGCAGAAGGTGCGGATGGCCGCAGAAGTTGCTGCGGCGAGACCCGGTCAGGCGACCTGCGAACCCCGCAGCGCAGCGACCTCGCGGCCGTAGGCGACCGCGTCGGTCTCGGCGGCTTCCTTGAGCTCCTGCGCGGTGTCGGCGAAGGCGTCGAGCGCCGGGTTCACACCCACGAGGGTGAACGGACGCTGCACGACGCGCAGGTCGAGACCCCAGACATCCGCGAGCGCACGACGGAGCCAGCCGGTCGAGTGGTCCCAGCCCTCCTTGGGGGTGCCGGGCGCGTAGTTGCCGCCGAGGACCGTGACCAGCGTCGCGGGCTTGCCGCGAAGGGCGGTTCCGGTCGGGTCGATGCGCGGGTCGGTGTACGCGAGGTCGAACCAGGTCTTGAAGTGCTGCGAGACGCCGTAGTTGTAGAGCGGCACGGCGAACAGCAGGGCGTCGGCGCCGATCAGCTCGTCGGCGAAGGTCGTGGCGAGGGCACGGGCCTCGTTCTGCGCGGGGGTCCGCTGTGCCGCGTCGACGAAACCGCCGGTGACGGCATCCGTCCACGCCGTCGCGGGAACCGGGTCGGCGGCGACATCGCGGCGGGTCACTGTCGAGTCGGGGTGGGATGCCGTCCACTCGGCCTCGACGAGGTCGGCGAGTGCGCGGCTGGCGGACGACGCGGGAAGGATGCTGGCATCCAGGCGGAACAGGGACATGTCTGACCTCTCGTTTTCGTAGTCACTAGGTTTTTCTTAGCGACACTGGTCAACGTAGCACGAGTAGGATGGGGGCATGCCCGAGCTGGAAGAGGCTGTGCAACGGTGTGACGCCGCCGTCACACTCGCCTTCAGCGTGCTCGGCAAACGGTGGAACGGCATGATCGTCGCCTCCCTCGGCGCCGGCCCCTCGACCTTCGTCACGCTGCGCCGCGCGGTGGCCGGCATCAGCGACACCGTCCTCTCCGATCGGCTCGCCGAGCTCGCTGAGACCGGTCTCGTCGCGCGGACGGTCGACGCTGGACCGCCCATCACCGTGTCCTACGCGCTCACCGCGAGCGGCGAAGGACTGCTGCCGATCCTCGACCAGCTCGGCGCCTGGGCGTCGCTCAACCTGGAGCGTCGCGGCGCCTGAAAAGCTCACGCACGCCTGTCCCGGCATCCGCCACCCCGCATCCGCCGCGATTTCGCCGGCGCAGCTGACGGGCAACACGCCAGATGTCGGACGAAACGGCCGAAACGGTCCGACATCTGGCGTGTCGTCCGACATCTGTACCGGGTCCGGGAGCCGCCTCAAGGCGGCCGGCACTCACCAGGGGCTGGGTTCGTAGTCCTTCAGGAACACGCCGTGGATGTCTTCGCCGGCCTCGCCGCGCACGATCGGGTCGTACACGCGGGCCGCGCCGTCGACCAGGTCGAGCGGAGCATGGAAGCCCTCCTCGGCGAGACGCACCTTCGTGTAGTGCGGGCGCTCGTCGGTGATCCAGCCGGTGTCGACGGCGGTCATCAGGATGCCGTCGGTCTCGAGCATCTCGCCGGCGCTGGTGCGCGTAAGCATGTTCAGCGCGGCCTTCGCCATGTTGGTGTGCGGATGCCCCGGGCCCTTGTACCGCCGCGAGAACTGCCCCTCCATCGCCGAGACGTTGACCACGTACTTACGATGCGCGGAGGATGCCGCCATCGACGCGCGCAGGCGGCTGATGAGCAGGAACGGCGCGGTCGTGTTGGCGAGCTGCACCTCGAGCATCTCGAGCGGATCGACCTGGTCGATCGACTGCACCCAGCTGTTGGTGCGGTTCACGTCCGGCACGAGTCCGCCCGCGTCGATCGCGGTGCCGTCGGCGTGCTTCTCCAGCGACGACGATCCGGGTGCCATGGCGAGGCGAGCGAGGTCCTCGGCCGTGAGCGCCTGGCCGCCCTGTTCGGCGACCGTGCCGCCGAGGGCCGCGACCGACAGCAGCGGATGCGCGTCGACCGAGGCCTGCAGCGCCTGCGGGTGCGGGTCGGCCGTGTGCCCGAAGGTCTCCATCTCGGGCAGCGGACCGTCGGGAAGCGGCTGCAGTTCGGCATCCGCCAGCAGCGAGTACGAGCCCGGCGAGCGCCGCACGGTCTGCGCCGCGTTGTTGATGAGGATGTCGAGCGGCCCCTGCGCCGCGACGGAGTCGGCGAGGCCGATCACCTGCGCGGGGTCGCGCAGATCGATGCCGACGACGCGCAGACGGTGCAGCCAGTCGCCCGAATCGGGCAGCGCCGAGAAGCGACGCACGGCGTCGCGCGGGAAGCGCGTCGTGATCGTGGTGTGCGCGCCGTCGCGCAGCAGCCGCAGCGCGATGTGCATGCCGATCTTGGCGCGGCCGCCGGTGAGCAGGGCGCGCTTGCCGGTGAGGTCGGTGCGGGCGTTGCGCTTGCCGTGGCTGAAGCGCGCGCAGTCGGGGCAGAGCTGGTGGTAGAACGCGTCGACGACCGTGTACGGCTGCTTGCAGATGTAGCAGTTGCGGGGCTTGAGCAGTTCGCCGGCGATGGGGGCGTCGACGACGCTGGTGGCGAGGTCGTGGCCGCGGGTCTCGTCGTCGATGCGGTCGGGAGCACCGGTCGCGGTGCGGGCGACGACGGCCTTGTCGGCCTCGGCGATCGCGTCGCGGATCTCCTTGCGGCGCACGCGCTTGACGGCCTTGAACATCGCGGCGGTCGCGTGGCGCACGGCGACGAAGTCCGGATGCTCGTTGTCGATCTCGTGCAGCTGAGAGAGCACGCGCAGAGTGGTGGCGAGGTCGTCGGGGTCGATGCCGGCGCCCAGGTCGGGTTCATCGAGAGGCGCATCGGTCATTGTCCCGATTTTACGCGAGAGTCCTGGGGGTCAGCCGCGCGGGGGATGCGAGCATCCGACCCCCCTTGATATGCAAGTCACTACTTGCCTATCATGACAGGCATGACCGATCTGTTCCGTGCGCTCGACGACGAGACGAGGCGACTCATCCTCGACGAACTGTCGGCGCGCGACGGACAGACGCTCTTCGAGATCTGCACGACGCTCGCGATGCGGCACGGCGTGACCTTGACCCGTCAGGCCGTGTCGCAGCACCTCGCGGTGCTCGAGTCGGCCGAACTGATCTCGACGGAACGGCGCGGCCGCTCCAAGTTCCACTACTTCCACCCCGAGCCCCTCGCCCGCATCGCCGAGCGCTGGCCGAACACACGGAGCACCCCATGAGAATCGAACTGACCAGCATCTTCGTCGACGACCAGCGGAAGGCCCTCGCCTTCTACACCGACGTGCTCGGATTCACGAAGCATCACGACATCCCGCTCGGCGATGCCTCCTGGCTCACGGTGAAGTCGGCCGAGGCGCCCGACGGTCCCGAGCTCCTGCTCGAGCCGTCGGACCACCCCGCCGTGAAGCCGTACCGTGACGCGCTCGTCGAGGACGGCATCCCGCTCGCCCAGTTCGCCGTCGACGACCTCGCCGCCGAGCACGCTCGCCTGACCGACCTCGGCGTGGTGTTCACGCAGCAGCCGACCGACATCGGCACGGCCTTCGTCGCCGTGCTCGACGACACCTGCGGCAACCTCATCCAGCTGATCCAGATGAAGGCCGCCTGACGCGTTACGCGATGCCGCCGCCGTCGACGACGAGCGCCGAGCCCGTGACGTACGACGAGTCGTCGCTCGCGAGCCAGACCACGGCCTGCGCGACCTCGTGCGGCTCGCCCATGCGGCGCAGAGGGCGGTCGGCGGCCTCGGCGAGGAACGCGTTCGTGTCCTGCGCGAGCTGACGGGCCTCTTCGCGCAGCATCCCGGTGTTCACGTCGCCGGGGTTGACCGAGTTCACGCGGATGCCGGCCGGCCCGTGATCGATCGCCAGCGCGCGGGTCATGTTCACGACCGCACCCTTCGAGGCGCAGTACGAGATCGCCTGTCCGCCGCCCTTGAGGCCCCAGCCGGAGCCGGTGTTGATGATCGAACCGCCGCCCGCGGCCTCCATGATCGGCACGATGTGCTTGCACATCAGGAAGATCGAACGCACGTTCACGCCGAAGACGCGGTCCCACTCCTCGACGGTCGTCTCGACCGCGGTCGTGCGGCGGATGATGCCCGCGTTGTTGAACACGACGTCCACGCCGCCGAACTGCGACACCGCGGTCGCGATGACGCGCTCGATGTCGGGCTCGCTCGCGACATCGGCGGAGATCGCGACGGCCGTGCCACCCGCCTCGCGGATCTCGGCGGCGACGGCCTCGGCGGCTTCGGCATTCAGGTCGACGACGGCGACGGACGCGCCTTCCGCGGCGAGCGCGATCGACGTGGCGCGGCCGATGCCGCCGGCGCCACCGGTGACGATGGCCTTCTTGTTCTCGAGTCGCATGGGATTCCTTTCGGGTGGTTTCAGACCGGGGTGAGTTCGGGAGCCGTCACGGCGTACAGGCTGCTCGTGCCGACGCCGGTGACGATGCGGATGTGCCCGGCGAGCCGCGCATCGAGGTCGAGATCGCCGGTGTCGACGAGCAGCGGACGGCCGAGCAGGTCGATGAGCTTCTGCTCCGGTGCGACCACGAGCAGCGGGTCGTCGCCGAGGGCGCGGAGAACGGATGCCGACAGCTGCTGGTTTCCGCGCCCGAGGAGGAAGCCCTGCCCGCCGATGACGGTGACGACGGCCTGGGCGGGTCCGCGCGCGATCTCGGCCAGGAGTTCCTGCTCACTCGCCCCGCGGACGACGACCGCGCCGTCGAGGATGACGTCGACGCCGAGCGGACTGCCCTCGACACCGAGCTGACGGGCGATCTCGGCGGTCGTGCCGCCGGGCCCGAGCAGATAGCGGATGCCGGGCAGCATCCGGGCCACCGCTCCGCGCGCGGCGGCCTCGACCGCGGCGGCTTCGGATGCCGGGGTCGCCGCCTTCCGCGCCTGCGTGCGGCCGGCGAGGTACGGCACGCGCAGCATCGCGTAGAGAGTGGGGTCGACGCGCGCCCGCCGCATCGCAGCCTCATCGATGTCGAGCACCTCGCGGTCATCGGTGGGGAGGCCGCCGCGCGAGATCCACTCCGCGGCGAGCGCTCCCGCCGCCCGGGGGCTCACCGCGAACACCGGGGAGTACATCTTCACGCCCGCCGGAATGCCGAGCACCGCCGGCATCCGCTCCGCACCGAGTCCGGACACGGCATCGCGCAGCGTCCCGTCCCCGCCGACGACGAGCACCAGGTCTGCTCCGGCCGCAGCGACCGCGGCGACGGCGCGCTTGGTGTCGGCAGCATCCGTCGGCCGCGCCGGATCAGGCAGACGCGCGGAGACGACGCACGGCACGAGCCCCGCGCCGCGCACGGCATCCGCACCCATCTCACCTTCTGCTGTCGCCACGACCAGGCCCGGATGCTGCGCTGCCAGCACCGCCAACGCCGCGGCCGTCCGTTCCTGCACCCGCGAGCGCGCGCCGCGCCCGCGAGCGAGACGCTGCACGTCCGCGCCGTCGGAGCCGGCGAGCCCCGCGGGCCCGCCGACGCCGGCGACAGGATTGACGACCAGGCCGATCACGAGGCGATGGACTCCTCGAGCTGCGCGACGGCGTCCGCGGGCACCTCGCCGAAGCGTCGTCCTGAGCCTGCCGAAGGGTACTTCCGACGGTAGGCGCGCCAGGTGACGGCCCAGCGCTCCGGGTCGTCGAGGTCGTCGTGATGGGTGTGGTGCACGGTCTGGTTGTGCGGGGCCGTGCGTACCAGCTCCGGATCCTCGCGCGCCTCCTGCGCCACGCGGGCGAGCGCGGTGACGTACTCGTCGATCTCGGCCTTCGAGTAGCACTCGGTCGGCTCGAGCGTGAACGGCTGCGGCACGACGTAGGGGTGGTGGCTCGTCCAGTAGTGGAAGCCGTAGTCGGCCATGCGGATGCCGATCTCCTCCGACGTGATGCCGGTGTCTTCGAACAGCTCCTGCCACGAGTAGCGCACCTGCTCGATGCGACGGCGTCCGGTCGCGTACGGCGCCGAGGCGCCCGGGATCTCGAGCACCTTCTTCAGCAGGTAGTTGTTGTTCAGCACGGCGATCTGCGACGCGGTCAGCAGTCCTTCGGCGCCGAGAGCCATGATCCAGGCGTACGCGCGCACCACGTGCAGGATCACTCCGTGCGCCGGAGCGACGTGTCCGATCGACAGCTCGCCGGGCTCGCGGACCACGAAGCGACCGTCGACCTTCTCGACCCGCGGTCCGGGGAGGAAGGGCGCCAGGGCTGCGGAGACCGCGTTGGCCGCCGCCCCCGGTCCGCCGCTGCCATGCGGGGCCGAGAACGTCTTGTGCAGGTTGAACTGGCAGACGTCGAAACCGGCGTCGCGGGCGCGGGTGATCCCGAGGATTCCGGCGGCATTGGCCTGGTCGTACGAGGCGAGGGCGCCGACGGCGTGCGCGGCGTCGACCCATTCCCGGATCGCCGGGTTGTAGATGCCGGTGTCCTCGGGGTTGGTCACCATGATCGCTGCGGTCCGCTCGGACAGCGCGGCCTTCAGCGCATCCAGATCGGGGTAGCCGTCGGCATCCGGGTAGATGGTGATGATCTTGTACCCGGCGACCTTGGCCGCGGCGGCATTGGACGGGTGGCTGAAGATCGTCGTGATGACCTCGTCGCGCTGATCGCCCTCGCCGCGGGACTCGTGGTAGGCCCGGATCATCGCGATGTTCGTCCAGATGCCGGCCGAGCCGCCGGGAGAGGCGAGCGAGACGGCATCCATCCCGGAGATCTCCTGCATCATCTGCTCGAGTCGCCAGATGAGCTCCAGGGCGCCCTGGGTGTCGTCGGGGTTCTGCGCCGGGTGCAGCGCCCGCAGCTGCGGCACCTCGATGAGCTGGTCGTTGATCTTCGGCGAGTACTTGATCGTGCAGGTGCCCTGGCCGATGTCGACGTTCAGGTCGGAGCCGAGGTTCTCCTGCGACAGCCGCAGGTAGTGCTTGAGCACGCGCATCTGCGCGATCTCGGGCAGCGCAGGCGGCGCAGGCCGACGCATCCCGGCCGGCAGGTCGGCGAGCACGTCGCCGACCGCGTCGCGCACGGCCGGCTCCACGGGAGTGATCGATACTCCGCGCTCACCGGGGGTGGACAGCTCGAAGACGATCGGCTCGTTCCAGCTCGCCTGGTGGAAGCGGCGCGGACCGGTCGTGGGGGCGATGGGGAGGCTCATGCGCCGTGCTCCTTCGTCGTGTCGGAAGATCCGGTGTCGGAGGTGAATGTCGTGATCGCGTCGGCGAGACGGTCGATGTCGGCGGCGGAGGTGGCCTCGGTCACGCACGCCAGCAGGGTCTGGTCGTCGATCGCGACACCGGGCTCGATACCCTGTGCGCGCAGCGCGGTGATGACGTCCGTGGCGCGGGCGTCCGCGAACCTCACCGTGAACTCGCGCAGGTGCAGCGCCGCATCGCCGAGCTCGACGCCGGGGATCGCCGCGAGCTTCTGCTGTGCGTAGCGCGTGCGGGCCAGCAGCAGCTCGCCGAGCTCGGCCATGCCGGCAGGCCCCATCAGCGACAGGTAGACGCCGGTGGCGATGCCCCACAGTGCAGCGGCGGTGCCGACCCATTCCTTGCCCTCTTCGCGCTGGGCGAAGGAGGTGCGCTCGTAGGCGACATCGCCGAAACCGTACTCGCCGGGAACGTCGGTCGATTCCAGCCCGAACAGGCGGGAGGGCATCTCCATCACGAAGCGCTCGTCGTCGTGCACGGCGATGAAGCCGGCGTGCGCACCGCCGAACCACTGGTGCAGCCCGAGCGACTGGATGTCTCCGGTGACGATGTCGGCGCCCTGCATCGACGGCGGAGTGAGCACGCCGTAGCCGATCGGATCGGTGCCGACCACGACGATCGCACCGACCGCGTGCGCGGCCTCGGCGATCTCGGCCAGCCGGGTCTCGACCGCACCGGTGGCGCTGGGCGTCTCGATCCAGACGGCGGCGACGTCGTCGCCCAGCAGACTGTTCAGCGCATCGAGGTCGGCGGTGCCGTCGGCTGCCGCGACCTGCTCGATCGCGAGGCTGGTGCGGATGTAGTCGTGCACCTTCGAGAGCTTCTCCGGCAGCACGTCGCTCAGCGCGAGCACGCGCCCGCGGCCGGTGAGACGGCCCGCCATCGCGAGTCCGGTGGCCGTGGCCTGGTAGCCGTCGTAGGTCGGCACGTTCACGACATCCATCGCGAGCAGCTCGGCCATCAGCGACTGGTATTCGAAGAGCGCCTGGAACCGCCCGTGGTCCTCGTAGGGCTCGCCCGCGTAGGCGGTGAGGAACTCGCTGCGGCGGATCACCTCGTCGACGACCGCCGGCACGTAGTGGTTGTACGTGCCCGCCCCGAGGAAGCTCAACCGCTCTTCGGTGGAGCGGTTCGCCGAGAGGATGCCGCGGACGTGGCGAGCCAGATCCTGCTCGGCGATCAGAGGCGCCGGCAGGTCGAGCGGCCGGTTCAGACGCAGCGACGCGGGGACGTCGGCGTAGAACTCCTCGACGGATTCGGCGCCGACGGCGGCGAGCATCGCCGCGCGCGACTCGGGCGCCGTATTGGGGATGTACGGATGCACGAACGTGGTCATGCTTCCTCCTTCGGTTCGTGGTCGTGCAGAGGCGAGGTCAGGGTGGCGAAGGGCACGGCCGCCGACCGCGGTGCCGCGAGCACCGCGACGCCGTACCGACCGAGTTCCAGGCGACGGTCGTGGCGGATGCCGGTGAGCAGATCGGTTCCGGGGCCGCCCAGCTCGAACGCGACCGGCGCGCGCCCGTGGTTCAGATAGAAGGTGTAGTCGGTGGTCTCGTCGGCGCGGGTGACGACCTCGACATCGACGTCCGTGTCGTCACGGGCCGCGACGCCGGCGGTGTGCAGCACGTCGCGGAAGATCGGCAGCATCCCCTCGGGTTCCACCATCGCGCTGACGTACCAGGCAGAGCCGTCGCCTACCGGGCGGCGGGTCACGGCGGGCAGGCCGTCGAGCTCACCACCGGCATACGCCCCGCGCACCTCGACGTCGTCGTGGGCTTCGAGCCACTCGCTCCAGTGCGGAACGATGAGGCTCTCGCCCGCGTAGTCGATGCGGGAGGTGAGCCCGTCGGCGATCGGCCACTGCTCGTCGACCTCGATGCCGAGCAGATCGCGCAGCAGACCGGGAGCTCCGCCCTCGTGCACCTTCTCGGTCGCATCGACGACGCCCGAGAACGGCCCGACCACCACGTGTCCGCCGCCTTCGACGAAGGCGCGGAGCGCATCGGCCTGCGGCTGCTCGACGATATAGAGGTTCGGCACCACGACCACGTCGTACGCGTCGAACGGACCCGTGGCGCGCACGGCATCGGTCGGCTGACCGAGCGTGTACAGCGCCCGATGCCAGGCGCGGGCCTGCGTCGCCCACTGCAGCCGCTGCGACGGCAGCGACTCGACCGCGCTCGTGCCCCACCAGGAATCCCAGTCGACGACCAGGGCGACGCGCGAGCGCACGCGGGTGCCGCGCACCGCCTCGAGCTTCTTGAGCTCGAGGCCGAGCGCCTTGGTCTCCTGGAAGCTGCGCGACCGCTCGCCCCGGTGGCCGAGCATCGACGAGTGGAACTTCTCCTGCCCGTACTTCGCCTGGCGCCACTGGAAGAACATCACGGCATCCGATCCGTGGGCCACGGCCTGGAGGCTCTCGACACGGATCTTGCCCGGCGCCTTCGGCACGTTCACGTCGCGCCAGCTCGTGGCGCTCGCCGAGGACTCCAGCAGCAGCCACGGCTGCCCGCCCTTCAGCGAGCGCATGAGTCCGTAGTTCAGCGCCGCGCCGACGTGCGAGGTCGGGTCGGCCGGCTCGGGATACGCGTCATCCGTGACGACGTCTTCGACGGCCGCGAAGTCCCAGTAGTCCAGGTCGCGGAACATGCTCATGAAGTTCGTGGTCACCGCGATGTCGGGGGTGACCTCGCGGAGCACGTCGATCTCGATCTGGAAGAGCTCGAGGAGGGCATCGGACGAGAACCGCTCGAAGTCGAGCAGCTTGGTCGGATTCACCGGACCCGGCGCCTTCTTCGGCGTCTCGATGTGCTCCCATGAGGTGTAGCGCTGACCCCATACGTTGACGCCCCAGGCCTCGTTCAGCCCGTCGAGGTCGCCGTAGCGGTTCTGCAGCCAGCGGCGGAAATGCCGTGCCGACTCGGGGCACCAGCAGCGGGATGTGTGGTCGCCGTACTCGTTCGAGATGTGCCACATCGCGAGCCCGGGGTGGTCGCCGTAGCGCTCGGCCATGGCGCGGGCCATGCGTGCGACGTTCTCGCGCCAGATCGGCGACGAGGGGCAGTAGGTCTGTCGGGAGCCGAATTCCAGCCGGTGCCCGTCGGCGTCCCATGGCGCCATCTCGGGGTGCGCGCGCAGCAGCCACGACGGCGGCGTCGCGGTGGCGGTGGCGAGGTCGATCGCGATGCCCGCGTCCCACAGCAGATCGATGATGCGGTCGAGCCAGGCCCAGTCGAACACGCCCGGTTCCGGCTCGAGCTGCGGCCAGCTGAAGATGGGCAGGCTGACCATGTTCACGCCCGCTTCGCGCATCAGACGGATGTCGTCATGCCACGTCTCCTCCGACCACTGGTCGGGGTTGTAGTCGCCGCCGTAGGCGAGCGCGTCGAGGCGGACGCGCCGGATCGGCTGCTCGGCGGCGGATGCGGGCACGACGGCTCCTCTCTGAGTTCCTCCCGGGTGCGGTGCAGCTCTGGCGCTTTTCGTCCACCGGTTGTATTCTGTATACAACACACTAGGACGTCGCTCAGAGGTCGTCAAGCCATAGGCTGACGAGCAGGCGGCAGAACGGGAGAGGCATGGCGATCGAACGCAGGAACCTGCGCTCGCAGGTGCGTGCGGAGCTTCTGGAGCGGATGCGGGCCGGCCTCGTGCAGCCCGGAGAAGGCATCAACGAAGTCCAGCTGGCCACCGAGCTCGGCGTCAGTCGCACACCCCTGCGCGAAGCCCTCATCGCCCTCGAGTCCGAGGGACAGATCGAGAGCGAGAACGGGAAGGGGTTCCGATTCGTCCCGCTCAGCGCCTCCGAGTTCCGCGATCTCGCGCCCGTCATGGCCGCCCTGGAGAGCCTCGCGCTCGAACTCAGCCCGCCCGAGGAACTGCGCGAGATCGGCATCCGCCTGAAGGACATGGCGGATGCCTTCGCCGACGAACTCGTCGAGCACCAGCTCGTCATCACCAAGGACGACGAGTGGCACAGCGTCATGCTGTCGGCCTGTCCGAACACCCGGCTGCTCGCGGTGATCGAGAGCGTGCGCAGCTCGTTCCACCGGTATGAATCACTGTTGGTCCCCGAAGACGTCAAGGTCGAGCGCGTCGCCGCCGAGCACGCCGAGATCGCCCGCCGCCTGGCCGCCGGCGATGTCCCCGGCGCCGTCGAGGCCCTCAAACTCAACTGGCTGCACGGCATGCAGCGCATCCTCGACAACGCGACGAGCAGCTACTTCACCGCGTAGACGCGTCCCGGCATCCGCCATCGCCGAACAGTGGAGTCCCACCCGGCAAACCGATACTTTGGTCGCGATACGGATCGAAGGGCACCGAAGTGGGCGGAATGGAAGAGGCGACCGAGCCGGTCGAGATGGACCCGGTCATGTCTCCGACGCTGACCGAGGAACAGTGGGAGCGCCTCGTCGCGGCGGGAGTGCCGGAGGAGGTCGCCGTCGGCGACTACGTCTTCCGCACCGGCGAATCCGGCTACGACCTCATCGTGATCGAGTCCGGCGAGGTCGAGGTCATCCGCGACGCACTGCCGTGGTTGGGCGAGGTCACCATCACGACGATGGGTCCGCGCATGTTCGCCGGTGAGCTGGGGCTGTTGAACGGTCAGGGCGCGTTCCTCTCGGCCCGCGTGACGAAGCGGGGGCGCGTCCATCGCGTGACCCGGGCGGCACTGCGCACCCTGATGAACGAGGACGACGAGCTGTGCGACGTGATCCTGCATGCCCTGTGGGCGCGGCGGGAGTCGCTGCGCACGGGACCGGCGGCCATGACGCTGAAGTTCCTCGGGACCACGACCTCCAACGACTTCCTGGGGCTGCGCCGGTTCGCCGAGCGGCTCGACCTGGTGCACAAGGCGGTGGCGCTCGCGCCCGGCGACCTCGAGGCTCTCGACACGCACGAGTTCACCCTCGACGACCTCCCTGTGGCCTTCATCCAGGGCGAGCCCCTCGTGCGCGCGACGCCCGGACTGGTCGCCGAGCAGCTCGGCCTCAGCTACCAGGCGCAGGCCGACGAGATCGTCGACCTGGTCGTGGTCGGCGGCGGTCCCGCCGGGCTCGCGGCTGCCATCTACGGAGCGTCCGAGGGGCTGAGCACCGTCCTGCTGGATGCCGTGGCGCCGGGCGGTCAGGCCGCTGCGACGTCGCGCATCGAGAACTTCCTGGGCTTCCCGTTCGGCGTCAGCGGCGGCGACCTGATCGGTCAGGCGATCCTGCAGGCGCTGAAGTTCGGGGTGCGGGTCTATGCGCCGTGCGAAGCCGTCGGGTTGACGCGCGTCGGACCCGACCTGCTCGACATCGCCCTGTCGGACGGCCGCCTCATCCGCGCGCGCAGCGCGATCGTCACCTCGGGTGCGGCCTACCGCCGGCTCGAGCTCGATCGCTGGGAGGACTTCGAGCGGTCCGGGGTCTACTACGCCGCGACCCCGCTCGAGCTGCGGCAGGTGCAGGGCAAACCCGTCGTGGTGGTCGGCGGCGCGAACTCCGCGGGGCAGGCCGCGCTCTACCTCGCAGCCCACGGCTCGCCGGTGCACCTCGTGGTGCGCGGCGCCGACCTGAGCACCCGCATGTCGAGCTACCTCGCCGACCGGCTCGCCGACGACCCGCGCGTGCGCGTGCACACCTCGTCGAACGTGGTCGGCCTCGACGGCGACGGCACCCTGGAGTCGGTGCGCATCGACAGCGTCGGCGACGTCGATGCCCGCGGCCTGTTCTGCTTCATCGGAGCGACGCCGGCGACGTCCTGGCTGCCGACCCTCGACCGCGACCCCGAGGGATTCATCCGCACGGGGACCGACGTCGGCATCCAGACCCTCGAGCAGTGGCAGGGTCTCGGCCGCGAACCGCTGCCGTTCGAGACGTCGGCGCCGCGGGTGTTCGCCGCCGGAGACGTGCGCCGCGGGTCGATGAAGCGCGTCGCCGCCGCCGTCGGCGAAGGATCGAGCGCTGTGGCATCCGTCCATCGCGCCCTCGCGTTCTAGAGAGGAAAGACATGAGCTCCGACATCGACACGAATGCAGAACCGTCCGGCACCGGATGCCGGGACTGCGACGAGCAGGGCGGATTCTGGGTGCACCTGCGCCGCTGCGCGGCCTGCGGGAACGTGGGCTGCTGCGACACCTCACCCGGCCAGCACGCCACCGCGCACTTCCGCGAGACCGGGCACCGCCTCATCCAGAGCTTCGAGCCGGGTGAGGACTGGTACTGGGACTACGTCGACGAGTCGACCTTCGAAGGACCCGAACTCGCGGCACCGACCAGCCATCCCGCCGAACAGCCCGCGCCCGGTCCCGCGGGCCGCGTCCCGGCGAACTGGCGCGACTACATCCACGCCTGATCCCGGGGAGAGGGGTTGCGCCTCACGCCGACAGCGTCACCGCGAGGTCGATGAAGAGGGCGGCCGACCAGCCGAAGGCCGTCGTCGCGGTGCGAGCCTTCTGACCTGTGTGCGGGTTGAAGTACTCGTGCGGACCGCCGCCGTGCATCACGAGGGCGACGGTCTGCTCGCGCAGCTCCCGCGCACGATCGACGTATCCGGATGCCTCGAGCCCCTCCGCGACGAGCGCGTTGGTGTTCACCCACACAGGACCCCGCCACATCCGCTCGGCCGAGAAGTCGGGATCGGATGCCGCCACCGTCGGCAGTCCCCATTCCAGAGCGAACCGCGCGGGGTCGTCGATCGCCGCGACGAGCGCATCCGCGATCCCGGCCGGCAGTGTTCCGGTGAGCAGCGGCATGAGGCCGACGATCGTGTCGCTGAGCTGCACCTCTCCCCCGCCTTCGGCGAGGAACCGGCCGCGCTCGGCATCCCACATCTGCAGCAGCAGATCCTGCGTGGCCGCCGCCCGCGCGGCGAACCGCGTCAGGTCGGCATCCGTCTCGTAGCGCTCGAGCAGCCCGGCGATCTCGAGATCCTGCCGCACGAGATACGCCCCGAGGTCGGGGGCGGCCGTCGGCAGCGGGCCGTCGAAGATCGGGCTGTCGTCGAGCCCGGAGGAGTACGGATGCCCGTACTCCGGCATCCCGTCGTGATCGAGGTCGCTGCCGGCGAACCACCAGTCCTGCGAGCGGACGACACGGGCGAGCTGGTCGCGCGCCCAGTCGGGGGCGTCCTCCGCCTCGAGCACCTTGCTCAGCGCCCAGGCAGCGAGCGGCGGCTTGGTCAACGGCACGGGAGCGCTCGGGTCGGCGATCTGCGAGCCGGCGCGACGCAGGTTCGCGCGGTCGCTCTCGGGAAGGTCGTCGCTCGTGGCGAGCACACCCTCCTCGTGCACGACGTCGGGCAGCTGCCCGTCGGGCTGCGGGAACCGGAAGGCGATCTCGAGCTGCTCGCGGGCGAGTTCGGGGTCGCCGTGACGCAGGCCGACCGCGATGAAGTACGCATCCCACTGCCAGAGGCCGACGTAGCCGATCTTCGACGGCACGATCGCCCGCGCATCGCCCAGCGACGGCAGCTCGACGATGTTCGCGCCGAGCACCCACCAGCAGAACGCCGTCATCTCCTGCAGGTCATCCCGCACCGTCGGGCAGGTCGCGAACCAGTCCGCCCAGATGCGGTCCGTCGCGGCGAGCGCCGCGTCGTGATCGCCGGGTTCGACCGTCGCGGAGCGGTCGGCCGCGATGCGGATCCGGATGCCCTCGCCGAGCGGATGCCGCCACACGCTGCCGTCCGGGAGTTCGAGCCGTGCGGTGAGCCCCGCGGTCCCGCCGAGGCTCAGCGTCGACGGGTCGGCGAAGGTCAGCGTGGCCTCGACGACATCCGTTTCCTGAGCGATCCCGAACGTCACCCTCCCCGGCAGCACGTCCGTCACGGGCAGCACCCGCCCCGCGGCATCCGACACCGTCAGGCGGTCGAGCACGCGGCACTCCGACAGCCGCCGCTCGTACTCCGAGGTGTGCACGCGCACGCCGTCGCCCTCGCGGAACACGAGCACGCGCGACCGCGGGAGGGTGAACGGCGCCGACACCAGGTCGAGATGACGGCCGGCGAGAGCGGCGGCATCCGTCATCAACGTCCTCCGAGGCCCGAAGCGGCCATGCTGTTGAGGATCCTGCGCTGCCCGATCACGAACACGATCAGCATCGGCACGGTGGCGATCGCGGACGCCGCCATCACGAGGCCGTAGTTGACCGAGCCCTGCTGGCTCTCGAAGGCGTTCAGCAGCAGCGGCACGGTGAAGAGGTCGGGCGAGTTCAGCAGCACGAGGGGGAAGAGGAACGCGTTCCACACATCGAGCGCGACGATGATGCTGAGCGCGGCCAGTCCCGGCTTGAGGTTCGGCAGCACGACGCTCCAGAAGATGCGCCAGCGGCCGGCGCCGTCGACGATCGCGGCCTCTTCGAGCTCGCGGGGGAGCGCCAGCACGAACTGCCGCATGAGGAACACGGCGAACGGGTTCGCGATGACACCGGGAACGATCAGGGCGAGGTGCGAGTCGACCCAGCCGAGGTTCGACATGAGCAGGTAGAACGGGATGAGCGTGACCTGCTTGGGGATCATCTGCGTCGCGAGGAACACGATGAACAGCACGCGGCTGCCGCGGAACCGGATGCGCGCGAACGCGTACCCGGCCATCGATGCCGTGATCAGCGTGCCGACGACGACGAGCAGCGCGATGTACCCGCTGTTGAGGTAGGCCTGCGCGAACGGCACGGCGTTCCAGGCCTCGGCGTAGTTGTCGAAGGTCCACGGGTTCGGCAGGAACTCGAGCGGGTTCTTCAGCAGCTGCGGCAGCGTCTTGAACGACGTGAGCAGCATCCACACGAACGGGAACACCATCGCGATGCCGGCGACGATCAGCACCACGTGCAGGGCGGTGGATCCGAGGCGCCGGCGGGTGCGATCGGCACCGGGTCCGCCCCGGCCGCGACGCCGGTAGCCGGGCGCGGTGAGCGCGATCGTCGAATCGGTCGCCGGAGCAGGACCGGTCAGCGGCGGGGTCTGGGTGCTCATGCGGGGTCATCCTCGTAGTGGACGAACTTCTTCTGTGCGCCGAACTGCACCAGCGTGATGACGAGGGTCAGCACGAGCAGGATGATGCTCGCGGCGCTCGACGGACCGAACTCGAACCGCCCGAAGCCCAGATCGAAGATGTGGTAGACGATCGTGCGGGTCGCGTTGTCGGGCCCGGCGTTCTGCACGAGCACGTAGACGGTGTCGAACGTCTGCAGCGACGAGATGAAGGCCACGACCGACGAGAAGAAGACGATGGGTGAGAGCAGCGGCAGACGGATGCTGGTGAACAGGCGCCAGGGACCGGCGCCGTCGATGCGCGCGGCCTCGATCACCGAGGGCGAGATGTTCTGCAGCCCGGCGAGGAAGATCACGACGTTCAAGCCCATCGACGACCAGATCGTGACGATGCAGACGGCGAGGAGGGCGAGCTTCGGGTCCTGCAGCCAGTCCGGCGGCGTGATGCCGAAGATCTTCGAGATCGTGACCGACAGCAGGCCGTCGGAGCGGAACATCTGCTGCCAGATCATCGCCACCGCGACCGTCGACGTGACGACCGGGGCGAAGAAGAGGATCAGGTAGAGCGTGCGCGTCTTCAGCTTCTCGAGGGCGACGGCGACGATCACCGAGAGCCCGAGGCCGATCGGCACCGTCACGACGGCGATGATCAGCGTGTTGATGATGGCGCGGCCGAGCAGCGGATCCTGCAGCTGGTCGGCGAAGTTGGCGAACCCGACCCAGGTGAGGTCGGTCAGGCCGTCCCAGTCCGCGAACGCCAGCACGAGGCTGGCGGCGAAGGGCAGCACCACGAAGAGGCCCATGCCGATCATCTGCGGGCCGACGAAGACGTACCCCCAGAGGCGGTCGCGGCGCCGCCAGGGCGCCTCCTTGCGCAGCGGCGGGGCGGATGCCGCAGGTGCTGCCTGCGGCATCCGCCCGTTCTCGGTGAGAGTGGTCACCCCTACTTCTCCGACCGGTCCTTGACCACGTCGGCGATCGTGTCCAGCGTCTCCTGGGCATCCGCCTTGCCCTCGTAGAGCTTCAGGAACTCATCGGCGATCGCCGTCGGGAGGCCGGGGACCATCGCCTCGGCGGGGTAGTCCTCGAAGCCGATGTCACGCATGTCGAGGAAGGTCTGCGCGTGAGCGGGGTAGTCGCCCTCGAGCACCACGTCATCGGCGCCCTTGATCGACGGGACCGCGTTGCCGCCGCCCTGGAGGCGGAACGTCTGGCCCTCGGCCGAGAGGAACTCGGTCCAGAACGTGAACGCCGCGTCCTTCACCTTCGTCTTGGCGTTGATCGCGAGGAAACTGGTCGCCACGCCGGTGGGCGCCGCCGTGCCGTCGGGGGTCGGCCACTGCACGATGTCGTAGCTGTCCTGCTCGCCCGTCGCGTCGACCGTGCCGATCGTGTAGCGGCCCTGCACGAAGAAGCCGGCCTTGTGGGTGACGAACACGCTGTCGGCTCCGGCGCCGTCGGGAAGGGTGTCGGCGACGACGAAGGTGCCGTCCTCGAAGAGGTCGCCGAGCTGCTGCACGGCGTCGACGGTGTCGGCATCCTTGTTCGCGATGAAGGCGCCCGAGTCGTCGTACGGGGCGTCGAGGCCCTGCGACGACAGCCAGCTCCAGTGGGTGGCCCAGTAGTTCCAGTACATCGTGCCCGTGAGGCCGGCGTCGTGCAGCTTCGCGTTCATCTCGAGGAACTTGTCGGTCGTCCACTCGCCGTTCTCGGCCAGGGTCGCGGGGTCCTCGGTGATGCCGGCGGCGGCGAGCGCCTGCTTGTCGTACCAGAAGACGTCGGGGTTCGAGTCGTTCGGGGCGGCGTAGACCTCGCCGTCGTTCTCCGCCGCGCCGAAGAGGCCCGGGAAGAAGTCGTCCTTCTTGGTCTGGCTGTCCTTCGAGTCCATCAGTTCGTTCAGCGGCATCAGGCGCTTCGAGTCGACGAACTGGCCGATCTTGTCGTCGCCGACGTAGAACACGTCGGGGGCGGTGTTGCTGGTGAGCTGTGCGAGAAGCTTGGAGTGGTAGTCGCCGTAATCGGCGACGGGCTGCAGCTTGACGGTGATGTCGGGGTGGCGCTCCATGAAGTCCTTGTTGAACTCCTCGTAGCGGGTCAGCTCGTCGGCGGTGCCCCAGGTCGACCAGACGACGGTGGCCTTGCCGTCGGCGTCCACACCGCCGCCTCCGCCGCCGCCGCTGCACGCGGCGAGCCCCAGTGCCAGAGCGCCGGCAGCAACCAGTGCCAGATACCGCGTCACGTTCGCACGTGCCATCTCGCTACCTCTTTCATCGTCGGAAGATCGTGTCGGGCCTGCCTCTCGGGCCCACCAGTATTCTGTATACAGAACGCAATCCTGTCAAGATGCGGGTGCGCCGTCGCGAGTGGCGGAGAATGACGGGATGGATGCCACCGACCCGCACGTTCTCGGCCCCGGACTACTTCCGACGCCGTTCACCGCCGCCGAGATCCGCGACGCGACGGGGGCGGGCAAGGTGATCCATCTGCTGCTGGAGGGTCCGGACGGCCCACTCGGCGAGCACGTCAACCGCTTCCGAGAGACGGATGCCGAGGGCGCGACCCTCGACCGCTGGGCTGTCGCCGACCCGAAGGCGATCGTCTCCAACCGGGTCACGTGGACCGAGCTGCAGGGTCACGCCGCCTTCGACGCCGGCACGACGAGCGTGTCGACCGTCTCGCTCACCACGCCGCTCGGCGACCTGACCTGCCGGAGGTACGACACCGACGACGGCGTCTTCTGGTTCTCGATCGACCATCCCGGCATGCCGGTGCAATACGAGTCCGACGGCATGCGGACCACGGTGCTGAGCATCGACCTCGACTGAGCAGACGCCGAAGGGCGGGAGCAGAGGCGAGCGATGCGGAGGAGATCTGCGCCAGGGAGGACGGATGCCGGCCGGATCACCCTCCGAGGCGCAGATCCCCTCCGTTCTGCACGCCGGCCGACCACCCTGAGTTGCGCGCATCCCTTCGGCACCGCACGGCGAGATATCGATATGCAGGCTGTGGCCGAATGTCCGATGCTGAACGTCGGCGCCCCGGCGTAGGGTCGCACCATGAGCAGCACAGCATCCTTCGAACGTCACGGCGTCGTCCCCTCCTATCTCCTCGCGCGTCTGGCCGAGTCGGGCCGTTTCCCGAAGGCCGCGGCCGCCGCTCGGAAGACGCTGACGGTGGGCCGCCCACCGTTCCGCGCCCGCATCGACCTGTCGATCGACGAGAACGGCGACCTCGTGGCGCAACTGTCCGATGCGCCCAACCGCACGATCAGCGACGCCGGCAACACGCAGGAGCTGCCCGGTGCGGTCGTGCGCACCGAAGACGACGCCCCGGTCGACGACGCCGCGGTGAACGAGGCGTTCGACGGTCTCGGCGCGACGTTCGAGATGCTGCTCTCGGCGTTCGGCCGCAACTCGCTCGACGATGCCGGCGCGCCCCTCGATGCGACCGTGCACTACGGCGTCGACTACGACAACGCCTTCTGGGACGGGCAGCGCATGGTGTTCGGCGACGGCGACGGCGAGGTCTTCCAGGACTTCACCGGCTCCACCACGGTCATCGGACACGAGCTCGCGCATGGCGTCGTGCAGCACACCGCGAACCTCGAGTACCAGGGGCAGCCGGGCGCGCTCAACGAGTCGATCGCCGACGTGTTCGGCGCGCTGACCGAGCAGTACTCTCTCGAGCAGACCGCCGACCAGGCGACGTGGCTCATCGGAGCCGAGATCTTCACCGACGCCGTCGAGGGCAAGGCGCTGCGCTCCATGATCGAGCCGGGCACGGCCTACGACGACGACGAGCTCGGCAAAGACCCCCAGCCCGCCCACATGAGCGACTATGTGCGCACGACCGAAGACAACGGCGGCGTGCACATCAACTCCGGCATCCCCAACCGCGCGTTCGCCGTGTTCGCGATCGACCTCGGCGGCAAGGCGTGGGAGCGCGCCGGCACCGCCTGGTACCGCGCCCTCACCAGCGGCCTGTCGAGCACCGCGACCTTCACCGAGTTCGCCGACGCAACGGTGACCGCGGCGGCCGAGATCGACGACGAGACGGCCGCAGCCGCTCGACGCGCGTGGACCACCGTGGGAGTCTATGAGGATGAGCGAGTCCCCTCCACCGACTGACGTCCGCGTCGTGATCGCGGTGGTGCGCACAGGCGGCATCGCCGGCATCCGTCGCCAATGGCGGGTCGAGGCAGAAGAATCTGACGCCGATGACTGGATCACGCTGATCGACAGCTGCCCCTGGGATCAGGAAGCGGCTGCCACGGCCGGAGCCGATCGCTTCGTGTGGAGCATCCGCGCCCGCACCCCGTCGGAGCGGCGCGAGCGCGAGCTGAGCGACTCCGAGGTCGACGGCCCCTGGCGGGCGCTCGTCGATGCCGTGCGCCAGGCATCGAAGCGCACGAGTTGAGCACTCGGCATCCGATCGATCCGATGCGAACCCGGCGGCCCTCCGGCGACGGGGAGACAATGGACGCATGGGACTTTTCCAGCAGCGCAAAGAAGAAGAAGAGAACCAGTGGACGCTTCCGTCCGAGCCGCTCGATCGTGACCGCACGGACATCCTCGAGGAGGCGCCGCCGGTCGACCCGCTGGCGCTCGGGCTCGGCGTCGACGTGAACTCGATCGTGTTCCCGGTCGCGGCACCCGCGCCCGATGCCGTCGCGGCCGAGGATCGTGAGCCCGAGGACGAACCCGGCGACTGACGTCCCGTGCCGGTCCGGCGTCCGGGCCGCCCCCGGCTACGGTGGAGGGATGACGATCACCGCCGCCGCAGACGGCTCCGCCCTGGGCAATCCCGGCCCCAACGGGTGGGCCTGGTACATCGACGATGACAACTGGGCGGCGGGCGGATCCGCGCACGGCACGAACAATCAGGGCGAGCTGCAGGCGGTGCTCGAGCTGCTGAAGGCCACGGCCGGTACCAACGAGAAGCTGCACATCTGGTGCGACAGCCGCTACGTGATCGATTCCGTGACCAAGTGGATGCCGGGCTGGAAGCGCAAGGGATGGCGCAAGTCCGACGGCGGACCCGTGCTCAACCGCGACCTGCTCGAGGGTATCGACGAGGCCTTGCGCGGCCGCGACGTGCAGTTCTCCTGGGTGAAAGGGCACGCGGGAGACGAGCTGAACGAAGCCGCCGACGAGCGCGCGAACGCCGCAGCCACCGCCTACAAGAACAAGCTGGAGCCGCGCCGCGGACCGGGTTTCACGAGGGCTGTGGATGCCGGGGCCGCTGTCGCGGCATCCGCTCCGATCGCGGCCCGTGCCGGCACGGCGCCGGCGCCGGTCACCGCCGCTCCGGTCGAGACGCTCTGGGCCGAGGCATCCGATCTGCTCGACGGTCTCGACGCGCCCGTCGACGACCCGATCGAGGTGCGCCTCGCGCTCTCCGCCGACGAGCATGCGCGTCTGCGCGATCGCGCCGAGGCGCAGGGCGTGACGCTCGAAGAGGCGCTCCGCCGCCTCATCTGAACAGCGGATGCCGCGGCGTACACTCGCACCATGTCGACTCCCGCCCGCACCATCGGCCGCCTCTTCCTGGGTTCAGCCCTCGTCTTCGCCGGGGTCTCGCACCTCACGTTCGCGCGCGAGGAGTTCCAGGCGCAGGTGCCCGAATCACTCCCGCTCGATCCTGACGTGACCGTGGTCGCCTCGGGGGTGGCCGAGGTGGCGCTGGGTTCCGCGCTGCTGCTCGCCCGTCGACGGCGCGGACTGGTCGGCGTCATCGCCGCGCTGTTCTTCGTCGCCGTGTTCCCGGGCAACCTCGCGCAGTGGATGCATCACCGCGACGGGTTCGGCCTCGACACCGAGATGAAGCGCTTCGTGCGGCTGTTCTTCCAGCCGGTGCTCGTGGTGCTGGCTCTCTGGTCGACGCGCACCCCGCGCCGCTGACGTCGGCGAGGTCGGCGAGGTCACCGGCGCCGATCCGTAGACTCGGCTGATGGCATGGACGGTGACGCGACGGTGAAGGCCCGCACGGTCTTCGGCGTGCTCCGTCTGGGCGCGGCCGCCATCTGCCTGGTCTCGCTGATCCATCGGCTGGCGTGGGGTCTCGCCTCGAACACGATCGCGAGCCAGAACTTCTTCGCGTACCTGACGAACCAGTCCAACATCGCGTTCGTGGTGCTGCTGATCGTCGCGGGGATCATCGCCCTGCGGCGTGCCGAGGATCCGCGCTGGTTGACGATCGCCCTCGCTCTCGTGCTGTCGTGGACCATCACGGCCGGCATCGTCTTCGCCGTGATGGTCTGGCAGGGCGGCGAGCGCGGCATCCGCATCGACGTGCCCTGGTCGGATCAGGTGCTGCACTTCTGGCTTCCCGCGTGCACGATCGCGGCCTGGGTGCTGGCGCCGGGGCACCGCTCCGTGCCGTGGCGGGTCGTTCCGATCACCCTGGCGTATCCCCTCGTCTGGGGAGTGTTCACGCTGTGGCGCGGCCCGCTCATCGGCTGGTATCCGTACTACTTCCTCGACCCCCGGCAGGTGAGCGGGCCGGCGGAGTTCGTCATCTTCTCGGGCGTGGCTCTCGCCGTGTTCGCCGCGGTCGCCGCGATGCTCGTCCTGATCAGCCGGATGCCGACGCGCGAGAAGTGGCGCGACCCGGAAGACGGGGATCGGGTCGCGACCACGCGGCCCCTCGAGTCCGTGGGTCAGGACGCGTAGATCGCGAGCGACTCCATCGCAGACTCGAGAGCCTCGGTGTCGTCGAGCGCCGCGAACTCCTCAGCGGCCGCGCCGCCGACGATTCCCACCAGGATGTTCTCGCCCGTCGCCGGCCGCAGGTTGATCCAGGTGCGGATGCCGACATCGGCGCCCACCGCGTGCCAGATGGCCGCATCGGCATCCCAGAACGCCTCGTCGAACTGCAGCCAGATCGTCTCGATCCGGCCCATGCCGAGGGCGCCGATGGCGTTGCGGTTGCTGAAGGGCAGCGGCGGGTCGAACTCGAGGTCCTGTTCCTGCAGCACCCCGAGCGGCACGGTCACGATGACGCGATCGAACGACAGTGCCTCCCCTGTGCCGAGCCGCACGCTCACACCCGTGTCGTCGTAGGCGAGCCTGCTGATCGGCGACGACAGCGAGACCTTGACGCCGTCGAGAGCATCCTCGACGAGTGGGGTGAGGTCGTCGCGCGCGCCCTGCAGGGCATCGTCATCCGCCGCGTCCACGGTTTCGTCGACGGCTTCACCGGCGACCGGGTCGGGTGGCAGCGCGGGCGGGAACCAGCTCGAGAGGTCGGTGGCGTCGGCGCCCGTCGCTGTCGCCAGGTAGGCGAGGAGCGCCGCCGTCGAGGGATCATCGGGATCCCCGCCGGCCGAGGTGAGCGCCTCGGTCACCGCGATGTCCTCCGGACCCGCCTGCGCGGCCGCGATCGCGTCTTCCAGAGGCTGCGCATCGACGGGTTCGACGTCGCCCTCGGGTCCGCGCCACTGCGTGCCGGTGAGGTCGATCACACCGATATCCCACGACTCCATGCGACGGAGCAGGTCGTCGTCGGCTGCGCTGAAGAGCCAGGCTCCGAGCTGCACCGGCATCGGCCACGCATCATCGGTCACCGAGTGGATGCGTCCGCCGATGCGATCGCGCGCTTCGAACACGGTGACCTGCATGTCGGCTGCCACGAGGCGCGCCGCGACCGTCGCACCGGCCAGGCCCGCGCCGATGACGGCGATACGTTCTCCGGATGCCGCGACGTCCTCGACCTCATCCGCGGCGCGCGCGCCGGACCGGATCGCGCCGCGCATCGTGCCGGGCTCGTCGGCATCCGTCGCCTCGCCCGCGAAGAACACGCGATCGCCGACCGGTCGGGCGAGCAGCGACCGGGTCTCGGCGAGGACACCGACGGGGGTGAAGCTCACGGCGCCGTAGGAGAACGGATCGGTGGTCCATGAACTGCGGAGGCGGGCGGACGGCTCCGGCACACCCGGCTGGGGCTGCGGGTCGCGAGTCGGCGTGGGGGTCGGAGTGGGCTCCGGGTCCGGTGTGCACGACGCCAGCAGCACCGAGACGGCGCCGGCTCCGGCGCCCATGAGCAGAGTGCGGCGCGTGATCCTCATCGTGTCGCCACTTTATCCCGCCTCGCCGGTGTGAGCGACAGCATCCGCCCGTGCACAACTCCTCCAGAACGCGCCCGAGACGGCGGAAACCGGCCGATTCGCAGGGGATCGGCCGGTTTCTGCGGAGTTGTGCACACTCAGACGGCGAGCAGCTCCTTCTCGAGGCGGTCGTACGAGGCCTCCATGCCGTCGGCCATGCCGGTGGCGAGGATCATGTCGCGCGTCTCCTTGTCGGGGTACTCGATGTAGAGCGTGATGAGCGTCGCCCCGTCCTCCTCGTAGAGGTTCAGGTCGTTGAGCGTCTCGACCGGCATCCCGATCATCCGCTCGGTGTTGACGGACCGGCGCGGGGCGTCGATCAGCAGCGCCTCGCCCTCGAAGCCGAACGGCTGGCCCTCGGTGTCACCTACCGGCGCCCACGAGGTGCGATAGGTCTGTCCGACCTCGGTGGCGACGATGCACTCCGTCATCTCCCAGCCGTCGGGCCCGAGCAGCCACTGCTTCATGAGCTCCGGCTCGTTGTGAGCGCGCCAGACCAGCTCGCGCGGCCCCTCGACGAGGCGGGTGATGCGCACGTGCACGTCGTCGAGCAGTTCGACGTTCGTGCCCTTGCCCTGGGCGTAGTCGCGGAGGTCCTGCAGCACCGCGTCAAGCTGGCTCATCGCGAGCTTGATGCCCTCGACCTGACCCATCGAGACGACCTGCTCGATCGCGTCGACCGAGGCGAAGTGGCTCGTCGTGACCATGCGGGTGCCGTCGGCGGTGGACTCGAAGTCGAACGACATCCGCTGCGCGGGGAAGCCCTCGAGCGGCTTGCCGTCTTCGTCGACGAACGAGTCGAGCACCTCGAACCGGTGCGGAGCGTCGATGGCGAGGAACTCCCACGAGCCGGACGACCGCTCTCCGCGCGGGCCGTTCATCGTGTAGACGGCGTGACCGCCCACGGTGTGGTCCCATTCGCTGAACGTGGCCGGCCATCCGGGAGGACCCCAGAAGCGCTCGAGCTGACGCGGGTCGCTGTAGGCACTCCAGACCCGCTCGACGGGAGCCGCGAAGTCGGCGATGACCGTCATGGTCAGGTTGTCGGTATCGGTGATGACGTCGGTGACAGGCATGTCAGTCCTCTTCCTTGGATTCGTTCTGCGTGGATGCCGGCTCCGCCAGCAGGTCGTCGAGCCGGGCGATGCGCGACCGCCACAGCTCTTCGTATCGGGCGAGGAGCGCCCTGGCGCGGGCGATCATCTCGGGGTTCGCGCGGACGAGCCGCTCGCGTCCCTCGGCGCGCTTGACGATGAGGTTCGCGGCTTCGAGCACGGCGACGTGCTTCTGCACTGCGGCGAACGACATCTCGTATTCGGAGGCGAGGGTCGAGACGGACTGCTCCCGCTCGATCGTCCGGCGCAGGATGTCGCGCCGGGTCGACGTCGCCAATGCGTGGAACACACGGTCGACCTCCGCTTCGCTGAGTTCTCTTTGTACAACCATTTGGTTGTAGGTTAGGGCGAAGCGGGGGGCGTGTCAAGAGCGAATTGTCGGAACCAAGTTGAGGTGACACAAGCAGGCTTTAGATGACACACGATCGGCTCCCCGTGACACCGTGTGTCACGGGGAGCCGTCGCAGCTCCCGCCGGAGAGCCGACGCAGTCAGATCATCGTGGTGGATGCAGGAGCGATCGGTTCCGACAGGTCCACCTGGCGTCTGACGTGTGATTCGCGTTCGAAAGGTGGACATAGTGCGGCCGGTAGAAATCGCCAGGCAGATCACCCGGCGTCGTTACTCTGGTCACACCGAGCTGCACTGGGTTCCACACGCCAACGAACACACCAACCGTTCACCGCTGCTCCGCCAGGAGCACGAGATCGTTCAACCGGATCTGGGCGACCGCGATTGGGCCAGCATCGACCCGATGATGGTGCGTTCTTCGAAGGGGGTCCGCCACCGGTCCACGCCGGCGATGTACTTCTGGAAGCGGACCCGCTCCCATGTCTGGTGTGAGTCCCAGAGCGAACGCTGGGAATTGCTCTGGCTGGACTACGGCGGTCAGGTGGAGCGCCTGTGGTCGCAGCCTCTCGCCGTGGCTTTCGGACGTGGTTCGCGATTGTTCGAGCATTGGCACGTTCCCGACTTCCTCGCGCAGTTCACCGACGGCAGCTACGGGTTGTTCGATGTCCGCCCGGCCGATCTGATCGACGATTCCGCCCGTGTTCAGTTCGAGGAAACCGCTGCCGTGTGCGAAACGCTTGGCTGGCACTACCGAGTGCTCACCGGCCGCGACCGTAGGGCGACAGCCAATCTCGACTGCTTGTCGGCGTCGCGCCATGACCGCTGCCTCCCAACACGCGAGATGGAGGCGCTGATATTGGAGATGGCGTGCGGTGGCCGACCGCGTGGAGAGCTGTGCCAGATCGTGTCCCCAGAATGCCCGCCGCTGGCTTGCGCGTGGGTCGACAACATGGCCTGGCGCCGCCTACTCCACGTGGATCTCTCCGCCGTCTTCAGCAACGAGACCGTCTACACAACGTCTGAGTCAGCGCATGAGGGAAGGGCAGCATGATGCCGGACGAGTACAAACTTCGACTCGGTGACACCGTCGAGATCGAGGGAGAAACCTGGGTCTGGGAAGGCGTGCGCCGCGGCGAAGAAGCCAGGCTCCGACTCGACGGCACTGCGGACGATTGGCTCAGCCTGTCGATGCCGGAACTACTCGCGCACGCAGGCACCGCCCGGCGCGACTCCAAGGCGCCGCTTCGAAAAGTGGCAGGTGACTGGCCCTCCGATGTACTCGACATGGAGAGACACCTGCTCGAAGTCTTCCGGGGCATTCCAATGGATCCGACTGCGACGCGGCCCCGGCCGCTCTACAACCCGAGCCAGACCACTCAAGAACAGCGGATTGCGTCAAAGGTAGAAGAGCTGGCCGGCACCGCTCTGGGTCGCTCGCGGAAGGCGTTGTTCAACTTCTGGAAGGCATACCAATCCGAAGGGGCCGCCGGGGTGGACGCGCGATTGCACCCGAAGGGCAAGAAGCGGTTGGCGATCGCGAAGGCCGACCCGCGTTTGGTTGCCGTAATCGACCGCGAGCTCGACAGCCGTGTGAACATGCCCACGAGCAGCCGCCGTCATTGCGCTGCCCTCGTGCGGCGGACGTTGGAGCGCATGTATCCCGGTGACCCGATTTGCGCGATCAAGGACACCACTCTTCAGGGATACATCAACGAGCGCGACGCTGGTCGATATAGCTTCGCCAAGGCGACGACCCGCCGCAACACCTCCAACAGCCCCGACCGGGCGTACTTCTCAGGCAATGCCCATCGGCTCGGTACAGTTTGCGAGATCGACTCCACTCTGCTCGACGTGCAGGTGTGGGATGACAGGGGGAACACCTACCGACCTACGGCAACAGCGCTCTTCTGCGTCGCCAGCCGAGTTCCTCTGGCCTGGGCAATCCACGCGGACTCTCCGAATGGATTCGATCATGCACTCTTACTGGCCCGGGCGATCGTCGGCCGCAAGGCGATTCCTGGCTCCGCCGCCGCGACCCTGTCGGGATCAGCGACACTGCCGGCAGGGCTCATGATGAAGATCAACCCGTACCTCGACGATGATTCGCTCGCGATCCCGTGGATCTTCGCCATGCGATCACCATCGATGGGGGTGCCGACTTTCGGTCCGCCACCTTCGAAGCCGCATGCCGCGCCTTTGGCATTTCGCTGGTATTGGCTCCGCCGAACACTCCGACGGTCAAGCCACACGTCGAGCGAAATTTCGGCACCACATCTACGAGTTTCGCGACATGGCTGGCTGGATCAACCGGAAACTCGGCCGTGAACCGAGGCAGAGGAGACATCCCCACCCTCACCCTTGACTCTGTACGGCTCGCGTTCGATGCATGGGTCACCACCGTGTTCCTGAACAAGCAGCACAGCGGACTGCGGTCGCCGCTTTTCCCGGGCCGAAAATGGACACCGAACCAGATGTACGCGGCACTGTTCGACGTCGGGCCGGGAGTTCAGCTCCCATTCCGTGCGGAGGACTTCTTCGCGCTGCTGCCCACCGCGCGGCGAATCATCAGCGACGAAGGAATCGCGTTTCAGAACCGCCGGTACGACTCGGCGTTGCTGGCCGACCTCCGCAACCGCTCCCTCACTGGCGCGGCGGCAGGGTCACTACAGGCACGGCAATTCGACATCCACTTCGACCCGTACAACACCAATGCGGTATGGGTTCAACATCCAGAGACCGGGAAGTGGATCGAGTGCTGGGACCAGGCGATCGATGACCGAGGAGCGTGGATGGCCGCAGAGACCGAGATGAAAATGGTCGAACGCTTCGGAACAGGCGAACCTAATCAGAGCCCCAAGACTGCAGAGTTCCTCGACGAGATCGAACAACGAGCGCGCAGCGATAAGCATGCACGCAAGCGCCATGTCCGCGATACGCACGCCAACCGCCTAGATGCAGACGCGCCAGTAACCGAACCTGCCCCGATCCAACTGCGCGAATGGGCCGACCCGGTTGACGTCGAAGGCATTGATTGGGGTTCGTCGACATACGACATCGTGACGATGAAAGAGATCCGCTCATGATTATCGAGCCACTCACGCTGCACCACGACAGAAAGACCACGCTGACTGGCCTTCGCGAGGCGCTCACTGCGCTACCACTCTCGCCGCCCGCTCTGACCTTCGCGGACTACGCCGCACTACCGGCAGGCCAGCGGGACCTGTACGACCTGGCCCGCGACGACTTCGTGCGCCTGACATTGCGTGTGCCGACTCCTGAGCAAGATCTCAGCGCCCGTATCCTCTCCAAGCTCATTGCTTCGAACCCGCGCCGCAAGAACTCTCGCAGAGGCCTCATGATCTCGGCACCGATGTTTTACGGCAAGACAGAACTCGCGCTGCTTCTTGCTCGCTCGGTTGAGTACGAGCACGCCAAACGATATCCGGACTACGCCAACAAGGGTGAAGTTCCGGTCGTATGGGTAGAGGTGACAGACCACGCAACGGGCAAGGCACTGCTCGCTCAGATCGTCCGGTTCCTCGCCCCGACCGCCGCCCTGCCGACGCGTATCACCACGGATGACCTTCGGCGGCGGGCGGTCGAGTTGCTACATCTTCACCGCACGAAGTTGCTCGTGATCGACGAAGCCCACAACCTCGGTGGAAGCGAGCCCTCGAGCGTCATCAAAGCACTGCAGAACGAGTCGTCGGCCACGGTCGCGCTGGTCGGCATAAACCTGGCCAGCGGCTCGGCGTTTGGGAAGGGTGAAGGCCTGCAGGTCACGATGAGATGTGACATGGTCGAGCTCCGCAGAGTCGATCTGAAGTCCGACAACGGGCTCGCACTGTGGACGCTTTGGGTCGCGACCTTCGACCGCAACCTTCCACTGTGCGACCATGTCCGCGGCACGCTCACCAGCAACGCGCGCGCTCTCCACGCCGCCGCGGACGGGCGCCTCGCCGTTCTCGCGTTGATCGTCGAGCGCGTGGTCGCCTCCATTCTCGACGACCCCACCCGAAGTGACGAACTGATAACCCGAGAGCGGCTGTTCAAGGTCGTCGACGGGCTCCGACACACCACGCCGGTCCGGCATCGCATCAAACTCGATGACCTGGTCGAGGCAGCGTGACAGACACCCGGGCGTGGCCCATCCGGCCAAAATGGCACCGATTCGAAACGCCACGTTCCTATGCCCGCCGTCAATGTCAGGCCGCAGGGGTTCCATTCGACTTCGTCGAGCGAGGGCTCACCTCCCCCGCCCAGCCCTACACTAAGCGGGTGTGGGCCGACGAGGTCGCCGCTGCGGTCACGATCGAGGCTGCAGCTGGCCGCCCCGCGGGCCATTACCTGCGTCTGAAGCGGATTTCGCAGCCCGATCCGGCTCTGGACTACCCTGCGAGGTGGCTTTGCCGGCTTTGCGCCGGCGGTGACCACGTCGAGCAGATCCCGCACGACCGCGAGAACTGGTGCCTTCGGCACTCCGGTCAGCTTGTGTGGGCGGGGCCCGGCACGACGCCAGAGTCGCAGCCGATTGTTGAGTTCAGTAGCGCTCAGGCGAAGGCAGAACGCAGATTCCGACGAATGGTCGCCGCCGGTCGCATCGACGCTCGACTCCACACCCGCGTGTGGGAGATGGTACGGGACAACGCTCGCCTCACCCGACGCGACAGCTGGCAGCAGATCGCAAACGAGTCCTCGCACAGCGAAGAAGCCTCTGCCCGCGCCTCGCTCTTCCCCGAAATCGTCTCCGTGCTCATGGCACTGTCCGACTGCGACAACGTGGAGCGATGGCGCACGCTGCGGTCAACGGCCCTGCTCCGTACTGACATTGGCGCGACGATAGGGACCGCATACGGAGCGACCGATGTGCTCGTCGAACGCATCGTGCTCTGGCTGCGTCCGTTGCGTCGCATGACCGTCAAGACGCGTTTCGCCCCCCTACGCCCGCCGTTGGACCTCGTCGACCCCGCCGCAATCATCGACGCCGCAGCCTCGTACCCCAAATGGGTTCAAAGCAACCCGCTGGCCATCACCGAATGGGACTGGAGCCGCAACAGCTCTGCCCGCGACCCTTGGGGCTCGGACGGGGTTACGAAGAATGCGTGGTGGGTCTGTGACCAAGGACACTCATGGGAAGCGAGTCCTTTCACACGCGGCTACGCCGTCACACGATGTCCCTTCTGCACAGGCCAGAAGGTATGGCCTGGACACACCGACCTGGGAACTACTCGACCCGATATCGCCGCGGACTGGGACACTGCCCCCGGACGAAACGTGGGGGATCCAGATCACACCGGCCCAAGGTCCACCCGCTGCATCAGGTGGCGGTGTCGCCGCGGACATTGTTGGAAAGCTACTATCCGCAACCGGACAGTGCTGCATCACCACTGTCCATACTGCGCCGGCACGCGTCCAATCCCCGGGGAAACCGACCTAGCTACCGTTCGACCCGACATCGCACGAGACTGGGATCCTGTGAGAAACAACGGCGTGACACCCTCGACGGTAAGCCCGGGGTCAAGTAAGAAGGCGTGGTGGAGAGGTTCTTGCGGACATAGCTGGCGAACGGGCATCTATGAGCGAACCCGCACGGAAGGCACGGGCTGCCCATACTGTTCGAACCGATCCGTTCTCGTCGGCTTCAATGACATCGCCACGACTCACCCCCACATGCTCGCCCAGTGGGACGTCAGCAATAGCAGAAAACCCACAGAGGTCACGGCTGGCTCAGCTCACCGCGTCTCCTGGGTGTGCGACTCCGGCCATGTTTGGCAGGCCCGAATCCAAAGCCGTATCGGCGGTGATGCGGGATGCCCGTTCTGCGCCAACAGATCTGTCCTGGCCGGATTCAACGACCTCGCCAGTGTCCATCCCGAACTTGCAGATCAGTGGGACAGAACACACGGCGTCAATGGCCGGAAGCCAACCGAGGTCACCAGCGGATCGGAGTTTCGAGCGAGTTGGGTATGCGACAAGGGTCACGCGTGGCGAGCAACAGTCGCCTCACGCAGCGGTGGCCAGCATAGCTGCCCCTATTGCAGTGGACGGCGGGCGATCCCAGGACAGACGGACCTGAACACGCTTCGACCGGACCTTGCGGAGGAGTGGGATACGAGCAACGAGCTCACCCCAGCGCAGGTCACCGTATCGTCAAATCGAAAGGTGGCCTGGGTGTGCAGCACGGGCCACAAATGGCGGGCCACGATCAGCAATCGCTCGAAAGGCAGCGGCTGTCCCTGCTGCGCTGGTCAGCGAGCTATCCGGGGGGAGACCGATCTCGCCACTCTCCGCCCAGACCTCGCTGCCGAGTGGGGCGCGAACAACCCCCTCACCCCGCAGCAGGTCACACGCTTCTCAAATCGCATCGTCGCCTGGCAATGCAGCAACGGCCACACCTGGCGAGCGATAATCGCTCAGCGGAGCTTGGGCACCGGATGCCCCGTCTGCTACAGACAGGGGCGACGAGACGCCGTGATCGCCCGAAGCTGACACTCCGCACAAGAACCACCAACGTCACAGCAACTCACGAGCCCACATCCCCCGGGCCCTCACGATTCTTCGCTGATCCGTCTCTCTACTCGTAACCGGGTAGCGTCACCGCAGATGCCCCTCCGCGGGAGGCCACTCTCATGAGCTCCGGCCCGCGACCAGACTGACGTAGGCCTAACGGCTTCGAAAATCAGGGGCGTCCCCGGGGACCAGATCAGCCAGTGATATCTCGAGCACTTGAGAGAGTGCGAGCACCGTCCTCAACGTGGGATTGGCCGGACGCCCCGGGCGCGACTCACCCTTTTCGTACTTCTGATAGGTGTAGCGCGTGAGGCCGGACCGATACGCGACGTCTTCCTGGCTTAGCCCAGCGCGCTCGCGCGCAGAACGGAGCGAGGTCGCGAAGCGCTGGGAGTACGCGCTCCACTCTGCCTCAATCTCTTCGTTCCGGCGTGGCACCTACCAAGCGTCCCGACCAGCGCTTCTACGTATGGCCTAATCGGTATGGCATAATTCGGAAGGCCATACGAAACAATCTCGTCCTCGTCGGATCGCTCCGCTCCCTCTGCACGTGTGCTGCCCATCCCGATGACAGGCGGTCGCGTC
>NZ_SSDJ01000002.1 GCF_004794465.1 Microbacterium sp. K24 | reverse complement strand
GATGTCCACCCACTGCGCGCGGATCGCTGCCTGGTACTGCGCCGGCACCTGGTCGACGACAAGATCCACGCGCGTTCCACGGGTCCGTACTCGATGCCGTTGTGCACCATCTTCACGAAGTGGCCGGCGCCGTCATGGCCGACGTGCGTGACGCAGGGCTCGCCCTCGGCGACCGCGGCGATCGACTTGAGGATCGGGCCGAGCGTGATCCACGACTCGTCCGAGCCGCCGGGCATGATCGAGGGGCCGGTGAGAGCGCCCTCCTCGCCGCCGGAGATCCCGGCGCCGACGAAGTTGATGCCCGTCTCGCGGACCGCCTTCTCGCGGCGGATCGTGTC